>NZ_CAJXKQ010000005.1 GCF_913055835.1 uncultured Marinobacter sp. | reverse complement strand
TGGAGGACCTGTCCTTCCGCTACCTGCATGAGTCCGCCTACAAAAAGATTGCCAAACTTCTGGACGAAAAACGCCTGGACCGCGACAGCTACATCAAGCGGGTCATTGAAACCCTGCAGACCGAGCTGAAAGCTTATGGCATTGAGGGTGAACTGTCCGGCCGGGCCAAACACATCTACAGCATCTGGCGGAAAATGCGGCGCAAGGGTATCGATTTCTCCCAGGTCTATGATGTCCGCGCTGTGCGCATTCTGGTCCCGGAAGTGCGCGACTGTTACGCCGCCCTGGGCATCGTCCACACGTTATGGCGCCATATACCCAACGAGTTCGACGACTACATAGCCAACCCCAAGGAAAACGGTTACCAGTCGTTGCACACAGCGGTGATCGGGCCTGAGGGCAAGGTCATGGAAGTGCAGATCCGTACCCACAAGATGCATGAAGAGGCAGAGCTGGGCGTCTGTGCCCACTGGCTGTACAAGGGGATGGACAAGGGCAACAAGTCCACGGGTTACGATGCCAAGATCAACTGGCTGCGCCAGGTGCTGGAGTGGCAGGAAGAACTGGGCGATCTGTCCGGGCTGGCCGACCACCTGAAATCCGATGTGGCCTCAGACCGCGTGTATGTTTTCACACCCGAGGGCCATGTTGTGGATCTGCCCCAGGGCGCCACGCCGGTGGATTTTGCCTATCGCGTGCATACCGAGATCGGTCATGCCTGCCGCGGCGCCAGGGTGAACAGCCGCATCGTGCCGCTGACCTATCCGCTGAAAACCGGCGACCAGGTGTTCATTCTGACCTCCAACAATCCGGCCCCCAGCCGCGACTGGCTGAACCCGAGTCTGGGTTACATACAGACCTCCCGGGCAAGGGCCAAGGTGACACACTGGTTCAAGCAACAGGACCGAGACCGCAATATCGTGGATGGCCGTGCCATCCTCGAGGACGAGTTCAAACGCCTGTCCCTTTACGACGTGGATCTTGGTGAGCTGGCCAAAAAGGTCAATTATCACAGTGCGGAGGACATGTTCGCCGCCACGGGTGCCGGCGACCTTCGCCCCACGCATGTCGCCAACGTGGCCCAGCAGATGCTGGAGCCCAAGTCTGAACAGCTGGATCTGAAGCTCAGCACTCAGCGCCGCAAGCCCTACGATACCGAATCGGATATCCAGATCCTGGGCGTTGGCAAGCTCAAGACCCAGGTGGCGAAATGTTGCAAGCCGCTACCGGGTGACGCGATTGGTGGCTACATCACCGTTGGCCGGGGCGTTACTGTGCATCGTCAGGACTGCCTGACGTTCCTGAACCTGCGTGAGTTCGAGCCCAACCGGATCATTGAGGTGAGCTGGGGTGGCCGGCCGGCGGCGGTCTATCCGGTTGATATCGAGATCGAGGCCTATGACCGGTCCGGACTACTGAGGGATATCACCCAGGTGCTGTCGGCTTCCAAGAGTGACGTGCTGTCCCTCAATACTCTCAGCAACAAGGACGAGAACACGGCCACCATGACGGTGACGGTGGAGATTTCCAGCCTGGAGCAGCTGGCGCGGTTGCTGGCGCAGATTCGCAACCTGCCCAATATCATTGACGTAAGGCGAAAACGCGGATGAGCTATACCATCGAGGATCTGAAAACCCTGATGGCCAGGCTCCGGGATCCGGAGACGGGCTGCCCCTGGGATACCAAGCAGTCTTACAAGACCATCGTGCCGCACACCCTGGAGGAAGCCTACGAAGTTGCCGATGCCATCGAACGTGAGGATTACCCGCACCTGAAAGATGAACTTGGAGATCTGCTGTTCCAGGTGATCTTCTATGCCCAGATCGGACGGGAAGACGGCCACTTCGACTTTGATGGCGTGGTCGATCATCTGGTGCGAAAACTGGTGCGCAGGCACCCCCACGTTTTTCCGGAAGGGACCCTGGACAGTCGAATCGATCCGGATAACCGGCCGGATGAGGCCTGGATAAAGGAAAGCTGGGAGCGCATCAAGGCCGAGGAGCGGGCACTGAAGCCGGCACCGGATGCCGGCGCACCGGAAAGCCGGCTTGATGGTATCGCCCGTACCCTGCCGGCCATGGCACGGGCCGAAAAGCTCCAGAAGCGGGCGGCGCGCTATGGCTTTGACTGGCCGGATATCGCCCCCGTGTTCGACAAGCTCCATGAGGAAATTGACGAGCTCAAGGAGGCCTGGGAAGCAGCACAGACGGGCGCCGGCGATCCCGATGCCGTTGAAGATGAGCTGGGCGATCTCCTGTTCGTCTGTGTGAACCTGGCACGGTTCATGAAGGTTAATCCCGAGCAGGCCCTCAATCGGACCAACCACAAGTTTGATGCCCGCTTCCGGGCCATTGAAAAAGTGCTTGAGCGTGAGGGCCGCGACATGGACGAAGAATCACTGGAGGCGCTGGATGCCGTCTGGCAGGCGGTCAAAGGCGTGGAGCGGGGAGGAATAGAGAACTGAGCAGGGCGGATCGGTAAGTACAATCCGTTACCAATTTTCTCGCCCCCGGACCGACGGCTTCGTCTACACTTCCGGAAACGGACGCACAGTTTTCGTGCGCCGTGCGCCATCAATAAGATGCAGGAGTGAAGGCACCATGAAAATCAAAGATCTGGTCAACTACTGGGACAAGCATGCACGTGGTCGGCTTACCCGAGACGCCTATTTCATGGCGTTGTCTGACCAGCATCACAAGCGCCTCGAAAAGCTTGCAGCGCTTTATCCTATGAAGTCACCTCAGGATCTGATGCGGGATCTGATTTCTGCAGCACTGGATGAAATGGAGACCAGCTTTCCGTATGTCCAGGGCACCAAGGTGGTGGCGTATGACGAGGACGGCTTCGAGATCTATGAGGACCAGGGTCTCACCCCGAAATTCGTCAGTCTGAGCCAGAAGCACATCCAGCGTCTCAAGGCTCGCCAGCTGGAATCTGTGGCCTGACGAAAGGGCAGCAAACGCTGCCCCTCGTTTCTTACTTGTCTTTCCCTTCCAGCTTGTCCTTTAGCGGGCTCTGGCGGACGAGATCGTCCAGCGCTGCGCCAATCATATCGTTCAGAATGTCGCTCTCGCTGCGATCCGGGTAAAGCTCCGCCAGTGCTGCCACGCGTGCTGCATCTTCCAGCGGCAGGCGCAGATTGTAATCGTGCGTGCGCTCCACGGGCTCTTTTTGCTGTTCCCAGTGTTTGGGCAAATCAGTGACCTTCATGATAACTCCTTGCAGCTACAGGCTTGAATCGCCAATAGACTTTCTCGACTGTTCCTTAGTATCGTAAGTTTACTTCGCCTCCGTCAATTCAAAAGGACGTCAATGTGACTGAGCTACATCCCGAACTCCGAGAAAACGTACGAATGCTGGGCGAACTGCTTGGCCAGAGCATACGGCGGTATCCCGGACAGGATTGCTATGAGCTTATCGAGGAAATCCGTGCGGCGGCCAAGGCGGATCGCCGCCAGGAAAGTGGTTCCGGCCAGCGGCTGGTCAATCTGCTGGGCAAGCTGAGCGATGACGAACTGCTTCCGGTAACCCGGGCGTTTAACCAATTCCTGAACCTGGCCAACCTGGCCGAGCAATACCATGGTATCCGTCGCAAGCGAGGGCACCAGTCTGACCTGATGGTGGAATCTCTCGGTGAGGTGTTTGAGCGACTCAAGCAGGGCAATGTTACACCGGAAGAACTGCATCAGCGGGTCGCAGACCTGCGCATCGAGTTCGTACTCACCGCTCACCCCACCGAAGTGGCCCGGCGCACCCTGATCATGAAATACGACGAAATGTCGGATTGCCTGGCCCGGTTGGATCATGACGACCTGATGCCTGCAGAGCGGGAGGAGATCGTTAACCGCCTGTCCCAGTTGGTGACGGAGGCCTGGCACACGGACGAGATTCGCCATGAGCGACCGACCGCAGTGGATGAGGCCAAGTGGGGCTTTGCGGTGATCGAGAACAGTCTGTGGCAGGCGTTGCCACAGTTTCTGAGGAGTCTGGATACCTCCCTTGAGGATGCGACGGGGAAAGGCCTGCCCCTGCAGGTGTCACCCATCCGGATTGCGTCCTGGATGGGCGGTGATCGCGATGGCAATCCGAATGTTACCCACAAGGTCACCCGCCGCGTCTTCCTGCTCGGCCGCTGGATGGCAGCGGACCTCTATCTTAGGGATATTCAGGCGTTACGGGCGGAACTGTCCATGTGTCAGGCCAGCGACGAACTCAAGGCCGTCGTCGGAGATTCCCGGGAGCCTTATCGCCATGTTCTCGCTGAACTCCGCGAGCGGCTGATCAAGACCCGCGACTGGGCCGAGGCGAGTGTCAATGGCGAAACCGCGGACGCCAGCGGGATCCTGTTCGAGAACGAGGATTTCACCGGCCCCCTGGAGCTCTGCTATCGATCCCTGGTTGAGTGTGGTCTTGAGGAGATTGCCAATGGCCCCTTGCTGGATACCATCCGGCGGGCACATACCTTCGGCCTGCCGCTGATCCGGCTGGACATCCGCCAGGAAGCGAGCCGACACGCTGAGGCCGTAGCCGAAATGGTCGACTATCTAGGCTTGGGGGATTATCTGTCCTGGTCCGAAAAGGAGCGTCAGGCGTTCCTGGTTCAGGAGCTTCAGGGCCGACGCCCTCTGGTCCCCCGCAATTGGGAGCCGTCTGAAGCCGTTGCGGAGGTGCTGGCGACCTGCGAAGTAGTGGCGCAGCAAACCCCGGAAGCTCTCGGTTCCTATGTCATTTCCATGGCCAGCAAGCCCTCCGATGTGTTGAGCGTGATTCTTCTGCTGCGCGAATCGGGGATGAAGTTTCCGATGCGGGTTGTACCCCTCTTTGAAACCCTGGATGACCTGCGTGGCGCGCCGGACAGCATGTCGGCTCTGTATGAGGTTGAATGGTACCGGGAGTATTGCCAGGGCCGTCAGGAAGTGATGATCGGCTACTCGGATTCCTCCAAGGATGCCGGCCAGCTGATGGCAGCCTGGGCCCAGTACCAGGCCCAGGAAAAACTCACCCAGGTTGCCCGCCAGTACGGTGTCCATCTGACCCTGTTCCACGGCCGGGGCGGAACCGTTGGCCGGGGCGGTGGACCTGCCAACCGGGCGATTCTGTCCCAGCCGCCGGGCTCGGTGAACGGCAGTTTCCGGATCACCGAGCAGGGGGAAATGATCCGGTTCAAGTTCGGTTTGCCGAGGCTGGCGGTTCAGAGCCTGACGCTCTACACCACTGCCGTCATTGAAGCGACCCTGGCGCCGCCACCCAAACCGGAGGACAGCTGGCGGGAGACCATGGACTGGCTCACCGAGCGGTCCCTGAAAGCCTACCGTGATGTGGTTCGTGAGAATCCGGATTTCGTGCCCTACTTCCGCCAGGTCACACCCGAGCAGGCCCTGGGTAAACTGGCTCTGGGCAGCCGGCCGGCACGACGCAAGGCCACCGGTGGCGTGGAAAGCCTGCGGGCCATACCCTGGATATTCGCCTGGACACAGATGCGGCTGATGCTGCCGAGCTGGCTTGGCAGTGATGTTGCGCTTGAGGAGGCAGCCCGGGATGACCGGCTGCCGGTTTTGAGGGAAATGATGCAGGGCTGGCCGTTCTTCCGCACCTATGTGGATATGCTGGAGATGGTGTTGGCCAAGGCGGATCTGCGCATTGCCAGCTATTATGAGCAGACCCTACTGGACGATGACCGGCTTAAAGCCCTTGGCGAGAGCCTGAGAACCCGCCTCCAGGGATGTATTGAGCGGCTTCTGGAACTCAAGGAGCAAACCGAACTGCTTGAGGCGGAGCCCGTGTTCGCGCACTCTATGCGAGTCCGCAACCCCTACACGGATCCACTGCATTACCTGCAGGCGGAACTGCTTCGGCGGGATCGCCAAAGTGAGGGCAAGGGCGAGGTGCCGGAGCTGGTAGAACGGGCCCTGAAAGTCACCATGGCAGGTATTGCAGCAGGCATGCGCAATACCGGTTGATCCTGCTACTAAACAATAGCGACGGGAAAAGGCCGGGGAACTGGCCGCCGACGAAGAAAAAGGGAGTAAGCTGTGGCTCTGGCTGCACGATTGGAACGTTTTCTCGCCCGCAAGGGCATCAGCTACCAGGAGTTGCCGATAGATCAGGTGACCAGCCTGGATGCGGCAGTCATGGCGTCGGGCCTGTCTCAGGATGTCTTTATCCAGGCTACCCTGTTGATTGATATTACCGGCGTCGTGATGGCAGTGCACAAGTTCGACAGTTCCCTGGATCCGGATGCCGTCCACCAACTGACCGGTCGGCGCCTGCAGCCGTTGACCGCACGCCAGACCATGCGTCTGTTCGGGGATTGCGATCCCGGTTTCACGCCACCTATCGGGCAGGCCTATGAACTGCCCGTGATCGTGGATGAGGATGTGGTTCAGGCGGATCAGGCCGTGTTCTCCAGCGGTACCGATCATTCTCTGATCAGGATGGACGGTCGAGCGCTCCGCTTGGCGCTGGCAGGCGCCAGGGAGGGACACCTGGTCATCCGGGGGCCGGGCAATGGCAATCGCGAGGCACTAACGCTCGAGGAAGTAGCCGACAAACTCCAGAAACTCTACCGTTTGCCACCCATGCCGGCGCTTGCCCTGCGCATACTGCGGCTAACCGCCAATACCGATGCCACCGCACGGGAACTGGCAGAGCTGATTGAGTTTGACCCGAGCCTGACCGCCCAGATCATGCGCTATGCCCGGTCTGCACTGTTCAATTATCCCGGTCAGATCAATTCGGTCCAGGAGGCGGTCACCCGTGTTCTGGGCTTTGATCGCGTTGCTCACATCGCCCTGGGTATCGCCTCCGTTCGCGCCTTTGAAGTGCCCCGCCAGGGCATGCTGGGTATGGACAATTTCTGGCGCCATTCTCTGTATTGTGCCTTCCTGTGCCAGATCATTGCGCCCCGATGCGGCGCCGAGAAAGGGCTGGGTTACCTGTGCGGGCTTTTGCACAACTTCGGCCTGTTGCTGGTCGGGCATCTTTTCCCGGCCGAATTTGATGAACTCAATGAGCTTCGCGAGGCCAATCCCGAAGCCAGCATGCACTCTCTCGAACAGCAGGTGTTCGGGCAGGGTAATGGTCAGGAGATCCTGTCGGTGGGCCATGGCGCCATTGGTGGTATCTTGCACCGTTTGTGGCAACTGCCGGATCCTGTGGTCAAGGCGGCGGGTGTTCATCAGCAGTCCGCTTACCACGGCGAGCATGAGAATTATGTCCTGATGGTTCAACTGGCCAATGCCCTGCTGAAGGATCGTGGTATCGGGGATGAGTTCAACCCTGACGACGTGCCGGCTTTGCTGGAGGGCCTGGGGTTGCGGCCGGAGGTTCTGGAAGAACTGAATACAGAGCTGGATCGCGTGGCTCCGGATCTGGACGCACTGGCAAGCTCCCTGTCATCCTGACACCCTGTCGTTATTCGCTGGGAAATGCGCACTTCCGGTGCATGATACGGAGGTCGACTTTCTCTGACGTGGCTGACTTCGTATAATGCGCCTTCGCCGTTTCCGGCTGACACCTGTTCCGTGCAGGAGAGGCTGTCGCAAAGGCAGAGGCTTTTGCCACAGCTTTTCAAATGATAATGACTAAAACGGGAGCACAGCGTTATGCGAATCATCATGTTAGGCGCACCGGGCGCAGGCAAGGGAACTCAGGCCCAGTTCATTACCGAGCGGTTTGATATTCCCCAGATTTCCACCGGTGACATGCTGCGGGCGGCGGTGAAAGCGGAGTCCGAGCTGGGCAAACAGGTCAAGGAAGTCATGGCCACTGGCGGGCTGGTGTCTGACGACATTATCATTGCGCTGATCGAAGAGCGCATCCAGCAACCGGACTGCAAGAACGGTTTCCTGCTGGATGGCTTCCCCCGGACCATTCCCCAGGCCGAGGCCCTGAAAGACCAGGGGATTGTCATCGACTACGTGGTTGAAATCGCGGTAGATGACGAGGAGATCGTCAGTCGTCTGTCCGGCCGCCGGGTACATGAAGGCAGCGGCCGAATCTATCACGTGAAATACGATCCGCCCAAAGTAGAGGGCAAGGATGATGAAACCGGCGAGCCGCTGGTTCAGCGTGAGGACGACAAGGAAGAGACGGTTCGCAAGCGTCTGAAGATCTATCACGACCAGACTGCTCCGCTGGTTGGCTACTACCAGGACTGGGCGTCGAAAGAGCCGGAAGCTGCACCGAAATATGTGCGCGTGGAAGGCGTTGGCAGCCTGGACAGCATTCGCGACCAGATCCTGTCTGAACTCAAGTAAATCATTGGCATCCTGACCCGAGGTTTTCACACCGGTGAAACTGTTGGCACTGGATACGTCATCAGAGGGCTGCTCGGCAGCCCTTCTTGTTGATGGCGAGATCTCCGAACGCTTCGAGCTTGCCCCCAGAGGCCACACCCGGCTGCTGATGCCAATGGTGCGCGAGCTGCTGGCAGAGAAAAACCTGGCACCGGCCGAGCTGGACGCCCTGGCATTCGCCTGTGGACCGGGCTCTTTTACCGGTCTCAGGATCGCTACCGGTGTTGTGCAGGGGCTTGCCTGGGGGCTGGATATCCCGGTGGTGCCGGTGTCTTCACTGCAGGCTGTTGCCCTGGGTGCCATGGATGCTCTGGATCCTCACGAGGAAACCGGTATCGCGGTAGCCTTTGATGCCCGCATGGGCGAGGTCTATTGGGGCTGTTTTGCTGCCCGGGCCGGACTGCCGGTGGCGCTGGCTCCGGAACAGGTCTGTCCACCTGACGCAGTTACACTGCCGGCAGGCCCTGAACGCTGGTGCGGAGCAGGGCCTGGCTGGCAATATCGCTCCGCCATGCCCGTGGATGTTTCGGAGCGTATTGAGCCCGTCGACGAGACCCTGTTACTCCGTGCTGCCTGGGTTGCACGCCTGGCGGTAATCGCTTTCGAGCAGGGCAAGGCAGTCCCGGCGGAGCAGGCTCAGCCGGTCTATATCAGGGATGAAGTTGCCTGGAAAAAGCTGCCTGGCCGCTGATCGCGATAAGTGCCTGTTTTAACGCGGGCAAGCAGCTCTGAATGCAAGTGCTTCTGGGTAAAAAGTGATCACCTGTCTTTTTTTCCTGACGATAATCTTCCATACTTCCAACTCACGTTTTCCTGTCGTCCGGCCAGCGGTATCTGAACATGATTGGCGGTATTAATCCGGGTAACAATTTCAATTTCCAGACCGGCAACAACAGCCCCGTCCGGGAGCGCAGTGATGCGGCCCGTGCGCCTGCGTCAACGCCGGAAAAAACGCCCGACGCCGCCCGCCGTGACCTTGCCGACGGCCGTCAGGGCATCGTCAGTGATCGTAATGCGACTGAAAGCCTTGAGCGGCGGGTTGAGGCCCGTCGTGCCGCTGAAGACGTCCGCTTGGAGCGTTTCCGTGCAGACGAGGTGTCATTGCCAGCCGCCAGGGCCCTGTCCACATTTGCCTCCGTAGCCGCCGCCGGTCAGGAAACCGGTGGTGATGGCAGTCTGGCCGGAATCGACATTCTGGTCTGATGCCTGACTCCTCTTCGCCCGAACCGTCAGACCTTTGCCGCACCGTCGCCATTGCCCGCAGCGCGCTGGGTGATCGAGCCCAGGCCGAAGCCCTGACCGAATCGCTTGGGCTGGACAACCTGGGTGTTGTTCGCCCCAGAGATGTCCGGGATTTCCCGATTTTACTATTTCTTGATGAGCAGGGCCTTGGCCTGCAGGTAACTGGCAAGGGTGCACCCGGACCCGTGCGTGCGGAATTTGTGACCGGCAAGATGGGTTACCGTCGAGAACATGGCGGTGGTGCAGGCCAGCTGGTGGCCAAAGCGGTCGGCCTGCAGAAAACCCGTGCCTCGCTGCATGTGGTGGATGCGACCGCAGGGCTGGGCCAGGATGCCTTTGTTCTTGCCAGTCTTGGCTGCCGAGTCACTCTGTTTGAACGCAATCCGGTGATCCATGCCCTGCTGGCGGACGGCCTCGCACGGGCTGCCCTGAACGTGGATTGTGCAGCCATTGTCGAGCGCATGCGATTGCTGGAAGGCAGCAGTATTGACTGGCTAGCGCAAGCCGATTCCGAGGCTGCCGATATTGTCTACCTGGACCCGATGTTTCCGCACAGGGACAAATCGGCCCTGGTGAAAAAGGAAATGCAGGTTTTTCGCACCATCGTGGGGGACGACGAGGATTCCGGGGCGCTTCTGGCTTGCGCACTTGAGCGTGCCCGTTATCGGGTTGTGGTCAAGCGGCCCCGCAAAGCGCCGGCGATTGAGGGGCCGGAGCCGACCACTCGGGTAGAAGGCAAGAGCAGCCGCTATGATGTTTATTCCATCCGGGCGCTGCCATCCCGATGAGCGTCGTCAGGCGCCCATCATCGTGACCTGCTGGATCGCCTGTCGCTTCTCGACGCTCAGCACCAGGCGGGCATCATCCGCCACCTCATCCAGCCCTTCGCCGTAGCACAGCAAGCCGTTATCGTCGGTGGTGATAACGCCATTGTTCTGCATATTGGCAATGAAGTTCCGGAACAGGCTCTTGTCGAAGAACTCCGGTGCGTTGAGACCGAACAGGATGGACATGCGTTCGGCCAGCAGTGCACTCTGCTCTTCCAGTTCGGCGGCGCTGATCTTTCCTGACCCGTACTTACGGAGAATGCCCAGGGCAATGTGGTAGCGCTCTACCGTCTGGATAATAAACCGGGACAGTACCCTGAGCCTCAGCATCGACTCTGTGCCTTCCTCCGGCCGACCAATCCGGTCATCATCCAGCTGCTTCAGCAGGCCCTGATCAATGAGCACATCAATCCACTGATTGATTACATTTTTGGCTTCGTCCGGCTGATACTTCAGGAACAACTCGGATTGCAGGTAGGGGTAGGCCACGCTGGCCAGGAAAACGATCTTTTCCCGTCCCAGAGAATCCTTGTTCTCAAACAGGCTGGCAATCAGTGAAGGCAGCGCGAACAGGTGCTGGATGTTGTTCCGGTAGTAGGTCATCAGGATTGCGTTGCTGCCTTCCAGAGCGATGATGTCGCCCAGTTTCTGCGGCTGGCGCGTCACCAGTCCCATGCCTTCGCAATAGGCAACCCAGTCCTTGCCGGAGCCCTCAGGCAGGGTGACCGTTTCGGCATAGGGGAAAGCCTTGAGCAGTGCGGCGTATTGATCCATCAGGCGGATTAATTGGCCCTCATCCATCGCCAGTCGGTCGGTGCCCAGCAGAACCGTTGCGGTCATGCCAATCGGGTTAACGGCGACCGAGGCATTGATGTTGGATGCCACCCTGAATGACAGTTCGGATACCGCGTTGTTAAGCCACCGGGGACGGTATTCAGCGTCGTAGGCCTCGTCTCGCCAGCTGCTGTTAACATCATCGAGAACTTCGGACAGATGAATGGCTTCACCAAAGTTCACGGCCACTCGGCCAAAGGAGTTGCTGAGTTTGCGAACGGTTTTGGCGAGGCCGAATACGCTCTCTTTCTCCTTTTTCTTGCCACGAAGTTCGCCCAGGTAGGAGCGACCCTCCATGACTTTTTCGTAGCCGATATAGACCGGCACAAACACAATGGGTTTACGGTGGTCGCGCAGGAAGCTGCGAACGGTCATTGCCAGCATGCCCGGCCGGGGCTGCAGCATGCGTCCCGTACGGCTCCGCCCGCCCTCAACGAAATACTCAACGGAATAGCCCCGGGAGAACATCACGTGCATGTATTCATTGAAAACCGTGGCGTAGAGGGGGTTGTCCTTGAAGCTGCGGCGCATGAAGAACGCCCCGCCACGGCGCAGGATGGGGCCAACAATGGGCATGTTGAGGTTAATTCCTGCCGCGATATGCGGCGGCATCAGCCCATTCTTGTAAAGTACATAGGACAGCAGAAGGTAATCGATGTGTGACCTGTGGCAAGGTACATAAACCACTGCGTTGTCCTGCGCGACCTCTTTCACGACCCGGATATTGTTAATGGCAATACCGTTGTAGATCCGGTTCCACAGCCATGACAACACCACTTCGAGGAACCGGATGGTGACGATGGACATGCTCGCGGCGATTTCGTCCGCGTATTTATAGGCTTTGGCGCGAACTTTCTCCGGCGGGATGTCATCTTTCGCTGCGGTTTCCCGAATGGCTTCCTTGACTGCCTGGGTGCGAACAAGGCCGGCAACCAGCGTCCGACGATGAGAAAGGTCTGGTCCCAACACCGCCTGGCGGACCCTGCGGAAGTGGGTTCTCAGGATTCTTGCCAGCTTCCGGTTGGCGCGCTCTTCGCTGTGCCGGTATTCGTCGATAACCTGCTTCAGCGAAAGCGGCTGGTTGAACTGTACGTAGGTATTGCGGCCGTGAACCATGATGATCAGGAACTTCTGCAGTCGGCCGGCAATGGACCAGGTGTCAGACAGCAGCAGTTTGACCAGGGATTTTTCCTTGTCGGGGGAGCGGCCCCAGAACAAGGATACGGGCACAATCTGGACATCCTGGTCCGGGTGTTCCAGACCATAGCGCACCAGTGCCTGGAATTCGTTCGTGGGCGCGGGGGCCTGGCGACCCCGGAAAAAACCACCAATCCGGCGGTAGAGGAAAAAGAAGGAGTGGGATGGACCATTCTTCACTGGCAGTGCTTCGGTGGCGCCGGGCAGGCCTGCCCGGATAACTTCCTGCTCTAAAACCAGGCGGCTGGAAAGGGAGCTGTATTGCAGCACGTAGCAAACCGGTTTGTCAGGATCCAGGGCGAGGGCGTCAACGCTGTTGCCGCTGACATCAGTCCGGACCCAGATGAACAGTATCTTGCGGAAAAGGGTCAGGATCAGGCTGCGAATGCCCTGGTAAAGACGCATAAAGTGCAACTCCGTTGAAGAAACAGGTGCCAAGTTTACTTGGTTGAGTACAGGGCGGAAAGTCGAGCTTTCATTCTTGGCCGGTGCAGCAATGTGGTACATTTCAGGCTGATCTCTTAATCACCCCTTGACGCATCGAATGGTGGTCGAATGACTCAGTGGATACCTGGCTGGAAGACCGGGCGGCCGAAAAAAGGCGACCTGATCCTCGCCTTGTCGGGAGCAAGCGTGGTAAAGCCCGTTCAAGGCTGGCTGCATGATTTCGACAGCAGCTTTTTCCGGAGCGGGTTGCCCGAGTCAGTATCTTTGGGCAGTTACGACGGAGGTGACCTGTTCGTTACCGAATTACCGGACGCCGACATTGGTGGTCATGAGGCCGTTCCCTTGCGGGATGCTCTGTTGATGCTGGACGATGCGCCGGCGGATATGCTCAGTACCGGGTTTCAGGTCTGGCAGTGGTGGCGCGACCACCGTTTTTGCGGTCGCTGTGGTAGGCAGACCGACTTCCACCCCCGGGAGCGGGCCAAATGGTGCGAACCCTGTGGTATTCCCTGGTACCCGAGGTTGGCGCCCTGCGTGATTGTCGTCATACGCCGGGATGATCGGCTTCTGCTCGCTAAGTCCTCTCGGGTCAAACGGCACTTCTACAGCCTTATAGCCGGGTTTGTTGAGCCGGGCGAGAGCCTCGAAGGCGCTGTGCATCGGGAGGTCAAGGAAGAGACCGGGCTGGATGTCACCAACATCCGCTACCATGCCTCGCAACCCTGGCCTTTCCCCCATCAGCTGATGGTTGGTTTCTTTGCCGATTACGCAGGGGGCGAGCTGGTTCTCCAGGAAGACGAGCTTGCTGATGCCGACTGGTTCCTGCCCGGAGATACGCCTCCGGTGCCGCCGGAAACCACGATTTCGGGCCGGCTGATCCGGGCCATGGAAAACGAGATCTCCCGGGGAGGCATTCCGCTTTGAGTGGGCAGGCGCCTCCCAGGGTTCTGGTGTTCGACTCTGGCGTCGGCGGGCTGAGCGTCGCCGCCTGCATTCACGAGCATCTTTCCGGGCTCGAGATCGTTTACCTCGCGGACAACGCGGGCTTCCCCTATGGGGACAAATCCGAAACAGTCGTGATTGATCGCTGTTGCACCCTGATTGCCAGGGCCCTTGAACTGTACCCGTCGGACGTGATCGTCGTAGCCTGCAATACGGCCAGCACCGTGGTTCTGCCGCATTTAAGGGCTATGACCAGAGTGCCGGTTGTAGGGGTGGTTCCCGCCATCAAGCCGGCGGCAGCGAAAACAATGAACCGACGGATAGGGCTCCTGGCAACGCCGGCAACGGTTCGCAGACCCTATCTGGACAGGCTGGTCGAAGAATTCGCCGGTGACTGCAGGGTTGAGCGAATCGGTCACCCGGGGCTGGTTCGCTGGGCCGAGGATCTGGTTTCGGGGACTGAGGTTCCATTTGCAGAACTGCAAGCGGCAATGAAGCCATTTCGAGATGCCGATGTGGACACGGTGGTGCTCGGGTGCACCCATTATCCGCTTATTCTCAAGAGCCTGATGCAGAGTTTGCCTTCGGTTCGTTTCTGGGTTGACTCGGGGGAGGCTATTGCCCGACGGGTGGCCTGGCTCCTGGATCAGTCGGAGCAACTTGCCTTGGCAACAGGCCAGGTTTGCGGAGGAGGGGGGCAACCCGTCGTCGCAGCTTTGTTTTCAGGTTCGGCCCCCCGGGGAATCATAACTTTCATGACCGGGCTCGGATTGGCGCCAAGGCTGCTCAAAGAAGGCTGGCCCGATGACGCCTCTGGCGCTACAGCAACCGGGTCAGTTTGAACATGGCCAGGAACTCCAACGCCGGAATCGACCGTTTGTGGCAGCAATAGGTCTTGAAGTTCTCGCCCCGGAAACGTGACTTGGTGAACTCCAGGCCCTTGAAGTTGTACAGGAAATTACCCTTCTCATAGACCCCATGCAGCAGACGTTTGAGCAGCCTGCTTTCCTGATGCTCCGTGGCCGAATCCAGTGACAGGGGAATCAGGCCCAGATCCAGATAGGGCACGCCCTCGGCCTTGAATACCTCCATCGCATGAGCCATGAGGGTATAGAAAATGCCCTGGCGGAAATCGGCATTGGCCCGGGAAATGTTGGGCACATAGCTGATGATCTCGTTGTTGCGATAGATCGGGTCGAAGTAGATGAACCCGACGGCTTTGCCGTCCTGGTAGGCGTAGAAGTGCCGTTCGTTTTCGCGATAGTCCATTTCCATGGGGCGGATCAGAAAGCGGATTTCATTGCTTTTGCATTTCCGGGTTCGGATCCAGGCTTCCGAGATTTCGCGGGTGTGGTCGTCGCTGAAACGTTCCTTCACGGTAATGCCGCTTTTCTCTGCCTGATTCAGGGCGGTTCTGAGAATCTGCTTCTTCTTTCCGCTCAGGGACCATGTGCTCAGATCGATGCGGGATTCGCTGCCAAACTGGGTGCCGTAGAGGCCAAAGCGCAGGTGGAGGAAGTCGACCACAGACTTGGATACCTGTATGTAGCTGGCATTGGGAAATTTCTGGTGGAAGCTCTCCAAGAGGCTGCCAAAGTCTTCCGGGGCACAGACCGGATCAGAGAGCACAAAGGTCGCACCCCACTTGCGCATGTAGGCGATATAGCCCATGCCTGGCACATCGAAATACTGCATGCCCGGTTGGAGCGTCGAAAACGACTGGGAGTGGGTCCCGTACTTTTTCAGGAATCCTACCCGCTCGGTAAACGTTAACGAGCCACTTTCCAGTGTGCCAACCCTGTCCAGTGCGAGGATCTGATCCGACATGCTGCTGCTCCCTGTTTGTTTTTGTTGGGTGACTCTTTAGCGAAGGTGTTCAGGCCTGCTTGCGTCCGAGGATGGACCAGTAGCAGTTCATGTTCAGAAGCTTGAAGTGCTTCTTGTCGGTGACCTGAAGGCCCAGCCGCTGCATGTGCTCGGGGTAGTTATAGATTTTGTGGAAGGCGTTGTTGGCGAACAGCCAGAAAATGAAGACCGCCATGTACCAGTAGAGTTTCTTGAACATTCGGGAAAGCAGGTTGCCTGTCGGGTAGGAAAAGTCACCAACAACCACCCGGGCGTCGGCCTTGCCCAGACGTATCAGGTGCTCAAGGACCCGGACCATCATGTCTTCATCAAATACATTGAGGAAGAAATTGGCTACGACCATATCGTACTGCTCGAACTCATCCACCTTCATGATATCGCTGTGGATACGGCGGATGGTCAGGTGTGGCGCTTCTTTTTCCTGGGCCTCGGCAAACTTTCGCAACATGGTTTCGGACAGGTCGACTACAGTCACATCGGCGCCAAGTTCGGCAGCCCGAATGGCATCCCGGCCGTGGCCAACCCCGGCGAACAGTATCCTGTCCCCTGGCTGGACGGTCTCAACGTCCAGCATCGCTGTTTTGCAGCGGTGAATGTTTTTGCCGCTGTAGAGGTTGCTCAGAAAATCGTAGACGGGACCAATGTACTTGTACTTGTCGCGCATGATGACTGCTGCCTGTTCTTGTTCCTTGGATGCCGTCACCGTTTTTGTCGTTATTGGTCCGAGAATGTCGGACATTCCGGTGATCAGCGCCTATGGATTCGAGCTTAGAGAACAGGGTGGGAGAAATATGTGCAGTAATGCGCATTTCCGGATACATAAAGTAACGTATCGCAATACTTTGCAAACCAGATCGCGGTTTTATATCGGAGTGTCAGACAATAAATAATCGTCTATCAGAATGATGCGGCTTTGGCTCTTGTAGTGCCCAGGGTTCTGGAAATTTCGGCGGCAGGCCTGGCAGGTCCATAGAAAAAGCCCTGAACCTGATGGCAGCCCAGGCCTCGAAGGTATTCCAGTTGCTCGTCGGTTTCCACGCCTTCGGCAACAATCTCCAGCTTCAGCCCGTGAGCCATGGCGACGATGGCATTCACGATACACGCGCCGTCTTCGCCGCTGCGGATGGCTTTCACGAAAGACTGGTCAACCTTGAGGGTATGGATGGGCAGGCGGTGCAGGTAATTCAGGGAGGAATAACCGGTGCCAAAATCGTCTATTGCTATCCGTACACCCAGAGCAGCCAGTTCACGGAGTTTCTGGGAGATCTGCTCAAGATCGTTCATGATCACGTTTTCAGTGATTTCGATTTCCAGGTTGCCGGCCGGGAAGTTGTGGGCCTTTACCTGCTGCATGAGGGTTTCCACGAACCGCGGGTGCTCGACCTGGATGGGTGACAGGTTGACTGCCAGCCGGAGGTCGGCATGACCGGCCCGGATCCATTGGCCAACATCCTCGCAGGCCTGATTAAGAACCCGTTCGCTGAGCTGGCCGATCAGTTTGGTTTCTTCTGCCAGAGGCAGAAAGTCCCTGGGGTAGAGCAGTCCGCGTTCGGGGTGCTGCCACCTTACCAGGGCCTCAAGGCCGACCACCCGGTTGGTTGTGGAGCACACCTGGGGTTGGTAGAAAACCCTCAACTCGTCCCGTTCCAGAGCGAGGCGCAGGTCCCGCTCCAGGTTGAGCCGGTTGGCGGTATCGATGCTCATGCTGTCGGAGTAGAAGCGGTAACCGTCCTTGCCCTTGCCTTTGACGTGGTACATGGCAATGTCGGCATTCTGGATGAGCTGGTCCATGGTTTCGCCGGCTTCCGGGAAGATGGCTATGCCAATGCTCACACCAACGAACACCTCGTGATCACCCAGCTGAAAAGGCGCCCTGAGCGCATCAATCAGTTTCTTGGCGATCTGTCTGGCATCGTCGTGATTGTGTATGGAGGGCAGCAACAGGGTAAATTCGTCGCCACCGAACCGCGACAGTGTGTCGCCCTTACGCAGACATTTTTCAAGGCGGTGGGTGACTGCCTGCAGAAGACGATCTCCCATGGCGTGGCCGAGGGTGTCGTTGATGACCTTGAAGCGGTCCAGATCCAGGAACATCACTGCGAGTTTCTGGCCGCCGCGTTTCGCGTGGGTGATTGCAAGCTCAAGGCGGTCCTTGAAAAGTGCCCGGTTTGGAAGGCGGGTCAGCAGGTCGTGATAGGCCTGGAAATTGATGAACGCCTCGGCCTCCTTTCGCTCGGTGACATCCCGGGCGGTGCCGTAATAGCGCGCGCCATTGCCATTTCCGCCGCCCTGGGTGGATCCGGAATGGGGCCAGGTTTGCGGGTCGATTGGAAAGGCAGTGATCTCGAAATGTCGGGTTGCCCGGCGGCTGCCGCGCGTTTTCAGGCGAACCTCCAGGGTTCTGGGGTTGTCCGCGGTGATGTTGGGGCCCTTCAGGGCCAGGGTTCCGCGGGTCACGTCCCGGTCGTCGAGGATATGTCGGAAATGCTGCCCACAGAGTTCCGCGGGCTGGTATCCGAGCAGGCTCTCGACCTTGCTGTTTACGAAGCAGAAGTGGCCATCGTGATCGAGCATGAACACGATATCCGGCGAACTGTTAACGATGTATCGGTGCAGGGCCTCGGATTTCTCAAGCCGCATCTGGATGTGTTCGTGGGCTTCAAGAAGAGATTTCTTCCCGATAACGCTCTCGACCGTGGCCAGCAGTTCTTCAGGGTCAAAGGGTTTGCGGATGTAGTCCAGAGCACCCCGCCGCAAGGCTCGGCTCACGGCACTGAAGGAGCTCTCGCCGCTGACGACAATCACTCCGCAATCCGGTTGGCTGTTGGCAAGATGGGCCATAACGTCGAAGCCGCTGACTTCCGGCATCCTGAGATCCAGCAGCGCCAGATCGAACGTCTCATGGTCAATCAGGTCACAGGCCTTTTGACCACCGTGGGCTTCCGCCACCTGGTAACCCCGGCTGCGCAACAGCGAAGCGAGCGTATTCAGCAGGCGGGGTTCGTCGTCCGCTACCAGTATCCGTGCCGTTAACCCGTGACTGAAAGGCTGATCAGTTTGTTCAGGTGCCATCGGTCTGTGTCCGTCGTTTCTGCGTCAGTCGGTCTCGTTCTTTTTATGGCTGGCCGCCGGGAGCAAAATCCTGAAGGTGGTGCCCTCCTGCCCCGTCCGACAAGCTATGATGCCCTCCATGTCATCGACTAGCTGCTTCACAATGCTCAGGCCCAAACCGCTGTGGCCTTCTCCTTTTGTGGTTTTGACCGGTGAGAACAGGGCGTCCCTGATCTCACCGGGTATTCCTCTGCCTGTGTCTTTTATTTCCAACTCCACCCAGGTGCGATGATTCTGCCACACTGGGGAAGATGTATGTATTTCAACTGTGCCGCCATCATCCGGAAGGCTTTCCGCAGCATTTCGAACCAGGTTGATAACAACCTGGCGAATTCTGGTGGTGCCAGCCATAACCCGTGTTGGTTCGCTGCACAGCGATAACTTCAGGCTGCGGTTCTCGGAGCTGAACAAGCTATCTTCGAGGATACGCGCCAGACTTTCCAGTTCGGCATTGAGGTCGACGCCGTCGTTACCTTGCTCCCGGGTATCAGTATGGCTCATCTGCAGCAAAAGGTTGCCGGCCCGATCCAGCTCATCGCGGATCACGTCCAGCTCCTGCTGAACTTCGACATCTTCGAGCCTGCCGCGTAGCTGGTAAATGTACTGTCTGATAATGGTGAGCGGGTTGCTGACCTCGTGCACCTGTTTGCGAAGCCGGTCGCGGGCAATTTCCTGATCCAGTCCGTCCGCTCCGGACTCTGCGTTCGCGGCAGCCGGTGTCCGGTTTGTCAGTACGGAGGACAACTGGTGGGTAAAGATATCCGCCAGTTCAAGTGTTGTTGGCAGATGATCACTGTCGGTGCCAAGGGCAAACACACCAGGGCAATTGTCGCCACCCTTGACCGGCACGGCCAGCAGCGATGGTGTGTGCAGCAGCGACAGCAGCTGGCGGTCCAGCACCGTGGGTGAGCGTTCGCCAAGGCTGACCGGTAGCCCGGAAATGAACGCTTCCGTGAGAACGCTGCCGCCCGGCTTGGCGGTTACTGCCAGCTCGGGGATGTCGCCAATGGTGCCGGACAGGAGCACAAGGTTGTCTCCTGTGTGACCAAAGCAAAGCGCGGGCAGGCCCGTGATCAGGGTAAGACTGTTGACTGTTTCGGCGAGAATATCCTCGGTTTCACCGGTCAGATCGGCAAGGTTGATAGCCTGGTTCGCCATGGCCTGTCGCAAAATCGTCTGTTTGAGCTGCCTGGAGGCGCTTTCGCCACAGTAATCCTCATCCAGTGGGATTCCCATAGACGCAGCCATGCCCGAGACTTCATGTCCGATACGGCGGTTGATTTCGCGGGTCAGCTCTTCGTTCAGTCCGAAGACTGTGCCTGCAGCCGCAATACCGGCGGCGTCAGACAGAGCGAGCCGGGTAGCGAGGCTGATCAGCTTTACCAGGTGCCCGGCATCCCTTAGTTCAGAGGGCAATGCCTGCTGATAGCGCATGGCATCGGCCGCCATGGGCCCGAGCCCCCAGGACGCCACGAGTTCGGCGGCAATGTCCGACTGGTGATCAAGATAGTGTTGCTTCGCCTCGGTGGCAGGCGTTTTAATAGCGATCAGTTCACCGATGTTGTGAAGCATGCCCAGCATGAAGGCTTCGTCTGGCTCCGGGTAGCGGGTAAGCGTTGCCAGGGCCCGGGCGGTCAGGGCGGTCGTGAGCGAGTGGCGCCAGAAGTCTCTGAGCTGTTGCCATTCGTCCCCGCCCAGTTCGAACAGTAGCTGTCGCAGGGCTGCGGTCAGAACCAACGTGTGAAAACGGCGGGTGCCGAGTCTAAGCAGTGCCTGGTCAACGGATCGGATCGGGGTAGAGGGCCCGTACAGGGCGGAATTGGCAAGTGCCAGTATGCGGGCTACCAATGCGGTATCGGCAGAAACAATTTCGCTGATCTTTCGGTAGCTCTCGTCCTGATGGCATGCATCAAGCGCCCGCAAGGTCACTTCCGGGAGGCTCGGTAGCTGTAAATCAGGCGCAATGTGCATAGGCTTACCTGCCGTGCGACGAAAAAGTCAGTATCTGACGGAGCGTTCATTCTTATTGTCCGAAAAGAGCTTAGACAATAATCCGTCGTTATTAAATACTTATTGCTCTTTTTTTAAGCAATATATTATCTGATTCGTGATATGTGTAGAATTTTTACAGGTTAAACTATCCGAAACCGAAAAATCAGGGACCTAGATTACCGGTGATGAACGCCAGAGAACCTGTTAAGCACAATCCGAACCAACCTCGAACCATCGCCATTACCGGCGGCAAGGGTGGGGTAGGTAAGACTTCGGTCGCCCTGAATCTTGCGCTAACACTGGCGAGACAGGATAACCGGGTTTTATTGCTGGATGGCGACACCGATCTGGCCAATGTCAGCATCATGGTGGGCCTTTATCCGAGAAAAACCCTCGCCAATGTCATGGCCGGAGAGTGCCGCCTGGAGGATATCCTCCTTGAGACCGATTACGGCCTGCACATTGTGCCAGGGGCCTCCGGCGTCCAGGAATGCATGGACATGGGGCCGACTGAAAGCCTCCGTATATTGCGGGCGCTGTATAATTTGGAAAACCGTTACGACTACGTCATAACGGACACCGCTGCCGGTTTGCAGGCGTCCGGGCTGCATATGATTGCGGCAACGGAGCTGGCTTGTATGGTGGTGACCCCAGATCCGGCCTCCCTGACTGACGCCTTTTCGCTGATCAAGGTTCTTCGGCGCAGAGGCTACAACCGGATTCCCAGCATTCTGGTGAATATGGCCCAGGGTGCCAGCCAGGCACGGTCGGTGTTCCAGCGTCTGGATGCCGCCGCCCAGCGCCACCTGGGAATCTCGCTCCATTACATGGGCGGAATATGGCGGGACGAGACCCTGCGCCAATCAGTCCTCAACCAGAAACCCGTTGCGCTGCTGCCCGTGTCGGACCCTTCGTGCCGGCAGTTCCATACCCTTGCCGACATGCTGGATGTGCGGCTGTCCCAGTTACCCAGACGCAAGGCAGGAATTGCAGCCTACTGGCACAAGGTGTCCAAGAGAGAATCCGTGAGCCCGCCTGAAGGGGCGGGCAAAACAGAACCGCGGATTGAGCCCCAGGCCGAGAGTGAAACGCCGGCCCTGAAAGAACGATGCCTGAAGGCCGTCGGTGAAATTGAGGCCGTGTTCAGTCAGGCGCCGGTGGATCCGCTGCTGCGTTATGAGGCATTCACCCGGCTTTTTGCACTGCTGGGGAGCACGCTGGACAGTGATGCCATCGAGATTATCCAGACCGGATTGGGGGCCTTCCACTGGGAGAACCTCAGCCCGGAACGAAAGAATCATCTGGCCATCCATCTTCGTGAGTTGGCGGACCAGATTTCGCCTCGCGCGCAGGAACCGGAGTCTCCCGAGTCGGCCCATCGAGTGCTCCGCGAGCCTTTTTACGACCGTATCAGTTTTGGCGAGCAGGATCGCCTGGTGCGGGTGTTGAAGGAGCAGCCTGCGGATATCTCCCTGGATCAGCTTCTGCGGTCTCTCTCGGGCAATGACCAGGGTCGCTCCTGATAGGCAGAAAAACCTACCCTCTTTTCCGTCATTTTATTAGCACTTTTTGTAGCGTAACTTTGCTGTATGTCACCGCTCTGTCACCAAAGTTGTGCAAGGATTAAGCATAAATCTGAATCGTGGCCCGCAATATGCAGTGGATCTGTTGTACCTGATTCGCAAATTCTCCGTTAGTTGGCAGGTGTGCGCCGACAGCAAAGTTAAATGAGAAGGAGTTCTCCCATGGCAACACAGCAGTTGAATCCCGAGGCATCGTCAAAAGTACTTGAACGGCTCCGGGGCAAGCATGTTCTGATTACTGGTACCACCGGGTTTCTCGGCAAGGTGGTTCTGGAAAAGCTTATTCGCGCCGTTCCTGATATCGGCGGCATTCACCTGCTGATCCGCGGTAACAAACGCCATCCCAATGCTCGGGAGCGTTTTTTTGACGAGATCGCCACTTCATCCGTCTTTGACCGGCTGCGTCAGGAAGACAACGAGGCGTTTGAAATCTTCATCGAGGAGCGTGTGCATTGTGTGACCGGGGAGGTCACCGAGCCACTGTTTGGTCTGTCCGAAGACCGTTTTCGCAAGCTGGCTGGTGGTATTGATGTGGTGATCAATTCCGCCGCCAGTGTGAACTTCCGGGAAGAGCTGGATAAAGCGCTTGCAATAAATACCCAGTGTCTTGAAAACGTGGCCGAGCTTGCCCGACAGAACAAGTCCCTGGCGGTTCTTCAGGTGTCCACCTGCTACGTAAATGGCATGAATTCCGGCCAGATCACAGAAACCGTGATCAAGCCGGCGGGCGAATCCATTCCCCGCAGCACGGAAGGCTATTATGAGATCGAGGAGCTGATTCGGCTGCTGGAAGACAAGATTGCAGATGTACGCTCGCGCTACTCCGGGAAAATACTTGAAAAGAAGCTGGTGGATCTTGGCATCCGTGAAGCCAATCACTACGGCTGGAGTGATACCTACACCTTTACCAAGTGGCTGGGTGAGCAACTTTTGCTCAAGGCTCTGTCCGGACGCGCTCTTACAATCGTGCGCCCATCGATCATTGAAAGTGCACTCGAGGAACCGGCGCCCGGTTGGATTGAGGGTGTAAAGGTGGCAGACGCCATCATCCTTGCCTACGCCCGTGAGAAAGTCACGCTATTCCCGGGCAAGCGCGCGGGTGTTATCGACGTTATCCCCGTGGATCTGGTGGCCAACGCCATCATCCTGGCGGCTGCCGAAGCCGTTGCCGATGCTCCCCGTCACCGGATTTACCAGTGCTGCAGCGGCAGTTCAAACCCGGTTTCCCTGGGTCAGTTCATTGATCACCTGATGGCGGAATCCAAAGCCAACTTCGCTGAATATGATCAGCTTTTCTATCGGCAGCCGACCAAACCCTTTATTGCAGTCAATCGCCGGCTGTTCGATGCTGTTGTGGGCGGTGTGCGCATTCCCCTGAGCATCACCGGCAAGGTTCTGCGCATGCTGGGCCAAAACCGGGAATTAAAAGTGCTCCGTAATCTGGACACTACGCGTTCGTTGGCCACCATCTTTGGTTTCTACACCGCGCCTGACTACATCTTCCGGAACGACGACCTGCTTGCCCTGGCGGCGAGAATGGGCGAGCTGGACAAGGTTCTGTTCCCGGTGGATGCACGCCAGATTGACTGGTCCGTCTACCTTTGCAAGATCCACCTGGCGGGGCTCAACCGTTATGCGCTCAAGGAGCGTAAGGTTTACAGCTTGCGCTCAGCCAAGGCCCGCAAAAAGGCAGCATGAACCCGGAGCCCGGTCGCAACGACCGGGCTTCTTCCTGCCCGACCGTTTCCTTTCCCGGTTTGCCATCGGCTCCAATCCAACTATCCTTTAGAAAGCTTCTCGTTCGACGCAATTTACCGTTGTTTTCTTGCGGGTTATCGACCTTTTTGGGCTAAAAGTTCAGGCGGATTAGGACGTTAGTCTAATTCATTGTGTAGTGGCTAGCATGGTGAACTACCACTATCCGTCTACAGGGCCGGAGAGGCCTCAACGTCTGAATTCCAAAACCGACAATGACAACAGACTCTGACTAAAGGGGGAGCACAATGACTGATAAACAGGTATATCCGGTAAGCCCGGAAGTGGCCAAACAGGCCCTTCTGAACCGGGAACAGTATGAAAAAATGTATCGTCAGTCAGTTGAAGACCCGGATACCTTCTGGGGTGAGCACGGCAAGCGCCTTGAGTGGATCAAGCCCTACACCAAGGTGAAAAACACGAGCTACGATTACAACAACCTGTCCATCAAGTGGTTCGAAGATGGCCAGCTGAACGCCTCTGCCAACTGCCTGGACCGTCATCTGGAAAAGCGCGGCGACCAGACAGCCATTATCTTTGAAGGTGATGATCCTGCCGATTCACGCAATGTGACCTATCGCGAACTGCACGAGGAGACCAGCAAGTTCGCCAACGTCCTGAAAGGGCTGGGCGTTAAAAAGGGTGATGTTGTTACTATCTACATGCCGATGATTGTAGAGACCGCCGTCGCCATGCTGGCCTGTGCCCGTATCGGCGCGATTCACTCTGTTGTTTTCGGTGGTTTCTCTCCGGAAGCCCTGGGTGCGCGGATTGTGAACGGCAAGTCCCGCTTTGTGGTCACCGCGGATGAAGGTGTCCGTGGTGGCCGCAAGATTCCGTTGAAAAAGAACGTGGATGCAGCGCTGAAAAACGAAGACGCTGCCCATGTCGAGAAAGTCGTGGTTGTTACCCGCACCGGCAATTCCGAGGTGCCCTGGAATGATGCCCGTGACGAGCGTTATGAGGACCTGATGAAGTCGGCGTCTTCAGACTGTCCGCCGGAGCCCATGAATGCGGAGGATCCGCTGTTCATGCTGTATACCTCTGGTTCCACCGGCGCGCCGAAAGGGGTTCTCCACACTACCGGCGGTTACATGGTCTATACGTCCATGACCCACGAGTACGTCTTTGATTACCACGATGGCGATGTTTACTGGTGTACTGCGGACTTTGGCTGGGTCACCGGCCACAGTTACATCCTGTATGGTCCGCTCGCCAACGGTGCCGTAACCGTTCTGTTCGAGGGCGTGCCGAACTACCCGGACAGCTCCCGCATGGGGCAGGTGGTCGACAAGCACAAGGTGAATATCCTGTACACCGCTCCGACCGCAATCCGTGCCCTGATGGCGGAAGGCGAGTCCTGCATGAACGGCACCACCCGTGAAAGCCTGAAGCTGCTGGGCTCCGTGGGCGAACCCATCAACCCGGAAGCCTGGGAGTGGTACCACCGGGTTATCGGCAACAGCAAGTGCCCCATCGTGGACACCTGGTGGCAGACCGAGACCGGCGGCATCCTCATCTCTCCGCTGCCGGGCGCTATTGATCTGAAGCCGGGCTCCGCAACCGTTCCGTTCTTTGGTGTCCAGCCGGCACTGGTGGATAACGACGGCAATATCCTCGAAGGCAAGACTGAGGGTAACCTGGTTATCCTGGATAGCTGGCCTGGCCAGATGCGCACAATCTATGGTGATCATGAGCGCTTCGCCCAGACCTATTTCAGCACTTACAAAGGCATGTACTTCACCGGTGACGGCGCCCGTCGTGATGAGGACGGCTACTATTGGATCACCGGCCGCGTGGATGACGTCCTGAACGTGTCCGGTCACCGTCTGGGTACCGCGGAAGTGGAGAGCGCGCTCGTTGCCCATGATAAAGTCGCCGAAGCGGCTGTTGTTGGCTATCCCCATGAAATCAAGGGGCAGGGCATCTATGTCTACGTTACCCTGGTTCATGGCGAGGAGCCCTCTGACGAGCTGAAGAAGGAACTGGTGCAGTGGGTGCGCAAGGAGATCGGTCCGATTGCCTCCCCGGATGTGATCCAGTGGGCGCCTGGACTGCCCAAAACCCGTTCTGGCAAGATTATGCGCCGGATTTTGCGTAAGATTGCCTCTAACGAGCACGACCAGTTGGGTGATACGTCTACGCTGGCAGATCCTGGTGTAGTCGATGACCTGATCAGCGGTCGTGCGAACCAGTAACGCCTGTGTGTTACCAGGCCACGTACCTGTAAGGAATCTGTTGAATGGCACAAACAATTATCGTCGCTGATGATCACCCGCTGTTTCGCGCAGCATTGAAGCAGGCGGTCAGTCAGGCGGTGCCCGATGCCGAGACGGTGGAAGTCGACAGCATCAAGGCGCTGCAGGCGGCGGTAGAGTCGCACCCGGATGCGGATCTGGTTCTGCTGGATCTCAATATGCCGGGTGCCCACGGCTTCTCGGGGCTCGTGTTTATGCGCGGGCAGTACCCGGGGCTGCCGGTGGTGGTTGTGTCAGGATCCGAGGAATTGCAGGTGATGCGTCGCTCGATCGACTACGGCGCGTCAGGCTTCATTCCGAAGTCGGCGCCGTTGCCGACCATTACCGAGGCGATTCAGGCTGTCCTGGAAGGGGATGTCTGGTTGCCCGAGGGTGTGGCGGACAAGATCGAGCGCATGCATTCAGATGCCACCGATTTCTCTGAAAAGCTGGCGTCGCTGACTCCGCAACAGTTCCGGGTGCTGGGTATGTTGGCCGAGGGGCTTCTGAACAAGCAGATCGCGTATGATCTGGATGTTTCCGAGGCGACCATCAAAGCGCATATTACGGCGGTGTTCCGGAAGCTTGGGGTTCGGAATCGGACCCAGGCGGTGATTGCGATTCAGCAGATGGAGATCGATCCTTCGGATCAGTCGTTGTCTGGTAGTTGATCTGGTTTTACTGGTTTTAGTGAATAGTTAGCGGGAGCCTTCGGGCTCCCGTTTTTGTTTCTGGTATTTCTGTTGGTTTCCCAGTCTTCTTCCTTGGGCGCGGTGCCGAATGGATAGGGCCTCCACAGGACCGCTACGAGCACATCCCTGTGCGCTTGGCTTTGGCCATCCATGGCCAAAGACATCCTGTGGAGGCCCTATCCATCCGGCACTCCAAATTCTCAGAACGACTTGCCTCCTTGATAAACGCGGTACGAGTGTTCCAGTTTTTGTCATCTCTCTCTATGTTTCCTATTGCAGGCATTGCCATAGTAGTTTTTGTCAGTTAAATTCAGCGCACAGTTGTACTCTGAGATATATTTTCCTGACTGGATTTAATTGATTAACCAAAGGTGAAAAATGAACGCTGCCGTACACCCCGACTCTCTGGGCCAGACCGGTTTTGGCAAGCCAGACGAGCGGGAGCTCAGGGATAGAATGAAAAAGGAACTGCCGGCGGATACTTTCAGGCCGCAAACCTGGAGGGTCGTCTGGTTTCTGCCGTTGCAGTTGATTATCTGGGGAGGCATTGCCGCCATTCTGCTGGCGGGGCTGCCCTGGTATGCCAATCTGGGGCTTGGTCTGCTGGTGGGGCATACTATCGGGTGCCAGGCGTTGTTGGCCCATGAGGTGTTGCATGGGGCGCTGGGGATGAGCCGGCGTTGGCAGAACTTTTTTGGTTGGCTGGGGTTTGGGCCTTTGATCGTGCCGCCTGAGTTCTGGCGCCGTTGGCATAATGTGGTTCATCACGGCAATACCAATGCTGGCGATGTGGACCCGGACAGTTTTGGAACCCTTCGTCGCTACAAGGCGGACCCGAAGCAGAAGAAGTTCACCAAGCTGGCGCCCGGTTCAGGGAGCTGGTACAGCTACCTGTTTCTGACTTATTCCTTCACTTTTCACGCCCAGTTGGTGCTCTGGTTCCAGGCCAAGCGGCGAAAGCAGTTCAAAGGGTTTGATCGACGCAAGGCCATTCGCCAATCTTTCGCCTGTGTGGCGGCGTGGACGGTGCTGGCAGTCGTGTCGGGACCGCTGGCGGTGTTTACGGTGTTAATTCCATTTATGGCCGCCAACGCTCTGGGGCAGGGTTATATCCTCACCAATCATTTCCTGCGGCCGCAGACGGCGACCAACAACCCGCTGGATAACTCCATGAGCCTGCGCAGCCACCCGCTGCTGGACCGACTGCATTTCCGGTTCAGTCATCACGTGGAGCACCATTTCTTTCCTAAAATGGGGCACAACATGGCGCCGCGGGTGCGGGAGTGGCTGGAGGAAAATTATGGCGAGCGGTATGTGGCCATGCCGCATGGTACTGCTCTGAAGTTGCTGTACAGTACGCCTCGGGTTTACAAGTCACCGACGGAGCTGGTGGACCCGAATAACCCGGAAAGGGTGTTCGATTTGTTGCCTTTGCAGAGGCGGTTTTCTGCCAGTGGTCGTGTTTAGAGAAGCGTTGTCGGATTACGCCTTTGGCTAATCCGACCTACGGTTGACGTTATCCCGGAGGAGGCAGGGGCGGAGCCGAGCGTACAGGGAGGTATTCACAGCGCGTTTTGGAAACCCGTCCCGACGCTCGCTCCGGAGCTCGAATGAGCGCTCTTACTTGCTCCCGGCGTACCCCAGTTCCTTGTCCACCAGGTTGAACAGTTCCTCGCCTTTGTGCCAGCGG
Organism: uncultured Marinobacter sp.; assembly: GCF_913055835.1. Classification (GTDB taxonomy): domain Bacteria; phylum Pseudomonadota; class Gammaproteobacteria; order Pseudomonadales; family Oleiphilaceae; genus Marinobacter. The sequence continues at coordinate 138,189 of NZ_CAJXKQ010000005.1, read as the reverse complement.
TCGAAGTTCTCCAGGAACTGGTCGGTCAGGGCCCGTTTCCAGCCGATGAAGTCGCCGGCCATATGGGCGGTCATGGTGACGTTCTCCATGTCCCACAGCGGATGATCTTCTGCCAGGGGTTCCTCTTCGAAGACATCGAGGCCGGCGCCGGCGATTTCGCCACTTTTCAGGGCTGTTATCAGATCATCGGTTTTGACGATCGGGCCGCGGCCAATGTTGATCAGTCGGGCGGACTTTTTCATGGCCTTGAAGGCTTTCTCGTCAAACAGGCCCTCGGTCTGGGGTGTCAGGGGTGCTGCAATTACCACGAAGTCGGCATGCCCCAGCTGCTCGTAAAGGTCGTCATTGCCGTGCACGGCGACGAAATCCGGATCCTCTTTTCTCGGTTTGCGGGCAATGCCATGTGCCTTCAATCCCGCAGCGCCCACCAGGCGACCAATCTGGCGGCCGATGGAGCCGGCTCCGACAACCAGCACCTGCTTGCCCTCAGCCCGCTCGGTATCCCGATGTTTCCACTGGTGCCTCATCTGCAACCGGATGGAGTTCGGGAAATCCTTGGCGAACATCAGGATGGTGCAGAGCACGTACTCGGCAATGGTGCGGTCGAAAATGCCGCGGGCATTGGTGACGGTGACATCGTCCTTGATCAGATCGGGGAACATCAGCGCATCCACGCCGGCACTGGTGGCGTGGATCCATTTCAGCTTGTCTGCCGTGTGCCAGGCGGCCGCCAGGGCCTCCGTGCGAAAGTCCGTCACCATCATGATGTCGGTGCCGGGCAGGGTGTCGCGAAGGGTCGGCTCGTCACAGGCGAAGCGCACGTCGGCGCGGGCCCTGACTGCGTCCATTCCCGGCGGTTCCTGCTCGCCCGGTGCGGTGAGAACGGTAACAACAGGTTTGCTGTGCTGAGTCATTGAGCCTCCGCCTTCTTTGATGAATGAGTGTGTAACTGATGATCGCCCATGCGGGTATTTACAGTCTGGTAGGCAGGTACTGTCGGGTCAACTTGCCGGGCAAGAGATTTTGCTCTGACGGCGGTGATGGCGGTACTTTCACCTACATCATCTTTATCACGTTTTGTCTTGTAGAGGCCTTACATACTGACTAACCTGCAGGAGTGGATTCTATTTGCCCCGTTTGCAGGAGGTGTTTATGGCAGAAGCCGCCAACAAAGAGACTGGCCAGACCAAACCGCGTCGTGTGAAGTACCGCAAGACCAAGGCCAGTTGGAACCCTGCCATGCAGGCCATCCCGGTGCCTGGCATCCGGCGCATGGTGAATATGGCGGCCACCATGAAGGATGTTATTCATCTTTCCATCGGTCAGCCGGATCTGCCGACTCCCAAGCACGTGATTGATGCCTACATTGATGCGCTCAACGCCGGGCAGACCGGCTACACCATGGATGCCGGGCTGCCGGAATTGCTGGTGGCCCTGCGCGATTACTACGGCAAGCGGTACAACCGGAAACTGACCCGCGACAACATCTTGATTACCAGTGGCGCCACAGAGGCTATGTACCTGGCGATTTCCGCCACCTCTGCACCGGGTCGGCAGTTTATCGTGACGGATCCGTCGTTCCTGCTCTATGCGCCCCTGATCCGAATGAATGGCGGTGAGGTGAAATTCGTCCAGACCCGGGCGGAAAACAATCACCAGCTGGATCCGGATGAAGTGATCCGGGCCATGGGGCCTCGCACCTTTGCGCTGATCCTGAACAACCCCAACAACCCGACCGGGGCGGTTTACCCGCGCAGCACCGTTGAAACCATCCTTGAGGAGTGCGCCTACCGGGGCATCCAGGTGTATGCGGACGAAGTCTACGATCACCTGATCTTCGATGATGACGACTTTGCCAGCGTACTGAACTGCTCGATGGACCTGGACAACATCATGTGCATCAGCAGCTTTTCCAAAACCTACAGCATGGCAGGGCTGCGGGTAGGCTGGGTGATCTCCAGTCAGGCGGCTATCAAATCGCTGCGGCGCTACCACATGTTCACCACGTCGGTGGCCAACACGCCGTCCCAGTTTGCCGGTGTGGCCGCGCTCACGGGCGATCAGCAATGCGTTCGCGATATGGTTGATATATATCGCGAACGTCGCGACAAGGTGGTCGAGCTGGTTGACCAGACCCCCTACATGACCGGCTATAAGCCGGGCGGTGCGTTTTTTGCGTTTCCAGACCTTCCGCCTCATGTGGATGGCTCGGATCTGGCCCTGCGGATGCTGAAAGAAACGGGCGTCTGCATGGTGCCCGGTGATGCCTTCGGCGAAGGCTGTACCAATGCCGTCAGGATCAGTTTTTCCACCACCTGCGAGAAGCTCGAAGAGGCGTTTGATCGCGTTATCCCGTGGATGGCCAAACAACAGTTCTGAGGTGATGCCATGTCAGCCCTGGACTCGGTATTGATTCAGTGCCCGTACTGCTGGGAGACGCTGGATATCAGCGTCGACCCGTCAGTGCGGGAACAGGAGTATGTCGAGGATTGCCAGGTTTGCTGCAGGCCCATCCTGTTACATGTGGTTTTTGACGACAATCTGACGCCTCAAGTAGAGGCCCGGGCTGAAAATGAATAAAGCGCCGCTGTACATCTTCCGGGTGCTCATGGTCCTGATGCTGGTGCTCGCCAGCGGCTGTGCCAGCCTGTCACCCTATTCGATTTCCGAAGGTGAGCTGGAGAGGCACCTTCAGGATGTAGTGAGTGAATTTGATCGTAACCAGTTGAATAGCGGTTCACCGCTGAGCCTGAGTCTCGACGACGCTGACATTACCCTGGGGCCTGATGGCCGGGACGTGGCAGTGATTGACGTGCGGGGCCAGGTGGCCCTGAATGCATTAATGGCTAAGCTGCCCGTGGATATCGCATTGAAGGTCGAGGGAGCTCCGGTATACGACAGCTCAGAGAAGGCCATTTTTATAAGACGGTTGCAGCTTCTGGAAAGCAGTATTGATTCCCCCTTCTTGAAAGGGGATCTCAAGCCGGTAACCGATACGGTGATGCGGCTTGTGGCCCAGATGCTGGAGACCATGCCGGTTTACCGGCTGGACGAAACCGACTTCGCCCAGCGTATGTTCGGCATGATGCCCGTGGATGTGAGGGTGGCGCCTGGCCGGCTTGAGTTCGTCATGGCCGACCAGTAACCCGGATTTATTGAGACAGCCTCCTGCAGATCGCAGAGCCGATTTCGTGGGTGCCTCGCCGGCTACCGGAATTTTCGGCAAGATCTGCAGCCACTGCATCAAACAGTTCCTTGCCGGCGGCAGCAATCGCAGGGTCTTTGCGCCCCAGCCATTCGAGCATGCGGGCCGCGGTGAAGAGCATGGCTGTGGGGTCCGCCAGGCCCTGTCCGGCAATATCCGGAGCGCTGCCGTGGGTGGGTTCGAACATGGACGGCATGTCCGGGTCGGTGGGGTTCAGGTTGCAGGAAGGCGCAACCCCCATGCCCCCTGACAGCACGGCGGCCAGGTCCGTCAGAATGTCGCCTTGCAGGTTGCTGGCTACCACCACATCAAAGGCCCAGGGGCTCTGCACGAACTTCATGCAGGCCGCGTCCACCAACTCATGGTGCGTGGCCACATCCGGGTACTCCTTGCTGATCTCTTCAAAAGCCTCGGTGTACATGTCGCCCCAGTAGCGCAAGGCATTGCGCTTGGTGACCAGGCAAACCTGGCTTTCGCAGGTCCGGCCATCCAGTGTCCGGAATGTCCGCGTCCGGCCTTCCTTTACCCGGTCTGCCGCGCGGTGTCTGGCTTGCTCAAACCCGTAACGGATGATCCGGTCGGTGGCCTTGCGAGTGAACACCTCCATCTGGGTGGCGACTTCGTCCGGCGTGCCCTTGCGCAACCGACCGCCCTGGCTGACGTACTCACCCTCGGAATTTTCCCGAATCACCAGCATGTCGATGTCTTTCGCGCGCTCATCGGCCAGGTACTGGCGGGCACCAGGGAGTAGCCGGGCCGGACGCTCGCAGACCCACTGGTCGAACCCCTTGCGCATGTCCAACAGTGGCGCCAACGAAATGCTGTCTGGCAGCAGATAGCGGTCCGGATCGTCCATGGGGCCCGGGTCGCCCAGGGCGCCCAACAGAATGGCATCGTATTTCTGTAATTGCGCCAGGGCATCCGCCGGCATGGATTCTCCATGCTCCTCATGCCAGGCGTGGGAGGGCCAGGGGAATCGTGTCCACTCAAGGTCCAGGCCGTGTTTGGCGCGCAGGGTTTCCAGGCAGCGCACAGCTTCGGCCACCACTTCGGGGCCTATGCCGTCGCCCGGGGTTACAGCGATACGGGTAGATTGGGCCATCAGGAAAACTCCTTTTGTGGACAGACACGTATAAACGACAAACTCCAGTTTAGTCATGTAAACCGGGGATGCCACCGTTTGACATGCTTTAACTATAAAGTGGTTTTACCAGGGAGGGGTTCGCAGCTATATTGGATAAAAAATATGTCTTATAAACAAAGCAACACCGCCAGTAGTGCAGTCAGGAGTTGAAGTGAGCCAACCCGCAGTATTGTTTGATGAGTCCCATTGTGAGCAGTGTGCTTGTGGCGAAGGGTTGGATTTCTCCTTTACCTTTGCATTCCAGCCCATTGTCGACGTTCTTAACAAATCCGTTTTCGCCTACGAAGCGCTGGTAAGGGGCACCGGGGGCGAGGGAGCAATGAGTGTTCTCTCTAAGGTGAATGAGCGGAATCGCTATGCATTCGATCAGGTTTGCAGGGTCAAGGCTGTCAAGCTTGCCGCTCGACTGAAAATGGAGTCCATGCTTAGCATCAACTTCATGCCCAATGCTGTTTACCGGGCGGAGTACTGTATTCGTACCACCCTTGCGGCGGCCAAGACCTACGAATTCGATACCCGCAAGATCATCTTCGAGCTGACCGAAGATGAGGCGCTGAATTCCACCTCTGTCGATCATCTTGTGTCCATTATCGAGGCGTACAAGGAGATGGGGTTCAGCACCGCCATTGATGACTTTGGCGCTGGCTTTTCGCGCTATAACATCATGATGGCGAGTCCGCCAAATCTGCTTAAACTGGATATGGCGCTGGTTCGTAATGTACATGAAGAACCAAACAAGCAGGCAGTGGTGGCGGGGATCATCACCATGATGAAGCAACTTGGCGGCGACATCATCGCGGAGGGCGTTGAAACCAAAGAGGAGTACTTCTGGTTGCGCTCCCAGGGAATCAATTTTTACCAGGGCTACCTGTTTGCCAAACCGGGCTTTGAATGCCTTCCGGAGCCAGAGTTCCCGGCATAAACCGCCTTTGAACTGACAGGAACGACATCTTGCTATACCGAATGATTACCATTGTGGGCGGGCTGGTTTTTGTCATCATCCTGTTCGCCCTGATCTGGTTTTTCTGTAAGAAATTTCTCGAGCACCATGGCGTGACCGATCAGGTCAAAGACCGCGCCATGGTTCTGGCTACCTGGACCTTCGCCGGTATCAGCGTCGGGCTGGTTTTCGCGGTAGTCGGTGCGTTTGTCCTGGGCCCCTGGGCCTTCTACCGAACCCTCCGGGGCCATGGTGTGGACATATCCGATGGCGCCGCCGTCTGGTGGGGGCTCGGCATTGTTTTGGCCTCCCTGGGCCTTACGGCTATCGGGTTTTTCGGTTTTCTGATGCTTGTTGGGGCTTACTGACCCTCAACTGATCGCCTTCAATTGCTGACGGAACCAGATCAGTGCCGGCTCTCTCTCATAGGCCTTGTGCCAATAAAGGTGCACGTCTATGGAAGGCAGGTCCGCCGGCGGGTCCATGATCCGGATGTTGGCCCGCTCGGCAATAATGCGGGCATAGGCCTCCGGCATGGTCAGTAGAAGATCGGTTTCCTCCACCACTCGGCAAGCGGCGTAGTAATGCTGGCACCTTAGCCGGATGTTGCGCTGTACTCCCAGCCTTGATAGCTCAAAATCCTCGATTCCGGGACCTTCGCTCCGTGACGACACCAGTACGTGCTTTGCGGACAGGTATCCTTCCATGTCCAGAGCCGCCTCTGTCAGCCGGTGATCCTTTCGGGCCAACACCACCAGGCGGTCACGCCGCAGTAGTTCATGGGAGGTCTGGTTGCTGACCGGCAACAGCACATCCACTGCAAAATCCAGTTTGCCTGCTGCCAGTTGCGTCTCCATGTCCCGCCGTGCGATCCGCTGGCTGACAATCTCCAGTTCCGGATAGGCATCCAGGCGTTTCATCAGGCGGGGCAGGAAAGTGGATTCCAGGATGTCGCGTAATCCGAGCGAATAGGTTTTGCGCTGAGTCGCTGGATCAAAGGCATGGAACTGGTTTACGGCCCCCTGGATCTGTGTAAGGCCTGGCCGCATGGATTCCAGGAACCGCCGTGCCAGGGGGGTTGGCACCATCTGATTGCCCTGGCGGGTAAACAGCGGGTCATCAAAATGATCCCTCAGCCTGGACAGTGAATGACTGACGGCCGGCTGGGTCAGGTGCAGTGCCCTGGCTGCACGGGTCAGGCTCCCCTCCCGGTAGATGGTGTCGAAGACGTGCAGCAGGTTCAAGTCCAGTCGATTGAGGGCCATGAGCGGGATCCATTCTTCAGGAGTTTGGAATAAGTTTGGCTAATAATAAACGATAAGAATAATTCAGTCGCGTAATAGTTAAGTGATCCCTAAACTGGTTCCAACGTGATTATTCCGTGCATGCGATCGTGCACCCGTCTGCGAGGATACGGCGATGGATTTCAATATTTCCGAGAAAGGGCAGGATTATCTCAACCGCGTGAAGCAGTTCATGAAGGATGAGATTTTTCCCATTGAAGAGCAGTACCACAAGGAGCTTGCCTCCCTGGACAACCGATGGGTTGTGCTGCCGATCATCCGTGAGTTGAAGGAAAAAGCGAAAGCCCAGGGCCTCTGGAACATGTTCTTTCCGGACGACAAATACGGCTGTGGCCTGCTCAACTCCGATTACGCCCTGATTGCCGAGGAAACCGGCCGCAGCTTTATCGCGCCGGAGATCTTCAACTGCAACGCTCCAGATACGGGCAACATGGAGGTGCTGATCCACTACGGTTCGGAAGAGCAGAAAGCCGAGTGGCTACCTCGGCTGCTCAGTGGTGAGATCCGCTCGGCGTTCTGCATGACCGAGCCGGCGGTTGCCTCTTCCGATGCCACCAACATGGAAGCCACCGCCGTAGTCGAAGGCGACGAAGTGGTTCTGAACGGCCGCAAGTGGTGGAGCACGGGTATCGGGCACCCCGATTGCAGGGTTGCCATCTTCATGGGGCTGACCGACCCGGACGCCCACAAGCATCGCCGTCATTCCATGGTGCTGGTCCCGCTGGACACCCCGGGCGTCAAGATCGAGCGCATGCTGCCGGTATTCGGCGAATACGATGAGCCTTATGGCCATGGCGAAGTGCTGTTCGACAACGTCCGGCTGCCCAATAGCGCATTCATCGCCGGCCCGGGCCGCGGGTTCGAAATTGCCCAGGGCCGACTGGGGCCGGGGCGCGTGCACCACTGCATGCGGGCGATTGGCGCAGCGGAGCGCACCCTGGAGATTCTGATCAAGCGTGCCACCACCCGTGAGGCCTTCGGCAAGCCGATCGCCAAGCTTGGCGGCAATCCGGACATCATTGCCAACGCACGGATGGCCATTGAGCAGGCGCGGCTGTTGACTCTGAAATGCGCCTGGGCGCTGGATACCAAGGGCATCATGGGGGCGCTTCAGGAGGTCTCGATGATCAAGGCGGTGATTCCGTCCATGCTGCAGACAATTGTGGATCAGGCCATTCAGATTCACGGTGGTGCCGGGGTCAGTGATGACGACTTCCCGCTGACGCAATTGTTCGCCTATGCTCGTGTCTTGCGTCTGGCCGATGGGCCTGATGAGGTGCATCGGGCTATGGTGGCTCGTCTTGAATTGCGAAAGTACAAGAACTGATAGCTCGGTGGCGGAGCGGGCGGGGCTGCCCTTCTGAAACACGCTGTGAATACGTCCATGTACGCTTGGCTACGCCATCCATGGCTCCGCACAGTTTCAGAAGGCCAGCCCCGCCCACTCACGTATACGTGTGAGTTACGCTGATAAAAAATACGACAGAACGGGAATCACCATGACACAGAGAGTATTCATAACCGGCGGAGCTAGCGGTCTCGGCCGGGCGATTGCATTACGGTACGCCAAAGAAGGCGCCAAGGTCTGCATCGGCGACATCAATCCGGAGCAGGGCGTTGGTGTTGAGAAAGAGATTAATGCGGCCGGAGGCGAAGGCTATTACGTCGAGTGCGATGTTCGACGCCTGACCGATTTCGAAAAGGTCCGCGATGATCTGGTGAAGAAATGGGGTGGCGTTGATGTGGTGGTGAACAACGCCGGCGTTGCCTCTGCCGGTTCCATTGAAGATACCACCATGGCGGATTGGGAGTGGATTCTCGATATAAACGTGCTGGGTGTGGTTCGCGGCTGCAAGGCGTTCACGCCACAGTTCAAGCAGCAGGGCTCCGGGGCGTTTGTAAACGTGGCTTCCATGGCCGGGTTGATGCTGGCGCCGTTGATGGATAGCTACAATGTTACCAAGGCTGGCGTGATCGCCCTGTCCGAGACCCTGAGCCAGGAGCTTCGGGATGCCGGTATTCATGTGAGCTGCGTGTGCCCGGCGTTTTTCCAGACCAATCTGACCAGCAGCATGCGTTCAGACATTCCCGGCATTCAGCAGAACGTGAACAAGCTGATGAAGCGCTCCACGGTAACCGCCGAGGATGTGGCCGAGGATATTTTCCGGTCGGTGAACAACAAGAGCTTCTGGGTACTGCCGCACGCCAAGGAACGCCGCATGTGGATGCTCAAACGCCATGCGCCCAAGGCCTTTGACTGGCTGATGCATCAGGAAAGCAAGCGCTGGATGAGCAAGATGGGTGGCAGTAAAGCCTGACGGCGTTGTCTCGAACTGTCTGAAACTGAAGATTCAAAAGGAGAGTCCTGAATGACCCAGATAGACCAGGCCGTGGACATCCGGGAAGGTGAAGAGCTGGACACCGGTGCCGTTGACCGGTTCATGAAACAGGCAATCCCGGATCTGCAAGGCGAGCCGGAGATTCGTCAATATCCGGGTGGCGCCTCCAACCTGACCTACCAGGTGGATTACGGTGATCGCTCTTATGTTCTGCGCCGGCCGCCGTTCGGCAAGATCGCCAAGTCAGCCCACGACATGCTGCGCGAGGCGAAGGTTATGCGGGCGCTCAAGCCGGTCTATCCCTATGTGCCCAACATCATTGCCATCTGCGATGACCACGACGTTCTGGGCTGTGATTTCTATGTGATGGAACGGCTAAAGGGCATCATCCTGCGCCAGGATTTTCCGAAGGACTTTGAACTCAGTGAAGCGGATACCCGCAAGCTTTGCCTGAACGTGATCGACAAGCTGGTCGATCTTCACCGTGTGGATGCCAAAGCCGCGGGCCTGGATAAGCTGGGCAAGGGCGAGGGCTACGTTCAGCGCCAGATTGGTGGCTGGAGTGATCGTTTCCGCAAGGCCCGCACCGACGATGTGGGTGACTTTGAGCAAGTCATGAGCTGGCTCAACGACAAGATGCCGGACGACATTGCCCAGGTGGTGATCCACAACGATTTCCGCTTCGACAACGTGGTGCTGAACCCGGACAACCCGTTTGAGGTCATCGGCGTGCTGGACTGGGAGATGGCCACCATCGGTGACCCGTTGATGGATCTGGGTAACAGTCTGGCTTACTGGATACAAGCCGACGATGAAGGCCCGTTCCAGATGCTGCGCCGACAGCCTACACATCGGCCGGGCATGCTCACCCGCAAGGAGGTGGTCGAATATTATATGGAGCAGTCCGGCTTCAAGGTCGACAACTTCGACTTTTACGAGATCTACGGTCTGTTCCGGCTGGCGGTGATTATTCAGCAGATCTATTACCGCTACTACCACGGCCAGACCAAAGACAAGCGTTTCGCCGCCTTTGGTCACGCCGCCAATTACCTTGAGAAGCGCTGCCAGCGACTGATTGCGGAGAGCTCCCTGTAATGGCGACGGTTTATCTGGTTCGTCACGGCCAGGCCAGTTTCGGCAAGGAGAACTATGATCAACTCTCCGCCACCGGCTGGGAGCAGGGTCGGGTGCTTGGCCGCTGGCTGGCCGGCAAGGTTGAGCCGGCGGCTATTTTCGGGGGCGATCTCGAGCGCCACCGCGAAACCGTTGAAGCCATCGCTACCGGCTACGGATCCAAGCTGCCCGATATGCAGGTGGTTCCCGGCTTCAACGAGTTTGACCACACAACCGTGGTGGCCCGGTATCGTCCGGAGTGGAGTGACCGCGCCGTGATGGCGCGGGATCTTAAAGCATTCCCCAAGCCAGCCAAGGCGTTTCAGGAGGCCTTTGTGCATGCCGTACATCGCTGGGCTTCGGGCGAGTACGACCATGAGTACGAGGAAAGCTGGCCCGACTTCAAAGCTCGTGTTCTCGCGGCTTTCGAGGAGATGATCGAGTACGCCGATGGTGGCGACGTGCTGGTGGCGACCTCCGGCGGACCGATTTCCGTGATTGCCCAGCATCTGCTTGGCCTGGATGACGCACGGGCATTAGGCCTGAATGAAGTGATTGCCAACACCAGCGTCTCGCGGGTCCTGTATTCCGGCCCGCGGCGCAGCCTGGCCGTTTTTAATAACTACAGCCACCTGGAAGCGGATGACCCCGCCCTGGTGACATTCCGATAGTGAGTTGAGGTGAAAGAATGAGCAGCAACAACCTGTTTGATCTGACTGGCAAGGTTGCCCTGATTACCGGCGCCAGCCGTGGCATCGGCGAGAGCATCGCCCGGACCCTGGCCGAGTACGGCGCCCACGTGATTGTGAGCAGCCGCAAGATTGACGGCTGCGAGGCTGTGGCCAGCAGCATCCGGGATGCCGGCGGCAGTGCCGAAGCCTATGCCTGCCACATCGGTGAAATGGATCAGATTGAAAGCATCTGGGCTCACATTGAGCAGACCCACGGCAAGCTGGACATCCTGGTAAATAATGCTGCCGCCAATCCCTACTTCGGCCCGGTTGAAGAGACGGACCTGGGCGCCTTCAACAAAACCGTAGATGTGAATATCCGGGGCTATTTCTTCATGTGTGCCGAAGGCGCGAAAATGATGAAGAAGAGCGGCGGCGGTTCCATTGTGAACGTGGCGTCGGTGAACGGCGTGAACCCGGGCCACTACCAGGGTATCTACTCGGTCACCAAGGCCGCCGTGATTTCCATGACCAAATCCTTTGCCATGGAACTGGGCCAGCAGAAAATTCGCGTGAACGCGCTGTTGCCAGGGCTGACCGATACCAAATTTGCCAGCGCCCTGACCACCAACGAGGCCATCAAGAAGCAGGCCATGGCCCATATTCCCATGAAGCGGGTGGCGGATCCGAGCGAAATGGCGGGTACCGTGCTGTACCTGGTGTCCGATGCTTCCAGTTATACCACTGGTGCTTGCATCAACGCCGATGGTGGTTACCTGACGGTCTGAGGGTAATCTGAGGGTAGGCAGGGGTCAGATGAAAGCCTTCATCTGACCCCTTTTTTGATGAATTCCGGCTTTCAGGCCGGCGAACAGGTCAGTGCTTCAAAGTCACTGTTGAGCTCCACGGCCCGATTCCGGAGATGGGCCAGTGTTGTATCATCACCCGCCAGGATCAAATCGTGCATCAGGGAGGACATGGCAACGCGACTCTCCGCCATCATGGCTTCATAGGCCTCGCCGCGCACCTGATCTGAATTCATGATCAGGTATTCAAGCTCCGACTCAAATGTCGGTTCGTTTCTTCTTTCCAATACCTCCAGCAATGCGAGCTGCCAGTTCCTGCGTCCCTGGAGCCAGATTTCAGTCTGGGCGCCACGATTGGCTGACCATTGCTGCACGATGTCACGTTGCTTGCTGTTCAGCTCCCCCAGCCAACGCTCGACCCGCTCTGCGGTTCTTTCGGCGCGAGCTTCGGCTGTCGCTTCCGGGGAATCGGCCGAAAACTCTTCCTCCATTTCCCGCTGGCTTTGGGCCATGTTGTCCGCCAACTCCCGGACCTGCTCGTCGCTCAGGCTGGAGAGAAGGTTTGTTGCGACCGGAGTTGCCCGTTCCAGAAGACTGGGGAAGAAGCTGAAAAGCTGCTGCTGATGGTATTCGACGGTAGCCTGATCGGGCGGGTTGTCGGATACGTCAGACTCGAGTTCATCCAGCCAGACCTGATAGCGGGGCAGCTCGGCGCTGCAATGCCATTGCCGCAGTTGCTCGATATCTTGGTTGAGCTGTTGTTTCTGGTCGGCCGTGAGTGTCACGTAATCCTCTACCCACCAGACAATGCCCCAATCTGCGTATCGATAAGCCAGCTTGGTCGAACTGCAGCCCGCCAGAGTAGACGCCAGGACCAGAATAAGAACAAGGGGTTTGAGAAAGCCGGGTGTCCTGTATCGGGCAGTATCCATGGCTCACCTGTCTTGGTAAAAAGCCCTATCGAAAAAAGGTTGCAAGCTCATTACTATTTAAACTTCACGTAAAACCAGTGTACGACATATCGCGCCTTTCAGATGCTGCTCCGAGGAGCGCTGGAGCATTTTCAGGAGAAGTCATGAGCAAAATGAGACTTTCACGTCTACGACAGCTTATTTTCGGCTTTTACATGTCCGGGATTATGTCTTTATTGATGTCAGGGGTAATCACCTTTATCAACACGGGCATCGACGGCGAATTTCATTTCCGCTGGGGGCCAGCTTTCCTGGTTGCCTGGGCCGTTGCCTTCCCTCTGGTAACCTTCATCGCGCCCCTCGCCGGCAGGATGACGGCGTTTACCATGCGTCGATTTGAATAAAGCGTACGCCTGTAAGCTTAAATGCAAAAAACTGCAAATCCGTTCTTTCCACCTCCCCGTAAATGATTTCACGCATGATTCAGGGACTGAATTTGTGCAGGTTCGAACCACTTAAATCCTGGTAAACAACCTTCATTAGTGGGGACTTGTAACAATGAATACAAAATACGCTTTACCGATGGTTTTGGCGGGCAGTGTCATGCTGTCCGGGTGTTGGCTGGATGACGATGATGATCCAGCAACCACCAGTGTCCGAGTCCTGCATGCCTCTTCGGATGCACCTGCGGTGAATGTACGGGTTAATGGTAATGTCGTCGTTCCGGGAGCGGATTACAAACAGGCAGCAGTTCTGGCACCCAGTGCCGGTCTTGCTGATATTGCTGTCGATGGCTTGCTGCCGGGCGGTGAGACGGTGACAGTGATTTCTGCCGATGGGGTTTCGCTGCGTTCCGATACCAGCTACGACGTGATTGCAGTCGGCAAAGTTGGTGATGAGACCATTGAACCTCTGATTCTGACTGATGATGGCGCCCGTGATGATGCCAACAGCGCGCGCCTGAGGGTTGTTCATTTGTCGCCTGAGGCCCAGACAGCTGCCGCTGGTCCAGTGGATGTGTACGTTACCGCCTCTGGTGATCCGCTTCCTGCCGAAGCTACCTTTAGTTTTTCCTTCAAGGAAAGTGTAGGGCCCTTGGAGCTTCCTGCCTCAGATGATTATCAGATTCGAGTTACCCCGGCAGGCTCCGATACTGTTGTCTATGACAGTGGCCAAATCGGCTTGCCAGCAGGTTCTGATCTTCTGGTCGGCGCCGTTGACAATACTGGCGCCAATGGCGATGCAAGCCCGATCAGCTTAGTCGTGCTGAACGGTAGCGATGTTGCCGAAATCTTCGACGTGGGCCAGGACGCTGGCGTGCGCGTTGTGCATGCCTCTTCCAATGCACCCAACGTGGATGTCTTTGTTGGCGAAACAGGTCCGGCGGCACTCTCTGACATCCCGTTCGGCAGTGTTTCTCCGTTCGCCTTCCTTGACGGCTATGCTGCTCTTCCGGCCGGCGATACCCGAGTTCGGGTCGCTGCCGCTGGAACCACTCTCAGTGGTGGGCAGGTTGTCATTGACGAGACACTGCCACTCGTCAACGGCCAAGGCTATAGCGTTCTTGCGGTTGGTCAGTTGGAGAACATCGAAGCGCTGGTTGCAGAGGATACTGTTCGCAGCATCGCGACACAGGCCTCTTTGAGAATCGTTCACGCGTCTACTGCGGCCGGCAATGTCGATATCTATCTGGTGCCGGGCACTCAGGACGGTATCGGTAACGCTGATCCTGCTCTGGCAGACGTGCCCTTCAAAGCCGTAACAGATTATCTGCCGATCGCGGATGGCACCTATAACGTCTACATTGCGCCAACAGGTACAGGCACACCGGCGATCACCGCCGAAGGTGTTGAGCTGAATGCAGGTGGCGTGTACACAGTGGTTGCGAGGGATGCGGATCCTGATAATGCAGATCCGGCGTTACAAGCGTTGGGGCTTATTCTGTTCGATGACTTCGTAGGGCAGCCTCAGTAAAGCATGTTGTTACAGCTTTGAATGAGCCCCGGCCAAGGCCGGGGCTTTTTATTGAATACTGGTCTCAGAAGTCCCGGAAGCGGCATGCGAAATAGCCGTACCTGTCGGCGGCCGGAAATGCAGCGAATAAAGTATCCGGTCCAAGACAGCCTGGCCATTCCAGGCCGGATCGTTATTGACCATACCTACGACGGCCCAGGTGGTGTTATTGGAATCCCGGGTGAACCCGGCGATCGACCTCACATTTTCCAGATAACCCGTCTTGATGCGACCCTCGCCATCCATCCCGGTGTTGCGCAGACGGCGGGCCATGGTTCCATCCATGGCGATGATGGGCATGGAAGCCATGAGATCGGCCGAGTAAGCGCTGTTCCAGGCGTGTTGAAGAATCTGTGCGCCTTGGCGGGCAGTAATACGGCCGTGCCTCGTAAGGCCGGCACCGTTGTCGATTACCATGCCGGCGGTGTTAATACCCTTGTCTTCGAGCCATTCATAGATCACCCGAATGCCGGCAACCCGGTCATCGTTCTCATCATCCAGGCGGTTCTCGGCACCGATGGTGAGCAGCAGTTGGCGAGCCATCACGTTGCTGCTCCACTTGTTGATATCCCTCACCATGGTAACCAGATCCGGTGAGGTGGTTTTCATTACCAGCCGTGCATCTTCCGGTGTCACGCCGTTGAGGTCTCCGCCGGAAACAACCACTCCGAGGTCAGCCAGCAATGAACGGATCAAAGAAGCGCTGTACTGCTCATGGGGCAATAGCGAGAGGTAGGTGGTGCTTCTGCAGCCCTGAGGAAGTTCACCGGTTACCCGAACGGTCACCCGATGGTCCTCATGAATTATAGGTTCCCATTCAAAGTTTCTGCGCGAAGGGCAAGGGCCTTCGGCAGTGGCAACCACGCGATTGTCGATAACAACTTCGCCCAGGGAGGGTGTGCTCCAGGCCTGGGTGCCGCGCTCATCGGCGCGCACCTGGAAGTGCATCAGGTTCAGGTTGGTCAGATACGCGGAAGGCTCCACCAGAAAGGGCGCGTGGGGATTGTCGCCGTTGTCTTCAAACGCAGGAAAACCACCGTCCACCTGAAAGTAGGAACCATCAAGGATCAGGTCGCCCTCGATTCTGGTAATCCCCATGCTGCGAAGCTCACTCAGCGTTGTCCAGAGTCGTTCGATGGTGAGCTTCGGGTCGCCGCCAAAGCGGACGTAGAGATTACCTTTGAGGGTGTCGCCAGCCATAACACCGTCGGTCAGGAAGTCGGTGTCCCAGTGGTGATTGGGGCCGAGCACCTCCAGTGCTGCAAAGGTTGTCACCAGTTTCATGATGGAACCGGGGCTCATCAGGGCATCGGCATTGATGTACTGGTTGATGCCGGGGCCATTCAACGGAATGGCCGCCATGCTCATGGCATCCTCATTATGGAGAGACTGAAGCGCGTAATCCTTCAACTGGTTGGACCAGAGGCGAGTGCCGGAGAATCCCGAGTCTTTGTCGTCTGCGGCGACAACGGATGGGCCAGCCGTGAAAGACAGGGCCACAAGCGATGCCAGTACCGACCGCCTGAGTCGAGGATACATTGTTTCGGCTCTTACAGAGCCTGAGCGTCGCATACCCGGGATTAACATGGTCACCATCCAGTGGATTCTTATACTTCCACAATAGCCCATCCTGGCCATTTGTACTATGCAGAAAAGCTCTACATGACGTTAAAAAATGGCAGTAGTGTCGTTGTTTGTATTGAATTTTTGTGACGCGATGTAAGTGCCCTTGTGAATCATGGAGTTAGGTGGGCAAAAATTAACCTTCTGGTTGTCAATGACCCTGTGATCAGATTTTCGGGCGCTTTTTTCGGCATCAGGGTCATGGAATCGGGACCGAAAAGAGCGTTTCCTAGATAACGTGTAACCAAGTGTTCCGAAAATAACAAAAGGAGGGCACCATGATCGGTATTCCATTGGGTCTTTTGACCGCCAATGCCGTGGAATGGGTATTCCATAAACACGTTCTTCATGAGCTGGGCCGAAACCGGGCGAGTTTCTGGTCGTTTCACTGGCACGATCATCACCGCAATGTGCGCCGAAATGGCTTCCTTGATCACGATTATCGTCATCCGCCCCTGACCTGGAACGCCCAGACCAAGGAAGTGGCTGCCCTGGTTGCGGGGGCAGCAGCAGTCACTCCGTTGCTGCCTGTGGCACCATTCTTTGTTGGCACGCTCTATTACAGTGCCTGGAATTACTACCGGGTACATAAGCGCTCACATCTGGATCCGGATTGGGCAAGGGAAAACCTGCCCTGGCACTATGATCACCACATGGGACCGAACCCTAATGCCAACTGGTGCGTAACCAGGCCCTGGTTTGATCACATCATGGGCACCCGGGAGCCAATGGAAAATCGCCAGATTGCGTGATAATGGAGCGGTCTCCAACAGAAGGTTTGTTTATGTCGAATATGCTGTCTCACAATGTTCACGTGCTGGGTTCGGTCGCTACGTCGTCGCTCACGGCCTGGCGCGGTTGCCTGGTCGTCAATAACGTACCCCAGCCGGAAAAGCCCATTGTGCTCTACGATATGGAAGGCTGTCCGTACTGCCGCCGTGTTCGTGAAGCCCTGACGGCCCTGAATCTGGATGTGGAAATCCGGCCCTGCCCGAAAGGTGGTTCGGTTTTCCGGGCCCAGGCGGAGGCACTGGGAGGTCGGCAACAGTTCCCGTTGCTGGCGGACCAGAACACGGGCACGGTGATGTACGAATCCGAGGAAATCATCGAGTATCTGTTCCGGCAGTATGCCGGCCGGTCGGTGCCATCCTACTATCGCGGCCGGGTCTGGCAGCCGGTCTTGGGTTCGGTGGCTTCTGTAACCAGTGCCATGCGGGGGCTGCGGGTGAGCCCTGGCAAGCGTCCGGAGCAGCCATTGCACCTGTGGAGTTTCGAGGGCAGTCCGTTTTCACGTTTGGTGCGTGAGCGGCTGTGTGAGCTGGAGATTCCCTATACCTTGCACAACCTGGGCAAGGAGCACTGGAGTGAGATCGGGCCGGCGAAGCAGCGCATCAAGCCGGGGCCCTATACGCCGATTCCCGGTGGCAAGCGGGATGCGTTTTTCCAGGTGCACAAGCGGGTTCAGGTGCCCTATCTTGAAGACCCCAATACCGGGGAAGGGCTGTTCGAGTCTGCCCGTATTCTGAAATATCTCGATGCTCATTACGGGAACTGATGTGTTGGTAAGACTGTCAGCCATGTAGCTGCCGCCCGGGTGGGTCATCCCTTCGCCAGACACGCCGTAAATACTTCCATGTAGGCTCGGTCGGGCCATCCATGGCCCTCCACGGTCTGGCGAAGGGATGACCCACCCGCGCTGTTTAGGCATTGTGCTATTCGCACTGAAATTTATGTCAGTGGGGGAGCCCATATGGCGAATCGGATCACGCGAAGGAAGTTTCTCATCAGTTCCGGCCTGGCTGGGATTGCTCTTAAATCCCCGGTGCTTTTTGCAAGCACGCCGGGAGCATCCTCTTCATCACCCATCATGCGCCGGATTCCCGGCACGGACGAATCCATCCCAGCAATCGGTATGGGCACATGGATCACCTTTAACGTGGGTGGCGACACGCAGCTGGTTCAACAGCGCACCAGGGTTTTGAAAACCTTCTTTGATCTGGGCGGAACGGTTGTGGATGGTTCGCCGATGTACGGAAGTGCGGCGGACGTGATGGGTGAGGCGCTGAATTCTCTGAACGCCCACGATCGGATTTTTGCCGCCACCAAGATCTGGACCGGCGATGAATCAGAAACCCGGCAGGAGGCGGCGCGTTCGAGCAGGCGCTGGGGTGTTGAGCGGCTCGATCTGTTGCAAGTGCACAATCTGCTGGGCTGGCAGGGGCATCTTGAAACCCTGAAGGAAATGAAGGCCAACGGTGAGGTTCGGTATATCGGCATTACCACGTCCCACGGCCGCCGGCATCGGGAATTCGCACAGATCATGGAGCGGGAGCCGCTGGATTTTGTGCAACTGACCTATAACGTTCTGGATCGCGAGGTTGAGGATCGGTTGCTGCCACTGGCCCGGGAGCGGGGCATCGGGGTAATCGTTAACCGGCCGTTCCAGGGTGGTTCGCTGTTTCGCCGCTTCCAGTCGGAGCCGCTGCCGGATTGGGCCGGGGATGTCGGCGTCAGTAACTGGGCGGAGTTTTTCCTCAAGTACATCATTTCCCATCCGGCGGTGACCTGTGCCATTCCGGCAACGAGCAAGGTCGAGCACATGAAGGAGAATATGGGCGCGCTCTATGGACGGCTCCCGGATGCAGCTCAGCGAAAGCAGATGGCCGATTACGTGAGGTCTCTGTGAGTGGCGCAGACTGGCTAAGCTACTCGCTACAGGATTTCGTGATGTTCGGGCCGCAGGTTTTTCTGCGGCTGTTTGTCCGGATTAATCAGGATCTCTGGCCGTGGCAGTTGCTGGCGGTAGTTGCTGCCTTCGGTATTCCTGCGCTGTTTCTCAGTCAGGGAGAGAGGGCCCGTCGTTTGGCGGTCGGACTGATGGCGCTTGCCTGGGCAACCAGTGGTTACGGGTTTCTGGTGGGCTATTTCGGTCCTATTAACTGGCCGGCGACATGGTTTGGTTGGGCCTTTGTCGCCCAGGGCGCGTTGCTTGCAGTCGCCGCACTTTCAGGACGCGTTCCCGGAAGCAGGCTGCCGGTTGGTAAGTTTGCCGTTCTCTGGCTGCTTGCCGTGTCTGGATTGCCCTGGCTGGCAATGGCTGATTCCGGCCAGTGGGAGGCAGTCGCGCTGTTTGGCATCGCGCCAGGCACCACCGCAGCGGCGGGTGCGCTGGTGGTTGCGCTGATACCCGGGCCCTGGCGTTGGTTTTACCTGCCGCTGCTGGTGTTGTGGAGTCTGTTCTGCGCAGCCATATCGTGGGTGCTGCAAACCTGGTGGTTGCTGGTCACCCCTATAGCTACGCTATTGCTGGCTGGTGCCGGCCTCTGGCTCAGTCCCAGGCCGGCGCGAAGTCCGGATTAGCTATGCGCTCGTTTCGGTCCAGCTCATCAATGGCGCGAATTTCTTCCTCGCTCAATTGAACTTTCAGCGCCTCCAGGTTGGCCTTCTGGTGTGCCGGACGTGTCGAGGAGGGAATAGGTACCACGCCTCTCGAGGCAACCCAGGCAATGGCTACCTGGGCCGGGGTCAGGTTTCGCTCACCTGCAATGCGTTGCAGTGTCTCGTTCTCCATCACCTTGCCGACCGCCAGGGGCATGTAGCCGGTCACGGTGATGCCAAGTTTCTGGGCATGTTCCACAACCTTTCGGTTGGCCAGGAACGGATGCACTTCTACCTGGTTGGTGAAAATGGGGGTGTCACCCAGTATCTCTTTGGCCTCATCCATCTGGGCGCAGGTGAAGTTGGAAATGCCTATGTGTTCGGCCAGGCCTTCACGTTGGGCATCTCTGAGGGCGCCAAGATATTCTTTCATGGGCACTTCATCGCCGGGCGATGGCCAGTGAATCAGCGCCAGATCCACATGGTCGGTTTTCAGGCGTGCGAGGCTGTCGTGCAGGCTGTTGATCAGGTCACTGGCGTGCAGCTGGTCAAACCAGATCTTGGTGGTCAGAAAAATCTCACGGCGCGGAATACCGCTGGAGGTAATGCCATCGCCAACTTCCGCTTCATTCTCGTACATCTGGGCGGTATCAATATGGCGGTAGCCCAGGGATAGGGCGCTCTTGACGGCGTCGCGGGCATCATTGCCCTTAAGCCGGAACGTTCCCATGCCGATTTTCGGAAGTGCGCTGAATGACATAGTGTCCTCCTTAGCGAATCGTGTGTTCTTAAAGTGGTGCCGGCACACTGGTTCTTCAAGTAGCCCACGGGTATCATCCGGCGTGAATTAACCAGTGAACCGAAGCAGTGAGGCCCGGATCATGTACACCGGTCGTTGCCTGTGTGGCGATATCAGTTTCGAATACGATGGCCCGCTGGGCCCGGTGGCCCTGTGCCATTGTAGCCAGTGCCGGCGAGCCCACGGCAGCGCGTTTTCGGCCAGCGCGCCGGTGCAAAAGGTTCGGTTCCGTTTCGTATCCGGCGAAGACAGGATTGCCGAGTTCGAATCACGCCCCGGCAAGTACCGGGGTTTCTGCAGCCGTTGCGGCAGCCAGCTCTACAGCCGTGTCGATGCGATTCCCGGGATTCTCCGTCTCAGAGTCGGTTGCATCAACGAACCCCTGGGCAAGGGGCCGGCTCAACATGTTTTCGTCGGTTCAAAGTCCGACTGGTTCGACATTACCGATGAACTGCCACAGTTCGAAAAGACCGAAAGAACCAACGATCCTCACTGAACCGGCACCATCCGGTAAACCTTGCCCCTCGGCGAATCCGTCAGCAACCAAAGGGCGCCGTCGGGACCCATCCGCACGTCGCGGATCCGTTCGCCGAGATCAGTCAGCAGATCTTCCTCTTCCGTCACTTCCCCGTCCTGGATGCGCAGGCGAACCAGTTTGCGCATCTTGAGCGCACCGACAAACAGATCCCCCCGCCATTCCGGAAACAGATCGCCGGTATAAAACGCCATGCCCGAGGGAGCAATGGACGGGTCCCAGTAGTGCAGTGGCTGGGCCATGCCTTCCTTCTTGGTTTTGTCAGTAATGGGCAGGCCAGAATAGTCGATGCCGTAGGTTATTGTCGGCCATCCGTAATCGGTTCCGGCCCGGATGATGTTGATTTCGTCGCCACCCCGCGGGCCGTGTTCGTGACTCCAGATCTCGCCCGTTTCCGGATGGATGGTCATGCCCTGGATATTGCGATTGCCGGTTGTGTAAAAGGTATCGTTGACACCGCTGGTGTCCAGGAACGGGTTGCCCGGTGCGGGGGCACCGTCGGTTGTGATTCGGTGAACGCCTCCCGCATCGTCAGCATTGTCCTGGGCGCGGTCCATTTCTCCACGGTCCCCCACCGCGATGTAGAGATTGCCGCCCTGGTCGAATTCCATACGACCTGCAAAGTGCCGACTTGTGTTGGAGCGGGGCAGGGCTTCAAAGATGACTTCAACATCGGTAAGGCGATCATTCTCCAGCCGAGCGCGAGCAACACGGGTTGTCATGCCCTCCCGGTTTCGGTGGGCGTAGCTCAGAAACAGTACCTGATTCTGCTGAAAGTCCGGGTGCAGAAGAACATCCAGCAGCCCGCCCTGGCCGGATACAACAAGCTCGGGAACTCCGCTGATGGGGTCATTCAGTAAGGCCCCGTTCCGAATCATTCGCAGCCGTCCTTCCCGTTCTGTCACCAGCATGGATCCGTCCGGCAGAAACGCCAGGCTCCAGGGGTGTTCCAGACCCTGCGCCACGGTTTCCAGTCGGAAATCCGCTTTATCGGAGGAATAGGTCTGGCTTGCCATGATGGGAACCGCAACCAGTAATAAGCTGCAAGTCAGGGCGAGTTGTTTGAAGATACCCATTGGATCCTCCGTTCTTACCGGTGCCATCAGAATATTCAGAGTAGCAGTTGAAGCGGGCTCCGCCGAGCGCCGATACCGCTTCAAGGAGTATAGGGCTCCTTCCGTATTACGGATCAGTGACCGAGCGTTGCAAATAATAATTATTCGCATTAAAGTGAGGCCTGGTGGGTTAGTCAAACGGGAGGAAAGGGAATGGCACCCGAACAGGAAATGATCGAAGGTTTGAAAATTGCAGCAGGCGCCGGTGTGCTTATTGGCCTGGCTGCCATTGGCCTGGCGTTGTCGGCGGCTCTTGGGGCGTGAGTGCAGCGAGTCGTTCCTTGCGATGCACGCCACAGGTGCCGCAGTAGCCGCCCTCCGGCAGCAGGTATTTCAGGCAACACCCCCTGCGTTGTGGGATTGCCGTGGTTTGCTCACCGAACACCGCCGGAATCCAGTCGATGAACTGGTTTGCATCGTTCTGAAATTGCTCCAGCCAGCCTTGCGCCAACTGGCAAAGCGCTTGCGGTTCGACCCGGTTCCACACGGCTGAAAACGGAGCTCCCAGTCCCAGCCCGATACTGCTCCAGTAAGCGCCGGGACTGACCCCCAGCTGGCGACGGAAAACCGGGTACCATTTTGCTGTCAGAGCCCCTGTCGACCGCACAAACATTTCCTCGCCAACCTGCTCCCCACCGGGCACCTGAAACCAGCGGGATGCTGCCTGTGTCTGCTGGTCCGCCGGGCCCAGAAATATACGGTGGGCATCCGGTGCAGGCGCCTGGCCGTCGCGAAAGAGCCTGAGGGTCAGAGGCGCAATGACGCTGAGCGCCAGATCCTGCTGCAGCACAGAAGCAAGCGCGCGCACGGTCCTTGGACCGGTGTTATTCGGGTAGTCGACACCAATCTGATTCAGTAGCAGGGACGGTTGCTCCAGGCATTGGGCCAGGGAGAAGAGACCAGTTCGTACGCCGCCAGAAGCTTGCAGCGCCTCGTTCAAAACCGATTCCCTCTCCAGCCCGGACTGGTCCAGGAGATGGCTGTATTCCCTGGCCCAACGGCCGATCACAGGGTTGCGATCAGGCTCTGCCATGGCGACTCAGCCCCCAAAGGAAATACAGGCCACCGACCAGGGCGGCCAGAAGCCCCGCCGGAAGCTGGTTGGGGTATACAACAATTCTGGACAGGTAGTCGGCCACCCCCAATAACAGGCCCCCGGAAAGGGCAGCCACAAGGAGCTGCCGGCCAACGGTCTGCTGGCCAAGAACGCGGGCGAGGTGAGGAGCGATCAGACCCACAAAACTCAGCGGACCGATCACGACCGTCGCCGAAGCGGTCAGCAGTGCCGCCCAAAGAAGCAAAAGCAGACGCACTTTCGTAACCGGTAAGCCCAGTGAGCTGGCCGATGTGTCTCCCAGGGGAAGAATACTCAGTGGGCGGATAATCACCAACAGGCCAGCTGAAATCAGCACGATGAGCGCCAACAGCCCGAGAGCTTCGGCCTCCGAGACCAGCCAGGTGGAGCCGTACATCCAGTTAAGAAGCTGCGAGGCGACGGTACCACCGGACGCCATGACCAGACGAAGCCCCGCGTCCATAAAGACATACAAGGCGAGCCCGCCAAGCAGGAGCTGGTTGCCGGCAAACCGGTGCTTGCGGGCCAGCAAAATCAGCAATCCCAAAGCGGCTGCAGCACCCAGGGTAGCCGCTCCCAGCTGTCCTGCCCGGCCAATTTCGGCACCGAACAGCACTATCAGGACCATAACCACCGCCGCGCCGCCGCTGATGCCGAGCATCTCCGGGCTGGCCATGGGGTTGCCTGTCATGCGCTGGATCAGTGTTCCTGCCAGGCCGAGGGCCACGCCCGCAAGAATGGCCGCTAGCAATCTGGGGCCGCGCCAGACCCACGCCTCGTGCCACTGGGCGATCGGAGTCCAGCTCCATTCGTCCAGCCCCGGGGACCAACCCATGGAGATAGCGATGGTGCCCAGAAGTAGGGCGGCTATGACTCCGCCAATCACAAAGGTGGAACGTCTTTTGGGCAGGAAACCGGCTGGGTTGTCATCCTGCCCGGGCATATGATGGGTATTCTTCAAGCCCTGCAGGGCCAGAAGGATAATCGGCCCGCCAATCAGGGCGGTGGTCGTGCCGGTTGGCACCAGAGATCCGTCGCCCCAGGTGGAGGCCCAATGGGCGAGGGTATCGGCCAGTAACAGCAGACCCGCACCCAGTAGGCTGCTCCAGATCAGCCGCTCCGACAGTGTACGGGCACCCAGCAATCGTGCCAGCACCGGCGCGGCAAGGCCGATAAAAGCCACGACACCAACCCGGCTGACGACCGTGGCACTCATCAGAACCACCAGGAACAGGGCCAGTACCCGGATCAGACCGACCTGGGCGCCCAGGGATCGGGCAGAGGTCTGTCCCAGTTGCATGACCTGGAGCGGGCGCATAAGCAGGATCATGAATATGGCCAGCAATAATACCCGGGGCCAGAGTTCCATAAACGGCTGCCAGTTATTCTGGACCAGGGAGCCCGCGCCCCAGATAAACAGGTTCCCCAGCCACTCGCCCTTGAGTAACAGGAACGCCATGTTCACGGCGCCCAGGAAAAACGTGACCACCAGGCCGGCCAATATCACGGTGACCGGTGAAAAACCCAGGCGCCAGGTGAGCGCGATCACCAGACCGATCGCCAGCAGGCCGCCGGCAACCGCCACCAGGTCCGGACTGAACGCGCGCAGCCCTGGAAAGAACAGGGTCGCGACCGTTATCCCGAACTGGCCGCCGGCCTCCACGCCCAGGGTTGTTGGTGAGGCAAGGGGGTTGCCCAGAATCTGTTGGGTTACCGCGCCGGCAAGGCCAAGACCAAAGCCAATCAGAACCGCCATGGCAACACGGGGTGCCCAGCTGTGGTGGGCCAGTACCGAGGCGTAGTCGGTGCCTTCGAACGTCCAGAAGGCGGCGATGAGTGCGCCCGGGTCCAGCTGACCAAACCAGGGCGCCGCGCTCGCGAGAAATGCACCACACCAGATCAGGGCGGCCGCCACCGGCAACCTTGCTGGCCGGGTTGGCCGACCGATCCGGCTATTTGCCGCTTCAGCGTACATTGTCTGAACCTCCGGCCAGCAGACCCTCAGCGAGTAACGTTGCCAGTCGCTTGACTGGGAAAACCCCGCCAAACGGCCAGACCGGATCAATCTGGTACACCTGATCACGCTGAACCGGCGGCAGGTAGGTCCAGAAAGGGCTGCTGGCCAGGGTGTCAGACAACCCGGGCAGGGTCGGAGAAATGACAACGATTCGGCTGTCCTGATAGGGCGCAAGGGCTTCAAGCCCGACGACCGAGAATCCCCAGTAGTTCCCGGGGTGCGGCCAGGCGTTCTCAAGGCCCAGGGCGTTCAGGGCGCTCTGGAAAAGGCCGTTGGGTGCGTAGACGCGAACGTGGCGGTCATCCAGGAAGTTCACCAGTGCCACCGGTCGGTCCGTCAGGCCGGCATTCTCCAGCCGACGGCGCTGGGTCTGCAGGGTCTGTTCGATGTCGTTGAGGACAGCCTCTGCACGCTCTTCCCGGCTCAGCATCTCGCCGAGAGTTTTCAGCATGCTGCTGGCCTTTTCGAAAGGGCGGGAGCCCTGCTTGTAAACGCTGACAACGTAGGTGGGCGCAATGCGCTCCAGCATGTTGGCTGCGGGTGCCATCTCGGAACTGGTGACGATCAGATCCGGTTTGAGCTCGGCAATGGCTTCGAGGCTCGGCGCCACCCGTGTGCCGATATTGGCCACACCCTCGGGAAGCTCCGGTTCCTTGACCCACACGTTATAGCCATCGCGATCGGCAACGCCGATGGGCGTGACGCCCAGTAGCAGCAGTGCCTCGGTGGCTGCCCAGTTCAGAGCAATCACCCGTTCCGGCGTTTGATCGAGGGTCAGGGTTCCCTGTTCGTGTTGCCAGCTTGCGGCGCTGGCAAAGACCGGCAGCAGGCTCAACAGCAGTGCCGCGGCGTACCGCCAGAAGTGTTCAGAATTAGTGAACATAGGACACCCACTGCCCTGGCGCCCGTTCCATCACGCCCATGGGGACGCCATAAATGGATTCCAGTATGCCGGAGTCCATGATGTCCCGTGGGCTGCCATCGGCCACCAGCTGGCCGGATTTAAGAGCGACGAGTCGGTCGCAGAACCGCGCTGCAAGATCCACATCGTGCAGTACCACGACAACCGTGAGGTCCCGCTGCTCTGCGAGACGATGGACCAGGCGCAGGGTTTCAACCTGGTGTTTCACATCGAGGGCCGAAATAGGCTCATCGAGCAGCAGACATCGGGTCTGCTGGGCCAGCAGCATGGCAATCCAGGCCCGCTGACGTTCACCACCAGAGAGGGTGTCCACGGAGCGATGCTCGAATTGCTCGAGTCCCGTGTCTTCGATGGCCCGGGTGATCAGCCGGTGGTCTTCCTCGTTGTAACGGCCCAGCGGGCCGCGCCAGGGATAGCGGCCCAGGGCGACCAGCTCGCGAACCGTCAAGCCATCGGTCCCAGGGGGGTGCTGGGGCAGATAGCCGACATTGCGGGCAAACTCCCTCGCACCTGTGCTCCGGAATGGGTTACCCAGAAGCTGTACTTCGCCGGAAGACGGTGCAAGCTGCCGGGCAAGCACCTTGAGCAACGTGGACTTGCCGGAGCCGTTATGTCCGAGCAGGGCAGTCACTTCACCCTCAACGAATCCGAGGTTCACGTTTTGAAGAATGGCGGTGTCGCCAATGCGGACACCAAGATTGGAAACGTCAAAAAAAACAGGCATGCAGGCTCCCGGATTGCTGAGGGCCTGCAGGATAATTTAAATGCGAATCACTATCAATATATATTGCGTTAAACGGCGGCCTGGATCTGGCCGGTCTGTACCCGCCACTGGTTGGCGTAGGCGCCATCCTGTTCGAGGAGCTCCCGATGGGTTCCCTGTTCCAGCACCCTGCCGCCTTCAATCACCGCAATGGAGTCCGCATCAACAATTGTGGAGAGCCGATGGGCAATCATGATCACGGTCCGGTTGTGGCCAATGCGTTTCAGTGACCGTTGGATAGCGGCTTCTGTTTCGTTGTCCACGGCACTGGTGGCTTCATCGAGTACCAGTATCGGCGGATTTTTCAGAAGGGCACGGGCGAGGGACAGTCGCTGGCGCTGTCCGCCCGACAGCCGAACGCCCCGTTCACCAACCGGTGTATCGAGGCCTTCAGGGAGGGCTTCAATGAAGGACCAGGCTTCTGCGGTTTTCGCAGCATCGGTGATCTCGGCGTCGCTGGCCGCCGGATTCCCATAGGCCAGGTTTTCCCGAATGGTGCCCTCGAACAGATAGACATCCTGGGTCACCAGGCCGATTGCTCCGCGCAGGGATCTGAGGCTGAGGTCGCGGATGGGTTGGCCATCGATCCGGATTTCGCCGTTGCTCGGGTCGTAGAACCGGAGCAGCAACTTGATCAGAGTCGATTTGCCGGAACCGGTAGCGCCCACCAGCGCAAGGGTATTGCCGGCTGGCACGGCCAGGCTGATATCCCGGATGCCGGCGCCGCTGGAGGGATAGTGAAAGCTTACTTTATCCAGCTCAACGTCGCCTTTTACCGGCTCCTGAAGAGCCTTGCCTCCTTCATCACGCACATGCACGGGTTCGGCGAGTAGGTCCAGAATCCGGCGGGTGCTGGCCATGGAGCGCTCAAACAGGTCAATGACTTCCGCAAGCCCGGTCAGGGGCCAGAGCAGCCGCTGGGTCAGGAATACCAGCACACCGTAGGCACCCACGTTCAGGCTGCCCTCCAGGGCCATCATGCCGCCGACCGTGAAAGTGGCCAGAAAGCCGGCGAGGATGGCCATCCGGATCACCGGGATAAAGGCGGAGCTGATCCGGATGGCCCGGCGGTTGGCCTCCACGTAGGCTTCGCTACTTTCTTTCAGGCGTCTGGCCTCTCGCTGCTCAGCGGTAAAGCTCTTGATGGTGGCGATACCGCCGAGGTTGTTAGCGAGCCGGCTGGACAGGTCGCCCACCTTTTCCCGCACATCGGCGTAGAGTGGTCCGGCTTTTCGCTGGAAATAGAACGCACCCCAGATAATGAGGGGAATGGGGGTGAATGCGAGCAGGGCAATGAGCGGCGAGAGCACGAAGAATACCGCGCCCACGGCAACCACGGTCACCAATACCTGGATCATGGCGTTGGCGCCGCCATCCAGGAATCGTTCGAGCTGGTTCACGTCGTCATTCATGGTGGCCACCAGTTGGCCGGAACTGCGTGCCTCGAAGAAGCTCATGTCGAGGCGCTGGGCATGCTCGTAGGCATCCTGCCGCAGATCCGACTGCAGTCGCTGGGCGAGGTTACGCCACAGGATCTGGAACAGGTATTCGAACAGGGATTCGCCAGCCCAGATAAAGAAGGTGAGCACGGCCAGAATGGTGATTTGTTCCTGAGCCGTCTCAAAACCCAGACCCGCCACAAAGCTCTCTTCCTGGTTGACGACCACATCGATGGCAACGCCGATCAGAATTTCCGGAGCAATATCGAACAGCTTGTTGATGATCGAACAGGTGGTGGCAGCGATGATCTGCCGGCGATATCCCCGGGCGTATCTGAGCAGGCGGGCGAGGGCAGCAAAACTGCTGGTGGTTTTGTGATCTTGGCTGGACATGGGGCGCTCTTTACAGACTTGAAAGATAAAGAGCGCAAAGGTTAGCTGCTTCGGGTAGAAATTAAAAGAGAATCATTATCAAAGGGGCTGATCCATCGGGTCGTAAGGCATCAAGGCGGTATCGACGGTCATCTCCTGGACTCCCGAGTCAATAGTGAACTCGGAGCCGTCTGGTGCAAGATACTGAGTCTCTGCTATCCAGTCCCTGTCCGCAGCCATGGCGATGGCTGGTGCTGCAATCAGAGTCGGAGCCACTGCGATGGAAAGCGTTGTGCGTTTAATAACGCGATCTCTTCACTGTATGTCGGTACTTGATCTGCGAATGATCGAATGTGGTGTATTGCTCTAATCACCACACCCGACGCCTCTGTCCATCAAGCTAATAAAAAGTTTCGCAAAATAAAGTTTTTAAATGACTCTTAATTCGCTGGAAACCTGCACGATAAGGCCGAAATCCTCCGCCGGGATGCTTGATGCAGCGCTTCAGAGTATTTCGATACCCTCACATTTGTAACGCCCAATTAATGTATCCTCCTGCAACAGGTTACCTTCCAGATCAAAGCAGAACAGATAGGTTTCCGTACGCTCGCCGATTTCGACACTCTTCAAACCTATGCATTCATCAGGCCGGCCGGGGATAAGCTTGAATGAGGACACGCCCCTTTCCGGAGTGCGCGGACCGATATCCAGTGTTCTGATATCGGAGAAGTCGGTGTTGGCGATAATCAGTGTATTGCCGCCGCGCTCCCGCTCGTCCACGGTTTCATCAAAGGGAGTGGCGGAAATCTTACGGGGAAAGAAAAGCCATTGATTCCGGTAGGGGTGCCATTCCGCCGCTTCGTGAGTCACGTAGCCCTGATGGCCTATGCCCAGGGCTTGGCGCATGGAATGGTAGTATTGATGCCAGTCGATGCTTGTCAGGCCGTAATTCCGGTCCAGGACCTTGATCCACTCTTCCTGACTGTTCTTGCCGTGGCTGCCGACAATCATGTGTTCGCCCTTCAGGGTTGCCCACTCGCTTTTGAAACCTTTGAATTTCTCATCCCCACTGCCGGTCATGAGAATATGTCGAGGAACCAGCTGGTTTTCATTGCGGATTTCGCAGACCAGGCCGGTGCGATCATCAAAAGTGAGCAGCCGTTCACCAAACATGACCAGTTCCGAGAATTCGGCGCCGCGACCGCCTTCCGCGATAAGACTTATCAGCTGGTGTTCGCCGCCGTCCTGTTCGGGGATTTCTTCCATACGGTAACGAACCTTGCCGGTGGAAGGGTTATGTTCGCGGTAGAGTTTGTCGTAACGGAGGGTGGACTTCCATGCGATCTGCCCATCCTCGAGTTCGACCTGGGAGGCATGGTCTTCATCCGTGATGATTGCCAAAGTGTATTCGCTGGTCTCCGGCCCGTAACGTTCGAGGCGCGCAATATCTGCGGGTTTCTGGCTCATGGCTATACTCCCGTTTGGCGTTGCGTGGTACTCCTCTACCTTGGACAACTATGCAGGGTATTGCCAGCCTTAGCGGTTAGCGTTTCTGGTTCCTTTGCAGCCAGCGGTCGAGCTTGTCGGCAAATTCCTTTCGGTCGGTCTGGCTGAAGGGGGCTGGCCCTCCGGTCACCTGTCCGGCACTCCGCATTTCTTCCATAAAGTTGCGCATGGCAAGGCGCTGGCGAATATTTTCTTTGGTGAAGGCCTGGCCGCGAGGATTGAATACGTCGGCGCCTTTTTCTATGGCTTCGGCGGCCAGGGGAATGTCCTGCGTGATCACGAGATCGCCCTCGTGCATCTGGTCCATGATTTCGTTGTCGGCGACATCAAAGCCATGGGGGACCTGGCGGCGTTTGATGTATGGGCTCGGGGGCAGGTTGATGGCGTGGTTGGCAATGAAGGTGGTGTTGATTTGCCAGCGGGTGGCGGCGCGGCAGAGGATTTCCCGGATTGGGACGGGGCAGGCGTCGGCGTCGACCCAGATTGGCATGGTGGTTCCTTTTTTTGCTTGGCTATGCTGCAAGTTTACCTTTTGTTGTTGTGAGCTTGGTAGGCTGGATCCGCGTATCTTTTCGTGGTTCTCGGCTATGGTGGCTGAGGCATTGGGGGCGCCCTTCCAAAAACCGCTACGAGCACGTCCATGTGCGCTTGTTTCAGGCCATCCCTGGCCTTCAACATTTTTGGAAGGGCACCCCCAATGCCTCTGTCGGTCTCCAGAGGTCGATCCGCGAAAGCAAAGACATGCGACCACATTTCTGAGAGAGGTATCGGAGATGATTAACCGAATTCTATTTTCAGGTTTGTTAGCGCTCCTGTTTTCGTTACCGGCCTTTGCTGCCGATAACAATGAAGAAGCCTGGGACGCCTTGCGAGACGGGCGGGCTGTTCTTATGCTCCGCCATGCATTGGCGCCGGGTACAGGCGACCCGGGCAACTTTGATATTAACGACTGCAGCACCCAGCGGAATCTGAACGACGTCGGTCGGGAGCAGGCCCGGGCTTGGAAGCCGTTTCTGGCGGACCATGGTATTACGGAGGCTCGGGTGTTCAGCAGTCAGTGGTGTCGCTGTATGGATACCGCTACCGGAATGAACATGGGCGAGGTGACCGAGTGGCCGTCGCTGAATTCGTTTTTCCGGAATCGTGGTGACGGGCCGACTCAGACGCGGCAGACGATTACTCTGGTGAATCAGTTGGAGGATGGGGCGCCAGTTATTCTGGTGTCGCATCAGGTGAACATCACGGGTTTGACCGGCATTTTCCCGTCGTCGAACGAGGGGGCCATTATCGCCTTGCCGCTGTCGGAAGATCCCACGGTTCTGGCACGAGTCTCGCCCGGGCGTTGATGTTATAATCCCGCGCCCATGTAATTAACAGGAAATGATAATGTCGCAGCTTCCGCCATGCCCGCAGTGCAGTTCCGAGTATACCTATGAGGACGGCGTTCAACTGGTTTGTCCCGAGTGCGGGCATGAGTGGTCTGAGGCGGAGGCTGCTGCGGCTGACGCCGCGAAGATGGTTCGCGACGCCAACGGCAATGAACTTCAGGATGGTGATACGGTTACGGTTATCAAGGATCTGAAGGTCAAGGGCTCCAGTTCCGTGGTTAAAGTTGGCACCAAGGTTAAAAATATCCGCCTGGTGGACGGTGATCACGACATCGACTGCAAGATCGACGGTATTGGTGCCATGAAACTGAAGTCCGAGTTCGTCAAGAAGGCCTGACTTTTACCCCCTTGTTGCGCTCTGGATCTGTTGCTCGAGCTCCCTGGCAAGACCCGGGTCGAGCTGCAGGGCGCTGGCCAGTTGGTCCAGCCAGGCGCGTTCCATGGGGTTCTGCTCGTCAATCATCACGGCGCTGACGATGTAGATTTCCCGGCTGGCTTGGGGAGAATCCGCGTTCCTGGCCAGGGCGGTGGCATCCAGCGGGGCGTCAAACTGCTGTTGGATCCAGGCGTGGAGCTCGTCGTCCGGGCCCAGTTTCTCGATTTCCTGGGTGAGAAGGGCGCGTTCGTTGGCGTCAATGTGGCCATCGGCACGGGCGGCCATGATCATGGCCTGGAGTATTTCCAGGCCCCGTTGTTCCTGCGCCTGGCCTTGCAGCTGCTCCAGTGGTTGGCCCTGTTGTGCCAGTGCAGGTTGTGAGGCGCTCTGACTGCTGGTCTGGTAGTTCTGATAGGCCTTCCACGCCAACACGCCAACCCCGGCAAGGGCGCCGTATTTCAGGGCTTTGCCGCCCATCTTCCGGCCCCGTTTCGATCCCAGCATCATACCCAGGGCTCCGCCTCCCAGCAGGCTTTTTACGTCGATGCCTGAACCGGATCCCTGGCCGCCTTTGAACTGGCTGCCAAGGCTGTTCATCATTTTGTTGACGTCCATGCCACCGCCCTGAGACTGAGTACCCTGGGCCTGTTTCATTACCTGGTTCAGTACAGACATCACGTTCATAGAGCAACTCCTGCCATTCGAATTACCGGATATTTACCCCAAGTATCTCACCGGTTGTTTCCCGTATTCATGGGCCCGGAATTACTCTGTTGTCATAAATTCCGGCATTAAGTTCCATGGAAACTGACGACGCGCAATTTGAGGGTAAAATAGTAATGCGGTTTCGGTGTTCTTTCGTATACTTGTAGGATCTAACGTTTCAACCCCTGTATTTGCGGAACTGTTTTTGGCGATTCTCAAGCGCAACCTGTGGACTCTGTTCGGTGTAATTCTCCTCTTTGGTCTGGTGCTTCTCGGTACCGTTCTCTTTTTCCGGTGGCAGGGGATTGTCTCGGACGAAGAACAATACCAAACCGCCCGTGTTGAGCTCGTTGCACAATCCGTTGGTAGTATCCTGCGGACCCAGGAGCTTGTTCTTGATGTAATCGGTCGCGAATTGCTGAATCAGAACGACATGTTGTCCGGCACTCGCCAGATTCCGTTTCTGGACAGTATTCTCGCCGTTAACCCGGTGCTTGTGGGTTTCGGGCTGGCGAGACCCGATGGCACGCTGGTACGCGTCAGTACCAACCTTGATCTCGTGAGCCTTCCCAATCTCAGAAGCGATCCCGCAACCCGTGAGAGTTTTATGCAGGCTCTGTCGTCAGAGTCGATGGTGCTGGGGCGAACCTATTTCGTTGATGCCATGGGTGCCTGGGTTATACCAATCCGCAAGGCTATAAGGTCTGAGGCGGGGGAAGTGATTGCCGTCATGACAGCGGGCATGCGGCTTGATGGCGCTAACTCTGTTTTTAGCAAGACTCTGCATGATGGTGCATCTGACAACGTAATGTTGTTGCGCGAGACAGACGGCTACGTTCAGTTCATGTCTGCTGAGGGGGTTGCTCCGCAACAATACTCGCAGATTCGTGTGCCCCGTGATGAAAGAGAGAAAAACCGGGCTGGGTTCGAGCAGGAGCTGGGGATTAGCGTCGAAGAGGTTATGCGCGCTGGCGAGTCTGTGGTTGTTCGAACCAGGCAGCGAGGTGACGACTATCTAACTGCTGCTATTTACAACAAGCGTTACGAGCTGTGGACGATTTCGGAGACCCGGTTTGCACCGTTGTATCGGGAATTTTTTGAATCACTCCTGCAGTATGTCCTTGCGTTCCTGGTGGTCGGGGCAGCTTTCTACAAAGGATTCAGGATCATTGATAGTGCAGAGAAAAAGCGCCGTCAGGAGCTTTCCTATCTGTCCAGGCACGATGATCTTACAGGGTTGTTGAATCGCACTGGATTGCTCGATCGTCTGGCGGACCTTTTACCAGAGAAAAAGCCATTTTGTCTGGTTGTCGTGAATATCGACAATTTCAAAGGCATCAATGATCGATTCGGGCTGGAAACTGGTGATGAAACTCTTCTGGCGTTCAGTCGGCGACTGGGCGAACTTGTGGAAAGCCGGGATGATCTTGCCAGGCTTAGTGGCGATGAATTTGCCATTGTGACGCCCAACATCGACCTTGAAGCCGTGGAAGAAGCCTGCGTATCTTTGGCGAGCGAGCTGTCCCGGACTTTTGAGGTAGGCCGACTGAAGTTACATGTAACGGCGAGCATTGGCGTTGCATGCTTCCCGGACCATGGAGACTCCCTCAGCAAAGTCATACGGAGTGCTCACCTTGCGCTTTATGAGGCAAAACAAAGCCGTAACGACGTCTGCACGTACCGGACCGAGATGGAAATGGCCTACCTTCGAAGACTGTCGGTTGAACAGCGCCTCAGGTACGGCCTTGCCTCCGGCTCTCTTTACATGGTGTATCAGCCCCAGGTAAATGAGGCCCAAAAAACAGTTGGTCTGGAAGCACTTGTTCGCTGGCAGGATGAAGAACTCGGATTTGTTTCGCCGGCGGAGTTTGTTGAGGTTGCCGAGAAAAGTGGTCTGATGGTTCCGCTAGGGCGGTTCGTTGTCGAAACCAGCATTCGGGAATACAGTCTGCTTCGCGACGTCATCGGTCGGTCTATAGACCTGGCGATTAATATCTCCGTTATCCAGTTTCGCCAACCGGATTTTGTCGACACAGTGCTTAAGGCTTTGGAGGTTCATGATGTGTCACCCGGTGAGCTGGTCCTCGAAATAACCGAGAGCTTGTTCATGAGTGACTTCGATAAGGTGTTGAAAACGATCGAGCGGTTGCGGGACTACGGTATCCGGATCTCCATGGATGATTTCGGGACCGGCTACTCATCGTTAAGTCTTTTACGCAAGCTGCCCCTTGATGAACTGAAAATCGACAAGAGCTTTGTTGACACCATTCTGGAAGACGAGAAAGCTGCGAACATGATTCGCAGTATCATCGCTATCGCGCAGAGCCATAGCATGGAACTGGTAGCAGAGGGTGTGGAACAAGAAGCTCAGGTAAGGGCCCTGACTGAAATGGGTTGTCGACGTTTTCAGGGTTACTATTTCAGTCGACCGCAAGCCGTGGACAGCCTTAAAGCCGATCTGGCTCTGGCTAACAGCGGCTGAGTTGGTCTGCGACCATTCGTCGCACTGGAAAACTTGGCTACGTGGGGCCTTCTTTTTATCCTGTCTCTCTCACTCATCAACAAGGAATACTGGACATGAGGTACTGCCTGAGTGCATTCGTGCTGGCACTGGCTCTGGTTGCTCCCATGGCCCTTGCCCATGATTACAGCCATGGCCAGGTCAAGGTCGATCATCCCTGGAGCCGGCCGACACCTCCTGGCACGCCGATGGGGGTGGGCTACATGAGTATCTCCAACACCGGCAGCAGCGATATAACGCTGGTTGGGGTCGAAACCCCCAGGGCAGGCAGGGTGTCGATCCACGAGACCAGCATGCACGACGGTGTGATGCGGATGGCGCCGGTCAAAGGCGGGCTTCCAATCCCTGCGGGTACCACCGTGGAGTTGAAACCTCACAGCTATCACCTGATGCTGGAAAAACTGAAAAGCCCGTTGCGCGAGGGTGAGAGTATTCCGCTGACCCTCAGCTTCGAGGGTGCAGAAGCTATGCAGGTTGAACTCAGTATTGAGCCGCTTGATGGCAAGATGATGAACACACAGAGCATGGACCACTCCGGCGAGAAAATGGACCATAGCGGGCATTGACGCATCTGCCCGGGTCGGTGTTCTACGCTTGCACTGCCCGGGTTACCATTCCTTGTCCTCAGCGCTTTCTTCGGCTTCGATCTCCGCCTTGCGAGCCTGAATCTTCTTCATCTTCTCATCGGAGATTTTCATGCTGTGTGCACTGTCACGCAGGATCACAAGGCTGCCCACGATCAAGGCCAGGGCGACAATTATGAAGATCCATCCTATCGCTGGCATGTTCACCTCCCTCAATTGATCCACTTTCCTACATAGTGGACCACGCATCCCTCTGTCACAACTGTCACGCATCCCGCCAGAAGGTTGTCGGATCGAGTCGGTAATACCCTTGCAGAGCTTTGTAAACCTCGGGCTGCTCGTGCTTGAGATGGTTTGGTTGCTGGAAGAACGCTTCTGTCAGCACCGCGAAGAATTCGGCCGGTTCAGTGGCGCCGTAGGGGTCAAGCCATGGCTTCTGGTGGTGATGCAGGGAATGCCTGAGATGTTCGTAGGCGTGGGTCATCGACGTCTGCCAGTGCCTGGCCTGTTCTCCGCTCAGGGGTGGGGCGCCGTCTGCGGTGCCGTCAAGATAGTCCAGCTGGTGTGCAAATTCATGGAGTATCACGTTGTGGCCGCTGTGCGGGTTACTGGCCGCCTCTTCACACTCCTTCCATGCCAGCACCACCTGGCCCCGGCTTGAGGCTTCGCCTGCACGTATTTCGCTGCTCTCGCTGACAACCAGACCGTCGCTTTCAATGTCTCTGACATGATAGGCGTCGGGATAGACCAGAATGCTGCTAACCTCATCAAAATCCGAATAGGGGCGGGCTAGAATCAGCAAGCAGGCGTGGCCGGCAATGGTTACTCTCACCATGTCATCCACTTCAAAGCCGTCACAGCCATAGAACTCTTTCTCGGAGAGAAAAAGCTGGACCCGCTGCTCCAATGTCTGTTTCAGGGCTTCCGGAAGCTGGCGGTAAAGCGGCACATTCGCATCAAGCTGACGGCGCCAGGGCTCTGGAAAGGGGGTTCTCAGTTCCCGCTCTCTCCGCCAGGTGCGGTAGAAGAAGAGGTAGAAAGTGGTGGCGGTGATCAGGGCCACTGCAAAGACTGCGAAAACAAGTGCTGCTGACATGGCGATCCCGGCGACCGTTGATTGAATGCCCTCTTATCTTACAGAAAAATCCCATCTGCAAAGGGGCAGTTTGCGTATTGCTGGTTGTTCTCGAATGCAGGGGATGTGAAGCTGCATGAACCGTATTGATTGTCGAGGAGGCTGATATGTCACAGAATTCCGTTGTAGTCATTACCGGGGCAAACCGGGGCATAGGTCTGGAGCTTGCCCGGCTTTATGCGGGTCGCGGCTGGTCCGTGATCGGCGTCTGTCGGGAAACCTCACCGGAGCTGGAAGAGATTGCCATGCAGGTTATCGACGGCGTCGACCTGACGACCGATGAAGGCGTGGGTAAGCTCGTGGCCGACCTGAAAGGCAAAGATATCGAATTGTTGATCAACAATGCCGGCTTGCTGCAGGACGAGAAGCTGGGCAGTATCGACTTTGATTCCATCCGCACCCAGATGGAAATCAACGCTTATGCGCCGCTGAGGGTGGCTGAAGCGCTGGTCGACCAGATCCCTTCAGGAGGCAAAATTGCCAACATCACCAGCCGGATGGGCTCTATTGCAGACAATGATTCCGGAGGCAGGTATGGGTACCGCGCCTCCAAAGCCGCGCTCAATGCCTTTGGCAAGTCCCTGGCGATGGATCTGAAGCCCCGGGGTATCGCTGTGGCACAGCTGCATCCCGGTTATGTGCAAACCCGCATGGTGAATTTTGGCGGGTTGATCACGCCGGAAGAATCCGCGAAAGGGTTAGCTGAACGCATCGATGGACTGAACCTCGAGAACACGGGGTCGTTCTGGCACAGCAATGGTGAAGAGCTGCCCTGGTGAGATTGGAACAATTTCCAATTGTTTACAGTTCCATCAAGCAGAGTTTCGGGTTTAAGAGTAGTCTTGTGTCAAAACAAAGGAATTCTGCAGTATATGGAACGGATGAATCCCTCGGCGAATTATGAACCTGCGCGGGAACGCAGGCCCCAGTTCTGGCGTCTGGCCATGCGGTGTGCGCAGATTGCCGGAACTGTGGATGTTATCTTTTTCTTTCTTTTCCATGCATTGGGGTCGCCGATTCTGGCGTGGGTGAATGTGGTCAGCGTGGCCATGTACGCCGGGGCTTATTACGCGCTCAAATACCACAGGAACAAGATTGCGGTCGTACTCATCTGGGCAGAAGTGCTGGGCCATGCTGGGCTCGGTATTGTCCTGATCGGTTGGGAGAGCGGATTCCACTACTACCTTCTGATGTTCATACCTGCGATTTGTGTGTCCGCTTCCCGAAGATGGGCGGTCTATGCACTGCTGGCCCTGTGGGGGTATTACATCGCCCTGGATGTCCTGATGTGGTACATGGAGCCATTGCAGCCGATTCCGCAAACGGCTCTGCACATTGTTCATTTGTTTAACCTGAGTGTGGTCTTTGCCATGTTCAGTTACCTGGCTTCCTACTACCTCAGGATGGTAGTGACAGCCCAGCGCAAACTCCGGGAAATGGCGACAACAGATTCCCTGACCGGGCTTTTCAACCGGCGGCATATGACTTATCTGGCTGAGAAGGAAGTTGCCCGGTTCCGGCGCAGTGGTCACCCGGTTGGGTTTCTACTGCTGGATGTCGATCATTTCAAGTCAATCAACGATGCCTATGGCCACGAAGCCGGCGACAGGGTATTGGGCTTTGTTGCCGATGTGATTCGAGAGGAGTTGCGGGCCCAGGATCTCATCGGCAGATGGGGTGGTGAGGAGTTCCTGGTGATACTCCCTGATACGGATTCCGTCAAAGCGCGCGCAAGTGCGGAGCGGATACGAAATGCGTTTTTGGCCAGGGACTGGAGTGCAATTACTGGCGGTGATGCCGATGTTACGATCAGTGTCGGCGTGAGCGAATTGCGATCTGGCGAAGACCTGAGTGCGGCAGTCAGCCGGGCTGATGAAGCGCTTTACCGTGGTAAGACCGCAGGTCGGAACCGGGTCGAGCTGGAAACTATCTGAGGGCTCTGGCAAGGGGGAGGTTTATGAGTCTGGCAA
Source organism: uncultured Marinobacter sp. (assembly GCF_913055835.1). Taxonomy (GTDB): domain Bacteria; phylum Pseudomonadota; class Gammaproteobacteria; order Pseudomonadales; family Oleiphilaceae; genus Marinobacter. The sequence goes on along the minus strand of NZ_CAJXKQ010000005.1, from coordinate 99,520 downwards.
TTGCATTGCACGTTCTCTCGGCGGTCGTCTGGGTTGGCGGTATGTTTTTCGCCTACATGGCGATGCGCCCCGCCGTGGTTGAGGTAGTGGAGGCCTCCCAACGTGGTGTTTTATGGTCGAGGACACTTGAACGGTTCTTTCGCTGGGTCTGGCTCTCCGTTGTGTTGCTCCTGGTCACCGGCTACTGGATGGTTTTCAGTGTCTTCGGCGGCATGGCGGGAGCTGGCTGGCATATCCACGCCATGCAGACACTTGGCCTGGTGATGATGCTGCTCTACTTTCACGTTTACTTTGCCCCTTTCCGGCGACTCAAGCAGGCGGTTGCAGACAGGGATCCGCAGGCTGGCGGTGTTCAGGTGGGCAAGATTCGCCGGCTGGTTGGTATCAATCTGATCCTTGGTCTGATCGTGGTTGCCGTGGGGTCTGGCGGTCGCTACCTGTGAACTGCTGAGCAATAGGGGCCCGATACATGTCTGATATTCGAAAAAGAGCCATTGTCGGCCTGAAAGCCGGAGACTCGTTTACCCTGGCACGAACGTTCACTGAAGAAGAGACCCTGTCCTTCGGTGAAATCAGCCGCGATCAGAATCCGGTCCACTACAGCGACGAATTCGCGCAGGCCAAGAACCTGCAGGGCAAGATCTGCCACGGGCTGCTGGTAGGTGGAATGATCACGGAAGTGGGCGGACAGATTGGCTGGCTGGCCTCGGGGATGAATTTCCGCTTCCGCCGGCCGGTGTATTTTGGTGACACCATCACCTGCGTGTTCACTATAACCGAGGTGGATGAAAGGAATCGGGCCCGTGCCGAGGCGGTACTCTCGAACCAGCACGGGGAGCCGGTCATCGAGGCCTGGTTGACGGGCGTGCTGCCAGGGCCTCGGGAACAGGAAATTATGTCAGCTTTGATTAACTGACAGAGGTCTGCATAGCATGGTCAACCAGTGTCGGTGAGGGATGCCGGATTCGCGGGGTAAAGGCGTAATGGAAACCTTTTTCCTGAGCTTGTTCATTCTGGTGGTTGTGGCCACGGCAGCCCTGTGGGCCTGGCGCCGGGCTGACCACGCTGCCGACGAGGCGGCCATGGCGCGGTTGGCGGCTCTGCAGCCGGCTGCACCGGAGCGTTTTGAACTTTCCCTTCTTGAGGGTTTGCCGGAGCCTGCCCAGCGCTATTTCCGGTACACCATTCAGCCCGGTACTCCGCTTCATACGGTTGCCCGAATAGCCATGACCGGAAAATTCGGCATGGGCAATCGGGATGCGCCCGACTACATGAATATGCAAGCCACCCAGTTGCTGGCCATGCCGGAAGGATTTATCTGGAAAATGAGCGCCCACCGGGGCCTGCTGGGGATTTCCGGCTCAGACACTGATCAGTGGACGCGGTTCTGGCTGATGGGTTTGTTCCCGGTTGCCCGGGCGGGTGGCGATGCGGATCATGCCCGTTCGGCATTCGGCCGTTATGTGGCAGAGGCGGTTTTCTGGACGCCAGCCGCCCTGCTGCCGGGGCCCGGCGTTTCCTGGAAGCTGGTCGATATAAACACGGCCAGGGTGATTGTTCGTCATGAGGGCATGGAACAGGCGGTGGATGTTGTCGTTGCCGACGACGGCCGGCCGCTACAGGTAAGTTTTGACCGGTGGACCAATGCGAATGCGGAAAAAGTCCATCGCTTGCAGCCCTTTGGCGGCTACCTGTCAGAGTTTCGGGAGTTCGAAGGCTTTGTATTGCCGACCCACGTGGAAGCCGGGAACTTCTTTGCCACGGAGGATTACTTTCCTTTCTTCATTGCACGCGTAACGGACATTGAATTTCCGAAGCATGGCGCAATCGGGCACCCGGAATAACGTCCCGGATGCCCAGTTATCTTTAGCGGACAACGAATACCGAAACGTCACTATGTTTGACGATATTGGCGCCGTTCGAGTGGAGAATGTGTAGTCGGTCGCCGATTCCCGGTGGATGTGAGGCCATCACCACCAGATCAGTCCCGGTTGTTTTGATCGCCTCAAGCAACTTGTCTTCAAGCTCCACGGCGGTATCAGCCGATTCAATCACTATGCTGTCGGTGTCGATCCCATGGGATTTTCCCTGCTCTTCCGCGAAAACCCTCAGCTTCTCGGCAAGCTCTTCAGGGTTGTGCGCGGCCGCTCCCGGGGTGCTGTTGGTCACGCTTACGTAGCACAGGGTGGCGTTGTAGTGTTTGGCAATATCAATGGAGGTATTGAGCGCCTTAACCATTTTATCGGTATGGGCGAGGTCTACCGGAACGAGGATCCTGCTGTACATAAGAGTTCTCCTTTTCCGCTTGAAATGCAGAACATTGGTCGGATGTCCTGAATTCAGATTGGCAGTGCCCTGTCGGGTATGTCAAAAAAAGCCCGGTGAAGTTCACCGGGCTTTTGCGGTTGGAAAGGCCGGATTCGCTTTACAACAGATTGTAAAGGAAAACCACGGCGATACCCGCTGGCGTCAGGTACCGTAGTACAAACATAAACGCCTTGTAGCTGCCTCCTTGCAGACCAATATCGGCCGCCAGGCCCTCACGTTTCATCGCCCAGCCGGCAAACAGGGCAATGGCCAGCCCGCCGAGAGGCATCATCAGGTTGGATACAAGGAAGTCGAGTAGATCGAAGACCGTCTTGCCCTCGAAGAACGGAATAAAACCAAGCGGGTGCACGCTGTCCCAGACGTTGAAGGACAGCACGGTACCTATACCGATAAACCAGATTGCAAGGCCACCACCAAGCGCGCTTTTCGCCCGGCTGACACCCTTATGTTCTTCCAGCCACTCTACCACCGGTTCCAGCATGGAAATGGCGGAGGTGATGGCTGCTACCAATAGCAGCCCAAAGAAAATGGTGCCGAACAGTGCACCGCCACTCATCTGGCCAAACGCCAGTGGCAGGGTCACGAAGATCAGGCCGGGGCCTGCCCCTGGCTCAAGACCATTGGCAAATACCAGGGGAAAGATGGCCAGCCCCGCGAGAAGGGCAACGCTGGTGTCCACGACGGCAATAGTCATGGCGGTCCGCGCAATGTTTACGGTTTTTGGCAGGTAAGAGCCATAAGCCATCAGAACACCAATACCGATACTCAGTGTAAAGGCGGCGTGCCCCAGGGCAGTCAGAACCCCCGCCGTTGTCAGTTTGCTGAAGTCTGGCGAGAACATGAAGCTCACGGCCCGGCCAAAGCTGCCGCTGTTCATGGCGTAGATCACCATTGCAACCAGCAACACGAACAACAGTGGCATCAGCATATTCACGGCTTTCTCAAGCCCCGAGCGAATGCCCCTGCCGACGATGAACACCACGATCACCATGAACACAGAGTGCCACATCAGCAGTTCCCAGGGGTTGGCAAGGAGCCCGCCGAACTGGCCGCCGATGGCTTCGGCATCCGCTCCGGTGAACAGACCGGTTGCGGCCTTGCCGATATAAACCAGGGCCCAGCCGCCAATCACGGCGTAGAACGACAGCACCAGGAACGAGGCGATAACGCCATTCCAGCCGATGGCCCTCCAGCCCCTCGCGGTGCCTTCACTTTTGGTCAGGGTGCGCATGGTGGCCACCGGACTCTGACCGCCGCGGCGTCCAATCATGGTCTCGGCAATCAGTACTGGCACGCCGATCAGGAAGATACAGGCCAGGTAGATAAGAACGAAGGCGCCGCCGCCGTTCTCGCCGGTTATATACGGAAACTTCCAGATGTTTCCGAGGCCCACCGCCGAGCCGGCAGCAGCCAGGATAAAGGCCATCCGTGAGGACCACAGGTTGTTGGCCTGCTGGTGTGGTTGGGTACTCTCACTCATTTTTCTCTCCGGCTAGTTATTTTTGTCGGATTGATTGGTTGTTTTCGAAAAAAGGCTTACTTGCCCAGAACCTCGCGCAGGGCGGAAGCGACTTGTGGCAGAACGCGGTCATTCAGGCCGGCGACGTTTACGCGGCTGCTGTCGAGCATGTAGATGCCATGTTCCTTACGCAACTCGCCAACCTGCTCGGGGCTGATCCCCAGGAAGGAGAACATGCCTCGCTGACGGGCGATGAAGTCGAAGTCGCCCACCGGTGAAAGTGCGCCGGCAAAAGCGTGACGCAGATGCAGGATGCGCTCGCACATTCCATTCAGCTCCTGTTGCCACTGGCCTCGCAGGTCGTCATCGCCCAGGATGGTCTCAACAATCGCGGCGCCATGGGCTGGCGGCATTGAGTAGTGGGACCGGATAACGCTCAGCAGCTGGCTGGTGGCGGCTGCGTTCACAGTTGCTGTTCCGGAAATCAGGGCGAGGGCACCGGTACGTTCACGGTAAAGCCCGAAGTTCTTGGAGCAGGAGGCTGCGATCAACATTTCCGGTACCGCGCCGGCCAGATGCCTGAGGCCGGCCGCATCCGCGTCCAGGCCTTCACCAAGGCCCTGATAGGCCATGTCTACAAAGGGCAACAGACCTTTTCGCTGGATCAGGCTGGTCACTTCACGCCACTGGGCGAGGCTCAGGTCCGCGCCCGACGGGTTGTGGCAGCAGCCGTGCAGCAACACCACGTCGCCCGCGTCGGCCTGCTCCAGGGTTTCCAGCATGGCGCCGAAGTCTACCTGCAGCGTCTCTGGATTGAGGTACGGATATTCGCGAATGGTCAGGCCGGCGCCACCGAGAAGCGGCAAATGGTTGGCCCAGGTGGGTGTGCTGACCCAGACTTTTGTGTCCGCCTTGCACAGGCGCAGAAATTCGGCGGCCATTCGCAGGGCGCCACAGCCGCCCGGTGTCTGGATCACCGATACACGGCCGTCCCGGAGCAGCGGGCTGTTGCTGCCCAGGATCAGTTCGGCCATGGCGCTGTTGAAGCCGGCAGAACCGGCCGGTCCCACGTAGCTCTTGGTGGTTTCTCCCTCAAGCAGGCGACGCTCTGCTTCGTGCACGGCGGCCATGATGGGCGTATTACCGGCATCATCCTTGTAGACGCCGATGCCCAGATCCACCTTGTGCGGCCGGGTGTCCTCACGGAAGGTCTGCATCAGCTGCAGGATCGGATCCTGGGGCAGGGGCTGGAGTGCTTCAAACATGGCTTGCCTCCTCATCGGCCTGTTGGGTGCGGATCAGGGTCGGGCGACCGGTGTCCAGCGCCTTGATCAGCTGAGTCCGCTTTTCACGAATGCTCTCTGCTGCCTGTTCCCTGACCGGGCCGTAGCCACGGACATCTGCGGGCAATTCTGCCAGTTGCAGGAAGGTCTCGTAGTTGCTGGCGTTGAGTTCACGGCCAATTCGCGCAACCAGGTTCTGGTAGTCCTTCAGCAAAGCGCGGTCCAGCTTGCGGTCTGCGGAGTAGCTGAAGGGGTCCACTGTGGTTCCGCGCAGGCGGCGGAGCTTGGCCAGCAGCCTGAAGGCCCGGAACATCCAGGGGCCGAACCGGCGCTTTTTCGGGCGACCCTGGGCATCGGTTTCACCGCTGAGCAGGGGCGGGGCCAGGTGGAAATGAACCTTGTAATCGCCCTCGAAAGTTTCCTTAACCTCTTTCATGAAGTCGGTTTCGGCAAACAGGCGCGCCACTTCGTATTCATCCTTGTAGGCCATAAAGCGATACAACTGCAGGGCCACGGCCCGGGTCAGCAGAAGATTGGTTTCACCCAGGGCTTCCTCGGCTTTGCGGACTCCGGCAACACTGTCCCGGTACTGGTCGGCCCAGCGCTGGTTCTGGTAGTTGACCAGATGCTTGTGACGGGTGGTGATCAGCTCGTCCAGGGTTGGTTCGGGCTTGACCTCAACAACCTGAGCCTTGTTGTCGTCCAGCAGGTCCGTAACCGCACCTGGATCAACGGCTGCCAGACGGCCCCAGCCGAAGGCTTCCTTGTTGCGCTCGATTGCCACGCCATTGAGTTCGATGGCTTTCATCAGAGCCGCTTCTGACAGGGGCAGCAGGCCTTTCTGCCAGGCAAAACCGAGCATCATCACGTTGGAGAAGACGGTGTCGCCCATCAGCTTTTCAGCGATGCCGTTGGCGTCCAACTGGTCGAAGTGATCCTCACCAACCGCGTTCTTCAGCAGGTCAAGACGCTTGTCGGCCTTCATGTCGGCGTCGCGGTAGAGCACGTAGTCTGCGGTAGGCAGTTCCGCCTCATTGGCGACAATCCGGGTGTGGTTGGGCCGGAGCACGTTCAGGGCCTTCTGGGAAGACGCTACCACCAGGTCGCAGGCGATGACCGCATCGGCCTGGCCATTGCTGATCCGCACCTGGTGGAGCTTGTCCGGGGACGGTGCCATACGAACATAGCTCAGCACCGTGCCGCCTTTCTGGGCGAAGCCCATGAAATCCAGTACCGAGGCGCCGCGTGATTCCAGATGGGCCGCCATGGTGATCAGCTGTCCCACAGTCACCACGCCTGTGCCGCCAACACCGCCCACGAGGAGGTCGTAGGAGCCGGCCATTTCCGGCAATTCGGGAGCAGGTATCTCGGTCAGCTTTCTGGTCAGCACCGAACCGGTGTCCACGCCCCGGGATTTGCGTAGTTGCCCGCCTTCAATGGTGACGAAGCTGGGGCAGAAGCCGTTTACGCAGGAGAAGTCCTTGTTACAGGAGGACTGGTCGATCTTGCGCTTGCGGCCCAGATCTGTCTTGCGCGGCACCACAGAGAGACAGTTGGACTGTACCGAACAGTCGCCACAGCCTTCACACACGTGATGGTTGATAAAGGCCCGCTTCGCCGGATCCGGGAACTGCTTGCGCTTGCGCCGGCGGCGCTTCTCGGCAGCACAGGTCTGGTCATAAATCAGAACGGTACAGCCAGGGATGTCACGCAATTCGCGCTGCACCTGGTCGAGCTCGGATCGATCGTGGAAGGTGACATCCTTGGGGAACAGATCATGATGGCCATCGTATTTCTCGGGCTCATCGCTGAGCACAACAACCCGCTTCACCCCCTCCGCGGCCATTTGCTGGGCAATTCTGTCGACGGTGATCTGCCCGTCCACGGGCTGACCGCCGGTCATGGCTACGGCGTCGTTGAACAGGATCTTGTAGGTGATGTTGATACCCGCAGCCACTGCCTGACGGATGGCCATGGAACCGGAGTGGAAGTAGGTGCCTTCACCCAGGTTCTGGAATACGTGGGGGTTGCCGGTATAGCGGCTCTTGCCAATCCAGTTGACGCCCTCGCCACCCATCTGGATGAGGGATTCGGTGTTCCGGCCCATCCAGGATGCCATGAAATGGCAGCCGATGCCGGCCAGGGCCTTGCTTCCCTCAGGGACTTTGGTGGAGGTGTTGTGGGGGCAGCCCGAGCAGAAATAGGGCATACGCTTGACGCCACCCGGATCCTGAGCCGTGCTCATGGCACTGATTTCGGCCAGGCGCTCGCTGAAGTCCACCGAGAAGAAGCGACCGAGGCGGGCTGCCAGGAAGCCGGCAACCAGCTTCGGGCTCAATTCGCCAACGTAGGGGATCAGCGGACGGCCCAGCTCATCCTGTTTACCGGTGATCAGAACCTCGCCGGGACGGTCCGGCTCGGACATGTATTCCTTGATCTGGCTCTCGATGATGCCGCGCTTCTCTTCTATCACCAGGACTTCTTCCTTGCCGTGAACGAAGTCCAGGATGCCGCGGCGCTCCAGGGGCCAGACCATGCCCACTTTATAGATATCCAGCCCCATGTCCCGGGCTTTGTCTTCATCAATGCCCAGCAGATCAAGGGCTTCAAGCAGGTCCAGATGGCTCTTGCCGGTAGTAACAATACCGAAGCGGGCTTGCTTGTTCTCGTACAGGCAGCGGTCGATGCGATTGGCCCGGGCAAAGGCCTGAACGGCCGCGAGCTTGTGTTCGATGCGGGTTTCCAGCTGCGGACCCGGCAGATCCGGCCAGCGGTAATGAAGGCCGCTTTCCGGCGCGGTGAAATCATCCGGGGTTACGAAATCCGGTGCTGGCGGAATTTCCACGGAGGCCGCGCTTTCCACGGTTTCCGAGATCGCCTTGAAGCCAACCCAGCAGCCGCTGTAACGGGACAGGGCATAGCCCCAGAGGCCGAACTCCAGGTACTCGGCAATGTTGGCCGGATTGATGGTAGGCATGAAGAAACTCATGAATGCCACATCGGACTGATGGGGCATGGACGATGACACACAGCCGTGGTCATCACCGGCAACCACCAGAACGCCACCATGGGGCGAAGATCCATAAGTGGTGCCGTGTTTCAGGGCGTCGCCGGCGCGATCCACACCCGGGCCCTTGCCATACCAGAGGCCGAAAACACCCTCTACCTGGCGGTCTTCATCAGTCTCCACCTGCTGGGTGCCCAGCATGATAGTGGCGGCGAGATCCTCGTTGATGGCCGGGACAAAATCGATCCGGTTCTCGTCCAGTAGATCCTTTGCCTGCCAGAGTGCCTGGTCGACCGCGCCGAGGGGGGAGCCCCGGTAGCCACTGACGAGGCCGGCGGTATTCAGGCCCTGCTTGCGATCCAGGGCGGCCTGCATCAGGGGAATCCGGACCAGGGCCTGTGTACCGGTCAGGAAAACCCTGCCGGACTCCCTCAGGTAACGGTCTTCGAGTTTGTAGTCGTCGAGTTGCGGGGTATCGGCGGACATTGCGCCCTCCTTTTGTCGATTTTATGACCAAAATTCTAGAGGGAAGTCCGCAAAAGGTGCTTGCTTATTGGGCAGCGGTTTCGAGCGTTTGCGAAAGATTGTTTGATAAATGACAATGACGAGAAAGAACCTTTGATAAAAGTCAGGTGTTACCAAATGAAACAGGTAGAGCTGGACAAGCTGGATCGGAAAATCCTGTCGGCACTGCAGCAGGATGGGCGCATCAGTAACCAGTTACTGGCCGAACAGGTGGGTTTGTCACCGGCAGCCTGCTGGCGCCGGGTGCGGACACTTGAGGAAAGCGGCGTGATTCAGGGATACAGCGCAAGAGTGGATCCCGAGCGCATCGGGCAGGGCCTGTGCGTACTGGTCAATCTGTCACTGCAACGGCACAACATTGATAGCACCGCCGAGATCGAGCAACAGGTGAGCAGTTATCCGGAGGTGCTCCAGTGCTTTGCGGTGACCGGTAATGCCGATTTCGTACTCAGGGTGATCGTCCCGGACATGGCCAGTTACGATCGGTTCCTGAACGAAAAGATCTTCACCCTGCAGGGGATTGCCCAGGTGAATTCAAACTTTGCGTTGCGGGAGATAAAGAATACCGAGACGATCCCGGTGGAAGGCATTTAATGGGTAGGTCCGGGAAGGGATCCCTGAACGAAAAAAGGCAGCCGAAGCTGCCTTTTTCTGAACGTGTCGTCTGCTATTTGCAGAGCATCTCTTTATAGATTAAAGAGCGACTACGTTTTCCGCCTGGGGACCTTTCTGGCCCTGGGTAACGGTGAACTCGACCTGCTGGCCTTCAGCCAGAGTCTTGAAACCGCCGCCCTGAATGGCGCTGTAGTGAACGAAAACGTCCGGGCCGCTTTCGCGAGTAATAAAGCCAAAACCTTTTGCTTCGTTGAAAAACTTAACGCTGCCGGTAACTGTAGACATAATAAAAATTCCTGAATTCAATCTTTTAAGAAGCTGCCAGATCATCGTTGTGATGCCTGTACAGCGGTATGCGGGAAACAAAAAACTGGCGTGATCAAAAACAGGACGTACTACGTTACGGCACAGATTCGTCTTATTGATGAAATGCTGCTAAATCTTTCCAACGGAGCCCACTGTACGCCTGCCGCCATGAAAAGCAAAGCTATTTCTTATAGGCATAAACCGGGGTAGTGGAATTCCCGGTTCCAAGGCTGTCCATCCTGCGCGGTTTGGCAATGGCGAAGCCCTGGGCGTAGTCCACCTGAATTTCCTTGAGGGTGTCCATGATTTCCATGTCCTCGACGTACTCGGCAATGGTCTGCAGGTCCAGGAAATGGCACAGTTCGTTGATTGAGCGCACCATGGCATAGTTTGTCAGGTTGGTGGCCATGTCCCGCACGAAAACACCGTCGATCTTCACAAAGTCCACCGGCAGTTTCTGCAGATAGGCATACGAGGAAAGGCCGGTCCCGAAGTCATCCAGGGCAAACCGGCAGTTCAGCCGTTTCATCTCACGCATGAAATCGGACGCAAAATGAAGGTTGGCGACGGCAGAGGTCTCGGTCACCTCGAAGCACAGCTTGTGCGCGAGTTCCGGGTTTGCCCGGAGGTTTGATTCCAGCCCAAGCATGAAACTGTCATCGCTTAACGAAGATCCCGAGAGGTTGACGTTCAGGGTGGCAATCTTGTCGAGCGCCTCCGGATTGTCGCGCATCCAGGCCATGACTTCGGAAAGAACCCACAAATCGACCCGGGTACTGCGTTTGAATTGTTCGGCCGCCTCAATATAGCCCTGGGGCGAGATTTCTTTGCCAGAGCTGTCTTTCAGGCCGAGTAAGAGTTCATACATCTGGCCTTCACCGGTTTCAGGGGCGAGGGCAACAATAGGCTGTGCCCTGAGGTAGAGGCTACCATCCCGGATCGTGCGGTCGATCTCCGTTACCCACTGAGGTGTGCCAATCTGAGACTGGTCCCTGCTTTCCCGCGCCAGTTCAATCCGGTTTCCACCCAGCTTCTTGGCCGCCTTGAGAGAGAGGCTCGCCTGATTGAGAAGGTCTCCGGGGGAGTGAGCAGAACCGGTAACCGGTCGGATACTGATGCTGACCGTTGCCTTGTATTCTGCCTGTCCGTGCCGGAAAACCCGTTGTTCGAAGTTTCGCCGCAGGGATTCCGCAAAATCCAGGCAGTCCTCGGTGCTGATGTTATTGATGAGCACCGCGAATTCGTTGCCACTTATCCGACCAACATACGATTCCGGGAAACTGGCTCCACAGGCTTGCCGAAGTGTTTCGGCGACATCTCTCAACAGGGCATCGCCGGCTTCTGCACCGTAGGAGGCGTTAATAACACTGAACTCATCTATATCCAGAACCATGAGGGCGGAGGCACTGTCTTCCGGGGATGGCGGGGCCGTGCTGATCAGCCCGGATACCTGTTTCTCGAAGTCATGGCGATGCATGCAGCCGGTCAGGGCGTCGTGGGTGGCCTGGAAATTCAGCTTCCGGTACACGTCCTCAACAATGCTGAAGAGGCTTTGATCAAGAAACGGGATGTCGCCATCTTCAACCAGCCAGGCTTCGCCCTCGGCGAGTTTCTGGACGAATTCCGGGAACCCGTAACTGACTTCGCTCATACCCTTGGGTGACAGGAAAACGAATCGGAGTGAATCCTCGCCACCCCACACGAGGCGCATTCGGCGGGTCTCGCCGCTGTCGAGCCAGACTTCAACCCAGTCACCGACAGCAATGCTCTGTGCCCTGGAGACCCAACGGCTGTCTTCAAGCTCCGGAGGCATCGGCGGTGGCGCGTCTTCGGCGTCGCCATACTCTTCAACCCAGGTGGTCTCTGAATCCAGATGGCCCTGAAGCATTCCGGATAGCTCCTCTATGACCGGTCTGGTTCGGGAGATATCACCGGTGGTTTTCAGCTCCCGCTCGATAAACTGCAGCATGACACCGCTTTCCAGCTCTCGTTCAAATGCCAGGTCACCGGAGGTTCCAGCGGGGGACAGCCAGGCCTGAAGCTGTGCCACTACGTCAAGAAGCTCCTCGCAGTGTCGGCTTTCCGGCCCTTCCCGCAATATTGTCAGAACAATCAGCTGCTCCCAGCCCGACTGAAGAAGACGGATAAGAATCTTAGGAACTTGCCTGCCGCCCAGGAGTGCATTCAGCCGTTGCCGGGCCTCTTTGCGAGTTTTCCGAAGGCGTTCTTTGCCCTCCAGGGTTTTCGCCAGCCGTTCCGAATTACGGATAAACGATTGATCCTGACGCTCGACAAGCTGATGCAGGCGTTGGCCCAGACTTTCCAGTAGCTCCGGGTCCGATACCTCGGTCTCTGTCAGCTCCTGGACGATATCAGCAACCGTCGCTTCTAGTTTCTTGCTCGACGCCCTTTCCGCAAGACAGATGTGCATCAAGTTATTGATAATGTCCCTGGCAGGGTGACTGCCGGCATTCAGAAAGTCCGGTGTTTCAACCAGCGTTTCAAATACCGGTAGCCGAAGTTTTTGCAGTTGGTGGCGAAGTGAACCCGAGAGCTCCTCGTGAGTTTTCAGCGGCGCGAACAACCGGTCCACGAGATTGGCCTTTTCCACGGCAGTGCGATCCAGCGAGCTCGCCAGGGCAGAGTCCGCCCCGGCCAGTTCCCTGAGTAATCCGGCCATATCCGGCTCGTCATCGTGCAACCGTTCCAGAAGCTCCCGGCGCCGGGAACGCAGGTTTTCCGACAGCCTCGGATTGGGCTCCTCCCAATCTATGAGTTCCGAAGAAGGGCTTGCTTCCAGTGCCATCAATTGGAACAGGGAGCGACCGGCCGATGGCTGCTCTGATGCCCCATGCCCGATGTCTTCCGTTTCCGGGGTCTCGTCCGATGGGCTCTCACCTGTTTCATTTTTCGAGTCAGCTTCTTCTGAAGCGTGTTCCCTGAGTGACCAGTTTGCCGGCAACTCGGTGATATCCAGGGCTTCAAGTCCGGCGCGCCGGCAGTCATTGATCAGGGAGCGGACTGCTGCGGGCCAGACCCGGCCCAGAGCGTATTCCCAGGCCCGGTAAATAGTCAGGCGGTGCTCCCGCGCAATGCCCAGATGGTCGACCATGTACTGCAGGCAAACACACAGCGCCCGGGGCGTTAGCGGGTTGTTGTCGTCATTGACGTCCAGATGGAAAATCTGGTTGAGGAACTGGTTCAGCAGGAAAGTTGCACCGGTATTCGCTTTGCTTATTCCCGTGGCAATGGCCTGTAAATCCAGCCAGTCTTCAAACTCGTGCTGTTGCAGCAGGTGCAATTCCCTGGTGCCGGCCCGGGACTCGGTAGCGGGCTCAAGGATCGCCTGATTGGCCTGGAACTGGGCCTGGAAATCCTGAAGCATGCGCTGCTGGCGGCTCTGGAAGATGAAGCGCATATCCTTGAGCCTGGTGATCTCGCGCAGCTCGGCTGCCTGTTCCAGGTCAGCTTCAATGCCCTCGAAAGTGCCCTCCATAAACTCCGGGAGTAATTGTTCCAGAAGTCGCCGGCAATGCTGGTGGTACAGTTTTTTCAGTGCGGGGACTGGCGCGCCTTCCGTGAGCTTGCTTTTGCCCGTGTGCTGCGCGAGAACCTCAACTTCGCGTTTCAGGTCGGGGGTGATGTCCCTGATTTCAAGCGAAATGCTGCTGCCCTGGGTGGTGCGGACCGCTCCCCGGAAATGAATATGCTGCTTGTCATGGTCATTATCGAGGAACACATGCAGGTCCGCTTGAGAAGCGGCGGAGGAAGCCAGCTGGTCCAGTACGGCGGGTGAAGTAAAAAGATGCAGGCTGAGACGAAGCACTTTGCTGTCCAGAACCATGCTGTCGATGACGCAGCCGCAAGGAACCAAGCCCGGAGCGACGACAATCGCATCCTTGCTGAGTCTGGAATGTTTTGCGTTGAGCCGGGTCATCGACCGCCTTCCCGTAGCAGTGAAAAATGAATCTTTGTTCAGCTTATCCTTCAATGCAGTGTAATTTGAACGCCACCAAACGCAAAGTGAATCTACAAAAGCGACACATCAAATTCCCTGACAGAACTGCAACCAACGACTGCATTATAGACGCTCGACGGGGTATAGCATCAGATCCTTGCCAAGCTGATAACGGGCAAAATCCTTTGCCAGATAAAGGTTTCCCCGATAGATGCCCCTGGCTTCGGACTCGATTTCGCCAATGTGTGGATAGGCATCCGGATTGAGCTGGTACCGGGAACTGAAATGCGTAAGCACAAGGTTGGGGACACCTGCTGTTTCTGCAAAACGGGCGACCTTGGCAGCAGAGCTGTGTTGCGGCCAGGGGCCGACCCGGTCAGAGACTTCCTGGGTGTAGGTGGCCTCATGGATCACCACCTGAACATCGGCACTCGCTTCCAGAAGGAGGTCCGGCTGATCGTTATCACCGGCAACGATAACCTTCCGCGGTTTTCTGGCAATTTGCGTGTAGTCGTCGCAACGGGCCAGACGACCATCTTCCAACACCACGTCGTGGCCCTGTTGCAGCCGGCCCCAGGCTGGACCGGCCTCGATACCATCCGCTTCAAGCTTGTCCCGGAGCAGCTGGCGTTCGAGGTTCTTTTCAGTGAACACAAATGCCCGGCAGGACACCCGATGTGAGAGAGGCACAGCCGTAACCGACAGTGCGTCGTCCTCCCAATGGAAACTCTCTGCTTCCGAGTCGACAAACCTCAGTTCAAAACTGAGGCTGGAGTCACTGTTGCCAAGAGCCGCCTCAACGAAGGCTTTCACGGGGCGGGGCGCGATCAGGTAAAGCGGAGCCGTTCGGCCAAGCATGGAGGCACTGGTCAGCAGGCCGGGTAGCCCGAATGTGTGGTCACCATGGATGTGGGTGATAAACAGGGCCTGCAACTGCATCACCGAATGATGCGTTCTCAGCAACTGGTGCTGGGTGCCCTCGCCGCAGTCAATCAGGTACCAGTGTTTCGGCCTTCCGTGGCTCAACGCCAGGCCGGTCACATTGCGGGATTTGGTGGGTGTTCCGGCTGAAGTGCCGAGGAAGGTGAATTCCATACCAGGCCTTTTCGGGTTAACGTGTCGTCTCTCTGTCCGCCATAATACGAAGGTAGCAGAATTGACGATGCATTAGCCGGGACGACCACTAACGGGCCGGTATGCGACATTTAAATAAGGAGTGCTGTCTTGTCTGAGTTGTCCAGTTACGAGAGTTTTTCGATTGAGGTAAAAGACCACATCGCCCACGTGCAGTTCAGTCGCCCGGAGGCCCTGAACACCATGAACAAGGCGTTCTGGCTTGAACTGCCCCGTTGCATGCAGGATATTGAAGCCAACACGGATGCCCGGGTGATCGTTATCTCTTCCACCGGCAAGCACTTTTCGGCCGGTATGGACCTGGGCGTGTTCAGTGACCCCAAAGCGGTTCCCATGAACGGTGACCCGGGCCGCATGGCGGAAAACCTGCGCCGGGTTGTGCTGCAGTTGCAGGACACGCTGACCTCCCTGGAAAAAATACGCCTTCCCGTTCTGGCGGCCGTCCACGGTGGCTGCATTGGTGGTGCTCTGGATCTGGTCTGTGCCGCTGACAGCCGTTATTGCACCGAAGATGCCTACTTTACCATCAAGGAAACCGAGCTGGGCATGACTGCCGACGTTGGTACACTGCAGCGCCTGCCCAAACTCATGCCCGAAGGGGTGGTTCGCGAACTGGCTTATACCGGGCGCAAATTTTCCGCCGCAGAGGCACAGAATCTCGGCTTCGTGAACGCCGTGTACCCCGACCAGGAAGCCATGCTGGCAGCGGTAATGGCCATCGCTGGACAGATTGCTGCGAACTCCCCACTGGCCGTCACCGGCTGCAAGGAAATGCTCAATTACAGTCGCGACCACAGCGTGGAAGACAGTCTCAGATACATGGCCACCTGGCAGGCGGGCATGTTCCGCCCGACGGACATGATGAAATCCTTCCAGGCCAAAGCCCAGAAGCAGGCGCCGCAATACGATGCGCTGTTTCCGGTGAAGCCGCTGTTTGATCAGTGAATGGCGTTGGGTAAACGACGAACATCCGGTATCTCCTCCAATGCCGCGCTGTTGTTCCAGGGCGGCATTGGCGTTATTGGATTGGTGGCGATACTGCTATTCGGAATCCCGGTGCTGCTTGTCGGGCCGGGCCTGTGGCCCAGTATCCTGTACGGCGCGCTCGGAGCAGGTCTTACCTACGCCGCTTTGCTGGTGCTTACCCGGGTGCCCGGCCTGTTCCCGGAAAACCTCGAGCGGCAGATGCAGGGTTTGTATAACTTTGCCTCCAGCTACTCTCCGGTGGTCCTGATCCTGCTGTCCCTGCTGGCCGGTGTCGGCGAGGAGCTGCTGTTCCGCGGAGCAATTCAGGGCTGGCTGATGGCCCATACCGACCCGGTAACGGCGGTGTTGGCGGCATCGGTGCTGTTCGGGCTGGTGCACTACGTATCGTTCACCTATTTTCTGGTGGCAACCGGACTCGGTTTGATTCTCGGGGCAGCCTATGTGCTATCGGAGAGTCTGGTGATGGTCATGATCTGGCATGCCCTCTACGACATGATTGCCCTGTATTGCCTGCTCCGGTTTCCACGCTGGTTTGGTGTCCGCATTGTGGATCCCTGCACCAACCGGTCTCATGAATAGTCAACATCTTCCCTGCCGGCACTCTTGCGCGCTTCAAAGCTGGACAGTTCAACGTTGATGGCATTGGTCGAAATCTGGATTTCGTATAGCGAATACAGCAGCGAAAAAGACAGCAGTACCAGGCTTGCGCCGAACGCGACTACACCCGGCAGCTCTGCTCCCAGGAAAAGCAGGAACATGGAAACCGTACACAGGAAGAAACTGAGTACGCCGAAGGCCTGCATCCGTTTGGTCAGTACAATCCGCTTGCGCAGCATGCCGATCTGGCGGGCGATCAGTGCGTGGTCTTCCTCGGTGTCCATTTGCTTGAGTTGACGTATGAGCTGTGCCAGAACCAGAAACCGGTTGGTATAAGCCAGCAACAGCAGTGAAATTGCAGGGAAGAGCAGGGCAGGCGTTGTCAGGTCCAATCTGGTGTCCTTGTTTGTAAGGGTGTGTCGGCTGGTCTACCAGCTTCCGGAGGGCAGTCGCTGGATCGTCTTGACCGGCCGATTGTAAATGTACACCCAGGCAGACCCGTGGCGAGTATCCATGGTCTGGCGGATATACAGGCTGCTTTGCGGGCGCTCCGGGAAAAAGTCTTCCAGTTCATCCAGTGCTTTCAGCATCGGATCGGAAACGGCATATACTTCGACCTGAACGCCCGGGGAGGATTCCTTGATGGCGCCCGGATAAGGGCCCAGGTGATACAGGCTCAATTCAGGTATCCGGTCCGTTCCGACAAATCGGGCACCTCGCAGAATATGGCTGTTATTCCGGCCACGTTTCAATGTACCGTAAACCGCAACAAGGTGTTTCGGTCTGATGGTCGCTCCCCCTTGTTCACACCTTTGAAGTGAGCATGTCGGCAGACCTCAGGGCGTTGGTCAAACGGTCCATTACGCCCCCGCCGTGACGCCAGAAATGCCAGTATAGCTGCACTTCCAGGGTTTGTTCAGGCGCGATACTCACCAATCGCCCCGTGTTAATTTCCGGTCGGGCCTGCATTTCCGGGATCATACCGTAGCCCATACCTGCCAATGCCAGCTTTACAAAGCCTTCCGAAGAAGGGCAAAGGTGGTGGGGGAAGGTGCCGTGATAGCCGCACTGGGCCAGGAACCGGTGTTGCAACTGGTCATTGGGCCCAAAAACAATGGCCGGGGCATTTTGCAAGCTGGTTTCGTTGAGCCCGTTCCGGAAATAGCGTTGAACATAGTCCGGAGTTGCCAGCGGCATGTAGGTCATGGTGCCGATAGGCACGCATCGGGCACCGGCAACCGGCTGGGGGCTACTGCACAGGCAGGCAGCTACATCACCCTCGCGCATACGGCGAAGGCCGATGTCCTGGTCCTCCACCACAAGATCCAGCAGCAGGGTTTCGTCCGCGCAGAAACTGCCCACCGCGGCTGCCCACCAGGTGGCCAGGCTGTCGGCATTCAGGGCGATGCGCAGCCTTGCCGTGGGTTCCGAGATCCCAGGAATGGACTTGGTCAGGTCTCTCTCCAGCAACTGCACCTGCTGAACGTGGTTAAGCAGGCGCTGCCCGGCCGGCGTGGCTTTGAGCACCGGGCTACGAACCAGAACCGGCTGCCCGAGCCGGATCTCAAGGGTGCGAATGCGCTGTGAAATGGCCGACTGGCTCAGCCCGAGTGCCTGGCCCGCACGTTCGAACCCGCCGCATTCAATAACCGTCGCCAGGGCTTCCAGCAGCTTGTAATCAATCATAAGCAAAACTGATGCAGTATTATGAGTATGAATTTCAAGTATAGGTGTAAAGCGGTAACCTTGCCCCATTCATTGAGGAGAAACCCACGTGCTTGAGAGTTATCTGACCGGATTGATTGTGTGTGGCGGCATTATCGTGGCGATTGGTGCCCAGAACGCCTATTTGCTGAGCCAGGCAATCCGCAGGGAGCATCATTGGTGGTCAGCCGGTTTGTGCATGGTGGCGGATGTCACGCTCTTCACGCTGGGCATGTTCGGCATCAGTGCTGCGCTGATGGCCATGCCAGAGGCCCTGGAAATCCTTCGCTGGCTCGGGGTGGCCTTCCTTGGCTGGCTTGCCATTCAGTCTTTCGTTCGCGCCAGCCGTGGCAGGGCGGCTCTTGAAGCCGGTGAGGTAACAAAACGGAGCCTTAAAGCCGTGATATTCACGACCCTGGCGGTCACTTTGCTCAATCCCCAGGTCTATCTGGATACGCTGCTGTTGATCCCGGCGGTCGGAGCTCAGCAGGAGGATGCGACCACGTTTGTGGCCGGTGCGAGCAGTGCCTCGATTCTCTGGTTCGGTCTGCTGGCATGGGGCGGTTCGGCGCTGGCTCCAGTTCTCGCGCGGCCGCTGGCCTGGCGGATCATCGATGGTGTTATCGGCGTGATGATGGCAGCCATCGCCCTTCACCTGACCTTAAGTGGTCTTTAATATTCAAACGGTCGTATGAATTTCTTGCATCGGCGCGTCTCAGGTTGGAAGATAGCGTGCTACTGAATTTGAAGTTATTCATACCACCGAGGATAGTTAATGAACGCCACTGTACGTCGCTGGTTTGCCAGTGCCGGGGCCATGCGCCGCGTCCTTTCTACGTTTGCTCCCTATCTCGGAGCAGGCATTCGCGTTACCCATATTGCCGATGACTTCAGCTCGGCAACGGTGGAGATGGGTCAGCACTGGTACAACACCAACTACGTCGGAACCCACTTCGGCGGCTCCCTCTACAGTATGGTTGACCCCATGTACATGCTGTTGCTGTTGCTGATGCGACGACTGGGCAACGACTACATCGTGTGGGACAAATCCGCGAGCATCGATTTTATCCGTCCCGGGAAGGGCAGGGTGACAGCCCGGTTTGAGCTGACCGATGAGCGTGTTGACGAGATTCGGGCCGCGACGGCAGACGGCGGCAAACTGCTGCCAGAGTGGGACGTGGAGATTTTTGACGAATCCGGCGAGCTGGTCGCGTGCGTGCACAAAGTACTCTATGTTCGCCGTAAAAAAGGTTGAAGCGGTCTGGCCAGCCGGGCTCAGTCGAAGCGCCGTGCCTCGGTCAGTCGGCCTTTCCAGTAATAACCGCTGATTGAAGACTGGATAACGCCGGCTGATGTTGATGCGTGGATAAACCGGTCCCCGCCCATGTAGATTCCCGCGTGCTGCTCCTTGCCGCCAATCCGGAAGAACACCACGTCGCCCGGTTGAATCTTTCCGGGATGAACCACATCACCACTGGCCAGCATTTGGCCGGTTGTCCTGGGCAACTGTTTACCCAGCCCTTCCTGATAGGCGGTAAGGATGAATCCGGAGCAGTCGAAGCCGTCGGAAGAGGTGCCACCATATTGGTAGGGAGTTCCCCGGTAGCGCTCGAACACCTGCCAGAGCTTTTGTGCCTTGTCGGAACTGGACGCTTCAACGGGTAGTGGCTGTACTGGCGCGGATGAACCCGGCTGTATATTCCCGGAACTGGCGCAGCCGCCAAGTACAAGAGCCATGAGTGCCAGAAAGGCAATGTTTTGCAGGGAATTGCGCATGCCAAATCCTGTATCGGTGTTCGCAGCTTTCACTCTAATCCTCAGGCCGCCTGATGTCAGGTTACGGTTCGTACGATTTTGTTGACCTCTTCATTGATCTCAGAAGTCTGGAACCGGGATCAGGGACCTCAGGTTAATCAGATTTCCCGGATCAGGTCCGGCGTGTCATGCCTCGGGTTGTTGACCTCCTGGGACACGGAAACGGCTTTCAGGTGCTCTGTGTCCAGGCGGTGGGTTACTGCCCGGATCCGGGCGCGGTCGGTGACTTCCGGGTTCAGCCAGTCCCTCAGGCAGCCGGGATCGAGTACCACCGGTTGACGGTCATGGATGTGTTTCAGTCTCTCGCTCGCGGGCTCGGTGATGATGGCGCAGGCGGTGGTTTCGTCTCCCTCCCTGGGCGTCCAGAGGCCGGCGAAGAAAATCGCCGGATACTTCCCGGAATCCGTTGGTGTTATGTAGTGGGGTTCCTTGCCATGTTCGGTTTGCTGCCATTCGTACCAGCCATTGGCAGGTATCAGGCAACGGTGGTGGGCAAAAGCCTCCCGGAAATATTTTGAGGTCGCTGCGGTTTCGGCCCGGGCATTGATCGGGGCCGGGGCCTTTTCGCCGGCCCAGGCCGGACGGAACCCCCAATGGGAGTGCGCCATGATCAGAGTGCCGGTCATGCTCATGCGGATCATCGGAATGCCCGTTCCGGGCGGGATGTTGTAGCTGGGATCAAAATGACCGTCCACCTCCATGCCCTCGGGAAAAAACTCGAGGATCAGGGTGTCCGGAGGTGTGTAAAACGTGAATCGTCCGCACATGGCGTTGCCTGCTTCCTGTCCCGGGTTCTTATGAGGGGCGGTCCTCATGGGAGCCTGCTTGTCCGTAATTTGTTAACCTTAGCAGATGCTGAAACTATCCAACGCTGTTGAACTTGCCGACTGGGAAATCGAAATCACCCAGATCCGTGCCCAGGGTGCCGGAGGTCAGAACGTTAACAAGGTGGCCTCTGCGGTCCATCTGCGTTTTGATATCCTGCATTCCTCCCTGCCGCCCTTCTACAAGGAGCGGCTGATGTCGCTCAACGACCAGCGAATCAGCAAAGACGGTGTACTGATCATCAAGGCGCAGTCTTTCAGGACCCTGGAACTGAACAAGGAAGACGCCTTGCAACGGCTGAAGGAGTTGATTCAGGAAGCCGTCAAACCCCGCAAAGCGCGCCGGCCCACCAAACCGACCCGTTCCTCGCAGCGCAAGCGGGTGGACCGGAAAACCCAGCGAGGCAAGACCAAGGCGCTGCGCGGCAAAGTTTCGGTCTAGCGCTTGATCAGGTTCAGGCCGAAGCCTCTTGCTGGTCGCGTGACTCAACGTCTGCCAGAAACGCCTGAATGTCCTCGAAGGCCTCTTCGGCTTCCGGAAGCAGTGGCACGAAGATCTGCCACACATGCACCATGCCCGGCCAGGTGTGCAGGGCAACCGGAGAGCCGGCAGCCTTTGCCCTGGCGGCATAGCGCCGGGCATTGTCCAGTAACATTTCGGTGTCGCTGGCCTGTATCAGTGTTGGTGGCAGATCCCTCAGGTCCCCGCGTAGTGGCGAGGCAACAGGGCTTGTAGGTGAGACCCGGAATGCCGCCAACGTGGCCCACCAGATCACTGGCAGCGGGATTTTCGACAAGCCGCCGAACACAGGCCCGAGCAGGGGATCGGTGCCAATGTTGTTGCGGTTACTTGGGGCGGTCAGGGTCAGATCGGTGGAAGGCGAAAAAGCGATCGCGGCGTCGGCCTGACGCAGGCCATTGTCACGAATCCACGCAATGAGTCCCAGGGTATGACTGCCGCCGGCCGAATCCCCGGCGATCAACATAAAGTTTGAAGGCTCGTCACCGTCCGGCCCGTGCTTCAGCAGCCAGGAGTAGGCATCCCGGCAATCCCGGACACCGTCCATGAAACGGTTCTCAGGCATCAGCCGATAATCCACGGCAAAAACAGCGGCACCAGTGATCGTCGACAGCCTGTCCGTAATCGCCCGATGGCTTCTGGGGCTGCCAGCGGCCCAGGCACCTCCGTGGATATAAAGAACTCGCCGCCGCGTATCGCAACCCGGGGCCAGGACCCACTCGCCCCTGGGCGATGCGTTGAAACGGAACTCGGAATCCAGCTCCAGCCCTTCACTCAGGCTATCCATGTGCTTGCGGAGCGCCATCAGTCTTGCCTTGCCCCGAAGCCCCCTGGAGGACTCGCCCATCTCCCGGATACGACCCAGGACCTCGCGGTTTGCCGGGCTTGGTTTGCCCTCCCGAACCGGAGGATTATCTCCATCCAGATGCGACAGATCCTCAAGCCGGAACAGCAGAAACGTTGCGGCAACAATGAATACGATGACGGCAAGAATAATCCAGAGCATGGTCGATCCGTACGTTATTGGCCCCTCATTGCGGGGCGAACTATCCTTTAGATAATACTCGCAGATTTGTCCCGGTTCTGCCCGGAACGGTCACAGAAGGAGTCGCGTGTTGCAAATTGCCTATCGGGCCAAAGACATAACCGAAGCCCACATCGTGGCTGGTCTGTTGGAAGCCAACGGTATTGAGGCTTATGTGGGCGGCCACTATCTCCAGGGGGCAATGGGCGAGATCGGTGCCGCAGGTTTCAGCAACGTCCATGTCGATGACGAGGATCTTTACCGGGCACGACAACTGGTGTCAGAGTATGAGCAGACCTCCGGTGGCAGTGTCAGCAGCGCGGTTAGCGACGATGAGGATCGCCCCGACCACTACGCCCGCTGGTTCCTGTTCGCCCTCGCCATCCTCACCCTGATCCTGCTGCAGATCTACTGACTGATCGATCTGGTGTAAGCGGGCGTAGCCCTATTCACATATTACAAGCAACAGGAGACGAATCTTATGGCAGACCAACCTGTAATGCTGATCACTGGCGCATCGTCGGGTATCGGTGCAGAGACAGCTCGAGCAGCGGCGAAACAAGGTTATCGTCTGGTGTTGGCGGCCCGTTCCGAAGACAAGCTCAAAGGCCTGCAGCAGGAACTGGGTGGCGAGGACACGGTGTTGACGGTGCAGTGTGACGTTCAGAGCGGTGATGACCAGAAGAATATGGTCGACCAGGCCCTGAACGCCTTTGGCCGAATTGATGCGGTATTTGCCAACGCCGGCCGCGGTGGCGAGCCAGGCGGGTTCAGCGGTGCGGATCCGGAGGTCTGGAAGGATATGATTCTCACCAATATCTACGGTGTGGGCCTTACCCTCCAGCATTGCATGCCGGCACTGAAAGAGAGCAAGGGCCACTTGCTGTTAACCGGTTCTGCGGCAGGCCGCGCGACCATTCCCGGCTCCATGTACAGTGCCACCAAGTGGGCGGTGACCGCCATCGGCTATGGTGTTCGTGAGGAGCTTCGTGGCTCTGGAATCCGCGTTACCCTGATCGAGCCGGGCATGGTAGATACGCCCTTCTTCGATGAACGTCCCGGCCACGCACTGAAACCGGAAGATATTGCCAATGCGGTCATGTATGCCGTGTCGCAACCGGCACATGTGGATGTCAATGAGATTCTTGTCCGGCCCACGCCCAAGGTTGAGTAAATCAGCAGATCAGCCACAAAGGAGGTTGTTTTGAGCCAAACAGATGGCGTCGCATTAGTAACCGGGGGCGCTCGGGGCATCGGCCGGGGCATTGTACTTCACCTGGCCAATGCCGGTTGGAAAGTGGCGTTCTGTGATACCGACAAGGCCGTGGGTGAGCGATTGGCAGCCAGTGCCGAGCACCAACTGCGCTTTCTGCCCGGTGATGTTGCCTCGGAAACCGATGTGAAGCGCATCCTTGCCGAAACCCTTCGTTGGGGCGGCCGCCTGGACGCCATTATCAACAACGCCGGAATCGCCAATCCGGAGACCGGACCGGTGGAGGAACTGAGCCTTGAACAGTGGCAGCGTCGGCTGGATGTGAACCTGACCGGACCGTTCCTGGTCACTAAACACTCGGTGCCGCACCTTCGAAAAACGAAAGGCGCTATCGTAAACATGGCCTCGACAAGGGCGCTTCAATCCGAGCCAGACACCGAGGCGTACGCTGCTACCAAGGGAGGCATTGTGGCGCTGACCCATGCCCTGGCCGTGAGCCTGGGGCCGGATGTCCGCGTTAACTGCATCAGTCCCGGCTGGATTGATACGCGGGCCTGGCAAGGAGGCTCAGAACAGGTTGAACCACTCTCCCAAACCGATCACTTGCAACATCCGGCGGGCAGGGTAGGGCAGCCCGGTGATATCGCCTCATTGGCGGCTTATCTGATATCGCCTGAAGCTTCGTTTATCACCGGTCAGAACTTCGTGGCAGATGGCGGTATGGTACGCAAGATGATCTACGAGGAATAAGGAATTGCCACGGATTTTCTTCGGCCTTGAGCTTCCGTCTGATATCAAGGAGCAGTTGCTGACAGTCAGGGCAAGCGTGCCAGGCGCCAAGTGGCAGAGTGCCGAACAATTGCACATCACGCTGCTGTTCCTGGGTGGTGTGGAAGAGAGCCGTCTTGAAGCCGTGATTGGTTCTGCCCGTGCAATTCGACCAACCCCTTTCGAGCTGGAAGTCTCTGGCCTGGGCTGTTTTGGCCAGGCGCGAAGGCCCCGGAACCTGTGGGCCGGCGTCAAGCCGGAAGCGCCGGTGGCCGACATCCACGAGGCGCTTGGGCAGCGAATGGAGAAGCTTGGGTTTGAGGCGGAACGCCGGTCCTTTATGCCGCATATTACCCTGGCCCGATTTAAGCGACAGCCGGGCTCTGTTGAGCGCCTGCTGGCCGAACAGGGTGCATCCGTGTTCGGGCAATTTGCGGTAACCGAGTTCGCCCTGTTCGATAGCAAACCGGGCCCGGCAGGGTCTGAGTATCGTGTCATCGAACGCTTTCCGCTGAGTGGGCCCGGGTAACGGATTTAGCTTGACGAAAAGCTGTCGCTCCACCAAAGATGAGGGCAAATCAACGCCTTTGCTGAGGTGTATATGTGTCCCCCGTTTTCCGATCCGGATCAACGACTTTACGTTCGAAATGCCACGCTGGCGGATATCCCCGGCATCATCCAGCTCAGCCGCCGTGTTTATGAAGGCACGGGCATGTACGGCTACACCAAGGGGCCGCTGACAGGCCAGATCAACACCTTCCCCGACGGTCAGTTTGTCGCCATGCTCGGCGATACCGTAGTGGGTTACTGTGCAACGTTCCGGATCGCCGAAGAGATCGCCCTGGCTGCCCACGACTGGACTTCCATTACCGGCAACGGCTACGCCTCACGCCACGACCCGGAGGGTGACTGGCTATACGGGATGGAAGTGTGTGTTGATCCGGAATGCCGCGGCTACCGCATCGGGGAGCGGCTATACAACGAGCGCAAGCAGTTATGCCAGGCCCTGAGTCTGCAAGGTGTGGTGTTTGCGGGCCGTTTGCCGAGCCTGCGCCAGCGGCTGAAGAAGTATACGAGCGTCGAAGAATACGTGGAAGCCATCCGAAGCAAGGAACAGAAGGACCCGGTGCTGTCCTTCCAGCTGCATCAGGGGTTCGAGGTGCATGGCATCATTCCGCATTACCTGGACGCCGATCATGATTCCATGGGCTATGGCATTCATCTGATCTGGCGAAATCCGAAGGTACCCCAATCCGAGAAAAACGGGCGCAGGAAACGCTACGGTCAGCGCATGCGGGATACCGTGCGAATCGGCACCGTTCAGTACCAGCAACGCCCGGTAGCGTCGTTCGACGAATTCAGCGAGATCGTCCGGTATTTCGTGGATGTCGTGTCCACCTACAAAGGCGACTTTGTGGTGTTTCCGGAGCTGTTCACCCTGCAATTGCTTTCCATTGAAGCCCGAAAGGGCAGCCCCGCCGAGACCTTTGCCGCGGTCGCCCACTACGCGGAGCGCTATCGCGAACTGATGCGGGATCTGGCGCTGCGCCACAACATCAACATTGTCGCCGGCTCCACGCCGGTCCGTGAGGAAGACGGCACCATCCGGAACATGGCGTACGTGTTTCTCAGGGATGGCCAGGTGTTCAGCCAGCCCAAGATCCATCCGACGCCCAACGAGGCCTTTTGGTGGAACGTGCAGGGCGGCAACCGGGTCAGCGCCATTGAGACCGACTGTGGCACGATTGGCGTGCTGATTTGCTATGATGCGGAGTTCCCGGAATTGACCCGCCACCTGGTGGACCAGGGCGTGCATATCATCTTTGTGCCTTTCTGTACCGATGAGCGGCAGAGCTACCTGCGGGTTCGCTATTGTTGCCAGGCCAGAGCCGTGGAGAATCAGGTTTACGTGGTGCTGTCCGGCAACGTCGGCAACCTGCCGAATGTCCCTAATATGGAAATCCAGTACGGCCAGAGCTGCATCCTCACACCCTGCGACTTTCCCTTTGCCCGGGATGGCATCGCCGCCGACACCGAACCCAACGTGGAAACCGTCGCTTTTGCCGATCTGCGCCCGGAAGTGCTGATCACCGCCCGCAACAGTGGTACCGTGAAAAACCTTCAGGACCGCCGGCACGATCTGTACAGCGTGACCTGGCGTGGTGAGTGAATCGAGTCGACAGGAGTGTCGTTTTGCCCGGTAAAGGGTCTGTAAAGCCTGAATGTATCGGCCGTGGGCTTATTTGGGCCGCTGGTGTGGCAATGGTGGCCTGGCCCCTGGCGGTTGCAGGTTGGTCTTTCGCCATTGAAGAGGGTTCGATGGGCATGGCATTGCCGGATATCCAGTCCGGCGGCTGGGAAGTCACC
Organism: uncultured Marinobacter sp.; assembly: GCF_913055835.1. Taxonomy (GTDB): domain Bacteria; phylum Pseudomonadota; class Gammaproteobacteria; order Pseudomonadales; family Oleiphilaceae; genus Marinobacter. The sequence goes on along the minus strand of NZ_CAJXKQ010000005.1, from coordinate 73,086 downwards.
GGCAGCCAGGCTGATATCAGGCCCTCTGTAACGGCCGACAGAGATTCCGCGACCATCGAATTTGCCCCCTCCTCCCTGATTATGACGGATTATCTGGCGTACACCGGGGCGGAGCAGCCCTTGAAGCTCAACACGCTGCGCACAGACCTGAGCAATTCCACCGTTACATTGGACTACGGCGCGTCAGGCTCCTGGGCAGACCGCATTGCGATTGACGGCGATATCGCCGTTTCTGCCGCCCGTGTTGAGCATCCGATCCTGGTGCCGCAGGCATGGAACTTTGAGGGATGGGCAGAAGGTCGCCTTTCCGAACTCCGCGTCCAGGGAACCTTGGTTTCTGACTCTGGTTTCTCCGCCGATCTCGACGTTCAGCTTGACCCCGATGGCGGCGTTTCGGTTGCTATCGAGTCTGTTATCGACGGTAAACAGGGCGTTCGGGCCCTGGCAGACACTCTGTCTGGCTGGCCGGATCTTCTGACCGTCGATTCCGGCAATGCCCGTCTGTCGATGGAAGTCTCTACCGGTAAAGGCGGTGAGCTCGAAGCCACTGGCAGCGCGGAACTGAAGGATGTCGGGGGTGTATTCAACCGCACCGCGGTATCCGGTCTCACTGGCCAGGTGCGTGGATCGCTGGATGATTCCCGGATGACGGCCCGTTTCAGAGACATGACTGTCGGCGAGATCAATGCCGGAATCCCGGTCAGCTCGGTTCGCTTTTCCGGGGACTACAATGCGCCGGTGACTGAACTACTGGCGGGGAGCCTGGATGTTCACCAGGCCAGAGCCCGATTCCTGGAAGGCACACTCAGAGTTCCACCTGCCCTGTATGAGTTGGGAGGTGGTTCTGGCCGTATCCCTGTGGAGGTTGAGGATGTCTCCCTCAGCCGGCTGACGGCAGTGTATCCGGCGGAGGGTCTGTCGGGGAGCGGGCTGCTTCGCGGGCGGATCCCCCTGGGTATAAGCACCGACGGTGTGCGGGTTAGTGAGGGTAATGTCTCGGCGATCGATCCTGGGGGGCGTTTGCAGTTGCCGGCGGACAAGCTCCAGGCAATGCTCGGTGGCAACCAGGCCATGGATATCGTCGTTCAGGCGTTGCAAAACTTTCACTATTCGGTGCTTAACAGCACGATAGACTACGATGAACAGGGCAAGTTAACCCTTGGCCTTCGACTCAAGGGGAAGAACCCGGAGCTGAGGGGTGGTCAGCCGGTCGTGCTCAATGTCAATCTTGAGGAAGACATTCCCGCGCTGCTGACCAGTCTGCAGTTGAGTGGCAGGGTAAATGAAGCCGTTACCAAGCGTGTCCGGGAGTTGCTGCAGGAATCCGGTGAGGAGACAGCACCATGAGAATACTGTTGAAACCTCGGTGGCCTGAAAGGTCGCCGTTGGCAAGAACACTGATGATAGCGATGCTGCCGCTGGCAATGGCTGCCTGCACACCGACAGTGCAGATGGCGGCACCGAAGGAGCCGATTACGGTCAACCTGAACGTGAAAATCCAGCACGAAATCTACGTGAAAGTGGATAAGGAAGTGGATGACCTGTTCAGCGAACAGGGCCTGTTCTGACTGTGTGCGGAAAGTTTGAGAGGTTGAAGATGAAACGATTGATGCAGATGTTTGCGCTGGTTCTGGCGTTCGGTATCAGCGCCTCCGTGCTTGCCATGGGGCTGGATGAAGCCAAACAGAAACTGGACTCGGTCAAGCAGCAGGGGCTGGTTGGGGAAACACCCACAGGCTACCTGGATGTGGTGCGCGCCGAAGGGCAGGCCAGGGAAGTGGTGGAAGCCATTAACAGCGCCCGTCGGGATGAGTACAAGCGCATTGCCGAGAAACACAACATTCCTGTCACCCAGGTGGAGACGGTTGCAGGCAAGAAGGCGATTGAGAAAACACCGACCGGACAGTATGTGCAAATGGGCGGCAAGTGGGTGAAAAAGTAGCCCGAGGTGGCCAGGTGCAAGCCCCGGTTACCGTTTAACGCTCTTTTGCCTTGGTTTGCCGCCTTTTGGCCGTTTGCCCGAGGCAGGTTTTTTGCCAGGCGCGGGCCTGCCTTTCGGGCCGGGCCGCCGGGCGCCGCCGGGTTTGCCGGGTGCGGATGCAGAGCCAAGCTTGTGACTGGACTGTGATTTTGCCTTCGCTCCGGGCTTCTTTTTCGCCGGTTTTCCAGAGCTGGGTGGTGCCTCGGAAGACGAATCCCGGATGGCATCGAAAAGCCCGGCCAGTTCTTTTTCGGTCAGATCCCGCCATTGGCCTACCGCAAGCCCTTTCAGGCTCACGTTCATGATCCGGATCCGTTCCAGTTTGGTAACCTCGTAGCCAAAGTACTCGCACATCCGGCGGATCTGGCGATTGAGTCCCTGAACCAGGGTGATCCGGAAGACAAACCGTGACTCCCGCGACACCTTGCATTTTTTCGTCATGGTTCCGAGGATCGGCACACCATTGGCCATACCCTCGATAAATTCCCGGGTCACAGGCTTGTCGACGGTAACCAGGTACTCCTTTTCGTGGTTGTTGCCCGCCCGCAGGATTTTGTTGACCAGGTCACCGTTGCTGGTCATGAAGATGAGGCCCTGGGAGTCCTTGTCCAGGCGTCCGATCGGGAAGATGCGTTCGCTGTGCCCCACAAAGCGCTGGATATTGTGTTTCTCGGCGCTGTCCGTGGTGCTGACAATCCCGACAGGCTTGTTCAGTGCAATGAACACGAGGTCTTCTTCAGCCCGTGGCTCGATCACCTGGCCGTTCACCTTGACCGTGTCACCCGGAAGCACCTGGTCGCCCACGGTTGCTCGTTTACCGTTGATGTAGACGTTGCCTTGCTCGATATAGCGATCGGCCTCCCGGCGGGAGCACATGCCGCTTTCGCTGATGTATTTGTTGAGCCGGGTGGAATTGCCAGTGGTCATCGGGTGTCCGGTTGCCAGTGAGAATGTCGGGCATCATATCAGTCTGGAACCCCGGTCGCAGCAGGGGTGGTTCTTTCCGGGCGTCTCTGCCATTCTTTGCGCCTATCCATAAAACCAACAAACCCTGAGCCGCCATGGAAAAGACACGCATCACCATTGTTGCCGTTACCTGCATTGCCCTGTTCTTCCTGACCAACTACCTGTTCCGGTATCTGATTGGATTTACCGGGGTACTGGCGTCACTGGTCATAGCTGCCCTGATTGCGGTCTACATGAGCTTCTCAGTGGCTCGGACCCTTGAGCGTTTGCCGATGCCGGAGGAGCGTTCGCGGGCGCTGTGGATCTATGGCGGTTTTCTGGGGGCCCTGTTCGTGGCTTTCGGGGCCTGGATGTTCCTGGATGCCGGCATGGATGCAGTCACCCTCGCCACATTGTTTGTTCACTATCTGCCCTATCCGGCACTTGCTCATGCCCTGCTATCAGACAAGGCCGTCGGACTGTTCCTGAAAGAGGATCGTTCTGGCGGATGAATTGTTATAGTATAACATTTTGATTCCTAGAGGAGTGCCTCCGGCGCCATGGCCCAACCTATTCCTACCAGCCTGATACTTGGTTTTCTGGGTGTCGGTAAAACCACCGCCATTCTGGATCTTCTGAAAAGCAAACCGGAAAACGAGGTCTGGGCGGTTCTGGTCAACGAGTTCGGCGAGGTAGGCATTGATGGCGCCATGCTGCAGACGGAAGGCGCCTTCATCAAGGAAATACCGGGCGGCTGCATGTGCTGCGTTGCCGGCCTGCCGATGCAGATAGGGCTCAACCAGCTGATTCACAAAGCAAAGCCCGACCGTCTTTTGATTGAACCGACCGGGTTGGGTCACCCCTCCCAGATTCTGGACACCCTGACCAGCGAGCACTACCAGGATGTGCTCGCCATGGGCCCTGTGATCTGCCTGGTGGACCCTCGGAGGCTCGAGGAGCCGAAGGTGCTGGGCAATGTGCAGTTTCGGGATCAGGTGGCTGCGGCGGATATTCTCGTTGCCAACAAGACTGATCTCTGCACGCCGGAGCAACTGACTCTTTTCGATGAGTGGGCCGCAGAACTGGAACCCGCCAAGCGAGCGATTCACCACACGCGGTTTGGGCATCTGGCACCGGGCTGGCTGGACGGCCAATCGGATGCCTTGCCGGTGACCGACCCGGAAGCTCACCATCACCACCAACATAAGACTGCATCGCCGGCCCCCGCTATTGATGATGAGCCCTGGCAGCAGATCACCAATCAGGGGCAGGGGCACTTCAGTGTTGGCTGGCGCATACATCCGGAACTGATACTCGATGAGAACGCATTGCTGGTGATGGCCATGGACTCGGCCTTTGTGCGCTTCAAGGCTGTCGTTCAGACCGTGGACGGCTGGCGGGCGATCAATGTGGTGGATGGAGCCCTGACCGTTATTCAGGGTGAACCGCAAGCGTACAGCCGGGCAGAGATCATCGCGTCCGATCAGATTGACGCCCGGGAACTCGATGCCCGCATGCGGGCGGCCGCGGGACTTGATCCAAGGTGAGAGCGTGAGTCTTTGTCCGGTATGCGAGCAGGGCAGCCTGTCGGCTTTCCGGGTGGTGAAGGCCCAGCGTTACCTCCGCTGTGATGTCTGCGAAGCCACGGTGCTGGATGCGTCCTGCCGGTTATCGCCGGAGCAGGAACAGGAAATCTATCAGTTGCATGATAATGACCCGTCTGACCCGGGGTACCGGAAGTTTCTTTCGAAACTGACAGAACCTCTGCTTGAGCGCCTGCCATCGGGTGCCCATGGCCTTGATTTCGGGTGCGGCCCCGGCCCTGCACTGGCGCAGATGCTTGAAGTGGAGGGCATGGCCGTCAGTCTCTACGATCCCTACTTTTATCCATCAGCAGTCGCCCTCGATCAAACCTACGATTTCATCACCTGCACCGAAGTGGTGGAGCATCTTTACGCGCCGGCTGGAGTGTTCAGGGAGCTCGATCGAATGCTGAGGCCCGGTGGCTGGCTGGCCGTGATGACCTGCTTCCAGACGGATGATGACCGGTTCGACAACTGGCATTATCGCCGCGATCCTACCCATGTGGTCTTCTACCGGGAATCTACCTTCAGGTGGCTCGCCAACCGGTTTGGCTGGCAACTGGAAATACCGAGAAAGGATGTGGCTCTGTTCCGGAAGCCAGCCTAGGGCTCATTCGGCGAGCACTGGGGTAGCGCAGGGCAGTGTTCTGCGGATGTGGCGCCGTCATGATCGAGCAATTCCGATTGGCCAAAGCGATCTGGTGCCAGAGCGGCGGCGCATCTGGCCGCCCGGGCCGCCTCACTTGCGCAGTTGCTCGCCTGCAGGGCGAACGCAAGATTGTTCCAGCCCTCGGCGAATTCCGGAAAACGTTTCACCGTGCGGAGAAAATGCCCCGTTGCCTCGTCTTTTCGGCCCAACTGCCAGGCCAGATTGCCTCTGGCCATAGTGGCTGCCGGTTGGTCCGGCCAGGTGGACTCCGCCGTCTGGTAAGCGGTACCGGCCGCGAGGGTCCGGCCCGTTGTCTCCAGATCATGGGCTGACTGCAAAAAACGCAGTGGTTCCGCGGTGGCCGGCACCCGGCCCGGGGGCAGGATGGTCACGGCCCAGTTGCCGGCCCGACCCCAGGTATTGCTGAAAACCTCGAGATCAATCGGCTCGCGCTTGCGGGTGTCGGTATGGAGGATGAGGTCCCGCTCCATGGCGTCATAACCGATCACCACGGCGAAGTGCCATTGCGGCCACCAGTCGAATCTCAGATTCTGCATGACCAGCACAGGGTTGCCCGAAGAAACTTCTTCAAGAAGGCTCTCGAGCTCGCCATCCAGAGGGTAGACCAACATACCGTGGGCCCGGGCGGCCGCCACCATTTCAACCTGGAGCGTGCCTTCACGGCCCGGGATGTAAACCAGCTCCTTGAGCACGTCCGGGTCTGTCTGAAGTCCCTGGCTGTTCAGCATCATGGCCAGTGAGGCTGGGCCGCACTGGTATCGTTCCTGGGGATAGAAGGGCACGTCTTCCAGAACCTTGCGGTCGGCAAACGGCTGCCCCGCTTCACCGGGACTCCCGGTCGGCCATTTGGGAGCGCTGGCGCAACCGGCCAGAAGGCTGACCAATAGAATCATGGCCAGCCTGCCGGGTGTTGCTGCAATGCTTGAAGAACTGACTGCCACGGCCCGTCGCTATCGGATGCAGTTAACGAACGGGAAGACGTTGGTGGCGCAGAGCATATCGGTGACAATAAACACCAGCAGGAACAGCACGATAATGCCGACCACATCCTGGCCTGCCGGGGCCTCGGCAAGCTGGCGTTCGAAATCCGCCAGTTCCGCGGGCGTGAGGTTCTGAATGCGTTCTTTTACCTGATCCTGGCTGACGCCCATGTCGGCCAGCTTGGCTTGAACGTCCTGTCGTTCGAGCATGCTGATCAACTGCTGTCGGTCGAGTTGTACCTGCTGTTGCCCGATCATTTCGCCGGTTCCGATCATGCCGGCGGTGGCTGTTGCCGACCAGACCGAGCCAAGGGCCATCAGCATGGCCATGAAAAAGGAAACGTACCTCAGGTGCTTTCGAATTCCTGACATAGGTCACTCCTGTTGTTGGCTACTTCCGGTGTAGCGGTTTTGGGTTCCGTTACTCTGTCCGGACGATAGACCAGGCCGTTACGTTCCCTCAACATACGAAATGTTCAGGAATCACAAACCTGAAGTTTCCGTTCGGGCCAGTGGAGTATAGCTGAGCGTGTCATCATCCGCGTTGCAAGCTCGGGGTAGGCCTGCCTGATGACATTGGCACCGAACTCGGCCAGGAACGCTGATTTCAGCTCTGCCCGGGCTTTCTGGGTGCCCGGCTCCTGGTAGGGCGCGGAGCACAGAAGCAGGAAACCATCGTCCGGAATCCGGCCGCTGTCCATGTTCTTCTTGATGATTCCTGCTGCCTGGCGGATCGGATGAGACAGATCCGGACTGTAGGGGCCAATGATCAGGGCCACGTTCGGCGCGTGCAGGAAATCAAATCCCCTGCCGAGGCAGATCACCCATTCCCGGTGTTCTATGTTCAGTTCCCGGTCAAACCGGCGAATCTCGTTGATATGCCGGAGATTGCCCTCAACCAGCGGCAGCAGATCCCGTTGCACCGGTTCCGGCATGTCCGGGCAGAGAGCCGCAATCTCTGAGGCCATTTCGCCAAGTCGGTCCAGCGGGATTGCGGACAGGTCCAGCGTGTGCTCCGGGCTGCCATGAAGAACCAGGGCATCCTCGTCGCTCTCGAAGCCGCACACCAGCGGGTAGACCGTGCGGTGGCCAGTGCCGAACAGCTTTTCCACCTGGCTGCGGATCTGGAAGGCATGGCTCATGGCGGCATTCCGGTCACAGTCAAAGCCGGCGCAGCCCCGCTCTTTGGCGCCTTTCGAGTAGTGGTAGGTGATGATGATCAGTACCCGGCGGCCCTGGCTTACCGCCTGCTGAACCGTGTCGGCCAGCATGTCGCCCAGGTAGGGCCAGCCCAGCTCGAAGATGCCGCCGAGGTTCCGGAATGGGTGGATGACACCCAGCGGTGTTTGGGTCACGTAGGGCAGGTGAATGCGACCATCCATGCACTTCATGGCAATGATCTGGGTATTGTGCTCCGCCAGGTAACGCTGTCTCGCCAAGTGGTTTTCCGGGCTACAGAAACTGGCCGAGTGGGCCCGGCTAAGCTCCATCAACCAGTCGATTCGCTCTGAGATCGGGCGGGCATGGACGGGTGTTGTCATGGCTTGATCCTGTAATGTTCAGAAGGTCGACAGGCCGGTGGCCTCCATAATCCGGTAGCGCCAGTAGCGAAGCCTGGATTCATCGGCCCAGCGCTCGTAGGGCAGGCTCATCACCGGGTCGTCACCGGGGCCTTTTTGCCATTGCTCATCAAAGAAGCGTCGGGCTCTGATGGCAACCGGCGACTGCTCCGCCACCGATACCCACACATCGGTTTCCAGGTTCAGGTCGTCCAGATTGCGCCGGGTAAAATTGGCCGATCCCAGCAGAAGTTCTGTTTCCCCGTTCACTCTTCTCAGCATCAACAGCTTACTGTGACACTGCTCGCCCAGGGTATTACACCAACGTACCGGAATGCCTGCACGAACCAGTTCCATGGCAACCTGTCGGTTCGGAATCCCACTTTTCTGATGACCAAAGGCTTCGTTGTTGGCATCAAGCAGAACCCGTTGCGCCACACCCCGGTCGGCCGCAGCCATCAGGGCTTCGACAATGTCGCGATGGGAGAGGTAGAACATGGCCAGATCCAGTTGATCGCCCGCCGCCGCCTCCCGAATCATCGCCAGTGCCTGGTCGAGGATGGCCGATTCGGTCAGCACGGCTATCCTGGGCATTTCGGGTACCTCGGGTTTTGTCGTGGCATCGGAAGCCTGGCTAATCTTCCTGTCGATCATCGTGGTGTCTGCTCCGGACATGGCGAGCACGGCACGCTCGCTTTTCAGCAGATCAATCACCGCCGGGCCCTTGAAACTCAGCCCCAGGTTGCTGTGCCGGCTGCTGCCGTCGTGGGGGTTGGCTGATGTCACAATGGCTCTGAGGGAACCGGCCTCATCTGCAACCAGAACCTTTCGATGGTTGGCCTTGAAGTTCAGCAACGCGAGATAGCTTCTAACGGTGACGGGCCTGGTGCCCAGAGCGTTGTCCAGCCAGCCTCCGTCCGGGTTGTTTTCAAACCACTGACAACACAGGCGCCAGATCGATGACCAGGCAGGGTTACTGTCCCTGAGTGGGCGAAGCGCGGTTTCCACAACCGGTATGCCGCCATTGCGCAGGGCTTCAAACCAGGGTGAGACAGTGCCGCCATACATGGTGTTCAGAGGATCGGAGATCACCGTGATGGATAGCTCCGGTTTCTCTGCCTTTCTGGCCAGCAGGGTCTCGGTCAACTGTTGGGCAAGGGGGCGGTGAATCACGTCGTCCGGTTTGGTGCTGTTGAACAGAAACATGTCGACAAGAACGAATTCGTCCGCCTGTTCGATAAGGCGGAATATCTCATTAAAAATTTCATGATCTTTTACTTCCCGGCCGTCCTGGTAGTGACGGGTGACATCCGTCAGCAGGACCGGTTCTTCCAGCGGCACCGCATTACCCCGATAACTGAGGCCGGCCGGCAACGGCTTTTGGGTGTGGTAGATGCCGATGCCGGCCAGAGTAAGTAACAGCAGGAGAATCAGTAACTTCAGTGTCATGTGTGTATTTCCATCATCCCTGAGGTAAACGACGGCATAACTATACGTGACCTCTCTCTCAGGTAAACAAACACTTACAAAAAACACTCCGGCAGTTGTATCGCAGTTACGCCACGCTTTCTAAACTAGCCAGATCAACCATTTATAACAAAGTTGCCTGTGAACGCCATATTCTCTCTCTTACCACGCCTGTTCAGTCTGCGGGCCGTTGTTCTCGTTCTGGCCGCTGTGTTTGCCCTGTCGGGCGACCAGCTTGCCCTGGTTGGCTGGGCCGATCGGGCACTGTTCAGCATCCTCGGCGTGCCAGACGGCTCTAACCCCTCCACGATTGTCCCGCAGGAGGCATTCGGGCCGGCCATGGCTGATCGGGGCCTTTCGGAACCACTGTGGTCCGATATGGCAGTGACCGCAGGGCTGGCAATTGCGGCACTGTATCTGGTGCTTGCTATTCCGGCGATGGGCGCAGCCGTTTCCCTGCCTGTCACTCTTTTGCTTGGCGGCTCGCTCGTGGTGATCCAAGCCGCGTTGATGTTCTACCACAACGCTTGGGTTCCGTTTGGCGTGGTGCTCACTTTGCTGGTGGTTGGTTATGTGGTGATGCTGTTCTGGCTGCAGCCACGCAAACACATCCGTGCACTGACAGACAATGTGCGCGATGCGCGGCTGAAGCTGGCAAAGGTGTTTCTGCAGCAAGGTCATACAGACGAAGCCCTCGAAGCGCTGGATCGCTGCCCCGACTGTGAGAGCGAGATTGAGCTGCGATACGACATTGCCATCCAGCAGGAGCGCAAGCGCCAGTACGATAAAGCGGTCAGCACCTACCGCAGTATTCAGGAACGCAAGAAAGGTTTTCGGGACACCGCCGCGAGGCTGTCAGCACTGGAGAAGCTCGCTCCGGATAACTCGTTGGTGCAGGCCGGCAGTTTCGACAACACCCGAACCCTGTTGATGCCGGAACCGTCAGTGAGTCGCCCGACCCTCGGGCGGTACGAGATCGAGCGGGAAATTGGTCGTGGTGCCATGGGTGTGGTCTATCTGGGCAAGGATCCGAAGATTGCCCGAACCGTTGCTATCAAGACCCTCAGCTACCAGGCGTTTGATGATGGCCAGCTGCAGGATCTCAAAGAACGATTCTTCCGGGAAGCGGAAGCCGCCGGGCGCCTGAGTCACCCGGCTATCGTCACCGTGTATGACGTTGGCGAGGAGGCAGACCTCGCCTACATTGCCATGGATTATGCGAAAGGGCGCCCGCTCAGCGAATTCGGCAGATCCGGCCGGTTACTGCCTCTGGCCAGGGTGCTGGATATTGTTGCCCGCGTGGCAGACGCACTCGCCTATGCCCACAGCCAGAAAATTGTTCATCGCGACATCAAACCCGGGAATATTATCTTCAACCCGGACTCTGGCGACATAAAGATCACTGATTTCGGCATTGCCAAGATTTCCGATGACTCGCGAACGCGCACCGGCGCCGTGATGGGCAGCCCGTTGTACATGTCGCCGGAACAATTGAAGGGCCAGAAGGTCACCGGCGCCTCCGATATCTACAGCCTGGGTGTGACCCTTTACAAGCTGGTGAGCGGGGAAACGCCTTACCAGGGCGATACCCTGGCCAACCTGACCTACCAGATTCTCAACAAACGGCCGCGCAGCGTCCGCGAGTTCAACGCGGATCTGCCAAACGGCGTGGTCCGTCTGATCAACAAGGCCATTCAGCGCGAGCCAGACAAGCGCTTCGCCAGTGCCGCCACCATGGCCGAGGCCGTGCGTCGTCTGGCTGTTCGCGAAGCGGGCCAGGAGGTGTCCTGATGCAGTATCACGTTGCAGGCCAGAGTCATCGGGGAGCTGTTCGGGAGTCGAACCAGGACGTTGTCGACTGGCGCATCAACCACGCCGGGGATCAGGCGTTACTGGTGGTTGCCGATGGCATGGGAGGGCATCAGGGGGGTGAGGTCGCCAGCCGTCTTGCGGTTGACGCGGTTATCGAATCCCTGGAACCCGCCATCGCCGGAGCCTCATCCGACACCACAAATGATGCGATTCAGGAAGATCTGGAGCGGGCTTTCGCGCTGGCCAATGAGCGAATAGTGAGTCGCCGTTCCGGGGACCGGAAACTTGAAAAGATGGGCACCACACTGGTCGTGGCCTGGGTGAGTGGCAACCAGGCGCATATAGCCCATGTAGGCGATTCCCGGTGTTACAGCCTGCGAGATAGCGAGGCAGTGTGTCTCACGCGGGACGACACCGTCGTCCAGAACATGCTGGAGGACGGCAGCATTACAGAGGCTGATGTGCCCAATGTGCCGTTCCGGAATGTTCTGACCAGAGCAGTGGGAGCGGTAGAGCAGGCGGCCCCCAGTTATCGGTGTGACACTCTTGAGCAGGGGGATGTGCTCCTGCTGTGTTCCGATGGGCTGACCGATTCGGTCCCGGAATACCGTTGGCTTGAAATCCTGAAGGAAAGTGACGGCATGGAGCGCACGGTTCAGGCACTGATTGATGCTGGCCTGGCAAACGAGGCCGGTGACAATGTGTCTGTGGTATTACTGACGTTGGAGTATTGAGGAAACTGACATGGCTTCGCTTTCGCAACTGGTGGATAACGTGGTTGTTAACACCTTTGAACTCGGCCGACCGGAAACCCGCATTGGCAGGCGCCCGGACAACGACATCCAGATCGATGAAATTTCTGTGAGCGGCCAGCATGCCCTGATAGAGGCGGTGCCCAATGCCTATCTGGAAGGGACGGTGGATTACTACATCACCGACAGCAACAGCACCAATGGCACTTTTGTGAACGAGCTGCGGGTTGCCGACCGACAGCGCCTCAACAGCAACGACATGGTGCGCATTGGCTGGAACGAGTTCCGTTTTATCGATGAAGAAGAGCAGGCACTGGAAAAAACCGCCTACATCCTCGACTGACAGGAGCGGACAGTACCCGTTTTACCGGATCCGGTCCTGGACATATCGGCTGAAACGGGACAGTAACGAGGATGCGTCGGGCGCTGGCTTCACGCCTGCGATCAGGGCCTCCGCATCCAACCCCTCCCTGATCAGATCCGGCGCCTGTACTTTCAGGTAGGCACTCATAATGGCGTCGGTGAACTCCGGATGGAACTGCACGCCCCAGGCGCAGGGGCCAATTCTGAAGGCCTGGTGCGGCTCGAACCGGTTACGCCCCAGCAGCACCGCGCCTTCGGGCAGGCGCAGTACCGATTGCCGGTGCGTCAGCTGGGCCGGGAATGTTGTCGGAAGCTCGCGGAACAGGGCATCCGAGGCCGCTTCGGGGAGAAGCTCAACCTCGTGGGTGCCGGTTTCCCGGCCATTCGGATGATAACCGGCTTCCCCGCCCAATGCGTGGGCCAGTAACTGATGTCCGTAACAAACGCCGAGCACCGGAACTTCCTCGCTTACCGCTTTTGCCAGCCAATGCCCCGCATTTTCACTCCATTCGGCCCGGTCGCTGACCATGGCAGGTGAGCCTGTCACCACGATGCCGTCCCAGTCCTCCGGGTTGCCCGGCAATTCGCCCGCCTCGGCGTTGGCCACAGTGATGTCCAGCTCGGCTGACAATCCGCGCAGAAACCACTCGTCAAAATCGCCAAACTTTGCCCGAATGTCTGGGTAGGTAGTGCCTGTTTTCAGGACCACCACTCGCGCTTTGCGGGTTGTGGGAGCGTTCTGTTGCATGGTGTTATCTTCCTGCATGGCCGGAGACCAGGTTGTTTACTGCTCTGGCAGCTCGGCGTTGTGAAACACGTTCTGTACGTCGTCCAGCTCGTTCAGCATGTCCAGGAATTTCTCGAACATGGGGATGTCATCACCTTCCACCACCGTGGTGGTTTTGGGCAGGAACTGGATTTCATCCACTTCAAAATCGATGTCTTCAATGGCGTCCACCAGGGCCTGGCGGGCCTTGGCGTATTCGGTGTTCGGTGTGAACACGGTAATCAGGCCATCTTCATTCTCAATGTCGGTGACATCAACATCCGCCTCCATCAGCGCTTCCAGAACGGCCTCTTCATCTTCGCCCTTGAACGCAAAAATAGCGCTGTGGTCGAACATGTGGGACACGGCTCCGGGCGTGCCGATCTTGCACTTGGTCTTGGTGAATGCCAGGCGCACGTCGCCAAAGGTGCGGTTCGGGTTATCGGTCAGGCAGTCGACAATTACCATGCAGTTGCCCGGTCCGTAGCCTTCGTAGCGAGCGGGGGAATAGTCTTCGCCAGCGCCACCCTTGGCTTTGTCGATTGCTTTCTCGATCACGTGGGAGGGCACCTGGTCTTTCTTGGCCCTCTCGATCAACCCGCGCAGGGACAGGTTGGCCTGGGGGTCCGGGCCTCCGGACTTGGCGCTCATGTAAATCTCGCGGCCGTACTTGCTGTAGACCTTGGTTTTCGCCGCAGCCGTCTTGGCCATGGATTCTTTGCGGTTCTGGTAGGCTCTGCCCATCTGCGCTGCCTCTTGGTTCTCTGGAAAAGGCCGGATTTTACTCAACATTGCCGGTTTGGGACAGGCTTATTTGGAGTCCTTGGCGACGCAATTTCTGCTTCGTTGCGCGGTTGAGCTGGAAGCTGGAGGTAACCAGTAAATGAAATTCGGTTAATAAATTGATGAATTTGATTCTGGACAAATTTTGGGCTCTTGGCGCGGGAGTAAACTGAGCTGGTCGTGGCACGAATTGATCGCTACGTAATCTCTCGCAGTTCCCGAAGCCGGGGATGTTCGGGCTTTAAAAGGAGGCTAGACCATGAAACTTGCAACTTTATGCTCCGCGTCTTTGGCCCTGACCCTGCTGATGCCCCTGACGAGCGTCGTGGCTCAGGATGAAAACGGGGACATGGATCAGACCAGGGACCGTCTGCAGACCCAGGATAGGGACATGGATCAGGACCAGGACAGGGATCGCCTGCACACACAAGAGCGCGCGATGGACCAGGACGGTTATCCAATCTCGGGTTATGGCATGATGTCGCAACAGGAGCGAGAACAATTCCGGGAGCGGATGCGTTCGATGACGCCTGAACAGCGTCAGGCGTATCGTCTGGAGCACCATGAGAGAATGAGAGAGCGGGCTCAGGCTCAGGGATTTGATATCGAAGACCTTCCTCCAACCGCTGCCGGCCCTCAAGGGGGCAAGATGAATAAAGATGGCAGCGGCAATATGGGTTCAGGTGGAGGTAGTGGAGCGATGGGCTCCGGTGGCGGCAAAAAGTAGTAGCTACTGGAAGCTCGGTAGAGTTGGACAAATTGGCAGCCCGAGGGCTGCCAATTTTCTTGTGGTTATACGTAATCGACCGGGCGGCGATAGTTGTCCTGGTTCATCAGGTCGATGCCGCACTCAATGTCGCTGACCCAGTTCAGGAAGCGATCAACCATTACCGGCCCCTCGAAGCGCTTGCCGTGCTGGGGCACGATCATCGAAACGTCCATTTCGCGGACCATGTTGGCCCAGAGCCTACAGACTTTCTGGGAGGCGATATAGCGCCTGTGGAAGCCGATCATGCTGGGTATGTGCTTGTCGAAGTCCTTAACGGGCAGGTGATCGTCCTCACCACCTAGCGATGCTCCCAGGTCGCCGGAGAAAAGGATCTTCGAAACCGGGTCGTAAAACTGGAGATTGCCCACCGAATGCATGAAGTGGGCTGGCAGGCACTGCAGATAGGATTCCCCGAATTTCACATTGGCGCCGGCATCCGGAATGCTGACGATGCGGTCATAGACGCTGCCGCTGAGCTGGTTGGTCACATAACTGGAAACCAGGTGCGGAAGGAATCGGGCCCAGAGTTTCGAAGTGACAATTTTCGCGCGGGTATGAACGATCCAGCGGTCGATGGCACCGATAATGTCCGGGTCCTGGTGAGAGGCGAACACATAGTCCATGTCACGGATGTTCATGTAGCGGGAAGCGGCCACTGACAATGGGGTATAAGTCAGGTCACCGCCCGGATCGATCAGTGCTTCGTGTTTGCCGTCGACAATCAGGAACTGGTTGGACTGGACGCCCTCTCCGGTTACCAGGGAATCGAACATCAGGCATTTGTGGTGTCCGTTATCGAACAGGACAATCGGCTCGGCTGCCATTTCGGTCTCCCGCTGAATACAGTGTGGTCCGGCCGGAATGGCCGGATATTGCAAGCTGCGCGGAGATTACAAAATTGACAAAAGCCAACTCTTGCCTCAGGTCAATTCTCTGATATTCCTCAAGTAACGATTTGTTGTTGCCAACCGTCAGGCCAGCCGGGGCACCCGCTTGATCCCGCGGCGTATGCCCTGTTCCAGGGCGCTGCTGACCATCTTCCCGGTGAACGGCACGATGTCTTCAAAGGTGATGGTGTAGTTCACCCGGGTATGGCCTTCCGGGGTGTCTTCAAACCGGATGCGGCCGAGATGGTTGCGTACAGGGCTCATGCTGGTGATGGTGTACTCGATCAGTGAATCCGGCTCGAAGTTGGTCACGGTTTCTTCCAGACCTACCGGCCCGATGCCGATCTTGCGAACGGAACCAATGCCGTTGGGGTCAGCCTGATCGCTGTCCTTGATCCGCTTTACGGGCGCACCCAGCAATTTTCCGAAACGGTAGTGGTCGGCAAACAGGGCGAAAACCCTTCGTCGCGGCACATCGAAGGTTTCATCGATTTCAATGGTGTACATGGCCATGGCCTCACTCTTTTTTCGTTCGATAAACCAAGCCTAACCCCTCGGCTCCTACAACAAAAGTCGTAGAAAGCGGCAGGTTGCAATCTGGCCCACGGCGACGGGTCAGTGCCGTGCAGTATGACGGTAATCTCGGGGCGACTGGCCCATTACCTTCTTGAAAAGTCGCGAAAAATAGTAGGCGTCGTCGTAACCCAATCGTCGGCTGATGTCCGCAAAGCTCAGGCTGCTGGTATCCAGCATCTGGCAGGCTCGCTCTACCTTGAGGTGCAGGAAGTGCTGGATCGGGGAGGTGCCGGTCTGTTCCCGATAGCGGGTGGCAAAGTGGGCGGGAGAAAGGCCGGCAAGATCAGCCAGTTGCTCCAGGCTGATACGCTCATCCAGATGCTCCCGCATATAGTTGTGGATGGTTTCCAGCTCCGCCTGTCGTTCGTGACCGGTCTCGTCGGCATTGATCGGAACTGCAGCCAACAGTTGCCGCAGCCGGTTGGCTGCATGGATCAGGCCCCGGGCCCGGAAACCGGTCTGTCGCACGGATAGCAAGCCGTTGAAGTCAACCAGCAGCCGGGGTTGCCGGCCCAGATGACGAATGCGGGTCGGTCCGTCAAAACCCATGTAATTCCTGAAATCCTCGGCCAAAGGCCCGGTGTAGTGCACCCAGTGGATGGTCCAGGGATTGTCAGGGTCAGCAGTGTAACGGTGATTGGCGCCGGCCGGCAGAAGGAGCAGATCGCCTGCTTCCACCGTGTAGGGTTCTCCGCCAACGTTCAGGAACGCCCGGCCCTCGGTACAGTAGATCAAAAGATTGTCGTGATGGTGTTCCCGGTGCATGTGGTGGCCCACCGCACGGCGATAGTGCCCGAACGCCAGCGGGTAGAGATCCCGGGTGAGTGGGTGGTTTGCCAGCAGTCGAATGATCGGCTCAGGCACCACGTAGCGAATGCTGTCTTTGGGCACCGGCCACTGTGAGGTTTGGGTCATTTCAGGTCTTTTGTTTTTAGGCTTAATCGAAAGATAGTCCATTACGGGCGAAATTTAGTCAATCACCCCTTGGTCGATCCCGTGCTAGCCTTTGGATAAACGTGGCCGCAACCCTGAGGTTCTGGCCGGCTTCCCGCACAACAACAAACAGGGACATCAACATGAAAAATGTACCGCTGTATCTCGCAGGTGAGTTTGTCGATAGCCAAACCAGTGAATGGATCGACGTCACCAACCCTGCCACCAACGAAGTGATCGCCAAGGCGCCGTGCACTACCGATGCGGAAATGCGCAAGGCCATTGAAAGTGCCGGCGAAATGTTCAAGACCTGGAAGGAAGTGCCTGTTTCAGAGCGCGCCCGGGTCATGCTTCGTTACCAGGCTCTACTGAAAGAGCATCACGATGAGATCGCCGAGATCCTGTCCCAGGAAACCGGCAAGACCTTCGACGATGCCAAGGGTGATGTCTGGCGTGGTATTGAAGTGGTCGAACACGCTGCCAACGTCGCCTCCATGATGATGGGTGAAACCGTTGAAAACGTGGCTCGCGAAGTGGATACCCATTCCTGGATCCAGCCGCTGGGTGTGTGCGCGGGTATCACCCCGTTCAACTTCCCGGCCATGATTCCGCTGTGGATGTTCCCGATGGCCATTGCCTGCGGCAACACCTTTATCCTGAAGCCTTCCGAGCAGGATCCGCTGACGCCGATGCGCCTTGCCGAGCTGTTTGAAGAAGCCGGGGCACCGAAGGGCGTCCTGCAGGTGGTTCACGGTGGCAAGGAACAGGTTGATGTACTGCTGACTGATCCCGCCATCAAAGCCGTTTCTTTCGTAGGTTCTGTACCGGTCGGCCGTTACATATACGAAACCGGCACTCGCAACATGAAGCGTGTGCAGAGCTTTGCCGGCGCCAAGAACCACATGGTGATCCTGCCGGACGCTGACAAGCAGCAGGTGATCAATGCCCTGGTCGGCGCCTCAGTGGGCGCGGCAGGTCAGCGCTGCATGGCTATTTCGGTTGCCGTTTTTGTGGGCGAAGCCCAGCAGTGGATTCCCGAACTCAAAGAAGCCATGGCGAAAGTGCGTCCCGGCGCCTGGAACGATTCCGGTGCCAGCTACGGCCCGATCATCTCCGCCAAGGCGAAAGATCGTATCGAATCTCTTATCGCGACTGGCGAAGCCCAGGGCGCCAAGCTGCTGCTGGACGGCCGTGGTTGCACAGTGGATGGCCTGCCGGACGGTAACTGGGTTGGCCCGACGCTGTTCTCCGGTGTCACCACCGAAATGGACATCTACAACGAAGAAATCTTTGGCCCTGTGCTGTCCTGCGTGGAAACCGACACCCTCGGTGATGCCATTGAACTGGTGAACAAGAGCCCGTACGGAAACGGCGTTTCCATCTTTACCAGCTCCGGCGGTGCCGCGCGTCGCTTCCAGCATGAAATCGATGTGGGCCAGGTGGGCGTGAACATCCCCATTCCGGTGCCCCTGCCGTTCTTCTCGTTCACCGGCTGGAAGGGCTCCTTCTACGGTGATCAGCACGCCTACGGCAAGCAGGCGGTTCGCTTCTACACTGAAACCAAGACGGTTACCTCCCGCTGGTTCTCCAGTGAAGCGACCAGCTCGGAAGCCAACTTCTCTATCCAGTTGCGTTAATTGCGTTGAAGGTGGGGTATTTGGGCCGGAACCTGTTTCCGGCCCCTTGTTTTCCCCGCCCAATGCCAAGCCCTCTCTATCTGGAGCGTAACGATGGACTTTAACCTCACCGAAGATCAGCTGGCGTTTCGCGAGGCCGCGAGGGCGTTTGCGGAAAAAGCCATGACGCCCCACGCGGCAAAGTGGGACGACGAGCATATTTTCCCGGTCGATGTGATGAAAGAAGCCGGCGAGATGGGCTTCATGGGGATGTATACCCCCGAAGCGCTCGGCGGCATGGGGCTGTCGCGGCTGGACACCTCGGTCATCGTGGAAGAACTCGCCGCCGCGTGTCCCTCAACGGCTGCGTTTATCACCATCCACAACATGGCTACCTGGATGGTTGCCAGCTTTGCCTCGGACGACCTCAAACAGGAAATCGTGCCGAAACTCGCCAGTGGCGAGTGGCTCGCCTCCTACTGCCTGACCGAGCCGGGCGCCGGCTCAGACGCGGCCAATCTTCGTACCAAGGCGGTGCGCGATGGCGACAGCTATGTAATCAACGGCAGTAAGGTATTTATTTCCGGTGCGGGTGCCACTGACATTCTGGTATTGATGGCCCGGACCGGAGCGCCGGATTCCGGCTATAAAGGCATTTCCACCTTTGTGATTCCCGCGGATGCCGATGGCATTTCCTACGGCAAGAACGAAGAGAAAATGGGCTGGCACAGCCAACCGACCCGGATGATCAGCCTCGAGAATGTCCGCATACCGGCCAGCAACCGAGTTGGTGACGAGGGCGACGGGTTTGCCATTGCCATGAAAGGCCTGGATGGTGGACGTCTGAACATCGCCACCTGTTCCCTTGGTGGCGCCCAGGCGGCCCTTCTCCGTGCCCGTAACTATATGCACGAGCGCGAACAGTTCGGTAAGCCGCTGGCGGCTTTCCAGGCTTTGCAGTTCAAGCTGGCCGATATGGCCACCAATCTGGTCGCCGCACGGCAGATGGTTCGTCTCGGTGCCTTCAAGCTCGACAACGCCGATCCGGAGGCAACACTTCATTGTGCCATGGCGAAGCGCTTCGCCACCGATGCCTGCTTCGAGGTAGTCAACGAGGCGCTGCAGCTTCACGGCGGCTATGGTTACATTCGCGAATACCCGCTCGAACGTTATCTCCGCGACTTGCGGGTGCATCAGATTCTGGAAGGTACCAACGAAATCATGCGTCTGATTGTTGCCCGTCGCCTGCTCGATGACGGTGTGGCTGAGGCAATTCAATAAGCATAAAAATGGGGTCTGATGAAATCGTCATCCGACCCCATTTTCAGTATGAGGAATAACAAATGAGTGACCTGATTCAGCTTGAAAAACGCGGACACATTGCAGTACTGACCATCAACAACCCGCCCGCGAACACCTGGACAAAGGATTCGCTGATTGCCCTGACGAAGATCGTCAAGGAACTGAACGAAGACCGGGATATCTTTGCCCTGGTGATGACCGGGCAGGGCGAGAAGTTCTATTCCGCTGGCGCTGATCTGAAAACCTTCGCCGATGGTGACAAGGCCCGGGCGAACGAGATGGGCCAGCTCTTTGGCGAGGCCTTCTCCACGCTGCAGCGGTTCCGCGGTGTTTCTATCGCGGCGGTGAACGGCTACGCCATGGGTGGCGGCCTCGAGTGTGCCATGGCTTGCGACATCCGTATTGCCGAAGAGCATGCCCAGATGGCCTTGCCCGAGGCGGGCGTTGGCCTGCTGCCCTGTGCAGGCGGAACCCAGAACCTGCCCTGGCTGGTGGGTGAGGGCTGGGCCAAGCGGATGATCCTGTGCGGCGAGCGCGTGAAGGCTGACAAGGCTCTGCAGATCGGTCTGGTGGAAGAAGTAGTACCGTCCGGCAAGAGCCTGGAGAAGGCCCTGGAACTGGCGGAAATGGCGTGCCAGCAGAGCCCGTCGTCCACTGCCCGGTGCAAGACCCTGGTGATGAGCGCCCGTGACGGCCGCAGCCACGATGACGGCTGGCGCATGGAGCGGGAACTGTTTGTTGAGCTGTTCTCCACGGAAGACCAGAAAGAAGGCGTGAATGCGTTTCTCGACAAGCGCAAACCGGAATGGAAAAACCGCTGAAGCCGGCCCGTAAAACTGGCTCAAGGACCTGTTATGAGTGATCAACCCATTATCTTTGAAGAATGGAAGACGGGCGATGGCGCGCTGATCGCCGTGGCCCGGTTGAATACACCAAAAGCACTGAATTCGCTCTCGCTAGAGATGATCCGGTTGCTGACGCCGCAACTGAAGCGCTGGGCGGAAGACCCCGCAATCCAGGCCGTCTGGCTGGAATCCGAGGGTGACAAGGCGTTCTGCGCTGGCGGCGACATCGTAGCCCTGTATCGCAGCATGACCGAGCCTCAGGGCGCCAGTGAGGGTGAGGCATTCTTCACCGAGGAATACGAGCTGGATTACCTGATCCATACCTTTCCGAAACCCCTCGTGTGCTGGGGGCACGGCATCGTAATGGGCGGCGGTATGGGCATTATGCAGGGCGCGTCTCACCGGGTGGTGACCGAAGGCTCGAAGCTCGCCATGCCCGAGATCACCATCGGCCTCTATCCCGATGTTGCTGCGGGCTGGTTTTTGAACCGCACCCCCGGGCGCACCGGCCTGTTTCTGGGGCTGACTGGTGCTCGCCTGAACGGCGCTGATGCAATTTTCACTGGCCTTGCCGACCGCTTCATCCGGCATGATCTGAAGGCCGATGTTGTTGCCGAGCTGTGCAAGCGTAACTGGCAGAGCGAAGATCCCCATGCGGTGGTTGGTAGTGTGCTGCGCCAATACGAGCGTGAGAGCGCCGACGCCATGCCGGAATCACCGGTTCGCACCCACTTCGATGAGATCAATCGGGTCACCGATGCCGACTCCCTGGAGGCGACCGTTCACCAGTTGAAAGAGCTGTCCGGTGGCGACGGGTGGGTGGCGAAAGCGACTCGTTCCCTGGCCGGGGCCTCGCCGACGTCCCTGGCTCTGGTCTGGCGTCATCTCCACGGCTGCAAACACGACAGCCTGAAAGAGGTGCTCGACAAGGAACTGGTGCTCTCCACCAAGTGCCTCACCAAGGGCGAATTCGCGGAGGGTATCCGCGCGCTTCTGATCGACAAGGACCAGCAGCCCCGCTGGCGCTATGCGTCCCTTGCCGAAACGGATAGCGCCTGGATTGACGACTTTTTCAGCTGATAGCCGGCCTGGGTGTCGGATTACGCTCCGCTAATCCGACCTACCCGGAACGCACCCAAACCGTAGGTCGGATGAGCAAAGCGTAATCCGACGAAATAATCCGACCTACCCGAAGCGCAACCAAACCGTAGGTCGGATTAGCGCAGCGTAATCCGACAAACACTAGAAATATAAGAACAAGGAGAATGAACATGGCAAAAATTACCTTCATCGGCCTCGGTAACATGGGCGGCCCCATGGCCAGCAACCTGGTGAAAGCCGGCCACGAGGTCACCGTATTCGATCTGTCCAAAGATGCGGTTGCTGCTCTGGTATCCGAAGGCGCAAAAACCGCAGACACCGCCCACGAGGCAGCCAGCGGCGCCGAGTGTGTCATCACCATGCTGCCGGCTGGCCAACACGTGGAAGCGGTCTATCTTGGTGACGATGGCCTGCTGGCGAAACTGCCTGCTGGTACCCTGGTTATCGACTCCTCCACCATCGCACCTGAAACAGCCCGGGGCGTTGCCGAAGTGGCACGTGCCAAGGACATTCCATTCCTCGATGCGCCAGTCTCTGGCGGTGTTGGCGGTGCCAAAGCCGGTACGCTGACATTCATCTGTGGTGGCTCGGGAGAAGCCTTCAACCAGGCCAAGCCGATTCTCGACGCCATGGGCAAAAACATTTTCCACGCCGGCGATCATGGCTCCGGTCAGGTGGCCAAGATCTGCAACAACATGTTGCTGGCTATTCTGATGTCCGGCACCAGTGAGGCGCTGGCACTAGGCGTTAAGAACGGCCTGGATCCTGCGGTACTCTCTGAAATCATGAAGCAGAGCTCCGGTGGCAACTGGGCCCTGAACGTCTACAACCCCTGGCCGGGTGTGATGGAAGGGGTGCCCGCCTCACGCAACTATGAGGGCGGTTTCCTGGTGAACCTGATGACCAAGGATCTGGGGCTGGCGTTCGATAACGCTGTCAAAAATCAGGCCTCCATTCCCATGGGTTCTCTGGCCCGCAACCTGTTCCAGCTCCATGCGGGGCAGGGCAATGGAAATCTGGACTTCTCCAGCATCCAGCGGCTTTACAAGCCTGAATAATGTGCGTCCGGGGTCAGATGCAGCATTTCATCTGACCCCGGCCATGTTACCGTTTTTGCGACCAGCGGCTGGATTTTCAGAGTCAGTGCTGGTACTTTTGCCGCCAGTTGTTTCTCGGTAGCCCAACCAGGGATTTGGTTGGCCAAAGGCCGCCGGGAACGGGACATAACCATACCTTCAGGGATTGAAGATATGCCTCAGGCAAGCGGATTGCAGTTTACCGCCCGTGTTGGCGGCCTCCCCTCAGATTTATTTTCCGTGGTTGGTTTCACACTGACCGAACGCCTCTCCGAAGTATTTTACGGTCATCTGGAGCTTTCCAGCACCGATCCGTCGATTCAGGCATCTGAAATTCTCGAGCAACCCTTGGATCTCGTGGTCTGGCAGGATGGCGAGCCGCTCAGGCGCTTCACCGGGGTGGTCAACGAATTCGTTCGGGGCGATGCGGGCCACCGGCGTACCCGCTATGAATTGAATATCCAGCCGCCGCTCTGGCGCCTTGGGATGATGCACAATAGCCGGATGTTCCAGACCCAGAGCACCGACACGATCGTGCGCACTCTGCTAGAAGAGCGGGGCATTATCGATTCGGTTTTCGACCTGAAGCGCACCCCGGAGCAAAGGGAGTATTGTGTTCAGCATCGGGAAAGCGACCTGGCCTTTCTGGAGCGCCTTGCTGCTGAAGAGGGCTGGCACTATCGCTATGAACACGGGAGCGTGGACGCGGAGACACAGCCGGCGCTTGTAATCGCCGACCATCATGGCGATGCGCCCAAGCTGGAACCGGCGGAATATAACGCCAAAGCCGGCGGCAGCACCAAGCGCCCCTCGGTTTTTCGATTCCGGTATGAAGAGCGAGTGCGGGTCGCTTCCGTAGCGATGAAGGATTACACCTTCCGGAATCCGGCTTATGCGCTGATGCATGAGCAAGCCAGCGGCGACCTGAAGCACCGGGAAGACTACCAGCACTACGATTACCCCGGCCGCTTCAAGGCTGACGCCAGTGGCCAGCCGTTTACCGAAGCCAGACTCCAGTCCCTGCGCAATGATGCCAGTACCGCATCCGGTGAGAGCAATCGCCCGGATTTCTGCGCCGGCGCCAAGGTTGAACTGAAAGAGCATGACAGCGCCGCCCTGAACCGGGAATGGCTGCTAACCGCAGTTACCCATACTGGTTCCCAGCCCCAGGCGTTGGAAGAAGAGGGCGGCAGCGACCCCACTACATACCACAACCAGTTCAATGCCATACCTGCCGACCTTACCTGGGTACCGCAGACGCCCCACCGTCCTCTTATGGACGGCCCGCAAATCGCGATTGTCACCGGTCCGGAAGGCGAGGAGATCCACTGCGACGAATATGGTCGGGTGAAAGTGCGGTTTCCATGGGATCGATACAGCAGGAACGACGAACACAGCAGTGCCTGGCTCCGGGTCAGCCAGGGCTGGGCCGGCGGCCAGTACGGTTTCATGGCCTTGCCACGAATCGGTCACGAGGTAATTGTCTCCTTCCTGGATGGAGACCCGGACCAACCGATCATCACCGGCAGAACCCACCACGTTACCAACACGCCGCCCTATGGGCTCCCGGAGCACAAAACCCGCACAACACTGAAAACCAAAACCCACAAGGGCGAGGGCAGCAACGAACTGCGGTTTGAGGATGAGGCGGGCCAGGAGCAGATCTACGTTCATGCCCAGAAAGACCTGGATCTGCTCACCGAGAACAACCGCACGGAGGTGATTCTGAACGACAGTCACCGCACAGTCGAAAACAACGATTTCAGTCACGTGAAAGGCAATGAGCACCGCACTGTCGATGGTGAACAGCGTGAGTCGGTCGACAGTGATTACAGTCTATCCGTGGGTGGAAGTTTTCACAGCAAACAGGGCAAAAACCAGCTCGTTGAAGCTGGCACCGAGATTCACCACAAGGCGGGCATGAAAGTCGTAATCGAGGCGGGCGCCGAACTCACGCTGAAAGCCGGTGGCAGCTTTTTGAAGCTGGATCCCAGTGGCGTTACGGTCTCCGGGCCTTCGGTGCGCATGAATTCTGGTGGCGGGCCGGGGAGTGGGAGTCGGGTGGCAGATAAAGCCCCGGAGCTGCCCGCCGGCATTGTTGCCCAAGACGGAAGTTCGGGCGCTGTGCAGCTAGAAGAAACCGACCAACGTGAGACAGGAAAGAGTGCTCCGCAGGTTTTGGCAGATCACTCAACATTGCTGAAGGAATCAGCCAACCAGGGAGCGCCTGTCGTTTCCGATTGTGAGTTTGATGAGAATGGACGCTGCAAACTACATCAGCACGCTTGATAGCCTGGATTTGCTGGCTCAGGAACCCTCCAGCGCGGACTTTGCCGTCATTGACCTCGCGGTCGATGATAGCTTCCTCAGATTTCTCTACGAAGCTGACCAACATGGCTCGGTTCAGTGGTGGAGCCTTCTGGAGAATACCCGATGGCAGGCCTCATGGAATCAAGGACCCATACTCCTGGCGTTCAATGGAGACACCCAATTCCATAGAAAGCTTAAAGAGCGATTGAGCTTTGTGCCGCTGGGAATCTTCATTGATTCGCCGGAAAGCTCGACGTGTGTTTTTAATTGGGCCCAGGGATGGTTGCTAGCACTTGCAAAGTCGGATGAGCGACTGTTTCGATTTTACGATCCAAGGTCTTTTCGTCCATTGCTGGCAGCTTTTGCAGGGCGAGCAAAGCCGATCGTGAATGCCGGAGTAACAATCTACTGGCATAGCGGGTCGGATTGGCAAGCATACCAGTCGCCTGATAAAGCCGGAAAGATAGAACACCCCGAACAACCCTCGTTGGTTCAGTCTGAACTATCCGCGTTGCCGCCCTATAGATTGGCTGATCGTGCAATGGCTTATGAGCAAGTCTATCGGGATTATTTGCCTGAAAGCGGAGACCGAAGAGTCTGGGTTTTGGAGCAGCTTCAGAGAGCTTCGAAACTCGGTTTAGAAACTGCTTCTCTACAAGAGCGTTGGTTGCGACTTTGCATCCGCAATGGCTCTGATCTGGTTGGGACGTCAGATTTTCAGAAAGTTATTAAAGCCCCGGAGATGACGCCGGCGGACCGTATGAACGCGATGGAACGTATATTGGAGGGCACGGATGCCACAGCATAAAGTTCAGTCAGGGGAAACGCTTTCAGCTATTGCTTCGAAGTATCAGGTTTCGTTGAGTGCGATCAAGAATGAGAATCCGATCATCAAGGATGTGAATCACATTGAAGCTGGATGGAATCTCACTGTCCCTGAAAACTCCGTAGACCAAAAGGCTTTTCCGGCAGCGCAATCGGCTAATGATGATACGAAAGATGATCTTGAATGCTCTCAGTGTTCAATTGAGTGCGAAGCGCTTGTCCACGTCACTGGTGAGGAAGACACTGTCTATGCGCTTAGTCGCACTCAGCTGAAGGATCTGATTGGTGAGATTGAGACTCTCAACGAGCCCTTGATTGAGTTAAAGGAGGCGGAAGCGGGGCCAGTGGAGGATATACCTGCTGCGCGCGAAAAGGCTTGGGACAGCCTTCGAGAGTTGCGGGCACTCCCCGAAACTGAGCAAAGCTCTACAGCAAAGGAGCTGCTCAATGACTACGAGGCCCGCTGGAAACGAGAGCGACAACGACTCGAACATCAGCGTCGTAGAGAAAAACGGATTGAATATGAGATCAATCAGATCCGAAGCCAGATTCTGTTTCCCGCGAGTCAAGCCAACCTCACAGACAGGAAAGACTTGCTCTCAGTAAAAGTTTTCACAACGCTTTGTGCCGAACTGGAAGCGACACTGCCTGGCGTGAAGGCAAAGGTTGAGACTCACGAGCTGATAACCGAAGCCAGCAAACAAGACTTGGATGAAATGGATGAGAGGCTCAGGTTCCTCAGGGCGGCTTTGGAGGCTGAGCTTCAGTATCGGATGGTTCAGAGTGATCAGGACGCAGATAGCCACCGAGTGCAACGGCTCGGGCATGAAGCCCAGGAATTGAAGAAATACACCCGCTGGCCAGATTTCATTGCAGAGGCTGATATTCAGTCTTTGGTAGACAAAAAGAAGCGACTGAACGAACTCGATGATGAGCTAATTCCCTACATGGATTACGTCAGCGAATATGCCGCGAGAGTATCCTGGGCTGTCCGGCTTTGGAACATAATCCACCAAGACGAAGTTGAAAAGCACCGTAAGGAACAGCAGGAGCGACGAGAACTCATCGTGGATATAGAGAAAACCCTGAGGCGTTTGGTGGAAACCAGTCCACCTTCGGCTGTCGATGTTCTCGCAAAGCCGAACCTCGGTTCTATGAAGTCCCAGCCTCTAGTTGAACTTAAGCACACTGGTGCCGCAGGTTACCGCTACGCCCGCCTAGAGGTTCTGAATCAATTACGCACTAACTGGAAGCCGCTTAAGGCTTCGGATGTTCGAGCAGTTATGAGTGCTGCTGACTTTGAGCGGGCCTGGGATGAGGCGAAAAACGGCCTGAAGAACGACCGGTCGCTCAAGTTGAAGTTTGCTGAGTGGAAGAGCAAAGAGGACAACTTCTTTAACCAGTTGGAAATTGAATTATTTAAAAAAGAAGCTTCAACCGAAGATGGTCGTTTCGCCGCAGGTGCCGAAGCACAGATGTTCCGGTTTGCCGCGCAGTGCAGCCTGGAGGCCAACTACGAGCCCGAAAAGGGCCAAGCCTATATTGGTACCCAAATGCAAGGAACGTACAGTCTCCTGCAGGGTGAGGCGACCTTTGCCGCCAGGCTGCCGGATGAGACCGGAGCAAAGGTGCTCCTCGAGTACGAAAATCATCAGGGAAACTCGATAAAGCTCCATTGTGGATACTTCAGGGCAGACGCGGAATACCGGATTCAAGGGTTTGCGGGTGCCTGTCTGTCTCTCGCAGCAAATGCAAAGGTGTCCAGCGCACCCGGGGATGTTGGTGTCTCTGGCCAGACCAACGGGCAAGCTTTTGCTGGCGCAACCGTAAGTAATGAAGCCAGATTTGGGGTTAAGTGGAAGGCTGCTTATGAGGAAGTTGATGGAGCGACTGATGACCAAACAGGGGGGGATCCTGAGTTTGAATTGCTGGCTGAGGTAAAGCCAGAAATTGCGGTTTCATCCGGAATCGGTTTTGGTTTTGATTACAAAATTGAACTTCGCGAGAGCAAGCTTGTGGCCTTTTTCAAAGGTAGTCTGGTTCTTGGCCCCGGCGGGAGTGGGGGCATTGCTGCGGAACTGAACGCTGAGCAGATATGGGAGTTGGTTAAGTTTGTAAGGTGGTCGCTCGAGCAGAGCGATTTTAGATTTTTGGATTGGATTGATGAAGGCGCTTTTAAGCAGATTACTTTATTAATTAAAACATTCGCCATAACTAAATCTGACTTTAACCAAATCGTTTCTCAAGGTGTTGAACGAATTGAAATGTTTTGGGCGGATTTGACAAAAGACAATTCACAAATTCGAGATGTCGCTGCGGTAATTCTCGAGAACGATAGCTTAAATAAGCTAACCCCTCCTTCCAAGGCCGAACTACTAGAAGCTCTGACGAAAAACAGTTCAGGCTCTCTTAGCTTCAAGGATCCATATAAGGAATTGATCAACGAAGCGACTATGAAAATTCTTGAGACGATAAGTAGCCACCGTGAATTGGTAGAGGTTTTTAAGAGGATTGGTAATGGGGGGCGTAAAGGTAGTTTCCACGATTTTAAGACCAATTACTCGAAGATCATTGTTCAGAGGTTATTTCGTTCCGCCCAGTCACTAAAAACCGAGCAGTGGTTATCAAGGGTGCTCGGCTAGAATTTGTTGAAAAGTTAATCTCCTGCCGGATCCCAAGAACAGCGGAATCCGCGGCTTTTGGCCGCCAGTGTCTCAGATCCCTTACGGCGAGTTACGGTTGTGTTTCCTTCAAACTCTTCGTAGTGGCCCCCTCGAAGGACCCGGTAGGAAAGCCCTTCAAAGATGTCTGTTTGACCCACCGCAGGCCCCTTAGGGTTATCGATTGGAGATCTCTGATAATAATCACTTGAGTATTTATCGCCAACCCACTCGCCAACGTTGCCAGACATGTCATACAAGCCTAGAGCATTCG
The DNA here is from genome assembly GCF_913055835.1 of uncultured Marinobacter sp. Lineage (GTDB taxonomy): Bacteria > Pseudomonadota > Gammaproteobacteria > Pseudomonadales > Oleiphilaceae > Marinobacter. The sequence goes on along the minus strand of NZ_CAJXKQ010000005.1, from coordinate 44,251 downwards.
GTGGAAATGCTCCGGGAGGGTTAGGCAGTGCGGCTTTTGCAGAAGGGTTGTAGCGGCTAACTTCAATCTTAGCCGCCATCGTGACATTCTCAATTGCCTCTCCATTTTCGGTGGCATACGGAAGCATTTGGCCCTGGGCGCGTGCAGCATATTCCCACTCGGCCTCCGTGGGCAGTCGGACTTCTTTACCGGTATGTTTGCCCAACCAAAGGCAGAAAGCATTTGAATCAACCCATGAAGTGACCGCTGGTAATCCGTTGTCGAAACGCTCCGGCATTTCATCTTTCATATCTTTATAACGGCTGTCCGAGGGTTCATATCCCGTAACCGCCATGAACAGCTCAAAATCCTCCTGGGAAACCTCGTATTTCTGAATATAAAAATCATCAACGATGACACGATGTGCTGGAATGGTATCGCTGCGAACACTCCACCCCCCAGGATTCCCCATCATAAACTCCCCACCTTCGACAAAAACCATGGCGTCCATCTGGCGCTGAACCATGTCTTTTGCCTGGGATTCGTAATAGAGGCTGCATCCGGAAAGGGCAGAGGTGACAAAAAGAGAAGAAAAAACAAGGTAACGCATGCTTGCTCCGTGCAATGGGGTTAACACTCCATGTGTTAACAGCATTCTATCAACTTGCTTGAAGCAACAGAATTACCATAGAGATAGTTTGTACAGATTGGAGGAAGCGCGTCTCATCTTGAGACTTTCAAGGCTTATCGATTCAAGTATAATTTGTGCTCCCGAAAACAGGGCGTTTTCGGCATGGAAGCAAACTTCAAAGGAACTGATATGAAAACCTTCAATACGCTGCGGGTGATTTTTGCACTCGTGGGTGTCGGCATGCTTGTCGGCGCCTTTTTCTCTTTCCAGAGCACTTCAACCTTTCTTGAAACCGCGACAGCCAAGCCGGGCGTTGTCACCGACCTGATTCGATCACGGTCCAGTGATTCTAATGCCTACTATCCTCTCGTCCGTTTCGAAGACGAAAAGGGCAGGTTCACAGAGTTCCTCTCATCCAGTGGCAGCAACCCTCCAAGTTACAGTCGCGGTGAGACGGTTCGTGTGTTGTTCATGCCCGGCAATGCGGAGTCTGCAAGAATCGATGGATTCTTTTCGCTGTGGGGGGTAACCCTAATTGTAGGCGGTTTGGGCGGTGTTTTCTTTGCCGTTGGAGCGGGTATGTTTGTTGTACCGGCTGTCAGGAATAGTGGGGCTGCGAAGCTTCGAAAAACCGGACAACTTGTTCAGGGAATTTTTAAAAGTGTTGAAAAGAACCAGATGATCGTAATGAACGGCAAAAGTCCCTTCCAGATCGTGTGTCAGTGGCAGAATCCGGTCACTTCCGATATTCATGTGTTCAGGAGTGGAAACCTCTGGTTTGATCCATCGGAGCATATCCATAGCGACTCGATACCAGTTTATATAAATCCGACAAATCCCAAGCGCTACTGGGTTGATACGTCTTTTTTGCCGAAGATGGCGGGTTGACCGGGCGCTGGAATGCCACTCAAATGAACCCCACGTAACCCTCCCCCGGATGCGCCCGTGCATTGGTGAAGGTAGACTGACTGTCATAAACACTGGCCTGGATTCTTCCGGGCCAGTTTATTTTCACGGTATGCAGGGTTCATCATGGACGGCCAATCCACCAATAACGAGCCGGCGGAAGAGAACAAACGCCCGCTGATTTCATCGGACCTGGCGACGCCGGTTTACGGGTTGTTCGGCCTGGGCGTGCTGTACACGCTGTATGTGGCTCACCAGATTGTTCTGCCGATTATTCTTGCCGTCATGACAAGCCTTTTGCTGTCTCCTCTTGTTAAAAGAGCCTTTGTGAAATGGCGAATTCCCCGAATGGTCAGTTCTCTGGTTCTCGTGCTGCTGGTGCTGGCAGGGATTGTCGGAATTACCCTTGCGGTCGCAACTCCAGCCTTAAAGTGGGTGGAGGAAGTGCCCCAGGGAATCTCCCGTTTGCTGGTTGGCGAAAGCGAGATCAGTCGCCAGATCGCCAGGGTAACCGAGTCGGCAGAGCAGGTTGAGAAGTCTGTGGAGGAGCTTTCGGAATCGGATCAGCAGCCAACCACTGTTGTTCTGCAGACAGACTCCTGGCGAAGCCAGTTGATGGCCAAGGCCCGAAATGGCATCGCGGGCCTGGCATTGGCTCTGGCACTGACTTATTTTCTTCTGGTTAGTGGCGATCGGCTGATTCACAACTTCATCCGTCAGTTACCGATAGACCAACGAAGAACGGTCTTGCGAATGACCCATGAGTCTCAGCACCAAATAGCTCAGTACCTGGGGGTGCTGGGTTTGAGCAATCTGTTTGTTGGCACAACAACCGGGTTGATCAGTTGGGCGGTCGGCCTTCCCGATCCGGCTGTCTGGGGGTTGGTGGCAGGTCTTGCCCGTTTCATCCCATACCTGGGCAATATCCTCTCGATTTCGATGCTGACCATTGTTTCCGTGGTGAGCCTGGATGAACTCTGGATGATGGCCATAGCGCCTCTGGGATTCCTCGGGTTAACCATGCTCGTGGGGTTATTTATCGAACCGTGGATTCACGGATTTCGGATGGCGATCAACCCGGTGATCATCTTTGTCTCGATCTTCTTCTGGGGCTGGCTATGGGGGCCGGTAGGCGTGCTTCTGGCGGTGCCTCTGATGACGGTCATCCAGGTGGTCCTCAAGCAGATTCCCAAGCTGCGTCCGGTCTATAAAGTGATTGCCAGGTAGCCTGATAATGGATACCCGCAACACGCACTGACACGCCTGTAAAACTCACCTATCCTCTCTGAATACCCGAAATTCAGCAAACAGGGAGGATCGTTCGCCCATGATCCCGAATACCATGAAAGCCATGGTTCTGACCGGTCACGGTGGAGTTGATAAACTGGAGTATCAGGACGTGCCAGTTCCGGCTCCAGGGCCGGGCGAGGTGCTCGTCCGGGTTACGGCCACGGCGAAAAACAACACCGACCGCAAAGCGCGGGAAGGGCTTTACCCGACCAAAAAAGGCGAAATGACATCCTTCCAGATGGGCGGCAAGCCCACGCTGGTTTTTCCGCGGATTCAGGGGGCAGATATCGCCGGCCTGGTTGTGGCCGTTGGTGACGGCGTGGCTGAGTCCCGCATCGGCGAGCGCGGGCTGCTGGATTTTAACATCTACGCCAATGACCGGCGGGACATCAATCTCACCCCGGATTACTTCGGCCACGGTGCCGATGGCGGCTACGCCGAATATGTGGCACTGCCGTCCGACCAGTTCCATCACATTCCCAACGCTGAACTGTCGGATGCCGAAGTGGCGTCCATGGGAATGTGTTCCTACCAGACCGCCATGCACATGCTCACGTCGGCCAACATCAAGGCGGGCGAGCGGGTGCTGGTTACCGGTGCCAGTGGCGGCGTTGGCACGGCCCTCATCCAGCTCTGCCGGATCATGGGGGCCATTCCGTACGCCCTCAGCAAACAGGACAAGGCGGAAGCTCTGCTGGAGCTGGGCGCCGAAGCGGTGCTGGACCGCTCCGATATGGACAGCTTCGTGGACCGGGTGAAAGCGGAAACCGGTGGCAAGCCCATCGACGCGGTGATGGACCTGGTCGGCGGGGAGATGACCGATGTGTTCATCGACACCATGATCTTTGATATGAACGCCCGCAGCACCTACCCGCGCCTGAGCATTGCCGGTGCCAGTGGTGGCAACATCAGCGAAATCCTGTGGACCCGGATCTACCTGTACCAGGTGCAGATTTTCGGGGTATCCCATGGTACCCGGGAAGAGGCGGAACAACTGATGGCCTGGATCCGGGGAGGGCAGTTGAAACCTGTTCTGCACGGTGCGTTCAGGCTCTCTGATCTGCATCGGGCAGAAGAATACTTTGTGAACCGGGGTAGTAATTATCTCGGCAAGATCGTGATCGTTCCCGACTCACAATGGGAAGAACACGGCCAACCCTGGTCCCTGGAGAGCGCTTGATGAAACCGGAACTGACCATTCAGTTGATGGATACCCACGCCGGCGGTGATGTCAGCCGGATTGTGACTGGCGGGATAGACTTGTTGCCGGGCGACACCGTTCGGGCGCAGATGGAATATCTCCGGGATGACGCCGACGGCCTGCGCCGGCTGCTTCTGGAGGAGCCTTATGGCGTGCCGGAGATGTCAGTGGATTTACTGGTACCGCCTACCGATCCCCGGGCTGCCGCCGGTTACATCATCATGGAAGTCATGGGCTACCCGATCTACTCCGGCTCCAACACCATCTGTACGGCTACCGCCGTGCTGGAATCGGGCATTGTTCCGAAACAGGAAGGCAAGCAGAATTTCATGCTGGAGTCGCCTGCTGGTCTGGTCCAGATCGAGGCGACCGTACACGACGGGGTGGTAGAGGCTGTCACCTGTGAAGGGCTGCCCAGTTATATCCACACCTACAAGGCCAGCATCGATGTTCCCTCACTGGGTGAGGTTACCTACAGCGTTGCCTACAGCGGCGGCTTTTACGCCCTGGTTGATGCGGCCAGCATGGGCTTTGACCTCACTCTGGACGAAGAGCGCAAGCTGGCGGAAACCGCTCATGCCATCGTCGAAGCCATCCAGGCCGAGCGGGGCTTCTCCCATTACACCCTGGGCGATGTGGGGCCGTTGCCGTTCCTCCACTTCATGGGGCCTGTTGAGCAAGTGGCAGACGGCTATTACCGGTCCAGGTCCGCGACCTATGTGCATCCCGGTGTGATTTGCCGGAGTACAACGGGCACTGGCACTTCAGCGCGCCTGGCGCTGATGAACTACGAAGGCAGCATTAAGCCGGGCGACAAACTCGAAACCATCTCACTCAGGGAAACGGGATTTATCGGCGAATTTACCTCTGTAGAGCAGGAGGGCGAGTACCAGGTGATCAAGAACAGCATCACCGGCAAGGGGTATGTCATTGCCCGTTCCGACATCGTGGTCAATTGTGATGATCCCATGGTGGAGTGTGGTTCACTGCACCACATTCTATCGAGTCGCCACACCGGAAAAATCACCCCTCAGTCCTGAGCTCCGTTCCGGACCTCTTTCCGGGCGCGGCATACTCGCTGCGCCCGGTTTTCCACCTCATAAAACCCGGCAATTTTCTTCCTTTTTGGTCTAAAGTTTACCTTTACGTAAAGTGAAGCCTGTGCTAAACCTTGACCCGTGCTTTCAATGATAAAAACAACAGGAGTTGAGAATGAGCCTTCCGGAATATACCGACGTTTACAACAACTTCGATCCTGCTGCTCTGGAAGCGGACATCCTGGATGGACGTCTGGATAGCGGGCTCAACGTGTGCCACGAAATCTGCGATAAGTGGGCAGACGACCCCAGTCGGGTTGCTCTCTACTACGAAACCGAGGATGGCGGCGATGGCAGTCTGACTTTTGCCGAGCTGAAAGACGCCTCTGCGCGCTTCGCCAATTATCTGAAATCCCAGGGCATCGGGAAGGGCGATCGGGTGGCTGCACTCCTGCCGCGCACTCCGGAGCTGCTCATCGTTATCGCCGGAACCCTGCGTGCCGGTGCCGTGTATCAGCCGCTGTTTACAGCCTTTGGTTCCGGCGCCATTGAATACCGTTTTGAGCGGGCCAGCACCAAGCTGGTAGTGACTAACCCGGAGAACTATCCCAAGCTGAACGATGTCAAAGTCTGCCCGCCGGTTGTGGGTGTCAACGCCAGTGAGATTGGCGCGGACATCCCGGACTTCGAGGAAACCCTGGCGGCTCAGTCCAGTGAATTTGAGCCTGTCATGATCAAGGGCGACGATCCGTTCCTGCAGATGTTTACTTCCGGAACCGTCGGTAAATCGAAGGGTGTTGCTGTCCCGGCCAAAGCGCTCCTGGCGTTCTACGTATACATGAAATACGCCATTGATCTGCAGGATGGTGACCGGTTCTGGAACGTGGCTGATCCTGGTTGGGCCTATGGACTTTACTATGCGGTCGTCGGGCCACTTCTGATGGGTCACGCCACGCATTTCAATCCGGGTGGCTTTACCCCCGAATCCACCTACGACATGATCCGCAAATACAAGATCACCAACCTGGCGGCGGCACCCACGGCTTACCGCCTGCTGAAGGCCAACGACCACGTACTGCCCGAAGGCGAGAACCTGGGCCTTCGGGTTGCCAGCAGCGCCGGTGAGCCCCTGAACCCGGAAGTGGTGAACTGGATTCGCAACCGTCATTTCTGCCCGGTGAAAGATCACTATGGTCAAACTGAGACCGGCATGACCTGCTGCAACTTCCACGGTCTTGCGCATCCGGTTCGTGAAGGCTCCATGGGCTATGCCTCTCCGGGACACAAGGTTGTTGCACTGAACGAGAAAAATGAGGAAGTAGGCGAGGGTGAAGTTGGTCAGTTGGCGGTCGACGTAAAAGCGTCCCCGCTTTTCCACTTCGACGGTTACACCTGGGGTGAAAAGGACCCGTTCGTAAACGGCTACTACCTCACAGGCGATATGGTCATCAACCATGGCAATGGCAACTTCTCCTTCAGTGGCCGGGATGATGACATCATCACCACGGCCGGCTACCGGGTGGGTCCGGCAGACGTTGAGAGCACCTTGCTGGAGCACGCCGCTGTGGCGGAGTCAGGTGTTGTCGGCAAGCCCGATGAGAAGCGCGGCTCCATCATCAAGGCCTATGTGGTGATCAAGGGCGACTATGCAATCGGGGACGAGCAGGCCCTGAAAGACGAGCTTCAGGAACTGGTACGTCGCAGGCTTTCTACCCACGCTTTCCCGCGGGAAATCGAGTTCGTTGACGAACTGCCCAAGACACCCAGTGGGAAAATCCAGCGCTTCGTTCTGCGTAATCAGGCCAAGGAAGAAATCGGCGCATGATCATTACGTTTGAAGAGCTGCAGGCCTTCCTTGACGAGCAGTTTCCGCAGGGGGCCGCTTACGGCACCCTGCAGAAACTCGGGGATGGTTGGGCAGAGATGAAGCTGGAAGTGGATGAGGAGCACCTGAGGCCCGGGGGCACCGTCTCCGGGCCGGCCATGATGGGGCTGGCGGATGTCACCCTGTACGCGGCTTTGTTGAGCAAGATTGGCCTGGTTCCCCTGGCAGTCACCACCAACCTCAATATCAATTTCCTCCGCAAGCCGGTGGCTCATCAGCCGATCTGGGCCCGTGCCACCATGCTGAAAGTGGGCCGCACCATGGGTGTGGGTGAGGTGTTTGTCTACTCTGAAGGCGCGGAAGAGCCGGTGGCCCACTCCACCATGACTTACTCCATTCCGCCTAACCGGTAACGCCATGCAGATTCGTGACATGATGGTGTCGGTAGGCGACGGTGTTGAACTGGAAGTGAGGCGGATCCAGCACGCAGAGCCGAAAGGCCCGGTGCTGGTTTTTCTCCATGAATCCCTCGGCAGCATCGCTTTGTGGCGGAAGTTTCCGGAAAAACTGGCGAAAGCAACCGGCTGTGATGCGCTGGTCTACAATCGGCAGGGTTATGGCCACTCGTCTGACGAAGAGCTTCCTCGCCCATACGATTACCTGGAGGTTGCCGGTCATCGGTGGCTGCCCCGGTTGTTGGATAAGCTCCAAATCAGGGATGTTGTGCTGATCGGGCACAGTGATGGTGGTTCCATTGCTCTGGTGGCTGCTGGGGCAATGGGGCGTCGCATGAAGGCTCTGGCAACCATGGCCGCGCACATCTACGCGGATCACCTTACCCTTGCCGGTATCGAAGAGATGGCCGTTCGCTATCGAGAGACCGATATACGTGATCGTTTGGCACGCTACCACGGCAACCGGACCGACGACCTCTTTAATGCCTGGCAGACAGTCTGGCGAGACGAGGGCTTTCAGGCGGCCATGGATTTTAGTCGCTGGCTGGCGGCAATCGAATGTCCGGCTATGATCATTCAGGGGGAGAACGATGAATACGGGGTGCCTGAGCAGGTTACAGATATAGTTGCGGGTATCGGGCCCAACGCCCAGGGTGTTCTTCTTGAGGAAACCGGGCACTCTCCCCACCTGGAAAAGCAGGACCAGGTAGTAGACCTTCTATACGACTTTTTGCGTAGCGAGAGTGTACTTAAAAACTGCAATTAAGTGTTGACGTTTACGTATACGTCAATCTAATCTGGTAACCAGACAAAACGCACAACAATAACAAAGGTAGATTGGCTCATGAGTGAACAGTACGTTCTGGAGACCCGTAACCTTGTCAAAGAATTCAAGGGCTTTGTTGCGGTCGACGACGTGAACCTGAAGGTCCAGAAAGGCCATATTCACGCCCTGATCGGCCCTAACGGTGCTGGCAAGACCACGGTCTTCAATCTGCTCACCAAATTCCTGATCCCGACTCGCGGTCAGATCCTGTTCAAGGATCAGGACATCACCACCATGAAGTCCGCCGCCATCGCCCGACAGGGCATTGTCCGCTCGTTTCAGATCTCTGCCGTATTCCCTCACATGACAGCGCTGGAGAACATCCGCGTAGCCCTGCAGACCTTCGAGGGCACCTCTTTCAGCTTCTGGAAATCCGGTAATTCGCTGCACAAACTGAATCAGCGCTGCATGGAGCTTCTGGATGCCGTTGGCCTTGCAGAGTTTGCCAACACCACCACCGTTGAGTTGGCTTACGGACGCAAGCGTGCTCTGGAGTTGGCAACCACGCTGGCCATGGAGCCGGAAATCCTGTTGCTTGACGAGCCAACCCAGGGCATGGGTTCGGAAGACGTGGATCGTGTGGTAGAGCTCGTTCGCAAGGCGGCAGCGGGAAGAACCGTTCTGATGGTTGAGCACAACCTTAGCGTGGTCAGCAAATTGTGCGATCGCATTACCGTGCTGGCCCAGGGCGCCGTTCTGACCGAGGGCGATTATGCTGCTGTCTCTGCCGACCCAAGGGTGCGAGAGGTATACATGGGCAGTGATGGCAGTGGAGAGCGGGGTACTACCGCTGACAGCGAACAGTCGGAGGCGGCGCAATGAGCAGTAATTCAGATCGCGAATACGAACAGCTCCGTCTTTCAGGATTGCATGCCTTTTACGGCGAATCCCATATCCTCCATGGCATCGACATGGTGGTTAATCGCGGAGAACTGGTGACGTTGCTGGGCCGCAACGGCGCTGGCCGGAGCACAACCCTCAAGGCCATCATGAACATGGTTGGCCGGCGCACCGGCTCCATCATGATTAACGGTGAGGAGACAATGTCCTGTGCGCCTCACCACATTGCCAGGTTGGGTGTCGGGTATTGCCCCGAGCATCGGGGCATTTTTTCCTCGCTCAGTGTCCAGGAGAACCTGACGCTGCCGCCGGTTGTGCGCAGTGGCGGCATGAGCCTGGAAGAAATCTACAACATGTTCCCAAACCTGTATGAACGACGTTCCAGCCAGGGCACCAAGCTGTCCGGCGGCGAGCAGCAGATGCTGGCTATGGCGCGCATTCTGCGCACCGGCGCCAACATGCTGCTGCTGGACGAAATCACCGAGGGTCTTGCCCCGGTCATCGTAGAAAAACTGGGAGAGGTCCTGATTGCCCTGAAAAACAAGGGGCTGACCATTGTCCTGGTTGAGCAGAATTTCCACTTCGCAGCACCGTTAGCCGACCGTCATTACGTTGTTGAGCACGGTCAGATTGTGGAAGAAATCAGCGCCAACGAACTGAGTTCCAAGCAGTCGGTGCTGGATCGCTATTTGGGGGTCTGATCCCGGATAGGACGAGAGCAAGAAAAGCAACAACAACCCGAACCAACGCAAGACAGTAGCGGAGATACAACAATGACAATGATGAAAAAGCTTCTGACATCAGCCGTTGCATCAGCCATGATGGCAAGCGGAGCCCAAGCGGCTATTTCCAACGACACGGTCAAGATCGGTTACCTGGCAGACATGTCCGGCACCTACCGTGACCTGGCAGGCCCCAACGGGCTGAAGGCCCTGGAAATGGCGATCGCTGACTTTGGTGGTCAGGTAAATGGCGCCAAGATCGAAGTGGTCAGTGCTGATGACCGCAACAGCCCCGATACTTCCTCCAGCACCGTTCGTCGCTGGGTTGAGAACGAGGATGTTGATCTGGTGGCCGGTATGGTGGCTTCTTCCGTTTCTATTGCCGTGAGCAAGATTCTGGAAGAGAACGATCGCCTGGGTATCATCTCCGGTTCAGCCGCTTCCAGTATCACCAACGAACACTGCACCCCGAACCACATCCACTACGTTTACGACACTTATCCGCTGGCCAACGGTACCGCCAGTGCGGTCGTTAAAGAAGGCGGCAAAACCTGGTACATGCTGACTGCCGATTACGCGTTCGGCCACGCTCTGGAAGGCGACGTGACCCGCGTTGTTGAGGCTAACGGCGGTGAAGTGATCGGCACTGTGCGCCATCCGTTCCCGACCCAGGATTTCTCCTCCTTCATCCTGCAGGCCCAGGCCTCCGGCGCTGATGTAATCGGCCTGGCAAACGCCGGTGCTGACACCACCAACGCCATTACAACGGCCAGTGAGTTCGGTGTCACCCAGTCTGGCCAGACTCTTGCAGCCCTGCTGCTGTTCCTGACCGACGTGCACGCACTGGGTGCGGAAACCGCTCAGGGCATCCAGTTGACCACCGGCTGGTACTGGGACATGAACGACGAGACCCGTGAATGGTCTGATCGCTTCATGGAAGAGACCGGTGTTCGTCCGACCATGGTTCACGCCGGTATCTACTCCAGCACCATGCAGTACCTGAACGCAGTCAAGGCGACCGGTTCCGATGATGCCCAGACAGTGCGCAAACAGATGATGGATACGCCCATCAACGACATGTTTGCCAAGAACGGCAAGATCCGTGTTGACGGCCGTATGGTGCACGACATGTACCTGGCGGAAGTGAAAACTCCGGCTGAGTCCACGAATGAGTGGGATCTGTACAAGATCCTGCGGACCATTCCGGCGGAAGAATCTTACCGTCCGCTCTCCGAGAGCAAGTGCAAGCTGGTTAATAACTAAGACCGGCACAGGGCTCACCCGGCAACAGGGCAGGGTGAGCCCGCAACTCAGAGATTTGAGTAAGAACAACAACCAACCCCTGTGCTGCTTCTGGAGTTAGCCCAATGTCCATGATTTTCGGCGTCCCTGTAGCTGTGCTCTCCGGCCAGCTCCTGATCGGAATCATCAATGGCGCCTTTTACGCCCTTCTGAGCCTTGGGCTCGCGGTCATCTTCGGTCTGCTGAAGATCATCAACTTTGCCCATGGTGCCATGTACATGCTCGGCGCCATGACCACCGTCCTGATGTTTGACTATCTGGGCGTTAATTACTGGGCTGCGCTCTTGCTGGCCCCGCTGCTGGTTGGCGCCTTTGGCGTTGTTATCGAGTATTTCCTGCTGCGCCGCATCGCGGGGCAGGATCATATTTACAGCCTGCTCCTGACTTTCGGTGTGGCGCTGATTATCACCGGCGTGCTGGTTAACTGGTTTGGTGTTTCCGGCCTGCGCTACACGATGCCCGACATGTTCAAGGGTGGCGTGAATCTCGGCTTCATGTTCATGCCGTATTACCGGGCCTGGGTTATCGTTGCGGCCTTGCTGGTCTGCTTTGCAACCTGGTTCATGATCGAAAAAACCAAGCTGGGTGCCTATCTGCGTGCAGGCACAGAGGATTCCCAACTGATGCAGGGCTTCGGCATCAATGTGCCCCTGCTCATCAGCCTGACTTATGGCTTTGGAGTCGCGCTCGCCGCGTTCGCCGGTGTCCTGGCGGCCCCAATCTACTCGGTAACGCCGGTCATGGGATCGGCCACCTTGATCACGGTTTTCGCCGTTGTTGTTATCGGTGGTATGGGCTCCATTGGCGGTGCAATTATCACCGGTATTCTCATGGGCGTTATTGAAGGTCTGACCAAAACGTTCTATCCACCGGCCTCTTCGGCGGTCGTCTTCCTGGTCATGGTTCTGGTGCTCATGTTCCGGCCCAGTGGCCTGTTCGGTAAGGAGGCATAATCATGAACCAGCCAGCGAATTCTGCCGACATTCATAAGGCCATCGTTGAACAGCAGGCAGTCCAGGACCGGAAGAAGATGATGCTCAACGGCGTCCTGCTGCTTCTGTTGCTGGCCGCGCCCTTCGCGGTCTATCCGGTCTTCCTGATGAAGATCCTTTGCTTCGCGCTTTTTGCGGTAGCGTTCAACCTTCTGTTCGGATTCACCGGCCTGCTGTCATTCGGCCATGCGGCTTTCCTCGCCACGGGTGGCTACACAACAGGTTACCTGCTGAGCAATTACTCCGGACTTACCACGGAAATGGGCATCATCGCGGGCACCCTCGCGGCCACGGTTCTGGGAACCGGTTTCGCCTTGCTGTCGATTCGTCGGCAGGGCATCTATTTCGCCATGGTCACCCTGGCCCTGGCGCAGCTCGTTTTCTTCTTCTTCGTTCAGTCCGAGTTCACGGGTGGCGAAGATGGTATGCACGGTATCCCCCGGGGTGAGCTGCTGGGATTCATCAATCTCGAAGATAACCTGAACATGTACTATTTCGTGCTGGCAGTGTTTATCGCCTGCTATCTGCTGGTACAGCGCATTGTCAGTAGTCCGTACGGTCAGGTATTGAAGGCCATCAAACAGAACGAGCCCCGTGCTGTATCTCTTGGCTATAACGTGGATCGTTACAAGGTGCTGGCATTCGTGATTTCCGCAGCGCTGGCCGGTCTTGCAGGTTCCATGAAATCCGTCGTGTTCCAGCTCGCCTCCCTGAACGATGCGCACTGGCATATGTCGGGCGAAGTCATCCTGATGACTCTGGTCGGTGGTATGGGAACCCTGCTTGGCCCGGTGGTGGGTGCCACCTTTGTGGTGAATATCGAGTATAACCTTTCCCAGGGTCCCTTACGGGATTGGGTAGATCCGATTCTTGGCGGTATCTTCGTGATCACGGTTCTGGCTTTCCGAAGCGGTATCGTGGGTGAGATCCAGAAGTTCGTGAAAAAGAATCTCGGCTGAACCAGCCCTCCCACCTGAAAACCAAAAGGGCCACCTCTCGGGGTGGCCCTTTTGCATTGCCGGGGGTTGGATGCTTGTTCCGGCTTCAGGCCGGATGCCGGAAAACAAAGGCATCCATGGCCAGAACACCGTGTTCGATTCCGCCATCAATCAGCACGCCGGGTTGCTGTTCCCCGGCCGCACCGGCCGCCACCAACAGAGGAAGGAAGTGCTCTGTGGTGGGGTGCGCACGTTGTGCATGCGGCGCTTTCTCCAGTGTCGCAATCAATTGTTGGTGGTCGCCTGCCGTGACCTTTGCTCGCACCCAATCCGTGAATTCCCGAGCATAGCCAGAGGCGTTCTCGTCCCCCCAGCGAACCTCGTAAAGGTTATGGGTAAGGCTCCCAGACCCGACAATAAGCACACCCTCATGCTCGAGTGGCTGCAGGGTCTGGCCCAGCTGCCAGGCTGACTCAGGGTCAAGATCCGTTGGCATCGAAACCTGGAACACCGGCACCGAGTGATCGGGAAAAAGGTGCATCATCGGGACCCAGGCCCCGTGATCCAGGCCCCGGGTGTCGTCAGCCCGTGCGCTCCAGCCGCCTGCCTCCAGCAACGCCAGGGCGGTTCGCGCCAGTTCGGGGTGGCCGGCTGCAGGATACTCAAGATCATAGAGTTCAGCTGGAAAACCACGAAAATCGTGAATGGTCTCGGGTGTTTCTGAGAGGCCCACCCGGATTTCCGGCGTCATCCAATGCGGTGAAACCACCAGCACAGCTTCGGGCCTTGTCAGGCGTTTGCCCAACTCCGTCAGGGCCGGGCCCGCCAGGCCCGGCTCCAGTGCGAAGGTGGGAGCGCCGTGGGAAACAAACAGACTCATGATTGCTCCTCCGGGTTGCGGTGTTTATCGGGCGGCAATCGCGTGGTCAATGGACACGCGGCCTGCGCCGCTGAATACCAGGGATACCGACACGGCCAGCAAGGCCAGGCCAAACTCATAGCCATTGTTACTCATGAAAAGGCCGTTGCCGATATGAACGCTGAAAATGGCGACCAGCATGGCAAATGCCAGCACCGCACTGGCGGGGCGAACCAGCAGGCCGATGATCAGTGCCAGTCCGCCGAAGAATTCCGCACCGCCGGCCAACAGGGCCATCAGGTAGCCGGGGCTTAGCCCGATGGAATCCATCCATTGGCCGGTACCTTCCAGGCCGTAACCTCCGAACCAGCCAAACAGTTTCTGGGCGCCATGGGCGGCGAAAATGATACCGACGGGAATCCGGAGGGCCAATGCGCCCCAGCCTGCGTCAGTGCTGATCAGTTTGTTCAGGAATGCGTTGTTCATGATGAATCTCCTTGGGTGTGTTTTGACCGTGGGAGAACTTTACAAATATCAATAAACGGGATAAACATGGCTTTATTGAATTAACTGTTCCGGAAATAGAAACAATGGATCGACTGTTGGAGATGCAGACGTTCTGCAACGTGGTTGAGGCCGGCAGCTTCGTTGCTGCGTCAGAGAATCTTGGCATGTCCAAGGCCGCTGTCTCGCGCTATGTCAGCGAACTGGAAAGTCGTCTGGGGGTTCGGTTGCTGCAGCGGACCACCCGCCGCCTGTCGCTCACGGGGGAGGGCGAGGTGTTCTATGTCCGGTGTCGGGAATTATTGGCCGGGGTTGAGGAAGCCGAAGCAGAAATAACCGCCCGTAATGATGTCGCACGGGGCACGTTGAGGGTGAATGCGCCAGTGAGCTTCGGAATAAGCCATCTGGCGCCTTTATGGGGAGAATTTCACGCCCGCTATCCGGATGTGGAATTGTCGATCGACCTCTCGGACCGGCTGGTAGACATCGTCGAGGAAGGCTTTGATCTGGCCATCCGGATTGCCACGCTGCAAAGCTCCACGCTGGTCAGCCGACGGATCACCTCTACCCGGCTCATTGCCTGCGCCTCGTCGGATTACATCGCGGCTCACGGCTCCCCAGCCAAACCGGAAGATCTGGCCAGCCACCGGATCATCGGCTACAGCAACTTCACCACGGGCAACGACTGGCCCTTTGAAGGCCCTGACGGCAAGACCAGTATCCGGGTAAGGCCATGGATGTACGCCAACAACGGTGAAACCTGCTGCGCCGCCGCCGTGGCCGGACAGGGCGTGGTACTGCAGCCCGGCTTTTTGGTAAACAAAGAGCTGGAGGATGGCAGGCTGGTGGAACTGATGCCGGGGTACCGTTCCACCGAGCTGGGCGTATACGCCGTCTATCCCACCCGGAAGTTCGTCACGCCCAAAGTTCGAGCGTTGGTTGATTACCTGGTTTCGGCCTTTCCCGATGCCCTGTGAGGGCGAGGGACGGAACACCGGACGCTAGGCGTCCGGTGTTTGCAGTCGCCGTCGTTCCGCACGGCGCATCAGGAACCAGGCAATAAACGCAATCAGCGATACCGCCAGAATGATGAGCGTAGCCAGCGCGTTGATCTTCGGCGAAACGCCCATCCGCACGGATGAGAACACCACCATGGGCAGTGTTGTCGCACCCGGCCCGGACACGAAGCTGGCAATCACCAGGTCATCCAGCGACAGGGTGAAGGCCAGCAACCAGCCGGACACCAGGGCCGGGGCAATCACCGGCAGGGTAATCACGAAGAAGGTCTTCAGTGGCGTGCAGCCCAGGTCCATGGCCGCCTCCTCGATAGAGCGATCCACCTCCTGTAAACGGGCTGACACCACCACCGCCACATAGGCACTGCAGAAGGTGGTGTGTGCGATCCAGATGGTGGCCATGCCACGATCCACCGGCCAGCCAATGGTCTGGGCCATCTGTACGAACAACAGCAACAGTGACAGACCGGTGATCACCTCTGGCATAACCAGCGGCGCGGTAATCATGCTGGATAGCAGTGTGCGCCCGCGCATCTTCTTGAAGCGAGTAATCACGAACGCACACAGCGTGCCCAGGCACACCGCCATGCTGGCGGAGTAGAAGGCAATCCGCAGACTCATCCACACGGCAGAAAGGATCTGCTCATCCCGGAACAACTCGCCGTACCATTGGGTGGAAAATCCGGCCCATACCGACACCAGCCGGGACGCATTGAACGAATACACGATCAGCACAAACATCGGCAGATACAGGAACAGCAGGCCGAGAACCAGCATCACTTTTGAGAAACTGAAGGAACGGGACTTAACCATGCTTTTCCATCTCCCGGGCCTGGAACCGATGGAACAGCACGATCGGCACCAGCAGTAACAACAGCATCACGATCGCGAGGGCAGACGCCACCGGCCAGTCGCGGTTGTTGAAGAACTCCTCCCACAACACCTTGCCGATCATCAGCGTATCCGGCCCGCCCAGCAGCTCCGGAATCACGAACTCGCCCACCGCGGGGATAAACACCAGCATGGAACCGGCGAGGATGCCGGCCTTTGAGAGCGGCAGGGTGATAGCCCAGAAGGTGGTCAGGCTGCGGCAACCCAGGTCTGATGCCGCCTCTAGCAGGCGCACGTCCAGTTTCACCAGATTGGTGTAGATGGGCAGCACCATGAACGGCAGATAGGCGTAGACAATGCCCAGCACCACAGCGAAGTTGGTGTTCAGCATCTTGAGCGGCTGATCGATCAAACCCAGCCACATCAGAAAACTGTTCAGAAGCCCCTGATTGCCGAGGATGCCCATCCAGGCATAAACCCGGATCAGGAACGAGGTCCAGGAGGGCAGCATCACCATAAGCAGCAACACCAGTTGCCAGTGCTTCGGGGCCCGCGCCATGGCGTAGGCCATGGGGTAGCCAATCAGCAGGCACACCACCGTTGCCAGGAATGCCGTCTTCACCGACCCCCAATAGGCAGCGAAGTACAGACTGTCCGACAGCAGGAACAGATAATTACCGATATTCACCACCACCGAGAGGGTGTTGTCCAGCCACCGGAATACGGGCTCGTAAGGGGGAATGGCCATCACCGCCGAGGTCAGGCTGATCTTCAGCACCAGCGCAAAGGGCAGTAGGAAGAACAACAGCAGCCACAGGAACGGGATACCGAACACGACCCGGCGATTGAACAGGACTGCACGCACCCGCTCGGTCAGAGGAGTGGGTAAAAGTTTCCGTCTCATCGGCTCAGTTCCAGAGCAGGATGGGGCTGGAGGCTTCCCAGGATACGAATACCCTGTCGCCCCACGTTGGCCGCTCGCCACGGCGTTCCACGTTCGCCATGGTTGCCTGAACCCGTTTGCCGCTGGCCAGTTTCACGTAGTAGGACGTTATGTCGCCCAGATACGCGATGTTGTCTACTGTTCCGCAGCTCCAGTTGTGGTCGCCGTCGGGTTTGTCCGCGGTGAGGTAAATTTTTTCCGGGCGCAGGGCCACCAGTGTTGCGGTGCTTTCCGCCGGGGTGGTCACGCCGCGATCAATAAATACCGGCGCGTCCAGCAGGTCGCTGGTCAACGTAACGCTGTCGGCTTCGTCTTCCCGGATATAAGCCTCGAAAATGTTCACCGAGCCAATGAATTCCGCGGTCATGCGGCTGTTCGGGCTCTCGTAGATATCGATGGGCGAACCGATCTGGGCAATCCGGCCCTGTGCCATGATTGCAATACGGCTGGCCATGGTCATGGCTTCTTCCTGGTCGTGGGTCACCATCAGGCAGGTGGCGCCCACGTTTTCCAGAATTTCCACCAGCTCCAGCTGCATTTCGGTCCGCAGCTTTTTGTCCAGGGCACCCATGGGTTCGTCCAGCAACAGCAGTTTGGGACGTTTGGCCAGTGAGCGGGCCAGGGCAACCCGTTGTTGCTGACCACCGGAAAGCTGCTGGGGTTTGCGCCGGGCATAGGGTTCCATCTTGACCAGCTTCAGCATGGCGGCCACCCGATCGCGAATTTCGCTCTTGGGCAGCTTGTCCTGCTTCAGACCCATGGCAATGTTCTGCTCCACCGTCATGTGCGGGAACAGGGCATAGGACTGGAACATCATGTTGGTCGGGCGCAGGAACGGGGGCAGAGCCGTAACGTCCTGGCCGTCGAGCATGATGGTGCCGGCGTTGGGCGTTTCAAAACCCGCGAGCATGCGCAGCAGGGTGGACTTGCCGGAACCGGAGCCACCCAGCAGGGCAAAGATCTCACCCTTGTGGATGTCCAGGTTGACGTTGTCCACGGCCAGCGTGCCATCAAAGCTTTTGGAGATACCCCGAATGCTGAGTAACACCTCCGCTTGCGCGGAGGTGTTGTTGCCGTTTTCCACCGCTCAGCGACCAGACTTCACGTTGGTCCAGGTACGGGTCATCAGACGCTGGGCGTCCTGAGGCCGGCCTTCCATGATGTACAGCTTTTTCATCACCTCATCGGTGGGGTAGATGCTGGTATCACTCAGAATCTCCGGATCAACAAACTCGTTGGCCGGCTTGTTCGGGTTGGCGTACCACACATAGTTGGTCACGTCCGCGATGATCTCCGGACGCATCAGGAAGTTCATCAACTTGTGGGCATTCTCTACATTCGGCGCGCCGGCCGGGATGGTCATCATGTCGAACCACAGCACCGCACCCTCTTTGGGAATGGTGTAGCGGATCACGTTGCCGTTCTCGGCTTCCTCGGCACGGGCGGCGGCCTGCAGGATGTCGCCGGAGTAACCGGCAGCCACACACAGGTCACCGTTGGCCAGGTCGCCAATGTAACGGGACGAATGGAAGTAAGTGATGTTCGGGCGAATGGCCTTGATCACCTCACCGCCTTTCTTGATGTCGTCGGCGTTGTTGCTGTTCGGGTCCAGGCCAATGTAGGCCATAGCGGCACGCACCATTTCTTCGCCGGAATCCAGCATGGCAATACCGCAGCCGCCGGCGGCGAGCTTGCCGGTGACTTCCGGATCGAATACCAGCGCCCAGGAATCGGTGGGGGCGTTGTCGCCCAGAATTTCCTGAATGCGGCCTTCATTGTAGCCATAGCCGTTGGTGCCCCAGAGATAAGGCAGAGCAAACTGGCTACCCGGGTCTACCTTTTCCAGATCATCCATCAAATCCGGGTTCAGGTTGCTCATGTTCGGCAGCTTACTGTGGTCAAGCGCTACGAAGGCGTTGGCAGAAATCTGTTTGGCCACGTAGTGGTTGGAAGGCACAACAAGATCGTAGCCGGAACGACCGGAAAGCAGGGCTGCCTCGAGGATCTCGTTACTGTCGTAGACGTCGTAGATCACCTTGATGCCGGTTTCTTCCGTGAACTTCGCCAGGGTGTCCTCGGCGATGTAATCGGACCAGTTGTAGACACGCACTTCCTCGGCGGCAAACGCGGAGGAGGCACACAGAGACAACGCAACAGAGGCGGCCAGCGCCTGTGGCTTACACAACTTCAACATTGGATGATGTCCCTCACTCAAAAGGGATTAATACAAAACGTGCAGGACGCACGCAGTGTTGTGCAGGTCTGCTGAGGGTGGCCGCAGGTGGCAGGGGATGCCGCCTTTTGACTCCTTTAAGGCTTGTCCTGGAAACGGCGGTGGGGAACCGGCCGAATTCTCGCGATATGTATCACGAGATCGCGGAATGCGCTACGGAAATTTTCGCTGACCGATTCGGAGTTATGCGTATGCGGTGCGCGCTTTGCTGTAGAAAAACGGCGCTTTCCGGATATTTCTTTTCAAATCAATCTTGTATGCAGACTTCCTGGCTCCGTGCAGACAGGCTCTGCCATTTCTCTTTGTCGCTGTCGCGTACCTGCTCCAGGTAACGAATAACATCCAGGAAATGCTTCCGGGTCGCTCCCATGGCCTGAGCTTCTTTGCGGTGCATGCCGGAGAGATAACGCAATGCCTGGTATTCCTCAGAGTCTTTGTCCACAGACTCGCTGACAACGGCCAGGTGGGAAGAGCAGAAAATGTGGGCGTTGCGCTTATTGAAGTCGACCGTCTCAGCCCAACTGCCGGTGCTGAATGTGGCCAGGATCAGGGTCAGGCCTGCGAGAGTTTTCATGGAACGTGGCTCCCTTGCGTGGCGGTAAGTGGCTGCGCTGCTCGGTAGGCAACCCTTGCATGCTATCACATCGGAGAAGGACGGTTCCCCCGGGACGGGCTTTGGGCGGTTGTTGTCTTGATTGCCCGGCTTCCGGGCAAAATACGGTATGTGCGTATCTTGCCAAATGCTCAGGAAACCGGGATAAAGGAGCGTTGAAACTCCTGCGCCGGCCCCTCGGCACCAGGCCTGTTTGCGTAATGGAAGGCGTTCCCTATGGCTTCTGGTTCTACGAGTGCCGACTCGTTCCTTCAGGCACACCCCGAACTGCAGTTTGTTGATCTGCTGATCCCGGATATCAATGGCATTGTTCGCGGCAAGCGGGTGGATCCGTCTGCGCTGGCGAAGGTGTTTGAGCGTGGCGTGGCCATGCCGGCTTCCATCTTTGCCCTGAACATTCAGGGCACCACGGTGGAAGAAACCGGTCTGGGGCTCGACATTGGCGAGGCCGACCGTGTCTGTCTGCCCATTGAAAATACCCTCACCATGGAACCCTGGCAGAAGCGGCCCACCGCGCAGCTGCTGCTGACCATGTATGAGCTGGACCGCGAGACCCCGTTTTTTGCCGATCCTCGGGTGGTATTGCAGAACATCATTAAGCGGTTTGAGGAGCTCGGGCTGACTCCGGTAGCTGCCTTTGAGCTGGAGTTCTACCTGATCGACCAGGAGAACCTCTCGGGTCGCCCCCAGCCGCCAAAATCGCCTATTTCCGGAAAGCGCCCGGCTGGCACCCAGGCCTATTCCATTGATGATCTCGACGAATACGCGGAATTCCTGGCGGACGTGTTGGATGCCGCCCATGAGCAGGAGCTGCCAGCTGATGCGCTGGTGGCCGAATCGGCGCCTGGCCAGTTCGAAGTCAACCTGCATTACGTGGATGACGCCGTACAGGC
Organism: uncultured Marinobacter sp.; assembly: GCF_913055835.1. GTDB lineage: Bacteria > Pseudomonadota > Gammaproteobacteria > Pseudomonadales > Oleiphilaceae > Marinobacter. The sequence continues at coordinate 23,415 of NZ_CAJXKQ010000005.1, read as the reverse complement.
CTGCGACCACGCGACGTTGTTGAAGCGGCTGATCAAGAACATGGCCTACGACCATGAAATGGACACCACCTTCATGGCCAAGCCCTATCACAACCAGGCCGGCAGCGGCATGCACCTGCACGTGAGCCTGGTGGACAGCGAGGGCCGCAACGTATTTGCCGGTGACGCAGAAGCACCCAACGATATGCTGCGCTGGGCGGTTGGCGGGTTGGTGGCCACCATGAACGATGCCATGGCGCTGTTCTGCCCGAATATCAATTCCTACCGACGGTTCAGCCCGGAGTACTATGTGCCCAGTGCTGCCACCTGGGGCGTGGACAACCGCACTGCGTCGCTGCGTCTGCCGGGCGGTGATCCGGAGGCCCTGCGAATCGAACACCGGGTCGCCGGTGCCGATGCCAACCCGTACCTGTTGATGGCAGCCGTGCTGGCTGGCATGCATTACGGTATCTCCAACCGGATCGAGCCACCACCGGTCACCGTGGGTAATGCCCATGAGCAGCACGAAGCCTCATTGGTGAATAACCTGCGGGATGCCTTGCGGGAGCTGGGGCAATCGAAAGTGATGGCTGATTATCTCGGCAGCCAGTTTCTGGATGTGTTCGTGGCCTGCAAAGAGCATGAGCTCAATGAGTTCGAGATGACCATCTCGGACCTGGAGTATCTCTGGTACCTCCACACGGTATAGCGGTGTGTGAGCCGTAAAAAACGGCGCCTCGAGGGCGCCGTTTTGCATTTGCCAACTGACTCTTTCCCCTCTACTCCAGAACCAGCCAGGTCGCTTTCAATTCGGTGTACTTGTCGAACGCGTGGACCGACTTGTCGCGACCATTGCCGGACTGCTTGAAGCCACCGAAGGGTGCGGTCATATCACCGCCGTCATAGTGATTAATCCAAACGCTGCCGGCTCGCAGGGCCTTGGCCACCTTGTGGGCAGTATTGATATTGGAAGTCCACACTGCCGCTGCCAGGCCGTAGATGGAATCGTTGGCAATGCGGACGGCCTCATCAGCTGTATCGAACCCGATCACCGAGAGCACTGGCCCGAAGATTTCCTCGGAGGCAATGCGCATCTGGTTATTCACCCCGTCAAACACTGTGGGCTGAACAAACAGGCCGCCCGTGTTTTCCAGAATCCGCTGTCCGCCCTCCACCAGGCGTGCGCCCTCAGATTGTCCGATGCCGATGTAGTCGATGATCCGATCAAGCTGGGCCTGGTCGACGATTGCGCCGCAGGTGGTGGCCGGGTCCAGCGGGTGTCCGGGGCGCCAGGTTTTCAGGGCTTCGCGAATCAGCTCAACAAACTCGCCACGAATGCTGTTTTCGACCAGCAGGCGACTGCCGGCAGTACACACCTCACCCTGGTTGAAGGCAATGGCACTCGCCGCCTCGGCAGCGGCTTTTTTCAGGTCTGGCGCATCGGCGAAGATAATGTTCGGGCTCTTGCCACCCGCCTCCAGCCACACCCGTTTCATGTTGGACTGGCCGGCGTAAATCATCAGTTGTTTGGCCACATTTGTGGAACCGGTAAATACCAGGCAGTCCACGTCCATGTGCAGCGCCAGGGCCCTGCCCACGGTGTGCCCATAGCCCGGCAGCACATTGAAAACGCCGGCGGGAACGCACGCTTCCTCGGCCAGGGCGGCCAGGCGAATGGCGCTCAGGGGAGATTTCTCGGAGGGCTTCAGTATGACTGAATTACCCGTGGCCAGAGCCGGCGCGATTTTCCAGGCCGCCATGATCATCGGAAAGTTCCAGGGCACGATGGCCGCCACCACACCCATGGGCTCTCGGGAAATCATGCCAATCTGGTTGTGGGGCGTGGGGGCAAGCTCACCGTACACCTTGTCGATGGCCTCGGCGGTCCAGCGGATCGCCCGGGCGGTGGCCGGCACATCCACGTTCCTGGCGTGGCTGATGGGCTTGCCCATGTCCAGGGTTTCCAGCAGGGCGAGCTCGTCGCCGTGGGCTTCGATAAGCTCAGCGAACCGGAGCAGCACCGCCTTGCGTTTGGCTGGTGCCAGTTGGCTCCAAATGCCTGCCTCAAAGGCGGAGCGGGCAGCCATAACGGCCTGGTCGGCATCGCTCTGATCACAGCTGGCGATGGCGGTCAGCTCGCGCCCGTCAATCGGGCTGATTGAGGTAAAGGTCCCTCCACTGGCAGCCCATTGATAGGCGCCGTTCAGGTAAGCGCGGCCCTCGAGTGTGAGCTTGTCGGTCAGGGCCTGCCATTCGGCCTGGCTGGTTGGGGTACAAGAGCTGACGGGTTGATTCATTGGCGCCTCGCAGGCTGTAGAGTTGTGCAATCATAGCAGCACTTTCACGCCCCGGCGCCGCCCGCGATATAGGTATAAGAACGTGTCTTTCCGAACGCCCGGCGCTGGCATAGACTTTCTGCGGCGCGGATCGTTGGCGCCGGTTCCTGAACGTCTCTATCACCCTGTCTGGCGTCACATAATGATCGAGTATCCCCCGGTTCCCTCGTATTACGCAGCTTCCGCCAACCCGGCCCCTGTGCGCCCGGCGCTGCAAGGATCCTGCAAGGCCGATGTCTGTGTTGTCGGTGCCGGCTACACCGGTCTGTCGACGGCATTATTTCTGGCGGAAGCCGGTTTCCGTGTGGTGGTTCTGGAAGCTGCAACCGTTGGCTGGGGTGCTTCGGGGCGCAATGGTGGCCAGATCGTCAACAGCTTTAGCCGCGACCTGGACAGCATCGAACGACAGACTTCAGAAGGCCACCTGAAGCTGCTGTCTGAAATGGCTTTCGAGGGCAGCCAGATTATTCGCCAGCGGGTGAAGAGCTATGGCATTCGCTGCGACCTGAAGGAAGGCGGTATTTTTGCCGCGCTCAACTCAAAGCAACTCAAGCACCTGGAATCCCAGCAGGCGCTGTGGCGCCGATTCGGGTATGACCAGCTGGAATTGCTGGATCGGAATGCTATCCGCTCCCGGGTTGCCACGGAACGGTATGTCGGCGGCGCCATCGATCACGCGGGCGGCCACATTCATCCGCTAAATCTGGCCCTCGGTGAAGCCGCAGCGCTGGAGTCGCGCGCGGGTGTGATTCACGAACACTCAACGGTAACGGGCATCGTTCCCGGTAAAACTGTAACCGTTAAAACCGACATGGGCGAGGTGAGGGCGCAGTATGTAGTTCTGGCGGGCAATGCCTATCTCGGCAGCCTGGTGCCGGAACTTGGCGCCAAATCCATGCCATGCGGCTCGCAGATTATTGCCACCGAACCGCTGGACGATGCCGTCGCCAGAGACTTGCTTCCCAACGACAACTGCGTCGAAGACTGCAACTACCTGCTGGACTACTTCCGGCTGTCGGGTGACAAACGCCTGATTTACGGAGGTGGTGTGGTCTACGGCGCCCGGGACCCGGCTAACATCGAACGGCTGATTCGTCCGAATATGCTGAAAACCTTCCCGCAACTGGCGAACGCGAAGATCGAGTACGCCTGGACCGGCAATTTCCTGCTTACGCTGTCGCGACTGCCCCAGCTCGGCCGATTGCACGAGAATGTGTTCTACTCCCAGGGTTGCTCCGGCCATGGTGTCACATTTACTCACGTTGCCGGGAAGGCGCTGGCACTCGCGATCCAGGGGCAGGCGGAGAGGTTCGACGCGTTCGCCAGCCTGCCTCACTACCCGTTCCCGGGTGGGCGCGTGTTCCGGGTACCTTTGACGGCAATGGGCGCCTGGTATTATGCGTTGCGGGACAAGCTAGGGGTTTGAGTTCCAGGGCGGATCAAGACTTGCCGTAAATCGACAGCTCACGTCCATGCCGTTCCGGCTTCGGGTCGTCAATTGACTCCACGGCTTCAATCTGAGCAACGTACTCAGCTGGCAGGCCGTTTTCCCGGGCGCCGATGAGTACATGGTCCTTGTACCAGTGGAAAGGCTTTAGTGCATTGTTGATGCGGGTGGCGTAGTACATCCAGGCCTGCAGTCTTTCGCTGCCGGTTGCGAGCTCTACCTGCTTTTCATCGTAGCCGAATCCCAGGGCCTCATGCCGGTCAAGCTCCGGTTTTTCTCCCTCGTCGATCTCGTAAACCACGCCAATCACGCGGTCTTCAGGGTTACCGGTTTCTTCCGCATTGCATTTGGCCGAGCCGTCTCCTGCAGACTTGTGAAAGCGAAGCCGGTGAGCAGGTAACTCTGCCACAGCCACGAACCGGGCCGATGGCACCCGGGCCTGCAGTCTTCTTCGTGACATGTTGGAGCCGTAGGTGAAGCAAAACATGAAGTCCGCTGTATCTCCGTTATCGGGGAGGGGCCTGCGAATAACTGTGAAGCCGCTCTCACTCTATCAACGTTTAAATTTGTAATCAGATTTCGCGCCAGTCGTTACCGGCCTACAGCCGGAATGTGGGCCTGATAGGCAAAAATACCGTAAAACAATGCCTTATAAACCGCAATCCGGGCCCGGGGCTGTAACCTTCCATCACAACGTGTATCCCTCCGTAAACGCCAAATTCCTGACGGACTTGCTCCGGAAAATCCGGAACTGCGCCGCATATAACCGAAAACTGCCGCTGTAAGATTCGCTCAAATTCGTCAAATAATTGGTGTTAAAAGATGTCATATTGCGGCAAAAAACTAACGAAGCAAGGACTGCTGATGTTACCCGCGGTCTTTCTGCTTTCGGGCTGCGGTCTGGACATTACGAGTGAGGAAACCACCACGACGTCAAAGGCTCCGGCCACGCCTGAGCCGACGGTGCAGATTGCCGGCGCAGCAATGAAGGGCGTCATTCAGCAGGGATTGGTTGTTGCCAATCGCCTGATTGCGGATAAAGACGGCTACTACGCGCCTCAGCGCCAGGCAGCGAAACCGGTGTTGACGGCAGACGATGGCAGTTACGAATGGCAGCTCCGCGGCAAAGCCGAGGGCTGGGCCCTGGTAGAGCTTACGGCCGATGGCGGCACCCGTATGATCTGCGATGTGGTGCCCCAGTGCGATCAGGCGGGTAGTGCACCGGTAGCCTTTGGCCAGACCATGCCCCTGGACAGCAATTTCAGCCTCCGCGGTGCGGGCGATCTGCGCATGGAAACCGTGAACCTCACTCCGCTGACCCATCTGGCCGTAACATTGGCCGAGCGCAGTGGTGAAGGCCTTTCACCGGTTGCCATTTCCAATGCCTACACCACAGTGGAAAACTGGTTCGGCCTTCCTGCCGGCGCCTTGCGCCTGACTCCGCCGGATCTCACCAATCTGGATGGAATGACAGGCGTAACCGCTGACGCCATTCAGGTTGCGATTGCCAATGCGGCATTCCTGGCCCTGGTGAATGACAACGCCCAATGGGATTCGATTTCCGATGTGCTGGCGGATGTCACCTCACAGGTCAGCGCCACCGGCCAGATCAGCGTTATGGGTGACGGTACCAACGTTGCTCTGGCGGATCTTGTCAGTGCCGCTGCCCTGCAGTCTTCTGAGCTTCAGAATGCCGTGGATTCAAGTGTCATCAGCCAGAAACTGGTGGTTGTCGAGTATCGTAATGTGCAGCGCTTCAAAACCATTGCCGACGTAAATGAAGAGACTGACACCGGTGTTGCCGACTCCGGTGAAACCACCGAAGAAGTCACCGGCGGCGATGAAACCGCTGGCACTGATTCCGGCAGCACCACTGACAGCTCGACGGACACCAGCACCGATACAGCTACCGACAATTCTACTGGTTCAACTGACGAGCAGGTTGCCGGTACAACTGAACCCGACACCTCAGGTGATGTGACTTCAGGCGGTGAAACAACCACGGATACTACGACTGACGAAACCGTCGCAGACACAGGAACAAACACTGAAACCAGTGAGCCAGTCACCGAAACCACGCCCGAGGAAACTGTCCCGGCAAATACGGCGCTGTTGAGCTGGACTGCACCACTGACCCGCGAGAATGGCGAGAGCCTGGCCATGGGCGAAATCGCTGGCTTCGAAGTGGTCTACGGCACCAGTGCTGAGAACCTTGACCAGAGCCTGGCGATAGGTGACGCCTCTGTCGACGAGCTGCTGGTCGATGAGCTGACTGAGGGCACCTGGTACTTCGCTATCCGCACCCTGGATACCGATGGCAACCGCAGCCGCCTGTCCGAGGTGGTGTACAAACAGATCTGATCTGGTATTGAGAGGCAGCGCTGCCCCTGTGGGCTTCGCTGCCGGCCTGCTAACATGTACCAGGTAACGGCTTCACTCTGAGTACATCATGGAATTTCCCGACGATCGCCACTCCCTCCTTGAAGTCATCCCCGATGTTCGCGACGGCCTCACTCGTACCGAGCGCATCATTCTTTACGTTCTGCAGGAAACCCAGCGTGAACTGAACGGCCGCAACGTGCCTACCGCCATGTTGTATGGCCGGGTGCTTGAATACGTGGATATGAGCGAGGCGGAACTGCACCTGTATCTGGACAGATTGGGCGTGAAAGGAGATGGCAGCCACGAATGACCGCGGTTTGAGTTGCCGGCTGCATCTGCCAGTCAGCGCAGCAGCCGGCAATAACGACAGCGATTATTTCGCTGTGATAGTGGACATCACCAGCTTGCCGTCTCTCTTGATCGGTCCATCTTCCTTGGCACCCAGGGTGTACTCGAAAATACCCGTTTTCATGCCGCCGTCTTCGCTGTGAACCATCAGCATCAGCATGTCACCGGATTGAACTTCCTCGGTGAGGATAGCCGCGACATCCATGTTCATGCCTTTGCGCAACGGTGCATGGGCAACCACCGGGCCGGGCTTCATGGATTCGTCGGTGCGATGAACCACCAGCCAGCCATTTTGTTCGGCAACCACCTTCCTGGCGGATACAACGCCGTTGGCGACGGACTGATCATTGGTCCAGACACCGGCTTTATGCTCAGCGGCCAGTGCCGAGCCGGTTGCGAAAGCGCCGGAAACCACGGCGGCCAGAAGTACGGATGTTTTTGCGTGCTTGGTCATTGCGTTCTCCTAAGTCTCAGTGTTTCCCGCCCTTTGGGTTGTTATCGGGCGGGTTAACTGCAGCTACGGGAGTGGATGCGCAAAGTTTCAGGTACCGGTGAATTTTTGTGGTCCCGACTACTGATTATTGCCATCGGTGGGGTAGAGGTAACCGTGAATCGCCGGCCCGGTCGGCTGGCCAGTGGGTGAGCCGCCTTCCGGCTCGACACTGATACCGAACGTGGCTTCCTTGAGCAGGGCTGGGTCGTAACTTCTCAAGGCCCCCTCATCAAGTTTGAAATCGTTGCCCAGAACGCCCACCGAACGCGGGTTTGGCCCCAGCTCATCTGCCTTGATCCACAACTGATAGGATTTTCCGGGTCTTGGCTCGGCGGTCACCGGCCGGATATTGAGCCGTTGCTCCTTCAGATCCACTGTTAGCAGGAATGCCGGTTGCTCATCGTTATGCTGGAACACCGCTACAAAAGACTGCGTTTCTGGCGTGGGCTGTGGCTGCAACACCAGAACCGCCATCAAGACCAGGGCCGCCGCCGAAGCAACCGCCGTGCTCCAGCGCCAGCGAGTCAGCTGGCTACGCAGTGCAACCACGTTGGAGGTTTCAGCAGCCTTGCGGGGTGTCGATTCGATTCGGTCCAGAGCCTTCTCGATTTTTGCGAACAGCGCGGGCGACGGCTGCACGGGCTCGGTTTCTTCAGCCAGCCTGCCCAATCGCTCTTCCCATTGCAGAATCAGTGCCTCCACCTCCGGATCCTCGCGGCGCCGGGTTTCAACATACTCCCGCTCCTGGGCCGGTAAGGTGCCCAGAACGAACTCTGCAACAAGCATGTCCAGGTCGTCGCGTTCCGTCATGATTCCAGGCACCTTTTGATCTGTTTCAGGGCGCGGTGTAGCCAGGTTTTCACCGTATTGACCGGCTGCTCGAACTGGCTTGCCAGATCTTCCCGGGACCAGCCGTTGAGGTAGGCCAGGCGCACCATGTCCTGTCGGTCTTTCTCCAGCTGGTCTATGCAGTGATTCAGCTTATTTGCTGCCTGCTGGTCTTCCAGCTGTTCCTGAGCGGTTGACTGTCTGCCCGGCATCTCGTCCAGCTCATCGCTGTTCGTGGTGCGTCCGGCTGGGTGTTTGCGCAGCTCATCAATTGCACTGTTACGGGCAATCGAAACCAGCCAGGTGATAGGTGAGGATTTGCCGTCCTGAAATTGCTCTGCTTTCTGCCAGATCTTGAGGTAACTGTCCTGGATAACATCGTCTGCCCATCCTCTGTCTCTGAGGATACGCAACACGGTGCCCAGAAGTTTCGTGGCAGTTGCCTGGTAGAGGAGGGCGAACGCCTGGCGGTCTTTCTGAGCCACACGGTGAATCAGCTCAGCAACATGCTCAGGGGTGTCTGAGGGCGACTGCGAATTCGGCGCGCCGATGGCATTGTCTGGGAGCTGATGGGAGTCAGGCTTCATGGTGCCTCGGGCTATGGTGTCTGTTCAGCAGGTTACTGGTTGGTTCGCCGTTGCTCAACAGGAATTTGCCCGAAGGCCATCAGCTGAAACGGGTGGTTGTGAGGAAGGGAGGGTGCTCCCCTCCTCACGTTAGGGGTTGTGGTCAACGGCTCAGCCGCTAACCTGACGCCCGATATGGTCGATCACCTCGCCATGCTCGTGCTCGGGGCTGAACATCACAATGTCGGTGTCGGCCTCCGCTCTCACACTGTGGCCGGGAGGCCAGTAGAACAGATCACCACTGCGGGAAGTTTCTTCTGTGCCATCGGTATAGATCGCGGTAATTTCGCCGCTTACCACGTATCCCCAATGGGGGCTCTGACAACTGTCGTTTTCAAGCCCGTGAAGCAACTCGGTTATATCGGTGCCAGCGCCAAAGGAAAAGTATTCGGCGCCCATCTTCCCGTAGCCCGTAACATCTCCGAAATCGGTTTTCTGACGGGCTATTGCACCGGGAGCATCGATCCGTATAGGTACATCTTCTTTTGCGATATGCATAAAGACTACCTCCGTGTCGATTAATTGCCAGGGCCTTACCCACGGCACGCTTACTTCGGGTTTGGCCCTGTCGATCACAATAGCACAGTGTTTTGCTTGCGCCACCGCACCGGCGGCATGCCCGTCCAGCGGCGGAATGCGCGGTAAAAGGTGCTTACCTCGGCAAATCCCAACGCTTCGGCAATTTCCGGCAGGGAAGAGGTGGAATCAGCGACCGCCTGCAGGGCTTTTTCACGGCGTACGTCGTCTACAAGCCCATCAAAGGTCTGGCCCTGCTCATGGAGGCGTCGGGCCAGGCTGCGTTCGCTGATGCCAAGGGCTTCGGCTGCGTCTGTCCGGCGGGGTAGCACCGGCCCAATACGAGCGGTGAGCCATCTGCGTATTTCTGGCACCGAGGCACTGTTGATGGAGAGGGCGGCGAGGCGAGCGGTTGTGTAGCGCTCGTGCACCTGGGCAAGCTGTGGGTCCGCCTGGGGCAGGCGCTGGTCCAGAACACTGTTGTCAATCAGTACCCCGCTGAATGCCTGCTCGAACTCCACCGGGCAATTGAATACGGTTTGGTAACCGGCTAACGGCCCCAACCGGGGTTGGCTGAATTGCACCCGGGCCGGCTGCATTCGGGTGCCTGTCACCCAGCTCCCGAAGCCCACCACCGAAGCCAGCACCGCCTCGATCTGGTGGGGGCTGAATGCCAGCTGGCCTTGCCGGGGATGATACACCAGCCAGGTCGCAGCATTGCCGGCGACAACCTGGAAGCGCCCGCCATCGGAGATCAGCCGCTGGAAACGCTGAACCATCACGATGGCTTCCCGAAGCGTGGCTGCGGATTGCAGCGCAAAACCGACGCCGCTGATACTCATCGGGGAAAACTCGGCACCCACTTTCAGGCCGAAGCCCGGATCGCCGGTGCAGCGCTCGGCGGCGTGCCAGAGCCGGGTGATATCGTCGATCGGCCAGCGTTCCAGTTCGCAGGCGGAGTGCGGAATACCCGCCTCTGCCAGCAGTTGGTCGGCCGTTACCGACAGCCTCTGCGCAGCACCGATCACGGTGTTAACCCAGCCAATGGAAACGGTGGCCTCTAAAGTCAATTTTGATGGCCTCTGATGTCAATTTTAAAGCCATGGTACCGGTATATCTTTAAACCTGACAACTCATTGCAATCGGGTCGGATGCGTTATGGCCAAGGTGATTTCCTCAGACATTCTGGTGGTCGGTGGCGGGCTGGCGGGTATTGTCGCCGCTCTGGAAGGCCTGCGTGCCGGCAAGTCCGTAACCCTGGCAGACCGGGACACGGAAGAACGGATGGGTGGCCTGGCGCTGTGGGCCTTCGGCGGCATGATGCTGGTGGGCACTCCGCTGCAGAAACGCATGAAGATTGCCGACACACCGGAGATCGCCCTGGAAGACTGGCTCAGCTTTGGCGAGCTGGCACCCGAGGATGACTTGCCCCTGCAATGGGCCAAATATTATGTGGAGCACTCTCGCTCCGAGGTTTACGACTGGCTCAGCAACGAAGGCATCAAGTTCCTGCCCGCAGTGAACTGGGTTGAGCGCGGTCGCTTCGGGGATGGCAACCGTCTGCCCCGTTACCACGTGGTCTGGGGCACCGCCCGGGAACTGGTCCGGTGCCTGATGACGGCGCTGCATCGGGAGAACACCAGCGGCAAGCTCACGCTGCTGCACCAGCATCGCATTACCGAACTGGACCACGAAGCGGGAAAAGTCAGCGGCGCCCTGGCCATCAACGACGCCACCGGTGAGGAAGTCCGCTTCGCCGCGTCTGCCGTGGTTCTGGCCACCGGCGGCATCAACGGCAGCCACAAGGAGTGCCGGGCCAACTGGCCGGTGGATCGCCCACAACCCACCCGCATGTTGAACGGTGCCCACCCCTATGCCGATGGCCGCATGCATCACTGGGTGGCCGACACCCTCGGAGGCCGGATTACCCACGCCGGCGAAATGTGGAATTATGCGGCCGGTTTCCCGCATCCGTACCCCCATTTTCCCGGCCACGGCCTCTCCACCATTCCCTGCAAATCGGCCTTGTGGCTGAACCACCGGGGTGAACGGATTGGCCCGGAACCCCTGGTGACTGGTTTCGATACCCACTGGCTCTGCCAGCGAGTGGCGGAACAGGAGAAGCCCTGGACGTGGCACTTGCTCAACTGGCGCATCGCCGCCAAGGAATTCGCTATCTCCGGCGCCGAGCACAATGCCCGCATCCGGGATAAACAGTTCCCCCTGTTCGTGAAAGAGCTGTTGCTGGGCAACCATAATCTGGTGCGGCAGATGCAGCACGAAAGCCGGGATTTCCTGGTGGCAGACAGTCTGGCCGAACTGGCCAACAAGATGAACGCGCTGACCTGTTCCAACGACGTCAACCCGGGCACGCTCAAGGCGACCGCCGATGCCTTCGATGCCAACTTCACCAGCGGCACCAGCATGCATGACGATCCCCAGATCCGCATGATCCAGCACGCCCGGGAATGGAAGCCGGACCGCCTGCGCACCTGCAAGCCGGCGCCGCTGCAGAAATCCGGTGCGGGCCCGTTTATCGCCATCCGCATGCAGCTGATCACCCGCAAAAGCCTGGGTGGCCTGCAAACCGATCTGCAGAGCCGCGTTCTCAATGCCCAGGGCTCGCCCGTTGAAGGTCTCTACTGTGTGGGCGAGGCCGCAGGCTTCGGGGGCGGTGGTGCCAACGGCAAGCGTTCCCTGGAAGGGACATTCCTGCCGGGCTGCATCATGACCGCCCGGGCAGCGGTGCGCGCTATCGTGGCCGGAGGCTGACCGCCATGACGTTGAAGCTGAGCTACCCGGCTACCGCTGAAGACTACCGGTCAAGGGCCCGCGCCCGGCTACCCCGGTTCCTGTCTGATTACCTGGATGGTGGCGCGACGGACGAACAGACCCTCCACGCCAATGAAAGCGAATGGCAAGGCATAAAGCTGCGCCAGCGGGTATTGATTGATGTCGACCAGGTGGATACCAAAAGCACCCTGGCCGGCGAGGCTTGCGACATGCCTGTGGTGCTCGCACCCCTTGGGCTGGCCGGCATGATGGCCCGGCGTGGGGAGGTGCAGGCGGCCCGCAGCGCAGAAACCGCTGGCATCCCGTTTACCCTCTCCACCGTGGGTATCTGCCCGGTGGAAGAAGTGCAGGCCGCTGTCTCCCGATCGGTGTGGTTCCAGCTCTACATGATTCGTGATCGGGCCCGTATCGAAGCTCTGCTGGATAAAGCCTGGGCCGCCGGCTGCCGGACCCTGGTGTTTACCGTCGACCTGCCACAGCCAGGCATGCGCCATCGCGATTTCCGCAATGGTCTCGCCAGTTCCGGCGCCCGCGCAAAGGCCCTGAAGGCCGTTCAACTGCTGTCCCGCCCCTTTTGGCTTTGGGATGTGGCCGTGCGCGGCGGCCCCCTGAACTTTGGCAATCTCAGCGACGTGGTGCCGGACGCTGGCAACCTCGATGCGTTCAAGGCCTGGATCGATGCCCAGTTCGATCCGACCGTGACCTGGGCCGACATTGAATGGCTGCGCCGCCACTGGAAGGGTACCCTGCTGCTGAAAGGTATCCTCGATGGGGACGACGCCCGCCAGGCAGTGAACGTTGGGGCAGAAGGCATCATCGTCTCAAATCACGGTGGCCGTCAGTTGGACGGCGTCGCCTCGGGTGCAAGCAAACTGCCCGAAATTGTGGCCGCTGTCGGGTCAGAAATCGAACTGCTCGTGGATGGCGGTATCCGCAGCGGCGTGGATATTTTCCGGGCGCTGGCTCTTGGCGCCCGGGGCGTGATGATCGGCCGCCCCTGGGCCTGGGCGCTGGCCGGCGGCGGTGAGGCCGGGCTGAACAACCTGCTGTCCAGCCTGCAGCAGGAGCTACGCCTGGCCATGACCCTTACCGGCGTTACCCAAATTGCTGACATCGGCGAAGATCAACTGGATAGAAACTCAAACCCTGAACCCGGAAAGCTTGGAGAACAACAATGACAAACGGCGCGCAAGCCCTGATGAAAACCCTGGTGGACGCCGGTGTTGAAGTTTGCTTCAGCAACCCCGGCACCAGTGAAATGCACTTTGTGGCCGCCCTGGATGACGAGCCCAAAATGCGGGCGGTTCTCGCCCTGTTCGAGGGTGTCGCCACCGGCGCCGCTGACGGCTATGCCCGCATGGCCGACAAACCCGCCGCTACCCTGTTGCACCTGGGCTGCGGCCTGGGCAACGGCCTGGCCAATCTGCACAACGCCCGCAAGGGCAAGGTGCCGGTGCTGAACATTGTGGGCGACCACGCCACCTACCACGTGAAATACGATGCCCAGCTGCAGTCTGATATCGAGACCGTAGCCCGCAACGTGTCCCCGGGGTTTGTTCGCACCGCCAAGAGCACCGAAACCCTTTGCCAGGACGCCGCCGAAGCCATTGCCGCCGCCCGCACAGCGCCCGGGCAGGTAGCCACGCTCATTCTTCCGGCGGACGTCTCCTGGGGCGAGGGCGGCGTGCCTAGCGCACCGCTCGCCCCGCCCAAGCCCGAGGCTGCGGACGATGCCACGGTAGAGGCCATTGCCTCGGCCATCCGCTCCGGCAAGAAAACCGCCCTGTTGATGGGCGGCCATTCCCTGCGTGAACCGAGCATGCTGGCGGCGGCCAAGCTGGCCGCGCACAGTGGCGTGGTGCTGCTGGCGGAAACCTTTCCGACCCGCATGGAGCGCGGCGCCGGGCTGCCTTGCATCGAGCGTCTGGCCTACCTGGCGGAGCTGGCGACGGTCCAGCTTACGGATGTTGAGCAACTGATCCTCGTGGACGCCAAAGCGCCGGTCTCTTTCTTCGCTTACCCGGGCAAGAAGAGCTACCTGGTTCCGGATACCTGCCAAGTGCATACCCTGGTGGCTCCCGACCAGGACATCCTGGCAAGCCTGAACAAACTCAACGATGCTGTTGGTGCCAGCCAGGCCGAACCGAAGCTGCAACCTGCGAAACGGCCTGGCCGCCCGCGCGGCAAACTCACCGCCGAGAAAGTCTGTAAAGCCGTGGGTGAACTGATGCCCGAAGACGCCATCATTGTTGATGAAGGCATCACCTCCAGCCTCATGCTCTCGGTGATGACCGCCGGCGCTCCCCGCCACGACATGATCACCCTCACCGGTGGCGCCATTGGCCAGGGTCTGCCCAACGCTGTGGGTGCCGCCGTGGCCTGCCCGGACCGGCCGGTGATTGCCCTGATCGGCGATGGCACTGCCATGTATACCATTCAGGCCCTGTGGACCATGGCCCGGGAACAGCTGAACGTCACCTCCATCATCTTCAACAACGCCTCCTACTCCGTACTCAATATCGAACTGGAACGGGTAGGCGCCGAAGAGGCCGGGGAGAAGGCCAAATCCCAGCTGGACCTGCGCGGCCCGGTGATCAACTTCGCGGAGATGGCCAACGGCATGGGCGTTCATGCTGTGCGGGTACACACCGCCGAGGAAATGGCGAAAGCCCTGGAATACGCCCAGAGAATGCCGGGGCCACATCTCATTGAAGCCGTGATCCCGGAATCCCTGAGCGGGGTGAAGCGCCGGATACTACCCTGGATGCTGCGCTCACTGCCCAGTCTGCCGCTGTCGGTTTCCAAGGCGCTGAAGCGCAAGCTGGCTCCCTGAGGTAGCCTCGCAGGGCGGCTCAGCAGGGGGGCGGACGAACTGGAACTCAGCGACTATGCTTTCATCAGGCATAGTCACTCTTAACAACGAAGCGCTGAGTTCCGTTCGTTCGCAGCCCACCTGCCTTGGGAGGTGATCATGACTGATCCAGAAAAACGCCCGCTGTACATCCCCTACGCCGGCCCCTCATTGCTGGAAATGCCCTTGCTGAACAAGGGCAGTGCCTTCACCAACCGGGAGCGCCTGGATTTCAATCTGGTCGGCCTGCTGCCACAGCATGTGGAAACGATCGAAGAGCAGGCTGAACGGGCCTACAAACAGTACAAACTGTGCCAGAACGATCTCGACCGCCACATAACCCTCCGGGCGATCCAGGACGACAACGAAACCCTGTTTTACCGACTGCTGGAAGACCATCTGGAGGAGATGCTCCCGATCATCTACACCCCGACCGTGGGGGATGCCTGCCAGGAGTTTTCCAACATTTACCGCAACCATCGCGGCCTGTTTGTCTCCTATCCAGACCGGGAACACCTGGACTACCTGTTGCGCAGCGCCACCAAGGAGCGGGTCAAAGTGATTGTGGTGACCGACGGCGAGCGCATTCTCGGGCTGGGCGACCAGGGCATCGGTGGAATGGGTATCCCCATCGGCAAGCTGTCCCTGTACACCGCCTGTGGCGGCATCAGCCCGGCCAATACCCTGCCCATAATGCTGGATGTGGGCACCAACAATCAGGAACTGCTGGATGACCCCATGTACATGGGCTGGCGGCACAAGCGAATTGGCCAGAAAGAGTACGACGCCTTCGTCGCCGACTTTCTGGCGGCGGTGAAGCGCCGCTGGCCCAACGTGTTGGTGCAGTTTGAGGACTTCGCGCAGAACAACGCCATGCGGCTGCTGGACAAATACCGGGATGAGGCCTGCTGTTTTAACGACGATATCCAGGGCACCGCTTCGGTGTGCCTGGCCACCTTGCTGGCTGCCTGCAAAGCGAAAAACGAAAAGGTCAGTGACCAGACGGTGGCCTTCCTGGGCGCCGGTTCGGCCGGCTGCGGCATTGCCGAGCAGATTATCGTTGCCATGACCAACGAAGGGATGTCCGAGCAGGAGGCGCGCCGGCGGGTCTACATGGTCGACCGGGACGGTCTGCTGACCAGCGATCAGGACGGCCTTCAGGCTTTTCAGAAAGCACTCGCCCAGGATCCTGGGCGGGTCGCGGACTGGCAAGGCCGGGAATTGATCGATGTGGTCAAACAGGCGAAGCCAACGGTACTCATTGGTGTCTCCGGCCAACCCGGCCTATTCACCGAGGACGTGATCAAAACCATGCGCGCCGGCTGCAACCAACCCGTGGTGATGCCGTTATCCAACCCCACCTCCCGGGTAGAGGCCACACCCGAAGATATCCTGACGTGGACCGATGGCAAGGCCCTGGTCGCTGCGGGCAGCCCCTTCAAGCCGGTTGAACTTGATGGCAAAACCTACCCCATTGCCCAGTGCAACAACGCCTACATCTTCCCGGGCGTTGGCCTGGGCGTGGTGGCTGCCGGCGCTTCCCGGGTAACGGACACCATGCTCACCGCGGCCTCCAACGCCCTGGCGAAACAGGCCCCCATCGTTCAGGGCACCGGGGAAGGATTGCTGCCAGAATTGGCCGGCATTCAGGAACTCAGCCGCCAGATTGCCTTCGATGTGGCCTGGCAGGCCCAGGAGGAGGGGGTGGCCCTGAGATCCGATGAAGACACCATCCGTCGATCCATCGAGCGCAATTTCTGGCGACCGCGCTACCGGCATTACCTCCGGCGTGCTATCTAGGGGCAGAACTGCCCGTCGCTAGGCGTCCGTGTCATTGGGCGCATCTTCCGACGGCTGTGCTTTCTTGTTCGAGAAGTCGGCGCTCGAAAACACCTCGGACAGGATGGCCTGCTCAATGTAGCTGCGCTGCCCGGATTTGGCGGGCAGGCGCACCACGAGGTGAATCTCGTTGGCGACTGGCGCCTGGATGGTCACTCTCGGGTCTACCGATGGAACCTCCAGCCCCCGAGAAACTCCCACCTTTTTCATATACTTGCGAACGGCCTCAAGATAAGGCTCGCACTGGCGGTTGGCGGCTTCAAGTAGCGCCTTCTGGGCGCCCTGCCAGTCGTCCTCCCGCTTGAACGGCACGGTAAAGACATGAAAATCCCAGTGATCGGTAAAACTCTCGTTGATCACCGGTTCTGCCACAAACAGGGCATTCGGAATCACGATCATCCGCCCGGTTCGCTGGTGCCCGGTTTTACCCGGCCCGACTTCAAGGATTGTCGTAGCCAGCAGAGTCTGGTCGATAACGTCGCCGCGAAAATCCTTGATCTGGATGCGATCGCCCAGGTTGAAGGAGCCGGCACCGCTTTTGAGAATGGCCCCCGATATGCAGAGAATCAGTTCCTTGGTGGCCACCACAAACGCGACCGCAATGGCGACAATCGACAGCGCCAGGGAGCGAATCTGGTCGCCCCATATCAATGCCACGCCAAGGACGCCCAGCAACAAAAAGCCGTTCCGGAAATTTACCAGCAAGCGGCCGCGCAGCTCCGAAGACGCCACATTGCGGCGAATGAACCCGGCCGTCAGCGTGCGCATGATGATGATGGCCAGAATCAGAAGCAGTGTGCTGATGATCGGCCGGAAAAGGGACGCCGGCAGGGCAAAATTTGCCGGTATCCAGGAGAACTGTTCGAGCATGGTTTGGGGGTCCTGACGTTTTAATACCGGCCTATTGTCAGGCGAAAGAGCAGTGGTAACAAGTTATCAGCAATATAGGCGTAGCCCTTCGGCCCGGGGTGGTAGCCATCACTGGCCAGCAGGGTCGGATCGGTAACGGCGGGGTAATCGAGATAGAGAAAGTCAGCCGGGGCTTCCTTGGCAAGATTCTGATAAACCCGGTCAAGCTGTCGCGCGCGCCATCCCATCACATGCCGAAGCGGCGCGGGCAGGGCGGTGAACAGATGCATCGGTGGCACGCTTAGAAGCAACAGCGGGTGTGCATATCGCGGGGTTAGCCAATGACGCAGCGCCTTCAATTCCCGGCGGAATCGAATCCGGGGTGTGAAGCCTGTGGTGTCATTCACGCCCATACTCAGCAGCACCAGGTCTGCATCCGGTAACCGGGTACCCTCCAGCTTCCGGACCAGTGGGCCCAGGCGGATCCCGTTGATTCCGAAGGTGTGCCAGGCCACGGTCTGGCCGGTGTGCTCATGAATCCGCCTTGCCAGCTGGCTGGCCAGGCCCTGATCGTGGGTTTCAACGCCAACACCAGCTGCCGTGGATTCGCCAATCACCAGGATTCGCCTTGCTGGAGTGCCTTCACCGTACTGGCCAGACGGAGAGCCGCTGGCTTCCGGCAGCCTGGGTGTTGTGCGGCGGGCACGCCTGCCCTGATAAAGCAGGACCGGAAACAGCAGGGCGGTTGTCAGCCAGAAGGGAAGGTGCATGGAACGTGCCTCGGTTTGGCCGGGTGTTTAATGGACAGAAGCCCTGGAAAATACGTTGATCACCACCACGCCGCAAATTATCAGCGCCATGCCGATCACGCTGGCGGCATCCAGGCTCTGGCCGTAGATGAGCCAGCCAATCAGCGCCACCAGCACAATGCCCAGGCCCGCCCAGATGGCGTAGGCCAGCCCAACGGGAATCTCCTTGAGTGTGATCGACAGAAAATAGAAGGCTACCGCGTAGCCGGCCACCACCAGCAGGCTCGGCCAGAGGCGTGTGAAGCCATCACTTGCTTTCAGGCCGGTGGTGGCGATCACTTCCGCTACGATGGCAATGCCCAGAAAAACCCAGCTTTTCACAATTCGCGGACTCCCGTTGGCCAATGAACAGGCACGGCGGTAACCGCCGGCCTCTCTGGCCGTGGAGTCTACCAAAAACCGGGGAGGGCAGGGCCGGTTTAGTCCGGCCAGAGCGGTGGCCACTGCCCGTGGGCTTTCACGAACTGCTCGATGGAGTCGCTGCGGTATCCGCTGGCGTAGCGCTCTTTTACGCTCGGGTGAACCCAGGTGTGGTTGGTTTTAAGGGGCGGGATCTCGCGTACCAGCTTACCCAGCAGCTTGTACTTGCCCTTGTACTCATTGTGTTGTTCGGCGCTGGCGTGGGTTTCGGTGGGCAGGTAATCGTTGAACACCAGGGCCTGCTTTTCGGCTTCCGCCTTCATCCAGAGCAGGGGAATGTCCGCCAGGGTACGCTCCTGCTTGTCGGGACCGTAACCGCCGCCAACATCGGAGTGCACGCCAGCAAACCAGATCTGTTCCAGATCGGTACCCTCGCGGGGGTCCCAGAGCGTGGGCTCGAAATCCTCCCGTTGCTCATCCAGCGACAGCGCGTGCCGGGCCACGCGAATGTTGCTGCCGATCTTGCGGTCGTAAAACAGGTCCTGATCCTTGATCAGACCGAAGAAGGTAAAGGGCAGGCCGAGCGCACCCACCGTATCCCACACACCCACAAATTTGATTGGCGTGCGCTGCTCCACGGAGTACTTCGCCTTCCAGGCCATGGCGTGATCGCCGTTGGCCTTGTGTTTCTTGGTTTTGTAGAGCTTGAACGCTTTCTCTATGAGATTGGCGTGCTCCTTCCGAAGAACGCTGCAGTTGTTGATCATCCCGCACAGGCTGCGGGCGGTGTAGGCGCCGCGGCTGAAGCCGAACAGGAAAATCTCGTCTCCGGGCTCGTAGTTGTGCACCAGAAACCGGTAGCCGTCCATCACGTTCTTCTCCAGCCCGTACCCGGTGGCACCGGCCCGAAGCTCATCGTGGTAGGAGCCAATGCCCCAGTCGTAGAACACCACTTGCTCAACACCGGTGCCGTCGGTGGGCCGGATGGCGCGGGCAAACTGCAGAACGTTGGTGGGAAAATCCTCGCCCAGGATCTCTTCCGGGCGGTTCCAGGTGCCATCAAAGCAGATAGCGATGCGTTTCATGGGAATGACCTCCTGTCGCTGCTGTTCCCGGCTGCCCTGGCAATCCGCAGAGCAACCTGGCCACCTTCCGGCCGATGAAAGCAGCCGGTACATCCTGTTTGGTGGGTGTTCTGTGAGTATCTCAGGTATGGAGAAGGTAGGGTAGAGCCGGCCTGCGAAGGCTGGAGTTATACGAACGCGTTCGCAAAACTCCGGAAGCTGCGTGAGAAATAATGGTAACTCTCTGATAGGGTTGAGAAGTAGGAAAAGGGACGGCGGAGTTATACGCCCATGATGGGAGCAAGAGTGGCTCAGAAAAGGGCGTATAACTCCGGCGGTAGTTGTAATAATTGTTTATTAATATATTGTTTTTATTAGAAAAATTTGTGTTTGTTTGAGCATTTTTGAATGGAGTTTTACGAACGGGTGATATACGAACGCGTTCGTATAATTAGCTGTTATGTTTCCTGGAGTGATTCGTGGCTTCAGCAGAGCACTTAAAATATCGGAAAATGGAGTTTCAGCCCAATGTGCCCGATACACTCTTCTCCGAGGACGAGATCGAGCTGCTCATAACTTACGGCTCTTGGCTGGCAGCTCTGATGCGCGGGGCAATTACTCCCGAAACACCAGCCCAAGAGCGCTTCGTTGAGGTCTGTAACGGAAACAAAAATCCGGAAAGTCAGTTCGAAAAAGTCTGGGCAAAGTACATTAAACGCAAGATTTGGGAGTCAGAAAATCCAGATTATGTGGGCAAGCAAGAGGCTGACTTGCTGGTGAACTTGGGTATAACCGGTCGTGGATGGGGTGTTTACGGCCATTTTAAGTAAAACATAACAAGGCCAGGCACGGCGACGTCTACTACATTGCAGCTTCGCCTCCATTCCGTAGCCGCGCATGCTGGCTGGCGTTAGCACTCATACGATTATGAAAATCCGGTACGTAACCCAAATAATGAATGGCAAGGTTTGTGTCTCTGATCAAGAAACCTCATTGCCATACACAACAGACGATGAGCTGGCACAGCTAGTCGTAGCACTCATCGAAAAAGGGTATGTCTTTACTGATGAGCCAGCCGGTTGGCCGCCAGCTGCCATAGTCCAAACCCTCAAAGATAAGGGGTTGGTCCAGCAATCATTTACCGCAATAACGTGGAGTGGGCCAGGTGAACACCGCACTTACAAGGTGGTGTAGTGCTAACAAGGCCATTAAGGTTGTTCCGGGCCGATGGCCCTCCACCGGACGCCCTTGTCAGGGCGCCGCTTATGGCTGGCGTTACGTTCTCGAAGGAGTGAGTGCTTGTGATCAAAACTAACCATAAATCTACCAAAATGCTGGATAAGCATTTGCTAGGTCTTTATGGTCAAGAGTTGTGGTACTTGGCTGTCAGCATCAAAGACAAATGTGAGGAAATATTTGAGAAAGCCCCAGTGCCAGAGAAAGACGGCTACATCAAAGTTGACCCAGAAGTACACACTCTAATTTCTTCTGTACTCTCGCATTCCGCAAACATAAAAAAACTGCTGAAAACTCCGACTCAAAAACAAAGAAATGAAAGCACGGCAGCCTACAACCTTAGGCAACACCGGGCCAAAGAGCTGGCCGAGGTTTTCAAGGATATTAGTCTCAGTGAAATAATGAATGCGAAAGTGAGAAATACCCTAGAGCACTTTGATGAGTACCTAGATCAATCAATAGTGCAGCTGAGCGACAGCAAGAAAAGAAAGTCGCCATGGGCTGCTTATAATATGGTCCTGTCTAAAAAAGATATTTTTAACCCTCATGCCTTTCCCGTAAGGGTTTATATTTCCGAAGAACGAAAGTTCTACAACATGAAATGGTCTATAGATATTGGCCTTATTTATCAGCAATCAGAAGCTATGATTGAGGTTCTGCAAAAAACAGGGGAGTTTCCTGAAGGCGCAGAGCATGGTGGGCTTCTTATACAGTTCGAAAGAGAGAAAACGTAACAAGCGCATCAACGGGACCGCTTTGTTCCGCTGGGCGCTCCACAAACCGGCCCGTTATGCGTGGCGTTAAATCATTAGTGATACCGGAGCTGGGCGATAAGCAAAGCGTCATCCGTGACCTTGTAAACGATTCGGTGTTCCTCGTTGATTCGGCGGGACCAATAACCGGCGAGACTGTGTTTGAGGGGCTCGGGTTTACCGACGCCTTCAAACGGTTCTCGCTTGGTCTCCTTGATGAGCTTATTGATTCGATTAAGGATCTTTTTGTCGGTTTTTTGCCAGTACAGATAGTCTTCCCAGGCGTTCTCGGAGAAGATCAGTTTCATTCAAGAAGTTCCTTTTCCTGACCACCGCCTTGCTCCAGCTCGGCGACGGATTCCAGCAAACGACGGGCGTTCTTTGGCGCCCGAAGAAGGTATGCAGTTTCCTGCAGTGCTTCGTAGTCCTCAAGGGAGATCATGACCACGGACTGGGATTTGCTCCGGGTGATGATCACTGGAGAATGGTCTTCACAGACCTGATCCATGGTTTTTGCTAGATTGGTTCTAGCAGCTGTGTAACTAATAGCATCCATATGGTTGCTCCTGTACAGGATGTTGTTCCTGTTCAGGATACCGTACAGAAAAAGATTTAACAATCGGCTGCACAGCGACCGATTTTCCGCCGCTTCGCGGCTCCAAACCGGCGCGTGAGCCGGGCGTTAGGCAATCGTCACGATGAAATGGATAGCTATTCTTTTGCTGGTTATTCCTGCCATTGCTCTAGCAGAGACTGAGCTGGAGTTTCACCTGTGTTCGTCTTATGTGCAGGATTCAGCCGTAGGGGAACAGACGAAACGCGGCTGGCCGGTTTTCATCAGGTTGACGGAACTTGGTGCTACGAGCTTTGAGAGATTTACGGAAACAAACGGCGGTAAAATGAGCCACATTGTCGTCGGCGGTCGCGAGTTCTTGAAGGCGACAACATGGGCCTCAACACATGGTGGAAACTTACAGGGAATATTCAGTTCCCAGGAAGTTGCTACGGCATGGCAGCGCACTCTGGCGGACAAATTACCGGCTGCTCCGTGCGGTGCGAGGGACCGAGAAAATGCCTAACCATGCCAGTCACGGCGACGTCTACTACATTGCGGCTTCGCCTCCATTTCGTAGCCGCGCATGCTGGCGGCGTTATGTGTAGTGAGTGATCATGGAAGACATGAAAGAATACATAGACAGGTATGAGGGCATTCAACCGGCGCATTTCGCTTTTTATGGTCAAGCTATCAGGTTCAATTTGGAGTCGGCAATTGCTTCTGTCCAGTTCCTTGTACAATGTTTAGAGGCTAGAAATGCGGAAGAAGATCCTCATAGCCTTACAGACCCAATCCTTGATTCGATACAAAGTATATTGATTCATACTGCTAGCCTTTCTAAGTACTTTTGGCCCATCAACAAGGGTATTAATAAAGTTCACAAAAAACGGGCCCAAAGTTTACGTAAGGCTTTCAAGATAAAGAGTAATAGTTCTATTCGAAACAAAGATCTAAGAAATCACCTTGAGCACTTAGACGAAAATTTAGATAGCTATCTATGGTCAAAGCCCATAGTGGGAAATGTGTATCCGGCATATGTGGGGCCGGAGATGCGAAGAGATGAGGTTCCGTATCACTTTTTCAGGGCCTTTTTTACAGACTCAGGCATTTTTGAATCTCTTGGGCTGAGGTTGGATATTCAACCTATTATTGATGAGCTTTATGAAATCTATCGCGGTGAATCAGATGGCGAAAACACGTAACCAATGGGTGAATGTGACCAGTACTACGCTGCGCTCTGCACCGGCAGCTTATCCACGGCGTTAGAGGTCACTCATGGAATCGTCTTTAGTCGCTAAAACATGGATTTATCGTGGTCTCTCTGATTTGTTTTTCGCTTTTGAGTGCGACG
>NZ_CAJXKQ010000004.1 GCF_913055835.1 uncultured Marinobacter sp. | reverse complement strand
TGATCAACGTGCTTGCCGGCAAGCGCTACGAGTCCATCACGAACGAGGTGAAGAAATACCTTCAGGGCTGGTATGGCCAGGCGCCCGCCGCGGTTGATAAATCGCTCCAGCAGCGCGCCGTCGGCAAGGAGGACCTGGTAGAAGAGCGCCCGGCTAACCTGATTCCACGGGAGCTGGACGAATTGCGCAAACAGGTGGGCGACCTGGCCACCAGCGAGGAGGATGTGCTCACCTACGCCATGTTCCCGGACCAGGCCAAAGCGTACCTCGAGCAGCGGCGTGACGGTACATTGCAACCGGAGCCCCTGGAGCCGATCCCCACCGGTTCTTCGGGCGGCTCGGTCTCCAGCAAGTTCAAGATCACAGTTCATGGTGAGAGCTACGATATTCACGTCACCGGCGCGAACCCCTCCGGTGAGAATGAGCGTCGTTTCTACATGACCGTCGATGGCGTTCCTGAAGAAATTCATCTGGCCTCGCTGGGTGAAGATGGCGAGGGTGCCCGGTCCAGCGGTGGCCGTGCAACCGCTACCAAGGAAGGTCACGTGACCACAAGCATGCCTGGCAACATCGTGGATGTGCTGGTGAAGGAAGGCGACGAGGTTCAGGCCGGCGATCCGGTGCTGATCATCGAGGCTATGAAGATGGAAACCGAAGTCAAAGCGACCACGGCCGGAAAGGTTGCCGGCGTGTTTATTGCCAAGGGTGACCGTGTGGTGCCCGGAGAAGTTCTGGTCGAGATCGAATAGGTTGGCCAGATCGTGATGCAAAACGGCCCCTCATCTTGAGGGGCCGTTTTCGTTTGGGAAGCTTAATCCGAGGGGATCAGCTGAACGCCTGAATGCCTGTCTGGCCTCGGCCGAGAATCAGGGCGTGGACATCGTGTGTACCTTCATAGGTGTTCACGGCCTCCAGATTCATCACGTGGCGGATCACGTGGTACTCGTCGGAAATGCCGTTGCCGCCGTGAATGTCCCGGGCAACCCGGGCGATGTCCAGCGCCTTGCCACAGTTGTTGCGCTTGAGCAACGAGATGGCATCCGGCGTTACGGTGCCGGCATCCATCATGCGGCCCAGTTGCAGAACAGCCTGCAGGCCGATGGTGATCTCGGTCTGCATATCTACCAGCTTTTTCTGGATCAGCTGGTTCGCGGCCAGGGGCTTGCCGAACTGCACGCGCTCCAGGGTGTAGTTGCGGGCCGCGTGCCAGCAGAATTCAGCCGCGCCCAGAGACCCCCAACTAATGCCGAAGCGGGCTTTGTTGAGGCAGCTGAACGGCCCCTTCAATCCTTCCACTTCCAGATGGTTTTCTTCCGGAACAAACACCTCGTCCATGAAAATGGAGCCGGTTTCCGACGCCCGCAGGGAGAACTTGCCCTGAATCTTCGGCGTGTCCAGGCCCCTGGCGCCCTCGCGCTCGATTACAAAGCCGTTCACCTTGCCGTCCAGTTTGGCCCAGACCACGCAGACATCGGCGATCGGTGAGTTGGTGATCCAGGTCTTGGAGCCACTCAGCAGGTACCCACCGTCCACTCTCTTGGCCCTGGTTTCCATGCCGCCCGGGTCGGAGCCGTGATTGGGTTCGGTCAGGCCGAAACAGCCGACGTACTCGCCCGAGGCCAGTTTGGGCAGGATGCGTTTTTTCATCGCCTCCTTGCCGTAGGAATAGATCGGGTACATGACGAGGGACGACTGAACGCTCAGGGCCGAGCGGTAGGCCGAGTCCACCCTCTCCACTTCCCGGGCAATCAGGCCGTAGCAAACATGGTTCAGCCCCGGCCCACCGTATTCTTCAGGCAGGGTCGCGCCCAGCATGCCGAGTTCACCCATCTGATTGAAGATAGAGCGATCGAACTTTTCGTGCCGGTTGGCCTCAGTGATTCCGGGCATCAGTTGCTCATCGCAGAAGCTGCGGATGCTGTCTCGGACCTGACGCTCGGTTTCGTCCAGTTGGGCGTCGAAACCCAGCAGATCATTCCAGGGTGCGGAAGCCATGTGTACTCTCCTGAAAGCGAATATCGAAAGCCCGACGCTAGGGGCGAGGGACCAATCTGTGCTATCTTTGTGTCAACGGTGTTTCATTAAGCGAAACGAAGTTTTGTAATTTGCTTCCGAAAGACTAATCCGGGTGTTATGGAAATGCAAGCAGTGTTCAAGGCTGACCAGGTGCCCCTGTGTTGACTGGTATGCTCCAGTGGTTGGTGTCCCTGGCGGTGGTTACCGAGCTGGTGGCTATTTGCCTGGAGAGCCGCGAGCTCAGTGCTGTGGCGGGCGTTATGTTTGTCGCTGCCTTTCTGGCAGGGGCCGGTCGCCTGCAGGGGTACGCCCGGATGCTGCTGATTATCGCCCTTCTGGTCCTCGGCGGCTTCGCCTGGCGCGGATCTCTCGACGCCGGACAACTGCTGAAAGCGGCGTCTGATGCGGCGTTCTATTCCGCGTTTCTCGGCAGCCTGGGCATGATGCAGTGCCTGGTGCGCCGGTTCGAGGTGTTGCGGCGGATCCACGATGTGCTGCTGGGCGGCAAGCCTATCCTGCTCTATCCCAAGTACGCCCTGGTCAGTTGTGGCGTTGCCACGGTTCTGAGCTTTGGAATGATGAACCTTCTGTGTGGAAGCCTCTCCGAAACCTTGCGGGAGCGAGGGGTTAGCGGCGACTCCCGTCTCCAGTGGTTACGCAGTGTTCTGATCAGTGCTCTGAGAGGCTTTGCCCTGGTACCTCTTGTGGCGCCTACCAGCGTAGCTGTCGCGATTCTCACCCGGGAGCTTCCGCAGTTGAGTTGGTCGCAGCTGCTGCCATTCGGAGCGGTTGCTGCAATTCTGATGGTGCTGATTGGCTGGGTGTTGGAACAGCGCCGCTTCCGCAAGGTCAGCAGTGAGCGCATCGCCGTTGAAGGCTGGCTTCCGGGCACCGGGCGCCTGCTCGCGTTGATCCTGCTGGTATTCACGGTGATGGCGGGCCTGGTGGCGACGACCGGTTTCAAGGTGTCGGTGGCGGCCATGTTGTCGGTGCCCACCGTAACGCTGCTTTACATGCTCTGGCAGGAGCGGGCGCTAATGCCGGTTTTGAAGGAGGGCGCGGGCCAGGTATGGGCCATGCAGAATGAAATGGCCATTTTTGCCGCCTCTGCCATCCTGGGGGTTGCCCTGTCTGCGGTCATTCCGGCGGATGCGCTTGCTGGCCTTGTCGCCACTGGTGGTGGCGTGTTCCTGGTCGCCGTTGTTGGCATGCTGATGCTGCCCATGTTCTCCATGATCGGCATCATTCCCATCACGGTTCTGAGCGTCCAGGCGGGTTTGCTGCCCCAGCTGGTGGCCGAAGGAATGGCCCTGCTGCCGGTCGCTGTGGCGCTGGTCATCGGCTTTTCCCTGGCCATGATGCTGTCGCCTTTTGGCCCCTCGGTCATGCTGCTGTCCCGGTTCGGGCAGATCTCACGGTGGGTTGTGGCGTTTCGCTGGAATGGCCTGTTTGCGCTGATCGCGCTGCCAGTGCTTTTGATGCTGACAGCGCTGGTGGCCTGGCTGGCGCCGGGTCAGTAGCCCCGGTCGGTATCCACAATCCCCGAGATGGCGCGCCCGGCGGCATGATCACGGATCTTGCCGGTGATCTGCTCAATGGTCGCATCCCGAAGGGTCCGGGCCGAGATGTGCGGGGTGATGGTGATCTCTTTCCGTTGCCAGAATGGATGCCCCTCTGGCAGGGGTTCCTTGCGGAACACATCCAGGGAGGCACGCAGCAGTTTGCCCTCGTCCAACGCCCGAAGCAGGTCCCCCTCAACCAGGTGTTCGCCCCGGCCAACATTGATCAGCACGGCACCCGGCTGGAGCTGGCTCAGCAGATCATAGTTGATGATGTCCCGGGTCTCATCGGTCAGGGGCAATGTGTTGACCAGAACCCGGGTGGTTTGAAGGAAGTCGCCCAGTTGGTCCTGGCCGGCATAGGTGCTGACACCCTCCACGCTGTGTTCGCTGCGGGCCCAGCCGCTCACCCGGTAATCCAGATTGGCCAGCGTGCCAGCAACCCGCTTGCCGATGTGGCCCAGCCCCATGACACCCACCGGCCACTCGCTGCGTTTGATCGGGCGATGGATTTTCCAGATACCCTGGCGCTGCTGCTCCCGGTAGGTTTCCATCTCGCGGCTGGCTTCCAGTAGTTGATGCAGCACGTATTCTGCCATCTGTACCGACATGCCCGCGTCTTCGAGGCGAACAATCGTGAGGTCTTGCGGCAGATTGGCAACCTTGAGCAGGCCGTCGATACCGGCTCCCAGGTTGAACACCGCCTTCAAATGTTTCTCCCGCTCGAACAGCGCTTCAGGGGGCTGCCACACAATGGCGTAATCGGCGTCCACGGACGGCCCCTCCGGATCCCAGACGAAAATCTCTGCATCCGGCAACTGCGCCTGGATAGGCGCTGTCCAGCGTTCAGGCTTCGGGTCGCCTGCCACAAAAAGAATCTTCATTTTGCCTCCGGGGGTCGCCACAGGATTCGTTGGCTGTTAGTTTGTTTTGCAATGCAGAACAGAAAAACGGATAAATTCGGAAAAGTCGGTACACGATACCGCCTTGCGATTCCGAATTTGAAACATATGTGCCAAGTGTTTCATATTTGGTACGGATTTTGAAAAGACTTTCTGGTACTTGATTTCTGCAGCGATTAAAATGATGAATCCTTGATTATTCACCATATTAATACACCGGTTACCGGAGCGGGCGACGCGGTTGGAGGACGTCCCATTATGGCAGGAAAAAAGCAGATCTCACCCGAACTGACAGTGGCCTCCACTGACGGTGAGCCCGTGAAGCCGGAGAAAGACCGCAAGTTTGTCGAGGCCCTGTCCCGCGGCCTGGACGTACTCCGCGCCTTCAGCCAGGGGCCTGTCATCCTGGGTAACCAGGACATCGCACGGATCACCGGGCTGCCCAAGCCCACTGTGTCGCGGATGACCTACACCCTCACCAAGCTTGGATACCTCAGCTACAACACCCAGTTGGAGAAGTATCAGTTGAGCTCCGGCGTTCTGGCGCTGGGTTACGCCTACGTCTCCAACCTCAAGGTTCGCCAGCTGGCCAAGCCCTACATGGACGAATTCGCCCGCCAGACCAACATGTCGGTTGGTCTGACCTGCCGGGATCGGTTGCACATGATCTACGTGGAAAACCGCCTGCCACCGGAGGCCTCCCTGCTGCGGATGGACATCGGCCTGAAACTGCCCATGGCCACCACCTCCGCCGGCCGCGCCTACTACTGCGCCATCAGCGACAAGGCACGCCTTGTCATTGACGACGCCATGGCTGCCAAATTCGGCGACGACTGGCCCGAGAAAAAGGCCGGCCTCGACCAGGCCATGAAGGATTACAAGGAGCACGGCTTCTGCCTGTCCATCGGCGAGTGGGACCGCAATATCAACTCCGCCGGCGTGCCCATCCACCTGCAGGACGGCACCATCATGGCGTTGACCTGCGCCGCACCGTCCTACCTGGTGCCGGCAGAAAAGCTTCGGGGTTCCATTGCCCATCAGCTCGCAATGCTGGCAGGCGATATCGAATCGCTGGGTGTATGATTGTCCGGACCTTGGTGAAGGAGCCGGCGGGCAGGGCTTTCCGAAACACGCTGTAAATACATCCCTGTACGCTCTGTTCCGCCATCCCTGGCTCCACAAGGTTTCGGAAAGCCCTGCCCGCCACCTCCCAGACTTCGTGTGCGGACCTCGTACTGATGTATTGCCGCTATGAAAACCGCAGAGGAACCTCCGCGGTTTTTTAATGCCTGAAATTCTGGGATGGTTGAAACCCCGGAAGAACTTGTATTAAATCGTACGCATGTTTCGCTAGTTAAAACCACATTTCAGAACCAATGCGAGGAGAAATCATGTCTGAGGTCGTTAGCTATAACCGGGAAGGCAACATCGGCGTTATTACCGTGAACTACCCGCCGGTAAACGCCCTCGGCCAGGCTGTTCGTTCCGGTCTGCTCGCAGCCCTGGAGCAGGGCCAGAAAGATGCGGAGGCCAAGGCGCTTCTGCTGGTATGCGAAGGGCGCACCTTTATCGCCGGCGCCGACATCCGTGAGTTCGGCAAACCCATGCAGGAGCCCACCCTGCCGACACTGGTAAACACCTTTGAAAACAGCGACAAGCCCTTGGTCGCCGCCATCCATGGCACGGCCCTGGGTGGCGGCCTGGAAACCGCTTTGAGCTGCCACTACCGGGTTGCCGTCAGCAGTGCCAAGGTCGGTCTGCCGGAAGTGAAGCTGGGCCTTCTGCCCGGCGCCGGCGGCACCCAGCGGCTGCCGCGTCTGACCGGTGCCCGTAAAGCGCTGGAAATGATCACCACCGGCGACTTTGTGGGTGCCCGTGATGCCCTGGCCCTCGGCATTCTCGATGCCGTGGAAGAAAGCGACGATATCCGCGCAGTGGGTATGGCCTATGCCCAGAAAGTGATCGATGAAGGCAAGCCGGTGCGCCGTGTTCGCGATATTACCGACAAAGTCGAGGCGGACAAGGGCAGCGATGTCTTCGACCAGTTCCGTGAGGAACTCAAGAAGCGGGCCCGGGGCCTGTTCTCTCCGTTCAAGTGTGTCGACGCTGTGGAAGCGGCGTTCAATCTGCCGTTTGACGAGGGCATGAAGCGAGAGCGGGAACTGTTCATGGAGTGCATGGAATCGCCCCAGCGCGCCGGCCTGATCCATTCGTTCTTCGGGGAGCGTGAGGTCTCCAAGGTCAAGGGGCTGCCCAAGGATACGCCGGTTCGTGACGTGAAGAGCGTTGGCATCATCGGTGCCGGGACCATGGGTGGCGGTATTGCCATGAACTTCGTCAACGTGGGTATTCCGGTCACCATCGTCGAGGTCAAACAGGAGGCCCTCGATAAGGGTCTGGCCATTATCCGTCGTAACTATGAGAACTCCGCCAAGAAGGGCAAGCTGACCCAGGAGCAGGTGGAGCAGCGCATGGCACTGATCACCCCGAGCCTGACCTATGACGATTTCCGGGACGTTGACCTGGTGATCGAGGCGGTGTTCGAAAACATGGCCATCAAGAAGGAAATCTTTGCCAAGCTTGATGAGGTCTGCAAGCCGGGTGCGATTCTGGCGTCCAACACCTCAACCCTGGATATCGACGAGATTGCGTCTGCCACCAAGCGACCGGAAGACGTGGTGGGCATGCACTTCTTCAGCCCGGCCAATGTGATGAAGCTGCTGGAGAACGTGCGCGGCAGCAAGACCTCCGACGAGGTGAAGGCCACGGTGATGGCGGTTGCCAAAAAGATCAAGAAAGTGGGCGTCATGGTGGGCAACTGCTACGGCTTCGTCGGCAACCGGATGCTCCACAAGCGCGGCACTGAAGCCATGTCCCTAGTGGACGAGGGCGCCACCCCGCAGCAGGTCGACAAGGTTCTGACCGACCTTGGTTTCCCCATGGGCCAGTTTGCGATGTCCGATCTGGCCGGGATCGATGTGGGTTACCGGATTCGCGAAGAGCGCCGCAAGGCTGGCGAAGACATTCCCGCCAGCTGGATGGATAAGCTCGCCGAGCAGGGCCGCCTTGGTCAGAAGACCCAGGCAGGTGTATACAAGTATGAGGAAGGCAGCCGCAAACCAATTCCGGATCCGGAGGTGGAGCAGCTGATCGAGCAGTTCCGCAAGGAGCAGGGGATCACGCCTCGGGAGATTACCGACCAGGAGATCCTTGAGCGCTGCATGTATGTGATGGTCAACGAGGGCGCCAAGATCCTGGAGGAAGGCATTGCCGATCGCCCGATCGATATCGACATTGTCTGGATCTACGGCTACGGTTTCCCGGCCTATCGTGGTGGCCCCATGTTCTGGGCCGACCAGGAAGGTCTGGACACCATCCTGTCAGCGGTGAAGAAGTATCAGGATACCGTTGGTGGCGAGCAGTGGGAGCCGGCGGCTCTGCTTGAGAAGTTGGTCAGCGAAGGCAAGAAATTCGGCGATCTATAACTCTGGGAATTTTGTGGCTGGTCGCGCGGCGGGGTGTCTTTACACCCCACGACCGATTTAACTAAATGCTTTGACCTGTAGGTCGGATTAGGCGAAGCCGTAATCCGACAACCAGAGGTAAACGGTCAACTCCATGTCGGGTTACGGCTTCGCCTGACCCGACCTACATGTTTCGAATAATGAGGGCATTGTTATGTCTGATGCAGTCATCGTTTCCACCGCCCGTACCGGCCTCGGTAAATCTTATCGGGGCTCCCTGAACAACACCCACAGCGTTGATCTGGCGGGGCATGTGATCAAACACGCCGTCGATCGTGCCGGTATCGATCCGGCTATCGTGGAAGATGTGATCATGGGTGCGGCCTTCCAGGAAGGCGCCCAGGGCCGGAATATCGCCCGTCTGGCGGCGATTCGCGCGGGGCTGCCGGTAACTACGGCAGGTTTTTCCATTAACCGGTTCTGCAGCTCGGGTTTGCAGTCCATTGCCCTGGCCGCCCAGCGGGTTGTGTCCGAGAAGGTGCCGGCCATGGTGGCCGGGGGCGTTGAGTCCATTTCTCTGGTGCAGAACGAGAAGATCAACAGCTTTCACGCCACTAACGAGTGGCTGATGAAGAACAAGCCGGAGCTGTACCTGTCGATGATCGAGACGGCGGACATTGTCGCCAAGCGCTACAACGTCAGCCGTGAAGCCCAGGATGAGTACTCACTGGTTTCCCAGCAGCGCACGGCGGCGGCCCAGCAGGCCGGCAAGTTCGATGATGAGATCGTGCCTTTCGACGCCACTATGCTGGTCAAGGACAAGGAAACCGGCCAGGTCAGCGAAAAGCAGGTAACCCTGACCGGTGACGAATGCAATCGCCCGAACACGACCCTTGAGGGTCTGGCGGGCCTGGAGCCAGTACGCGGCCCTGAGCAGTTCATCACGGCGGGCAATGCCAGCCAGCTGTCGGACGGAGCCTCCGTGTGCACGGTGATGAACAGCACCTATGCCGAGAAGCACAACATCGAACCCATGGGCATTTTCCGGGGCTTCGCCGTTGCAGGCTGCGAGCCGGATGAGATGGGCATCGGCCCGGTTTTCGCAGTTCCCCGGCTGCTCGAACGCGCCGGCCTGACCATGGACGACATTGATCTGTGGGAACTGAACGAGGCCTTTGCCTCACAGGTGGTGTATTGCCGTGACCGCCTTGGCATTCCGATGGAGAAGCTGAACGTCAACGGCGGTTCCATTTCCATCGGCCACCCGTTCGGTGTGACCGGCTCCCGCCAGACAGGCCATGCCCTGATCGAGGGCAAGCGCCGTGGGGCGAAATACGTGGTAGTTACCATGTGCATCGGTGGCGGCCAGGGTGCTGCCGGCCTGTTTGAAGTGGTTTGAAACCGGCCCATATGAAATCGGGGTCAGAAGAACGCTTTCTTCTGACCCCTTGTTCACCAAAAGGGGAGATTCATGGACAGACAAGCAAAAGCCGTCGTCTGCCGGGAATGGGGGCAGCCCGTTCAGGTTGAAACCATCACGGTGGAAGGCCCCAAGCGGGATGAGGTCACCATCAAGATCGCGGCCTGCGGCGTCTGCCACAGCGATCTGTCTGCCACCACGGGCAAGATTCCCTATCCGCCTCCCCTTGTATTAGGGCACGAAGCTGCCGGCGTGGTTGTCGAAGTGGGTGAGGGCGTCACGGCCTTCAAGGAAGGCGACCATGTAGTGAGCACGTTTATCTCCATGTGTGGCAAATGCCGCCAGTGTGTCCGTGGCCGCCCGGTGTTGTGTGAGAACGCCCGCAAGGCCATGTTCAACCTGCCCGATGGCACCGTCAGAACCAAAGGCGCAGACGGCGAGCCCCTGAACGTCTTTGGCGCCTGCGGCGTGATGGCGGAGTTCGCTACCATGCACGTTGACAACTGTGTCAAGGTGGACGAAGCGGTGCCGATGCAGAACGCTGCCCTGGTAGGCTGCGCTGTGATGACCGGTGTCGGCGCCGTGTTCAATACTGCAAAACTGGAACCCGGTTCCCGTGCTGCTGTGTTTGGTATTGGTGGCGTCGGCCTGAATGCCATACAGGGCTGTGCCACCGCCGGCGCCGAGATGATCGTGGCGGTGGACAGCAACCCGAAGAAGCTGGAGATGGCGAGAGAATTCGGGGCCACGCACACCGTCAATATCAATGAGGTGGAAGACGCAGCCAAGGCGGTCAAGAAAATGACCGGCGGCGTCGACTACGCCTTCGAATGCGTCGGCGCCGGGCCCGTGGT
This sequence comes from uncultured Marinobacter sp., assembly GCF_913055835.1. Taxonomy (GTDB): domain Bacteria; phylum Pseudomonadota; class Gammaproteobacteria; order Pseudomonadales; family Oleiphilaceae; genus Marinobacter. The sequence continues at coordinate 183,535 of NZ_CAJXKQ010000004.1, read as the reverse complement.
CGAGCAGGCCTACAAGAGTCTGGGTCGTGGCGGGACCGCCGTAGTGGTAGGGGTATCGGATCCGAAGGACAAGACCTCGCTGACTACCCTGACTCTGCCAGCGGACGAGCGCACGCTTAAAGGCAGCTGGCTGGGCTCGGCCAGGCCGCAGCACGATTTTCCCAGAATCCTGGGCCTTTACAGGGCTGGTAAACTCAAGCTGGACGAACTGGTTACCCGAACCTACCCCATAGAAGAAGCCGCGCAGGCGTTCGACGATATGGTGGCCGGCAAGAATGCCCGGGGCGTAATAGTATTTGATTGAGGTGAAACGCATGAACGAACTGAACAGGAACTACATCAACGGCCAATGGGTTAGCTGGGCCGGCGACATGATCGACGTTCACGAGGCAGGCACCGGTGAGGTGATTGCCCGGGTGCCTGCTGCCGGCGCCGACGAAATGGAACAGGCCATTGCCGCCGCCGATGCGGCGTTTGAAAGCTGGTCTGAAAGCACCGTGGAAGAACGGATCAAGGTGCTGGAGCAGCTGCACGCGGGACTGAAAGAGCGGGGTGGGGAAATTGCGGAGACGGTCTGCCGTGAAGTGGGCATGCCCATCAAACTGGCTACGCCGATCCAGGCCGGTATGCCGGCTGCGGTGACCAAGAGCTACCTGAAACTGCTGCCGGAGTTTGAATTCACCGAGCAATCCGGTAACTCCGAGGTGCAATACGCTCCGGTGGGAGTGGTTGGCTGCATTACCCCCTGGAACTACCCGCTGCACCAGGTGATCCTGAAAATCGTCCCGGCGATTGCAGCAGGTTGTACCGTGGTGCTCAAGCCCTCGGAAATTGCGCCCCAGACGGCGTTTATTCTGGCCGAGATCCTGGACGGTACCGACTTGCCCAAGGGCGTGTTCAACATGGTGTGCGGCTATGGCCACACAGTGGGAGATACCCTGATCAAGCATCCGGATGTGCGAATGGTGTCGTTCACCGGCTCCACCCGCACCGGCAACCTGATTGCCCACGCGGCCGCCGACGATTTCAAACGGATTGCCCTCGAAATGGGCGGCAAATCCGCATCCGTCATCCTCCCGGACGCCGACCTGGCGGGCGCGGTAAAAGGCACAGTGAACAACTGCCTGCTGAACTCTGGCCAGACCTGCACCGCACTCACCCGCATGCTGGTCCCGGCCGACAAGCACGATGAAGCCTGTGAACTGGCCGCCGCGGCTGTGGCTAAAATGACGCCAGGTAACCCGCTGGAAGAAACCACAAGGTTGGGGCCGCTGTCCTCAGCCCAGCAACGTGACAAGGTCATCGACTACATCAAACTGGGTATCCAGGAAGGTGCCAAGCTCATCGCCGGTGGGCCGGAAGCGCCCGAGGGTTGTGAGAAGGGTTACTTCGTCAAGGCGACCGTCTTTGGCAACGTCAAACCGGACAGCCGTATTGCCCAGGAAGAGATCTTCGGGCCCGTGCTGTGCGTGATCCCGTACAACGATGAAGCCGAGGCGGTGAAGATCGCCAACGGCACCGAGTATGGCCTGTCAGGTGCAGTCTGGTCCGGCGACGACGCCAAGGCCAAGAAAATTGCCAGCAAGCTGCGCACTGGTCAGGTATTCGTGAACGGTGGCGCGTTCAACCCGATGGCACCGTTCGGCGGGTTTGGCCACTCTGGTATTGGCCGCGAATTCGGCAAGTGGGGACTGGAGGAGTTTCTGGAAGTTCGCTCGCTTCAGCTGTAATAGCTGTAGCCTGGTGTCGGGTTAGGGCTCTGCCTAACCCGACCTACTGTGAGGATCGAATGTCGTTCGGTGTCGGGTTACGGCTTTGCCTAACCCGACCTACTGTGATGTTGAGCATGCAGTATGTAGGTCGGATTAGGCGAAGCCGTAATCCGACTGCCCCCGCCGCGGGGCCGGCCACCAAAGCGTGTCAGCCTCAGGCCTTCCCCCCAAGCAAAATCCGCACGGCCGTACAGGCATCCTCCAACTCCGCCTCCCTTGGCTCACGGCCGGCGATGATATCGCTGTATAGGCAGGATTCGGCCAGCCTAATCATGAAGTAAGACAGACTGAAGATGTTCATCGGCGGCTTGATATGCCCGGCCGCTACCTGGTCTTTCAGCATCCGCGTGTTGGTCTCGACCGTGCGGGTGTGCAGGATCGACTGGGACGAGGTAAGGATTTTCAGGGCGTATTCCGGATCCTGGTTAATGAAGCGCCGCAGCGGCTCGAAGTGCAGGATGGTGGAATTGGTGCGCCGGTACACGCCGACGATGTAGTCCACGCCCACGCCGGGGGTTTCCGCCATGGCCTGGCGCCAGAGTGGTTCATACAGGGACCAGAGAATCTCGCCGATTAGAAGGTCCTTGTTGCCCACCCAGCGAAACAGGGTGGCGCGGCCAATTCCGAGCTCATCAGCCAGTGGCGCCAGGTGAATGCGCTCACCCTTGAGCCACATGCGACGTGCCCGCTTGAACGCGTCGGCGGGTGTTGCCCTGGTAACGGTCTTGTCTGCCACTGAAACCTCATGCCCGAATTTGGATTCATTTTAACGACTAAACCCGGAGCCGGCTATGCGCGCGGTTTCGACAGCCTGTGATGGTTTTGTGAACTTTTCTGCCTACACTCTGCTCTGAATGCACCGAAAGCCATCGGCGACAGCAGTGAGCCCCGAGACCATGATACGAACGGTACTGATTATTGAAGACAACCCGGGCATCGGTGAGCTGGTGCGTATGCAGGTGTCGGATCTGGGGATGAAGGCCGTTCTGATGGATCGGGGTGACACCGGTCTGGAGCGGTTCCGTGAGGGTGGCGTTGACCTGGTGATTCTGGATCTGATGCTGCCTGGCCTGGATGGCCTGTCGGTATGCCGGGAGATACGGGCCTGCCCGGGCTACGTGCCTGTTCTGATGCTGACGGCGAAGAGCACGGAACTGGATCGGGTTCTGGGGCTGGAAATGGGGGCCGACGACTACCTCACGAAGCCGTTCAGCGTGGCGGAGCTGGCGGCCCGCATCAAAGCCCTGTTTCGCCGGGTGGACGCTCTCTCTCACGGCTCCTCAGACAGCAAAGAAGTGGAAGAGATTCAGGTTGACGGACTGAAAATCGATCCGGTTCGCCGCCGGGTTTTTGTGGATGATCGGGAAGTGGATCTGACGGCCCGTGAGTTTGATCTGCTCTGGCACTTTGCTTCCCATCGGGGCCGGGTGTTCAGCCGGGCCCAGTTGCTCGATGCGGTCTGGGGCTACAACCATGAGGGCTACGAGCACACGGTGAACACGCACATCAACCGCCTGCGTAACAAGATCGAAACCGACCCCGCCGAGCCCCGGTACGTCCAGACCGTCTGGGGTGTTGGCTATCGGTTCATGGATTAGCTATGGCTTTGTCTGTCTTCCGTACCCTCTATGCCCGGCTGGCCATTGGCCTGTTCCTGCTACTGCTGGTGGTGGGAGGGCTCTTCACCTTTCTGAGTCTGTCTTCGGTGCGGGAATACTCGGCAGCGGTCAACCAGCAACTGAACCGCGACCTCGCCCGTAATCTGGTGTCGGACCGAAACCTGGTAACCGATGGCGAACTCAACCGCGATGCCCTGAAGCAGCTCTTCGAGCTGTACATGACGATCAATCCCAGCATCGAAATCTATCTGCTGGATACCGACGGCAACATCCTTTCCTACTCGGCGGACCCGAACAAGATCAAGCGGAACCGGGTGTCCCTGGCGCCCATCCGGACCCTGCTCGAAAATCCCGAAGCCTATCCGCTGCCCGGTGATGACCCGCGCAGCCATGACCGGCGAAAAGTCTTCTCGGTCACGCCGGTGCCTTCGGAAGACGATCCAACGGGCTACCTGTACGTTGTTTTGAGGGGCGAGGAGTACGATCTGGCCGAGAGCATGGTGCACAGTAACCGGCTCCTGCAGATGGGCGCAGGTGCACTCGCCGTAAGCCTGTTTGTCGGTTTGCTGGCTGGCCTGGTGTTTTTCCGGCTGCTGACGCGTCGGCTGTCGCGGCTGACCGACCGGGTGGAATCCTTCGAGCGGGGAATGTTGTCGGAGAACACGGCGGCGGTTGCTGGCAAGGGTGATGACATTGATTACCTTGCCGCCCGGTTTGATCAGATGGCCCAGAGGATTGTTGCCCAGCTGGATCTTCTGAAACACAAGGATGCCCAGCGCCGGCAACTGGTTGCTCAGGTCTCTCATGACCTGAGAACGCCCCTGGCATCCATTCAGGGTTACATTGAAGCCTTGCGACTGAAACAGGACACGCTTGGCGCCGATGAGCGTGCCCGCTTTCTTGATGTGGCCCTGGCCGAGAGCCACCGGCTTGGTCGTCTGGTTGAAGAATTGTTTGAGCTTGCGGCGCTGGATGCCCGGGAAAAACAGCCGAAGACCGAACCGTTTGTGGTTGCCGAACTCCTGCATGATGTGGTGCAGAAACATCAGCCGGAGGCGGAGCGAGCGGGTGTTGACCTGTCGATTGTCTCCGTGGCGCCGGTCCGGGTGCTGGCGGACATCGCCATGACCGAGCGGGTACTGGATAACCTGATCAGCAACGCCATCAGTCATTCGCCACAGGACACAGAGATCACACTGAGCGTTGCCGAACGGGACGGCGGGGCTGAGATTACCGTCGCGGACGCTGGCCCCGGCATCGATGATGCAGACCTGGAAAACATCTTCGAACCTTTCTATCAGGCCGCAGGCGCTTCGAGGACGGGGCATGCGGGGCTTGGGCTTGCCATTGCCCAGAGAATGGTTTCAGTGCAGCAGGGAAAACTCTCTGTCCGAAATGCCAACGGTGCCGTTTTCACCGTCTGGCTGCCTCTGATCGGTGACATGGCCGCGCCGGGCGAAGAAAAATCCACAGCGTTATGAATTCGTAACACCTGGTGAACGATTTCGTGAATCCGCGACCCTACGCTGTAGGAATGGAATCACGTATAGGAGAAGTCTGATGAAACACAAGATTCTGGGTATTTTTTCGGTGGTAACGCTGCTGTCGGCAGCAGGCCTGTTCACCACTCAAGTGGCTGCCGAAAAGTCGGAGTCGCAGATGAGCAAATACGCGCCGGATCAGCCCGGCCTTGCGGTGGCGACCTTCGCCGGCGGCTGTTTCTGGTGTGTCGAGGCCGGGTACGAGAAACGGGTGCCGGGCGTGGTGGAAGCTGTCTCGGGCTACGCCGGCGGGGAAGAGGAAAATCCCTCATACAAGCAGGTGGCCTCTGGCCAGACTGGCCATACCGAAGCGGTGCAGGTTTATTATGATCCGCAGCAAATGACCTACGAGGGCCTGTTGAAGGGCCTCTGGCGGATGATGGACCCGACCGATAACCAGGGCCAGTTCGTGGACCGTGGCCAGCAGTATCGGCCCGCTATTTTCTACCACAACGCCGAGCAGAAGCGTCTGGCCGAGGAGGCGGTTGCTGAGCTTGAGGCCTCCGGGGTCTACGACAAACCCGTGGTGATTGAAATCGTGCCATTCGAGAAATTCTACCCGGCCGAGGAGTATCACCAAGATTATTACGACAAGAACCCGGTGCGTTACAACTTCTACACCTTCAACTCGGGCCGCTACCAGTTCATCGAAAAGGTGTATGGCGAAGATTATGAGATCGATTACACCCGGTTCCAGGAAAGCGCCACAGTGGATGCCAGTGACAACCTGGTGGGCAATGAAAGCTCCAGCACAGAGCCCGGTAAGATGGGCAGCGGCTTTGACCCGGAGAGCTTTGAGAAGCCGAGCCAGGATGTGCTGAGGCAGCGTCTGACAGACATGCAGTACGAGGTCACCCAGGAAGACGGCACCGAGCCGGCGTTCAATAACAAATACTGGGACAACAAACAGGCCGGGCTATACGTGGATATCGTCTCGGGCGAGCCGCTGTTCTCATCCCGTGACAAGTACAAATCCGGTACCGGCTGGCCCAGCTTTACCAGGCCGATCACGGCTGACGCGGTGGTCGAACGGGAGGACAACTCGCTGTTCATGACCCGGACCGAAATCCGCAGTACCCACGCGGATTCCCACCTTGGTCATGTGTTTGATGATGGCCCCGCGCCAACCGGCTTGCGTTACTGCATGAACTCGGCAGCGATGGACTTTATCCCACTGGAGAAGATGGAAGAGGCCGGCTATGGCAAATGGATTGACGACGTCAAACCGCAAACCGACATGGCAAGCCAGTAGCCCCATGATGCCGGTAAGTCGGATTAGTGCCGGTAGGTCGGATTAGCGCAGCGTAATCCGACAACGACACTCAGACTACAACCAGAGATCCCCGATCCGGGTCTTCCGGCTGAAATGGTGCAATACCTGAGCCTGCAGCAATTCGGCCGTGGCAACCGCATCAATCAGGGCGTTATGGGCGGCATAGTGGGGCAGCCCATAACGCAGCCGGCTGTCAGCCAGTCGAATGGACACAGGCTTTTTGCCCAGCAGTCTCTGCCAGCGTGACGGGTTCCGGTCGGGGTGAAGGTGCGCCTCGATGGCCATGGTATCGATTAAAGGAAACCGGATACCCTCCCCCAGTCGCCATCGCAGTGCAGCATCGAAGAACGATCTCTCGATGTTGCGGTAGTGGACCACAGGGATGCGCCCGTTCAGGCTGGCAAACAGGTCCTTCAGGATATCTTTCATATCCGGTGCCTGGTCGATATCACTGTGGGTGATGCCGTGAATCGTGATCGAGGTCTGGTGCAGCGGCAGCTTTGGCCGCACGATCCAGTGGCGGGCCTTACCCAGCTGGATGCCATCGAGCGTAAACGGCACCAGACCGATACTGACAATCGAATGCTGGCTGGCGTCCAGCCCGGTGGTCTCGAAATCGAGCGCCACAAAGGGCACCTCGGACATGGGTGTCTCCGGCGACACACACCCGCTCTCGTAAAAGGCTCTCAGAATCGGTGACTTGCTCTGCTCGGCCAGAGCTTCGAATTGGTCTGGCCATGGCAGGCGTGTAACAGAATTTCCGGCCTGCTCCTCGCTAGACATTACGAGCCACCGTGGCGTGATACCGGAATTTCAGGAACTTCTGGGCACCGCTGACCACCTGGAAGGCGTCCTTGAGGTGGCTGCGCTCAAACGGTGAAAGGTCTTCGGGCCGAACGTTGTTGTCCGGCTGCCGGCCGGCCTCGATGGCCAGCGCCTGGTGGCGGATACGCACAATGGAGATGAACTCCAGGGCGTCCCTCAGGTTACCCAGATCGTCTTCCAGCAGCAGCTTGGTGTTGCCGATCGCTTTCAGCCGCTCGAACGAGTTCTGTGCACGGGAGCCACAGGCCAGGGCGTGAACCCGGATCAGATCCGACAGGGGCGCCGTTCCCCGACGTTTCAGGTTAAAGGTTTTCTGGTGCTTGCCATCTTCTTCCAACACGAAGGTTCGGAAAAAGCCGATCGGCGGCGTGCGGTTCAGGGCGTTGCGGGCCAGCATAGCCAGGAACCGCTGACTGTTGCTGGCCTTGTCGGCCACCAGTGTCTTCAGCTGTTCGGCAAAGTCGGTTTCCCCGTAGATACCGTCCAAATCAAAGAAGATATTGCTGTTCAACAGAGCTTCGGCCTTCGGGTTATCAATCCAGTCGGTGAAGTAGTCCTTCCAGACCCGCAGTGGCTGCCGCCATTTCTGGTTGGTGGCCATGATGTCGCCGGTGCAGTAGGTGTAGCCGCACTCGGCAAGGCCATCGCTGACAAACTTCGCCAGCGCCAGGAAGTATTCATCGTGCTCTTCCGGCACGAAGCTGTCGTCCAGAATCATGGCGTTATCCTGGTCGGTGACCACCAGCTGCTCGTCCCGGGCCATGGAACCCAGCGCCATAAAGCAGTAGGGCACAGGCGGTGGCCCCAGTTTCTCCTCACCCAGTGTCAGCAGACGCTGGGTAAAACTGCGACCAATACCGGCCATGGCACTGCCAATCATGTGGGAGTTGGCGTCTTCGTTCACCATACGAACAAAGCTGTCCCGCACATCAAGGCTGATTTTCTTCAGGCCTTTTACATCCTGCTGATGATAGATGTTGCTGACCAGGTACAGGCTGCTCTGGCTCTCGTACTTCACGATGTCAGAGAGCGCAATCACACCGCGGACCTCATCCCGATCCATCACCGGCAGGTGGTGCACATTGTTGTGCAGCATGGTGAGCATGGCCTCGAAGATAAACATGTTCGAGCGGATGGTGATCAGACCTTCAGACATGATCTCACTGATCGGGGTTTCCGAGGCCAGTGCCTCGCTCAGGGCCCGGGTGCGCAGGTCCCGGTCGGTGATGATGCCCTTGAGCAGGGGCTTTTCGCCTTCCTCGTCCATCAGCAGCAGCGCAGAGACGCCGTGTTCGGTCATGATCCGCGCCGCTTCCTGCAGGCGAACGGTATGCGGTGCGGATACCGGTTCCCGGGAAATAAGCCGGGTAACCTTGGACGTCATCAGCTGGTTGGATTTTTCCCGCCGCGAAACGGCGGATCGCAGGCGGCTTCGGTCCTCAATCTCGACGAAATCGGCGAAGTTGTCGTCATTTTCCCAGAGATACTGGAAAGTATCGTAAGGGATCTTGTAAAGCAGGACGTCTTCCAGGGCTTTGGCAGGGAAGCGCACTTTCCGGTTCATCAGAAGACCAAACTGGCCAAAGACCTCACCTTCACTGATGCGGTTATAAAGTTCTCCGGTTCTCCGATAGATTTCAACGGCGCCACTGCGCACGTAAAACAGCCAGCTGCTCGGGTCACCCAATTCCAGTATCTGGCTCCCGGCCTTGAAGTAAACAACCTCTATGTCGCCAACCACTCTGTCGAGCAGCTCCTCGGTCATCTCGTCAAACGGCGGGTATTGAGCCATGTGATTGCGAATGTCGACCAGCTCGGCCTGCATAAAACTCCCTGTTCTGGCGAAGAAAAAGTGATTGTCAGTCATGGAATATAGCAGTGGCAGAGGCCTGCGACCATGTCGACCTTTGATGGATTTCATTGACCGCTTACCCCGGTGTTGCTAGCCTTGCCTCACTTTTTTCAGGTGTCCGTCGCAAAGCGCGACGGGTGAAACGGGAAATCGGTGAGCCTGGCATTGCCAGTGCAAGTCCGATGCTGCCCCCGCAACGGTAAGCAGGACAACGGCAATCTGCGCGCCACTGTGTCGCCACGACATGGGAAGGTGATTGCCCGGGAACCAAGGGTTCCGCCTGCCAGCCCGGAGACCGGCCTGGAAAAACACCCGATGTTGCGGAGGGCAACCTGGGTGGGTGATATGCCGGTTCCGCTCTCCTGATACCTGTCTACCGCCTGCCCTCATTCGCTGTTCCGCAACAAAACCCAGATTCCCGTGCGGGTGCGCGCGGTGTGCGGAGCAAGCTTAATGTTCAGAATTCAAAGCCCTGGTTTAGTGGTCGGCCTTTCCCTGGCTGCCCTCCCTCTGGCCGTTTCGGCCCAGTCTGCCCCAGAAACCGATGCCCTGGATCCCATCGTGGTTACCGCGACACTGGGGCCGAAGACCGTTGGAGAGAGTCTGTCTTCGGTTACGGTCATCGAGAAGAAGGCTATTGATCGGCAACAGCCCGCGGAATTCCGCGACCTTTTGCGCGCCCAGCCGGGGATCAATGTGGTGTCGGACGGCAGCTACGGCAAGACCACCAGCGTATTCCTGCGTGGCGCGGGGAGCTCCGGTACCGTGCTGCTTCTTGATGGTATCCGCCTGCGCTCTGCCTCTGCAGGCATCCCGCCGTGGCAGTTTTTGCCTCCGGAATTGATGGAACGGGTTGAACTGGTGCGTGGCGCGAAGAGCTCCCTGTACGGTGCCGACGCGGTGGGCGGTGTCATCCAGGCGTTCACCCTGGAACCTGAGGCCGGGCGCCAGGGTTGGGGCGAGCTGAAAGGAGGCTCCCATAAAACCCGTGAGGTTACTGCCGGATTAGCCGGCCGGGAGGGCCGTTCCTCGTTCCTTGCCAGTGGCGTCTATTCGGATACCGATGGCACCAACCTGCGTGCTGGCGGCGAAGACAAGGGCTTTCGGAACGCCGGCGGCCTGGCAAAACTGAGCCACAATTTTGACCAGGGTGGCGGCGCAGGGCTGACGGTGTTCCAGTCTGAAGGTAATACCGAGTTTGAAGGCGGTGATACCGATTTCCTGATCCGTGCCATGGGTCTGCATCTGGAGGCTGTTGCCAGTGACTACTGGCGCACACGGATCCAGTTCTCGGAAGCCCGCGATGAACAGGATACCTTCGGAGCCAATCCCAGTACTTTCGACACACTGTCTCGCTCAGCGCGCTGGGAAAACACCCTGACGGCCGGTGTTCATGAGCTGGTTCTGGGTACGGAGGTCATGATTGATGAAGTGGATGGCACCAGCAATTTCACAGAAGACAGCCGGACCAACAGCGCGGTCTTTGGTCAGGGCCGCCTGAACTTCGATGCCACCGATCTGATGCTCAGTCTGCGTCTTGATGACAACGAGGCCTACGGGAAAGAGGAGACTGGCGGCGTGGCCTTTGGTCACCAGCTGGACCGCGCCCATCGTTTTCGCCTCAGCTATGCGACCTCGTTCCGGGCGCCAACCTTCAACGATCTTTACCTGACGGTGCCGTTCTACACCGGTAATCCCGACCTCGATGCAGAAGAGGGGCAGATGGTCGAGGCCGGTTTCTCCGGGCGATATGACCAGTGGTACTGGGATGTTGCGCTTTATCAGAACGACGTGAAAGACCTGATTACCTACGTGTCTGACCCGGTGACCTTTGAGGGCACCATGGAGAATGTCGAAACCGCCAGAATCCGTGGCGTTGAGGTTTCTTCCGGTATTGAGACGGCTGACTGGAATCTGGCGGCAGCGGTAACCTATGCGGATACCGAGAACCGCGACACGGGCGCCCGTTTACCACGCCGCGCGGAAAAGAACCTGCGTCTGGATATTGATCGCCTGTTCTCCCAGTGGTCTGTGGGCGCCAGCTTTATTGCTGAGAGTGACCGCTATAACGATGCGGCGAATACCAGCCCGCTTCCAGGCTATGGCACTGTAGACCTGAGGGCGGCCTGGAATTTCCAGCCTGGCTGGTCGGCCTCGTTCAAGGTCGATAACGTGCTGGATCGTCGCTATGCCACCAGCATCGGATATGACAGTGCGACCTTCGCGCCTTTTGATTACCTGGCCGCGGGCCGAACCTTCATGGCCTCGGTGCGCTATGATTTCCAGCAGTAAATTCACTGATCTGAGAGGCTCCCGCCCTCTATGAGGTACCTCTGGCTCGCGGCACTGTGTGTATTGTCTCTGCTTGCGCCCTCGTTGGCGCAGGCCGAGGGACCCTGCGCACGCGATGCACTGAACCAGACGGTATGCCTGCCCGAGCCAGCGCACCGGGTTGTCTCTCTTTCACCGGGCGCGACGGAACTGCTGTTCTCTGCCGGCGCCGGTGACAAGGTGGTGGCCGTAAGTGCCTGGAGTGACTATCCAGCAGAAGCTGCGGACTTGCCGCAGGTGGGTGACAGCAATCGCCTGGACCTGGAAGCCATTGTCGCACTGGCGCCGGACCTGGTGGTGGCCTGGGTGGATGGCAATTCCCGCAGCCAGCTGGAACGGCTTTCTGATCTGGGTATTTCTGTTTTCTGGCTTGCTCCGAGGACGTTTGACGACATTGCCGAGGCGGTATCGGATCTGGCGTTGCTGACGGGTTCGCCGGACCTCGGCAATGAGCGGGCCGAAGCGTTTCGCGCAGAAATGACCGAACTGAAAGCTCGGTATGCTGATGCCAGACCGGTCAGGGTGTTCTATCAGATATGGGACCAGCCCCTGATGACCGTGAACCGGGAAGAGCTGATCAGCAAAGCCATAACCCTGTGCGGCGGCGTGAATGTGTTCGGCGGATTGCCGCGGCTGGTGCCCCGGATCAGCCGGGAGGCGGTACTGGAAGCCAACCCCGAAGCCATTATTACCGCCGGATCCTCTGATGACAGGCAATGGCTGGAGGCCTGGCGTGAGTTCCCGGGCCTGGCCGCGGTAGCCGCCGGCAATCTCTTCCTCGAACCGCCGGACCTGCTGGCGCGCCCGACGCTTCGTATGGCAGACGGAGCCAGACACCTGTGCCAGACCCTGGAGCAGGCCCGTGCCAATCTCTAGCCCCTACAGACCCCTCCTCGTTCTGCTGCTGGCGGGCTTTCTGGCGGCCCTGATCTCCGTGAGTATTGGCAGCACCGCCATCGGTTTTGGCGACACTCTGAGGGTTATCACCGGCAGTGGCACCGAGCTGCAGCAAACGCTGATTCTGGAGCTGCGCCTGCCTCGCACCCTGAGCGCGTTCGCAACTGGCGGATTGCTGGCCGTGGCCGGGGCACTGATGCAGGTATTGTTGCGAAATCCCCTGGCCGATCCCTACGTGTTGGGGTTGTCCGGCGGTGCTGCCGTAGGGGCGTTACTGGCCATGCTGGCCGGTGTTGGCGGTTTTCTGGTATCCGGTTCCGCGTTTGCCGGCGCGATGCTGGCGACGCTGCTGGTGTTTGGCCTCGCCCATGGCAGTGGCAGCTGGACGCCCTCGCGACTATTACTCACCGGCGTGGTGGTTGCCGCCGGCTGGGGCGCCATCATTACCCTGATCCTCTCGATGACGCCGGCCAGCCGATTGCCGGGCATGCTGCACTGGTTGATGGGCGATCTTTCCCACGCCGCCACTCCGTGGCCGGGACTGATGATTCTTGTGCTCGTTTGCCTGATGGTGTTTCCGCTGGGGCGAGCCCTGAACGTGTTGGCCCGGGGTTCCCTGCAGGCTGCGGCCCTGGGCGTTTCGGTGCGGCCACTGGAATGGTCGATCTACCTCATGGCCAGCCTGCTGACTGCCACGGCCGTTACCATGGCCGGTTCTGTCGGTTTTGTCGGCCTGGTGGTTCCTCATATGTTGCGACTGGTGCTGGGTAACGACCAGCGGCTGATTCTGCCGGCCTGCGCACTGGCCGGTGGAACGCTGCTGGTGCTGGCGGATACCCTGGCGCGGGTGGTGATTGCACCGGAGCAATTGCCGGTTGGCGTGATCACCGCGCTGATTGGCGTCCCGACCTTCCTGTACCTGTTGTATAGGAGCCGATGATGACACGGCTGACCACCGAAGCACTGATCATCGATATTCCCGGGCGAGCCTCAGGCGTCCCTCTGAATCTGGCCATAGAGCCCGGGCAGGTCTGGGGCGTGCTTGGCCCTAACGGTGTGGGTAAAACCACCTTGCTTCATACCCTGGCAGGATTGCGGGCGCCCAGAAGCGGGCAGCTGTTACTCGACGAAACCCCGCTGCACGATATCCGCCGCAAAACCGTCTCGCAGCAGATGGGCCTGGTATTCCAGGATCGACAGGATGGATTCCCGGCAACGGCACTGGAAACTGCTTTGATCGGTCGCCACCCCTGGCTGTCACCCTGGCAGATGGAGAGCGGTGAGGATCTGGCGATTGCGGAACGGGCTCTCGAAGCGCTGGACGTGATCCACCTGAAAGATCGCCTGGTGAATACCCTTTCCGGCGGCGAACGCCAGCGCGTAGCCATTGCCACCCTGATGACCCAAAGCCCCGAAATCTGGCTCCTGGACGAACCCACCAATCACCTGGATTTACAGCACCAGACCGCCGTTATGAAACTGCTGCGCCAGCAGGCAGCGTGCGACCGGGCTGTGTTCATGTGCCTCCATGACCTGAACCTGGCCGCCCGCTGGTGCGACCAGATCCTCCTCCTGTACCCCGACGGCCAGGCCTGCTGGGGCCCAGCCCGCGACATGCTGGTGACTTCTGCCCTCGAAAGCCTGTTTGGCCAGCGTTTGCTATCTGCCGAACTGGATGGTTTTCCGGTGTTTGTGCCGGGGTGACAGGTCGAGGTGCTCAAGGAAGCCCGGAATACCTTTCAGGGCAGTAGAATTGATAGGTGTCGGAAAACTCCGCGCACCAAGATCCGGCGTGTTTGTAGCCAGCCGAAAGCCAGAAAGGTTGAATCTATGTGGTGGTTACTAAATTAACACTCAGCTAGCCGAGAGTTTGAATATTGCCACTTCTCCTCGAGTCGGTTGCAGTTTAAGCTGATTAGTTTTCTGATAATAAGAAAGATTTAGTGATATGGTGCGTCGCGTAGGGGCGTAAAATCAGTTGGTTTAGATGTCATTTGTGGTTGCCGTAGTCCTTTGGCAGAAAAGTAACTCTCTTTTGAATGGATTTTTTGCAGAAAGCCTTGGCTGATAATTGGATGGCACTTTTGAAAGTTTCCTTTCAAGATCCTTTCAAGAGGGCAGGGCTTTAAGCACTCTACTTAAAACTTTTCAACTGTGATGAATCATATCTTATGAGCATTTATTCCTGGCTGTTGTCTCGTTTTCGCATGTTGAGAGGGCTTTTGGCACGGATGGTTTGGCTAAGAACCTATTACCTAAAATTTCTTTTGACTGTTTTGTCTGCAGTGCTAGTTTTTGCCTTTTTTTCCATTAATGAAGGCGACTGGTATTCGATTGCCATCAACATACAGAACTATGGATATCTAACCGAAGCCATAGCTGTCTTGATTTTAGCGATTTCCGTAATTAAAGGTTGGAGCATCGCCCACACTGACGTTACTTTCGAGAAGTTAGAGCCGGTCATCCGGATTTCAAACGAAACGGGTGCATATGATTGCTGTGTGCCGTTTGGAAAGCAGTCCATTGTGTTCAACACCGACGTCAACCTTTCTTTGGAGCAAGGTAGTAACCCGCTCCGGATGATATCTGGAAAATTCAAACTGCACCCGTTGATTTACCAGCTACTCCCGGTTTTTATCATGAAAATGCCGGAGTCCGGTTTGGATACGTCGGATGACGCAAAGGTCAAACTGGCCAGCGATCTGGATCCGGATGTCATTCGCAGTGGGGCAACACTGAACCTTCAGCGAACCTCTTATTTCCGTGACCGCTTGTCCAATACTTTGGCAAACTATTTGGTCAAAATGGAAGGTCGGGTAATTCTTGATCTTAGAAGTACGGAAGTAATGACGAGGGAAGGCTACTTTTACTCGCTCAGGGAGTCTTCACTCTCAAACCAGCTGGGCGGCAGTGTTCTCCTGTTCACCTCCGATTCGACCATAATCATGCTAAGCCAGGGCAATCGAACTGCTGAAAACGCTGGCCGTCTTGCGCCAGCCGGCTCAGGCTCGTTCGATCCGTTACCGAGGAAGAAACTGGAATCATTGACATTTCAGGAGTACGCAAGAAGAGAGGTCGCCAGAGAACTCAGGGAAGAGTGCGGGCTAAGTGTGCAGGATGTTCATAATGTTCAGATTTGTGGCTTTGGCCGGTATCTTTATCGGAACGGTAAGCCCGAGGTGTTCTGTGTGGCAACGACCCGTAAAACCTCCAATGAGATACGGATTCCTGTGCGAGAATGGGACTATCAGCAGAAAAAGGTGAAAATTATGCCTTTTTGGGGGGCTTTGACGAGGGAAAATGCTCTAACTGGCATTGAACAATTGATCTCAAATATAGAAATAAAGGCCGACGGCTACGAAAACTCATCCGCTCCGCTTTACTGGAATGCACTCTTCGCAAAACATTACTTAGAGGCTCTTGGGGGTGAGAACGAAGCAAAGCTTTTTGAACTTTAAGTATCCGACAAAAGGATGTCACATGAAGGGCATCTGCATCCATCGGTAAACTTAATGCGGGGCTCCATAAATGTCCAATCTTTAATTAGATTTTCAAATTATACGGCGTTGCCGAACTATTAGGGATTCAAACTAGGTCAATGGGCGTAACTTACATGCCAGTGTATACGTCCTACCATCGCTGACCTGTCTTCGCTTTGCCACTAGAGGGTCATAGGTGTGCTCTGTGTGAAAATCACGGAAAATTGAATGCTCTAATTGCCACGAGATTGCGAGTGCGGTGACAAATGCTTGCTTCCGGACCGCCTGATCCGGGCTCCAGCGCATTTATTTGCTAACACAGTACCCTAATCAGGAAGCCCCAATGACCATTGAGCGTATTTCCACTAACAGCCGAATGAGCAAGATCGTAAAACACAACGGCACCGCTTACCTTCGCGGTTAGGTTGCCAATAACAGGAGCACACCATGGCGTCCCCACTCGTAACCACAGACTGGCTGCAGGAAAACCTCGATAACGACCGTTTGGTTTTGATCGACGCGAGCATGGCGACGGTTATTGGCAAGGAGCCGATCGTTTACGACCAGCCGGTGTGGATACCGGGGAGTTACCAGATCGACCTTGAGGGAACGCTCTGCGATACCGACTCGTCCCAACTCCACGCATTTCCCACCGAAGAACAGTTCACGCAGGAAGTTCGCAGGTTGGGCGTAACGCCTGAAAGCCTGGTGGTGCTCTATGACAACCAGGGAATCTATTCGGCGCCACGGGCCTGGTGGATTCTGCGGTCGATGGGCCTGGAGAATGTTTTCGTGCTGGATGGTGGCCTGCCTCTGTGGTTAGCGGAGGGGCGTGAAACGGTGTCGGCTCCGATCCAGGGCGAGGCTTCTTCCGGGACCATGGCGGGCCGTCTGCAGCCCGAACGTGTTCGGGATTCCGCCTTCGTGCTACAGCATCTGGACGACGAGCAGGTAGCGGTGATTGATGCGAGATCCCGGGCGCGGTTCCTGGCTCAGGCGCCGGAACCGCGTCCGGGTGTGCGCGGCGGCCATATACCGAACTCTCTCAACCTTCCATTTACCGAGGTGCTGGATGGTTACCGGTTCAAGCCGGCCAGTGAGCTGAAAGCCACGTTCAGCCAGCTTGCGCCGAATCTTCAGCCCGGAAACGGGCATCAACTGGTGTTTTCCTGCGGTTCCGGCATCACCGCCTGCATCATTCTGCTGGCGGCGCAGCTGGCCGGGTATGACCAGCTATCTCTTTACGATGGTTCCTGGGCGGACTGGGGCAGCGACGAATCGCTGCCGGTGGCTTGAACCCGAAGGTTTTTGTGTATTCCGGGCTGTCAGGCCATGCGTTTCATGATCCGGTCGCCCAGCATATACTGATGCGCCAGGGCAGCTGCTACATGTACGCCAATCATTACCCACAGCACGTTGGCCAGTACTTCGTGTACGTCTTCGCCGCTCTCTTCCAGCCATTCCACTTCCGGGCCGTAACCAAAAACTGTCCATCCGAAAAAGGTAACAGGATCACCTTCGCCGAGGGATGTGGCCAGGCCTGACAGGGGCATGAGAATCATAAGGGCATAAAGCGCGAGGTGTCCCAGTTTGGCCATGGTTGCCCAGTGCGCCGGTGGTGACAGACGTGCGCGGTTCAACCAGCGCCAGAGTCCGCGAAAGATCACCAGCCCGAAGATGGTCAGGCCCAGGCTCTGGTGCCAGGCCATGAGCGAGGCATCAGAGAGCGTGTGCTCCAGGGCTTCAAACCAGACTTCGCTGGCAAGCATGACCAGCAGCAGAACGGCCATTATCCAGTGAACAGCCCGGGAAACAGCACCGTAACGGTTGTCAGCATCCATCAATGTCATCGTGATTCTCCTTGATCCAGGATTGGCGGGGACCTGACCAGGCCCCCGCGCTGGCTGCTGTTAATCAGTCCCAGCGGCCGCCGCGAACCGGGGCGCCGTACTGGTTGAATTCCTGCTCCCGGATCAGGTTCTGCTCGGCATCCCTGAGCTGTACCCGGAAGGTGCCATCGGCAGTCTCGTCAACAGTTACCTTCACGCCCGGGCCGAAGCGTCTCAGCGCGTGGCCATAGGCCATGATGCGCATTTCTTCGGTGCTGTACTGTTTGAGGTTGGCGTTCATGTGCTTGCCGTCACGGCGATGCTCGTAGCGGTCGTCGTCCCAGTAGTCGTCATCAGCGGATACCAGCAGGGGTGTGGCACTCAGCAGCGCGGCGACGGAGAGGGCGGCGATGGTAGTGGTTTTCTTCATGATCGAACTCCTTGGTTGTTGAACCCATGACGGATGTCATCGTTGGTCGGTAATCATTGCACCAAGGAAACGTCGCAGAATTGTCTCGGTGAAGGGCCGAGTTTGTCGCAACTTGTCGCAAGGCCGGGAATTGCGACGGTTTTTGACAAGATCGCGCCCAAGCGGGAAGTCGACTCCCCTATAATCAGGGCAGACGGTAATTCAACGGAGTAACGAGTGAGCGACTCTCCTACCATCCTGGTCGTCGATGACCACCGGGACATTCGAGATCTGGTCGGCCGCTATCTTCAGGAGCATGGCCTGCGCGTGCTGCTGGCGGATGGCGGCGACGCCATGAAGCGCCAGCTGCGACAGCATTCCGTCGACCTGGTTGTGCTGGACATCATGATGCCCGGAGACGATGGCCTCACGCTCTGCCGTTACCTTCGTGAACACACCGAGTTGCCCGTTATTCTGCTTACAGCCATGAGCGAGGAAACTGATCGCATTGTCGGCCTCGAAATGGGCGCCGACGATTACCTCACCAAACCCTTTAACCCCCGGGAACTGCTGGCTCGCATAAAAGCGGTTCTGCGCCGGACCACGGCGCTGCCACCGCAACGCAGCCCCATGGCCGGGCAGTGTCTGACCTTTGAGGGCTGGAAACTGGACGTAGACCGCCATCAACTGGTTGATCCGGAGGGTGTCGAGGTGTCACTGAGTACCGCCGAGTACAAGCTTCTGCTTGCCTTCCTCGAGCATTCCGGCCGCGTGTTGTCCCGTGATCAACTGATGGATCTTACCCTTGGCCGAGAGGCGGATGCCTTCGATCGCAGCATTGATAATCATGTCAGCCGCCTGCGCCGAAAGATCGACCCGGATGCCCGCAGCCCCAGGCTGATCAAGACCATCTGGGGAGGTGGATACCAGTGGATTGCTGCGGTCGAAGGGGCTGAACAATGAAACTGTGGCCACGGCGCGCCGGTGGGCAGCTGGCGCTGTTATTGATTCTGGTGCTGCTGGTGGCCCAGATCATCACCATCGTCATTCTCGCTGGCGAGCGACAGGGTGCGTTACGCAGTGCCAGCCTTGAGCACGTCCTCCAGCGGGTGGCTGATGGTTACACCCTGGCCGATACCACGGACCCGGACCGGCAGGAACGTATCCTGCGAGCACTCTCAAGCCCGACCCTGCGGCTTTCCATTGATCCGGCGCCCTATCTCACCGAGGACCGGGCCTCCGGCATGACACGCCAGCTGGCTGAGGAATTGGGCCTGTCTGTGGCGCAGGTTCGAACGGCCATGGAGGCGGATGAAGACGACTGCCTGCCGGATCGCGATGACCATCGGGACCGTGAACGTCATGACGATGAGGATGATGAGCATCACGAGTATGAAGAACACCGTGACGATGACGAGCATCGTGATGAGCGGCACGAATGCCCACCGGTCCTGGGTGTTTCCCTGGCCCTGTCCTCTGGCCAGTGGTTCAACGCCCGGGCCCGACCACCAGAGCCCTCCTGGCTCTGGTTAAAGGCTACGCTCACCAGCGTGGGGATTACCGCCGTACTGCTCACGCTTACCTTGTTGCTGGCGGTCCGTCGAATCCTGCGGCCAATGAACGAGTTGAGCCAGGCCGCCCACGCGTTCGGGCGGGGGGAGAAAGTCCGGATTCCCGAAAAGGGACCGGAGGATGTTCGGGAAGTTACCCGTGCCTTCAACCAGATGCAGGACCAGGTTGGCCGTGCCCAGGAAGACCGGGCAAGGCTACTGGCGGCCCTGGCCCATGACTTGAGAACCCCCATTACCTCCATGCGGCTGCGGGTGGAAATGCTGCCGGAAGGCGAGGACCGGGACCGTCTTCTCGATTCACTTCGGGAGATGCAGCATCTGGCCGAGGCTACCCTCGATTTCATCCGGGGCAGCACCACCGAACAGCACCGCCGTTATGATCTGGCCACCCTGCTGGATAGTCTCTGTGGTGATCTTCAGGAAATGGGGCTGGCGGTGCGTTGCCAGGACAGCCCGAGATGCGTGCTCCAGGGACAGCCCGAAGCCGTCAAACGCGCTCTGCGTAATCTGATTGAGAACGCGGTGAATTACGGCGAACAGGCGGAAGTAGCCCTGACAACAACGGACGCCGAAGCCGTTGTCACGATTGTCGATCAGGGGCCGGGTATTCCAGACGCCGAACGGGAGCGGGTTTTCGAACCCTTCTACCGTCTGGAACACTCCCGCAGCCGCGAAACCGGTGGCGCAGGCCTGGGCCTGGCCATCGCCCGCACCCTGATCCGGGGGATGGGCGGCGACATCCGGCTGGGTGCTGGCCCGGACGGGAAAGGCCTCAAGGTGTCCGTCACTTTGCCGCTCTAATCGAGCCAACTGCCGGGGCGGGGCGTGGTAAAGCGTCTGATCCTGTCCGGCGGCGTGCAGTCGGGTTTCATTTGTTCATCGGAAAGCAAAAGGTTGTTGTCACGGTGGGCCGTGCCCACGGGAATCGCACCCTCTTTGGTGAAGCAAGGAAGCTCAATCTGATCGGCGACGAGAAGATAGCTGTCCTCGGTCTCGCTCATCCACAGCCAGGCATTCCGGTTTTCCTGTTCCCGACCGGTAAAGAAGCTGAAATGGGTAAAGTCGCGTTTGGAAAACAGCAGGAACTGCTCCCGGAAGTCGATCATGCCGAGCTGCCCGCCGGGCGGGATATGCTGTTCTGCGGCGGCCAGCACGTTGCGGGGAGTTCGAAGCGGCTCAAGAATTTGATAGCCCCAGGCGCCCAACAGCAGCCAGGTGATCATCATGGCCAGAAACAGACGCCCCAGCGCACGGGAGCGCCAGAACCCGAACAGAGTGACCAGCCAGGCCAGCCCGATGACGAAGACAAACGTTCCTGCCTCGTGCAGTTTGGCCGGATCGGTGCTGTAGTCGGCCACTTTTTCAACCAGCTGGGGGTGGTCGTTCCAGGCGAGGACGCCAACCGCCATCAACGCAACACCGAGCAGGAACTGTAAACCCGTCAGGATTGGCGGAAACCAGCCTGCCGGTTTCTGGGCGCTGAGTAGCGGGGCGAGAATCAGCGCCAGCATGGGCAATGCGGGCAACAGGTAAACACCGCGCTTGCCGGGGCTGAGGCTGAAAAACACGATGACCAGGGCAATCCAGCCCAGAAGCACCGGAATAATCGGGCGGTAGCGGGCGGTTTCAGACAGAGGCCGGAGCAAGGCCAGCAGCAACAGGGGAAGCGGAAACCACAGCGAGGGGATTACGCTGGTGAGGTAATAGTACCAGGGCTGGATATGGCCCCAGGAGTCGGCATAGCGCTCGCCGGTCTGTTTGAACAGGATGTTGTTCCGGTAGGCCAGGGCCTCTTCCGTGCCGAGGTTATTCACATAGAGCACCATGGGAACCAGCCAGGCGGCAACAACGGCCAGCATGGCCAGCGGGCCCAGTGCGCAGCGCCAGGTGAGTGTGCCACGGAACAGTGCACGATCACGAAGCTTCATGACCGCGATCGGAATGAGCATCAGCGCCGGCAGGAAGCCAACCCCTTTGGTGATGATCCCGAGCCCCATAAACGCCCAGCCAACGAAGTACCAGCCCCAGGCGGGCCCGGTGAAAAAGTGTCGGATCAAACCGTAGCAGGCAACCGCAATCCAGCAGGCGACCATGGCGTCGATCTGGGCTTTCTGGGCCTGGATCACGAACTGGGGCGCAAGCATCAGCAACATGACCGCGATGGCACCGGTTCGCTGGTTCCAAAGGCGGGTGCCCAGATCAAAGACCAGTCCCAGTGTCAGCAGGCTACACAGCGCATTGGGCAGCAGGAAGGCAATCTTCAGGTTGCCGGTCAGCCAGTAAAAGAAGGCAATACTCCACATGAACACCGGTGGCTTGTCCGGGTAGAACTCACCACCCCGCATGGGGATCAGCCATTGCCCGGAGGCGACCATTTCGCGGGCCACTTCCGCGAACCGCGGTTCGTCGGCAGGCCAGGGGGAACGTAATCCGATCCCGGTAAAAATCACGAATGCCGCAAAGGCCAGCAGTAACAGCAGGAGTTGATTGCGGGACAGGTTGAACAGGGTGTCCGGCAGGTGGCGGACGAAGGGGGATGCAGGCATGGTTCGGTCTCAGAGAGAGTCGGAAACGGAATCGGCCAGCGTCCTGGCCCTCTGGTTGTGATAGAGAAAGGCGCCAATCAGCGAGGCAAGAATGAAAAAGCCGATGCTCACGGCAAGCTGATAGGCATTGGCATTGCCGATACCGGCACCGGCCAGGGCAAACACCAGCATCTGGGGCAGATAGCCCAGGGTGCTGCCGAACAGGAACGGTGAGAAACGGATCCCGGAGCAGCCTGCGACAAGGTTGGTCACCAGATTGCTGCCCACCGGCAGCAAACGCACCATGAGAACCTTCAACAGCGTCTGCTCCCGGAACAGGCGATCAAACTGCTGCATGCGATGGCTGAACCGCCGGCTCAATGGCGTTCGCAGCAGCCAGCGGGCGGTCAGGAAACAGCCGGTGGCCCCAATGGCGGCGGCCAGGGTCGACAGCAGCGTTCCGTTGAGCCCGCCCAGGGCAAAACCGAGCACGAAGGCGAGCAACTGGCGTGGAGCGCCGAGACCGGTAAACAATGCGCCGGCGAGGGTGACCACCACCAATCCGCCGACACCATGGCTGTGGAGATAGTTCGCCACTTCATTCTGGTCGGCAATAAAGTCGAGCCAGCCGTTATGGATGGTCAGATAGCCAAGTAGAACCAGGGCGGCAAAGGCCAGCCAGCGGGAACCGTTGATCATGTCAGGAGCGCTCCGCCACCGACCCCTGTGGCTCGGCCTGACCGGCAGCGCTGACGACAGGAACTCGCGTGCGGTGCAGCAACCAGAGCACACCGAGCAGGTCCAGTATGCCGGCCCAGGTCCGGTTCCAGGCGTTGTACTTGGATGTGCCAGCAATGCGTGGTCGGTGGTTCACTTCCACGATGGCGATATCGCCACCGACACCCCGAACCAGGGCGGGAATGAATCGGTGGCCGTGGTCGAACCAGGGTAGTTTGAGGAAGGTTTCCCGGGGGAACAGCTTCAGGCCGCAACCGGTATCGGGTACGCCATCATGAAGCAGTGCATCCCTTACGCGATTGGCCAGGCGCGACTGGAAGCGTTTCCAGGCGGTGTCCTTGCGATTCTTGCGATAGCCGGCAATACAGAAATCCGGGTTTCGCATGGTGTTGGCTTTCTGCAGCATGGCGGGAATATCGGCCGGATCATTCTGGCCATCGCCATCCATGGTGACAATGAATCTGCTCCGGGCCTGGCGGATACCCGATGCCAGGGCACCGCTCTGGCCGATACTGCGCTCGTGGCGGATGGTCAACAACCGGCCACCGAGGCTCCGGGCTGTCCGCACTGCTGTGTCCAGCGTGCTGTCGGTGCTGCCATCATCCACCAGCACCACCTCGAAGCCGTGGTAGTCACGCATAACACCGTAAGCCTCGGTCAGCAGGGTAGCGATGTTGGCTTCTTCATCCTTGGCCGGGATAACCAGCGACAGTGTTCTTTCCTGACCCATGTGACGACATCCTCGAAAACGGAATATCAACCGGGCCGTCTGGCGGCCCTGTTCAATTGGGTCGGAGTATCCTCCTGAAACCTTAAAACAACCTTAAACCTGTTTGCGGCGTGAAGCGGCCCGGGCCGGCAGCCAGATGCTGACGCACAGGCCGGAGTTGCCATCCGGCCGGTCGCTGAGGGTGAGCTGGCCACCATGGAGTTCTGCAATGCGCCGGGCAATGGCCAGCCCGAGACCGGCGCCGCCACCGAGCCGCTGGTCGAGTCGGACAAAGCGGCTGAGCGCCCGTTCGCGCTCCTCCGCAGGAATGCCGGGACCCTGGTCGCACACGGTGATGTGGTAACCCTCGCCGGAAGGCGTCAGGTGCGTCTCGATGGTGGTGTGCTCGGGGCTGTACTGGATGGCATTCGCCAACAGGGAACGCATAAGGGTATTGATCAGTGCGCTGTGGCAGGAGACCAGGGCCTGCCCGGCATCGTCCTGCAGCACCGGGTCGATGTCTTTTTTCAGGGCCAGGGGTGCCACATCGGCAATGCTCTGCTCAACGATGGCCGACAGGTTGTGGTATTCCGGGGTGAAATCGGCACCGGAGTCGACGCGGTTGAGCAACAACATCTGTTCAACCAGGTGCACCATGCGGTCCACGGACTGGATCAGGTCGCCGTACTGTTCCGGATCCTTCTCGTAGACTTTTTCCAGGTTCAGTCGCAGGGCGGTCAGGGGCGTTCGCAATTCATGGGCCGCATCGGCAGAGAACCGTCGTTCCCGTTCCAGGGCCTGGTTGAGGCGTCTGAGCAGGCCGTTTACCGCCTGCACCAGACCGGCGACTTCTCTCGGCGCCTGCCGGTCGTCCAGGGGGTGGATGTTTTCCGGGGCCATGTTGCGTACAGGCTTCTCAAGCTTTCTCAGTGGTTGGAAGCCTACCTGGATCGACACGAGTACCGCCAGGGCAAGCACGGGAAGCACAACCAGGAAAGGCAGTACATTGCCGAGGGCGATTTCCTGGCTGAGTTCGTCCCGGACATCCTCTCGCTGGGCGGTGCGGATCCAGAAGCCGGTTGCCGGATCTTCAAGGGTGAAGGTTCGCCATTGGTACCCGGCCACCTCCTGCCAGCTGAAGCCACGTTCCAGGCCATGGGAATCGTTGGCACGCAGGGTGTCCAGAATCGGCTTTCGGTCGGGTGACCAGACCTCGAAGGCCAGCTTGCGCTCGTATTTGTGGCCAGCGCCGCCGGGCAGGATTTCATTCTCCTCCTCATCACCCTGGTACACGCTGTCTGGCAGCTGAAGAGTCTTTTCCAGGGTATGGGTGATCTGTTCCATCGACTGTGTGGATGAGAGGTGCTCAACCAGGCCCTGAACGATGCGGGTGCTCTGGGCCAGTTCCGCATCGAAAAGCTCTTCCAGCTGATGATCGCTGACGTAAAAGCCCCAGCCGGCGGCAATCAGGGTAATGAAAAACACCGTGCTGGTGATCAGAAGGATCAGTTTTCGGGTCAGGCTCATTCCGGAGACACCTCTGCGGCGGCCTTGCTGTCCAGCATGTAGCCAACGCCACGGACGGTGCGGATGGTCTGTTTGCCAACGCGCCGGCGCAGATGATGGACATGGACCTCAAGGGCATTGCTTTCTGCACCCTGCTCCCAGCCATACAATTGCTCCTCCAGCCGACGGCGGGTCGCCACCTGGTCCGGATGGCGCATCAGGTAGTGCAGAATCTGGAATTCGCTGCGCGGCAGGGCGGTTGTCTCGTCCCCGAATTTGAGCTGGCCTGTATCCGGATCCAGAATCAGCTTGCCCACTTGCAGGCCCCCTGTCCGGACGCCTGATCCTCGTCGCGTAACGGCCCGGATTCGGGCTTTCAGCTCTGCCATGGCGAAGGGTTTGGTCAGGTAGTCGTCAGCGCCCGCGTTCAGGCCCTGCAGTTTTTCGTCCAGATCTCCGCGAGCAGTGAGGATGATGACCGGCGTCTCGATACCCTGGCTACGGACTTTTTTCACGATGTCCAGGCCGTCCACCCGCGGCAGCGTCAGATCCACGATGGCCAGATCGAAGCTGTCGTTCAGGAGTGCATTGAGTGCCTGCTGACCGTCATCAAGCCAGTCAACGGTGTTCTGCTCGTCGCGCAACATACCCAGCATGGTGTTGGCCAGCAGATGATCGTCTTCAATCAGCAATATTCGCATACAGCAGGAATCCGGTTGGTTTTCAGCTAAGCGGGTGATCGTTGGATGCATTGTAATCGATACCGCCGTTTTTGCTTTTCCCCTGCAAGCTGTTTGCCGTAGGTCCGGCTGACGGTGTCAACAGGAAAAGCTGGAAGCGACGATTCTCAGCGATCGGAGTAGTGACGTCCTCAAGGCGCCTGAGCATCGCTTTGTTGCCTTTCTCGACGGCCAGCGCCATGGGCTTCTCCAGGTCGCCCGATTCGAGTTGATCAATAACAGCATCCTGCTCTACTACATGGGCCTCTCCGCGGCTATAAAAACGCGCGGAAAAAGGCGCCTTGCCCAGGTAAAACAGATTGTCAGGGCTCACACCAGGGAGTTGTTCCACTTGCGCGACCAGATCCCGCTCGGTTTTCAGTCGCTCCGGGTGCAAGGTGAGCCAGCCTGCGGCGGCGATTCCTATCATGGGGATCGTCACCACTGCCGCCAGGCTGGAAGCCGGCAGCCGACCAGAGAGTTCCCTCGGCCAGAGGCTGGATCCCAGCACGGCAAGAAACGGCAAACCCGGAAGCACGTAGGTCCAGAGAATATTGCCGGACAGGGAAAAAAAGATGGCCGGACTCAGCGCGGACGCAAGAACCAGCCCGCCCATGCCTTTCTCGACAGATCGCCACTGTTGTTGTGCCGGTTGGCGGCGCCAGCGGCTGACCCCAAAAGCAAAAACCGCGATCAGGCCCCAGGGAAAACTGGCGGCTACCAGGTACAGCCAGATAGTGCCCCGGGTAAACTCGTGTGCGTTGCCATACAGGTCGCCCTGCCAGCTACTGACCAGGAATCGCTTGATGTGTTCTCCCACAATGAAGTAATCCAGAAACCCGGGTGTCTTGAGCTCGGCGAGAACATACCAGGGGGCTGCAATTGCCATCATCAACAGTAAACCGCGGAACCAGGGCAGTTGCTGCCAGAGGACCAGCCAGCGTCGGGTGGTTGCCACCCAGAGAAAAACCGGCAGCCCGGTCAGTACCAGAATCAGCGGGCCCTTGGCGAGCAGGCCGATGGCAAGGCCGATGAAGAAGAGCCAGCCCCACACCATTGGGCCGCCCTGAAGACGAATAACCAGGCTGGTCAGCACCAGCGTCGAGCCAAGGGCAAGGAACGAATCGGTCATCACTGTGCCGGCCGTCAGAAAGCCCAGGGCCGTGGTGGCATAAATCAGGGCTGCCCAGAGACCGGCCGACGTGGCCGCTTCGCTGTCGCGTTCCGGGTGCAGGTAACGACGCAGAGTAAAGACAAGGTAGACAATGACGACATTGGCCAGCCAGGACGGCAGCCTGCCCGCGAATTCCGACACACCCAGAAGCTTGAACGACAGTGCCTGCGTCCAGAACGACAGGGGTGGCTTGCCCCAGAAGGGTACGCCATAGTCAAACCAGGGCGTTATCCAGTCCCCGGTTTCCGCCATGATGCGGGCAATCTCTGCATAGCGCGGTTCCGTGGTGTCTGACAGCGGCAGAAGCGCCGCCAGTCCAAGCCGGGCAGCCAGCACTGCAAACAATAGCCACAGCAAAGTGTTAATGCTTCTGGTCATTTCCGGCTACTCGCAATTGGGTTAGAAGTGGCTGCGCCTTATCGTCGCTGTCTTCGGCAACAATAAAGACCGGGCGCTGTTTGGTCTCCATGTAGATGCGGCCGACGTACTCCCCCAACAGGCCAACGCACAGCAGCTGAACCCCGGAGAGGAACGTGATTACGGCAACCATGGAGGCGTAACCCGGTGTGGAGATGCCGAAAACCAGTGCCCGGATAACTTCCCAGGTGCCGAAAAGGCCCCCGGCACCGGCCGCAAGCAGGCCGAGGATCAGGGCAATCCGCAGCGGGCGGGTGGAGAAAGAGGTGATCCCTTCCATGGCCAGGTGCATGAGTTTCAGGTAGTTCCATTTGGTTTTACCCGCCAGGCGCGGGTCGCGATCAAATTCGAGCGTCACTGTTGGCATACCAACCCACGCGAACATCCCCTTCAGGTAACGGTTGCGCTCGGGTAACCGGTTCAGGGCATCCACGGTGCGCCGGCTCATCAATCGGAAGTCTCCGGTATCGACGGGTATCGGTGCATCACTTATGTGGTTGATCAGGCGGTAGAAAATGCTCGCAGTGGTGCGTTTCAGCCAGCTTTCGCCGGCCCTGGAGCGTCGTTTCATCAGCACCACGTCCGCACCCTGTTGCCACGCCTTCACCATCTGCGGGATCAGCTCCGGCGGATCCTGGAGATCTGCATCCATCAGTACCACGGCATCGCCACGTGCACCCTCGAGGCCCGCGGTAACGGCCGCTTCCTTACCAAAGTTCCGGGAGAGCTGAACCACCCTGATTCCGGAGTAGCGGTCCCTGGCCCGAAGCAGCTGGGCTACAGAGCTGTCCCGGCTGCCATCGTCCACGAACAGCAGCTCAACCTGGCCCGGCAGTTGGCGGCATACAAAATCCAGCCGTTTCAGCAGTGTCGGAATAACATCAGCTTCGTTGTGAACCGGGATAACGATGCTCAGCATCGGGTTACTGAACGTTGATTGTCTGTTCTTCATGGAAAACAAACCTCTGTGCAAAGAGATAGTTGGCAAAGGCAACCAGGCCGGTCGTGATTAGTTGTGATGGAGCGACGCTGAGGCCCGCCATCAGGAGTAGAGAAAAACCCGCGAGGTTGAGGGACCAGCCCAGTGCGGCCCCGGTGAGGTATCGCGGGAAGGCAACTGTGTGGGGCAGTTCGGAACAGAAAGCGTAGCGATGCTGGCCAAGGTAATTTGCCAGCAATCCAACCGTAGCGCCTGTGGCGGATGCGAGAACGGCGTTGAGTCCCCAACCGGTCGAAACCAGCATCGTCAGCCAATGGAGCAGGGTGGCAACGCCACCGGCCAGCAGGAATCTTGGCAGTCTGCTCCAGCCGGTTGACCGCAATAACGGGAATCTCATACAGCCTCACTTCAGAACCCGGGCGTTATCGGAAGAATCCGAATGATGGACGGCACCTTACGCGGCCATTCTTAAGCAAGCCTTAACCGGGCCCTCTGAAAAACCTTAAGCCGGCCTTAAGGTTTCTCCCGACCCTCCTTAAGCCTGGTTTAAGGCTTTGCTCCTAATCTGGCAGTCGTGATCAAAGCGCCCACAGGGAGCCAAACCGGAGAGCCCATATGACAGACCCGCTGATGATGTCCACATGTTGTCCCCCGGATTCCGGGGAGGTGGTTCCGGTCATCCGTTGTGCCGGTCGTTGGTTCAACGAAATCCGCCCTGACACGGCCATGGCCGAGACGGTTGCGGGTTTTATTCGCCGCCGCTTCCTGCATGCCTACGGCGCGGAGCCGTCTTTGCGCATACCCGCGCTGCTTGCACTGACCACGGCCCAGGGCACACTTCTGGCAGCGGTCGGTGTTCGAAACGCCGCGCTGGAAAAGCTGTTCCTCGAAGATTATTTGTCGGTGCCGGTGGAGTCGGTCATGCCGGTTGGGGGTGTCGAACGTCACCGGATTGCTGAGATTGCCCATCTGGCCGGGGTTGAAGCCGGCGTTAGCCGGTTTCTGTTTGCCTCGCTGTCGGTGTGGCTGGATGGAGCCGGTTATGACTGGGTGGTCTGCACCGGTACGGATCAGCTGCGCAACAGTTTTCATCGCCTGGGTATTGCCACCGAGGCCCTGGCCACGGCTGATCCTTCCCGCTTGCCAGATGGCGGCGCCGGCTGGGGGCGTTACTACGATCACCATCCGGTGGTGATGGCCATTCGTGTTGCCGACGGTATGGCTGCCCTCCGGAGTGCCGGGCTGCTCAGGCTGGTTCAGTCCGTTGAGGACAATGCCCCCGAGGGAGAAACGATGGCAGGAGGCTCCTATGGCCACATTGCCTGAACTCCTCGCGCACCAGGCGCGCAGCCATCCTTCCCGAACGGCCCTCCAAGGGCCGGAGTCGGCCTTCAGCTATGCCCAGATGATGCAGGCGGCCGCTGCCCTGGCCGACCAGTTGACCCGATTGGGTGTCCGTCGGGCCGGTTTGTGTGGTGACAACTCCGTGGCCTGGATTCTTGCGGACCTGGCGTGCCTGCTGGCCGATGTGGTGTGTGTGCCGGTGCCGGTTTTTTTCTCCAGAACACAGACTCAGCATCTGACTGAACGCGCCGACCTTGATTGCCTGCTGTCTGCGGACAAAATCGATGATGGAGAACACATTGGCCATGGCGTCTGGTTGAAGCATCTGCCTGTGTCTGCTGCCGGGGCCTGGATGCCGGAGCAGACCGCAAAGATCACCTTCACCTCTGGCAGCACTGGCAACCCCAAGGGCGTCTGCCTGTCGGTGGCCCAGATGACGGCCACCACGCTGGCATTGAAGGAACGTCTTGATGGTGTCGATCTTGAACGGCACCTGTGCATCCTGCCGCTGGCCACACTGCTGGAAAACATTGCCGGTGTTTATCTGCCTTTGCTTATGGGCAGTACGGTGATGGTCGCTCCCTTGCAGGACCTGGGTATGACTGGAAGCAGTGGGCTGGACATTGGCCGGCTGGTGCAGGGCATTAACAGACATCAGCCACAGTCCCTGATTCTGGTGCCGGAACTGGCCATGGCGCTGGTGTCTGCGGCCGAACAGCAACATCTGGACAGTGAGTCTTTTCGGTTCCTGGCAGTTGGTGGTGGACGGGTTTCGTCCGACCTGCTGGCCCGTGGCCGCGCTGCGGGGCTGCCTATTTACGAGGGCTATGGCCTTTCGGAGTGCAGTTCAGTGGTCGCATTGAATGTGCCGGGGACCGAACGCGAAGGATCGGTCGGCCAGCCACTCTCCCATGTGCAGGTTCAGGTGGACGACCGCGGCCACATTCTGGTGGCAGGCAATACTCACCTTGGCTACCTGGGGGATGAACCGGCAGGCGATGAATGGCTGGATACCGGTGATCTGGGTGCCCGGGATGCCGAGGGTTTCCTGTCGGTCAGTGGTCGCGCGAAGAATCTGCTTATTACCAGTTTCGGTCGCAACATCAGCCCGGAGTGGCTGGAGAGTGAGCTGGTCCAGGCGATCGGTGCGCGCCAGGCGGTGGTGTTTGGCGATGGCGATCCCGGCCCCTCCGCACTCGTGGTCGTCCAGGATGGCCGCTCACCGGACGCGTTGCGCTCCGAGCTGGAATCTCTGAACGACACCTTGCCGGATTACGCCCGTTTGTCTGGCGTTTACATCCGCCGTCAGCCACTGAGCCAGGCTGACGGCTATTCGACCGCAAATGGACGGCCCGTGCGCCAGACGATTCAGGCCGACCTGCCGGCCCTGCTGGCCGGCGCATTTCCGATTTTCATGAACCATTCGATTTCCAATTCTGAACTTTCAAACCCGCCAGGAGGATCATTCATGGCATTTTTCGATCGACTGCAGTCTGAAACTGCGCAAGCCCGCGCCCACGTAACCGGGGCCCCCGTCATTGAGGCGATCCGCGAGGGGCGGTTCGACCTGACCGGCTATACCTGGTTTCTTACCCAGGCCTATCACCACGTGAAACATACCGTACCCCTGATGATGGCCTGCGGCGGCCGCTTGCCGGAGCGTCTGGAATTCGTGCGCAAGGCGCTGGTGGAATACATCGAGGAGGAGTACGGCCACCACGAGTGGATCCTCAACGATCTTGCGGCTTGTGGGGAGGACAAGGAAGCCATCCGTCATGGCAGCCCGGACACCTCCATCGAGCTGATGGTCGCCTACCTTTACGATCGGATTAACCGGGGTAATCCTGCGGCGTTCTTCGGCATGGTTCAGGTGCTTGAAGGTACGTCAATCGAGCTGGCAACAC
Source organism: uncultured Marinobacter sp. (assembly GCF_913055835.1). Taxonomy (GTDB): domain Bacteria; phylum Pseudomonadota; class Gammaproteobacteria; order Pseudomonadales; family Oleiphilaceae; genus Marinobacter. The sequence goes on along the minus strand of NZ_CAJXKQ010000004.1, from coordinate 152,161 downwards.
CGCTCGGTGAGGCCATCCAGAAGCAGCTGGGTCTGCCCAGCGAGGCGTTCAGCTATCTGTATTCCCATGGTGCTCTGGATCAGGAGCATTTTGAATTTTTCCGTAACCTGATGAACGAAATCACCGATCCGGATGACCAGCAGGCGATCATAGAGGCGGCCCGCATGGTTTACCGGCTCTACGGCGACATGCTGCACAGCATCCCCCTGCCCGAAAGCCGGAAGGAGCAGCATCATGAGGCTGCATGACCGTGTGTTCCTGCTGCTGGGGGGAACCGGCGGTATTGGCAAGGCACTGGTGGAACCGATGGTCAGGGCCGGTGCCCGGGTGATTATTGCGTCCCGGCACCCGGAAAAGCTTGAGCATCGTGAGGGTGTTTCGCTTGCTCATCTGGACCTGGCAGCGCCGGATCTCGATCAGCAGCTGGATCGCCTGGGCGATGCCTATCCGGAGATCGATGGCGTTATCCACTGTGCCGGGCAGAACCGCTTTGCCAGCCTGGGCAATATGGCCGTCAGTGAACTGGACGCACAGATCGCCGTCAATCTCCGGTCAGCCATGATTGTGGCCCGGCATTTTGCGCCAAGGTTCGAAAGAGCGGGGCAGGGTGCACTGGTGTTTGTGGGCTCCACCTTCGGCAGCATCGGCTTTCCCGGTTACACCGCCTACTGCGCCAGCAAGTTCGGGCTGCGTGGCTTTACCGAGGCGCTGCGCCGGGAGCTGGCCGATACCCCGGTCCAGGTGATCTATGTGGCACCCCGCGCCACCGCCACGGACATGAATCCGGAGGCTGTAAACGAGCTTAACCGGGCCCTCGGCAATGCCATGGATGCCCCCGAAGCCGTGGCGTCGCAGATTCTTGCCGCCATGGAAAATGACGATCGCCGGCGCTTCCTGGGCTGGCCGGAAAAGCTGTTTGTGGTGATCAACGGCATCCTGCCGCGAATTGTCGATAAGGCGATGCTGAAGCAATTGCCGGTCATCCGGCGGTTTCTGAATTCGGGGGTGTTGTCATGAAACGAATGCTATTGGTGATCCTGTGTCTGGCCGCCCAGCCGCTTTGGGCGGCAAACCTGGAGACCGAGCTGGCAGATATCCAGCATCGCTGGGCGGAGATTCAGTATCAGGTGCCGGAGGACGAGAAGGAGAAGGCGTTTGAGGAATTGGCGAATGAGGCAGAACAGTTTGTCGCCCACTATCCGGACCGGGCAGAGCCATTGATCTGGCAGGGTATTGTGCTCAGCACCTACGCCGGTGCCAAGGGTGGTCTCGGGGCGTTGGGCTTGGTCAAGGATGCCCGTAAATCACTGGAGGCGGCACTGGCGATCAATCCCGATGCACTGGAAGGGTCGGCCTACACATCGTTGGGCAGCCTCTATTATCAGGTCCCTGGCTGGCCACTGGGATTTGGTGATGACGACAAGGCCCGTCAGTATCTGCAGAAAGCATTGGCCATCAACCCTGACGGTATCGACGCCAATTTCTTCTTTGGCGATTTTCTGATGGACCAGGGCGAGCCGGAACGGGCCCGGAGCTATCTGCAGAAAGTCCTGGAAGCACCCGGCAGGGCCGGACGGGATGTCGCCGATGCCGGTCGGCGGGAAGAAGCCAGGAGTCGTCTGGCCTCGCTCTGATTCGTCGTCTCCGGAACGGGTTTGTTTCCTGTCAGCGTAGGCTACACTCAGTTATGAGCAGGGGTGATTCGTCCGTTGGGAGGACATGGTGTCCAAGGCGTCAAGGTCCGGTAACGGGCAGCAAACCGGTTTGTCTGCCCGTTTTTTCCAGAAACTGGCCTCAGGGGTGCCTGGAGTCCTCTTCGTTTATTGGGTGAGCTCGGAAGGAGATTCCCACCGCTGTCCCTTCATCAGCGAGCATGTGCAGTCGCTCTTTGGCATTGATCCCGCGGATCTGAGCGATAACGCGGATCCGATTTTTGCGATGATCCATCCCGATGACATTGATGCCGTTATGGCAAGCATCCGTACCTCGGCGAACAGGTTGGATACCTGGAGCTATCGGGCCCGGCTCCGGCTCGAGCATGGCGGCTATGAGTGGTTCGAGGTTAACGCGGAGCCAGAGCGCCAGCCTGATGGCAGCACTCTCTGGTACGGCCAGTTCCACAACATTCAGCATTACAAGAACCTGGAGCAGAGCCTGCGCGAAAGTGAGGCGGAGTTTTCTTTCCAGGCCGGTTTCCAGCGGCTGATTGCCCGCCTTTCCACCGAATTCATCAATCTGGGCTTTGGCACCATCGACCAGTGCATCGATGAACTTTTGAGATCCATTGGACTGTTTTTCAAGGTAGACCGGGCCTACCTGTACTGCTTTTCCGACGACTATGCCGTGATGACCAACACCCATGAGTGGTGCAGGGACGGTGTACCCGCTCTGATCGACACGCAGCAGGAGGTGTCGATCGAGAATTTTCACTGGTGGCAGGAACAGATCGAGGGAATGGTCAGTGGCAGCCGGGTGGTGTTTATTGAAGATGTCGATCGGCTGCCCCGGGAAGCTGCACCAGAGCGGGCGCTGCTTCAGGAACAGGGAGTGTCGTCAATGTTCTGCGTGCCGATACGGGTGCGTGGACGGGTGACGGGATTTTTTGGCGTTGACTCCCTTCGACGACGAACCTGGCGCCTGGACCAGGCCGATCTGTTGATTATTGTCTCCGGCCTGTTATCCGGTGCCCTGGAGCGCAACCGTCTGGAAGAAGAATTGCTGAACCAGTCGATTCGAGACCCCCTGACCGGCCTGCACAATCGCCGTTACCTGATGCCACGGCTCGATGAAATGCTGGGCCGGAGCAACCGTCGGGGCGAGCGTTTCGCCCTGGCGATCTTCGACATCGATCACTTCAAGCAGATCAATGACTCCATCGGACACCTCGGTGGGGATTACATTCTGCAGCGGTTTGCCGACATTCTGGTAAGCCAGACCCGCTCCATGGATGTGGTTGCCCGCTTTGGAGGAGAAGAATTTATTGTTGTCTTCAACGCCGTGGAGCACAGCGATGTGCGACAGCTCGTGCAACGTATCCTCGAAGCCGTGCACGAGGAGAGTTTTGTGTTCAATGACGAGGAAATAGCGGTGACCGTCAGCGCAGGTGTGGCCGGGATAGAGGAGTTCGTAGACCGCCCAGCCTCGCCGGATGCTCTTATTGCCGGGGCGGATCACCGGCTTTATCTGGCAAAGCAGGCGGGGCGGGACTGTCTTGTTGATGTATCAGGAACATTGCGCATATAAAAAAAGATCATTTCACCTCATATTACCAAATGGTATATCCTTAGATTAAATGTGATATTTGGGCCATTCAGAGGTGACTGTCATGAGCAACCCGATCGTTCAGCATTTTTTTGATGAACCCACCAATACGTTCAGCTACGTGGTGCGTGACCCGGACAGCCAGGCTTGCGCCATTCTCGATTCGGTCCTGGATTTCGATTACGCCGCAGGCCGCACCGATGTGCGCTCGGCCGACGAGATTATCGAATACATCCGCAGCAACGATCTGAAGGTCGAGTGGATCCTGGAAACCCACGTACACGCGGATCACCTGTCGGCCGCGCCTTACCTGCATGAGAAACTGGGCGGCAAGACCGGAATCGGTGCACACATTCGCGACGTTCAGGAAATATTCGGCAAGGCGTTCAATGCCGGTACCGAATTCCAGCGCGACGGCAGCCAGTTCGACAAGCTGTTCAGGGAAGGCGACACATTTGCCATCGGGGGTCTCGAGGGCCGTGTTCTGCACACCCCGGGTCATACCCCTGCGTGCCTGACCTATGTGGTTGGCGACGCCGCCTTCGTGGGTGACACCCTGTTCATGCCTGACTTCGGCACGGCCCGCTGTGATTTCCCCGGGGGCGATGCCCGCACCCTGTACCAGTCCATCCAGAAGGTACTGTCACTGCCTGCGGAGACCCGGATCTTCCTGTGCCACGATTACAAGGCACCGGGCCGCGATGAATATCAGCACATGACCACGGTGGCGGAGCAGCGAAAAGCGAACATTCATGTCCATGAGGGCGTTTCCGAGGAGGAGTTCGTGAAAATGCGCACCGAGCGGGACGCAACCCTGGATATGCCCCGGCTGATTCTGCCCTCGGTTCAGGTCAACATGCGGGCCGGACACATGCCGCCGGCCGAGGACAATGGTCAGGTGTACCTGAAAGTGCCGGTTAACCTGTTCTGAGATTCCCGATGAATCCGAAACGCTATTTGCCGATTCTGGATTGGGCACCGAAATACGGTCGGGATCAGGCCACCAGCGATCTGGTGGCCGCGGTCATCGTCACCGTCATGCTCATTCCCCAGTCACTGGCTTACGCCCTGCTGGCCGGGTTGCCCGCCCAGGTGGGGCTGTACGCCAGTATCCTGCCCCTGGTGATTTACGCTGTCTTCGGCACCAGCCGGACCTTGTCCGTTGGGCCTGTGGCCGTAGCTTCGCTGATGACCGCAGCGGCCCTGGCACCGCTGGCAGAGGCCGGAACTCCGGAATACGTGGCCGGTGCCGTTTTGCTGGCGGTTATGTCGGGGCTGATGCTGACACTGATGGGTGTGCTTCGGCTCGGTTTCCTGGCCAATTTTCTCAGCCACCCTGTGATTTCCGGCTTTATCACGGCTTCAGGCATTGTGATCGCCGCCAGCCAGTTGAAGCATATTTTCGGAATCCAGGCCTCCGGCCATAACCTTTTGGAAATCGGTCAGTCACTGTTCCAGTCGATTGGTGATACCAACCTGGCCACCCTGTCTGTTGGCGCCGGCGCCCTGGTGTTCCTGGTGCTGGCCCGAAAGCGCCTGAAGCCACTCCTTATGGCGATGGGCCTGGCCCCGAGAATGGCCGACATTCTGACCAAAACCGCGCCCATTCTGGCGGTTCTGGTGACCACCCTGGTGGCCTGGCAATTCCAGCTTGATGGCCAGGGTGTGCGTCTGGTGGGGGATGTGCCCCGGGGGCTGCCCGATTTCACCATGCCCAGCCTGGACATGGGGCTGTGGCAGCAGCTGGCCGTCAGCGCGTTGCTGATCAGCGTTGTCGGTTTCGTTGAATCGGTGTCCGTGGGCCAGACTTTGGCGGCCAAACGGCGCCAGCGCATCGATCCGGACCAGGAGCTGATTGGCCTGGGCACCGCCAACCTGGGCGCCGGCTTTTCCGGCGGCATGCCGGTCACCGGTGGTTTCTCCCGTTCCGTGGTCAACTTTGACGCGGGGGCCGAGACCCCCGCGGCAGGTGCCTATGCCGCGGTCGGTATTGCCATGGCCACGCTGTTCCTGACACCGGCCATCGCGTATCTGCCCCAGGCGACCCTCGCAGCGACCATTATTGTGGCGGTGGCCACGTTGATCGACTTTCCGGCTCTCGCCCGCACCTGGCGCTATTCCCGCACTGATTTTGGTGCCATGCTCGCCACTATCGTGCTGACCCTGGTGCACAGCGTCGAGGCCGGCATCATCGCCGGGGTGGCGCTGTCCATCGGGCTGTTCCTGTATCGAACCAGCCGCCCCCACAGCGCAGTGGTTGGTCGCGTACCTGGAACTGAGCACTTCCGCAATGTGCTTCGCCATGATGTGGAGCTGTGCCCGAAGGTGACCTTCCTTCGTGTGGACGAAAGCCTGTACTTTGCCAATGCCAGGTTCCTGGAGGAAACCGTGATGGATCTGATGATCCGGGAGCCAGAGCTCAAAGACCTGGTGCTGGTGTGTCCGGCGGTGAACCTGGTGGATGCCTCGGCCCTTGAAAGTCTGGAGGCCATCAACGAGCGTATGAAGGATGCAGGGGTCAGGCTGCATCTGGCGGAAGTGAAAGGCCCGGTGATGGACAAGCTGAAAGGGACAGAACTGCTTTCCCACCTGGGTGGCGAGGTTTTCCTGAGTACTTATGAGGCCTGGCAACGCCTGACCGACCTTGGCAAACTCGAAAAACAGGTCGCCTGATCAATCTGGGCTCGCTTGCACCGGGGGTGGGGCGAGCCGCTAAGATGTCATTCCCGACCCCGTTGCTGCGGTACGTTCACTATGGGCATGACTGAAAACCTGCTATCCACCAGCCAGTGGGTCATCACGCTTTTACTCTTTCTGGTGATTCTTGTCCGGGCGCTGCGCTCGATTGACTGGCAGGCGTTTCGCAAGGACAACGCACTCCAGCACTCGTTCTTCGGTGCTGCCGTGGTGCTTGGTTTTGTCTGGCAATTGCGGGCCGGCATTTCACCCGGCCTGGCCATCCACATTTTCGGTATCACGGTGATAACGCTGATGCTGGGGTGGGCTCTGGCGGTGCTGGCGGGCCTGATGGCGCTGGTGATCACGGTCATCACCGGCCGCGAGCCGTTGATCATGTTTGCCGCCAACGGGCTGATCACGGTGATGGTGCCTGCCATTGTCAGCCACGGCATCATGCTCTGGGAGCGCCGACGGGATTTCCGGAACTTCTTCGCCTATATCTTCTTCTGTGGTTTTTTCGGTGCGGGCATTTCTGTAGCGGCGGCTGGCACGGTCATGTGCTTGATGCTATGGACCAGCGGCGTCTATACGTTTGATGAACTGGTGCACGAGTACATCCGTTACCTACCGCTGTTCATGATTCCGGAGGGGTTTGTGAACGGCACCTTTGTAACCGGCCTGATGGTATTCCATCCAGACCGGCTGACGACACTGGATCAGAGGCGGTATCGGTAGAGTCGATCCGGCTCAGATGCCCTCGCCGCTGGCTACGGCGGAACTGAGCAAGTCACCGGCCTTTCCTGACTGTGCCTTTGCGCGCCAGTTCCTTGCCCAATCGACGACCTCATCTGCCGGCATGGGGCGGGCAATGCCGTAACCCTGCACGAAATTGCAGCCCATCTGCCGCAGCGTCCGGGCGTGCTCCATGGTTTCCACGCCCTCAGCCAATACTGGATGAGCAAACCTCTGGGCCAGGAAGATCACGCTCTCTACTATGGCGCGGTCGTTCGCATCCTCAAGCATGTTGCGAACAAAACTCTGGTCGATCTTGATGATGTCCACCGGCAGGGTGCGCAGGTAGGTGAGCGACGAAAAACCGGTGCCAAAATCGTCCAGTGCCACCTGTAGGCCAAGGGTCTGGCAACGGGCCAGAACATTGCTGGCCCGTTGGGTGTCCTCCAGGGCGGTCGATTCCAGCACTTCCAGGGTGATCTGGCCGGGAGCCACTTCGGGGTGACTGTGCAGATAGCTCTCCAGATAGTCAGCAAAGGAGCGGTCCATCAAATGCGGAGCACTTATGTTGATGCTGACCGCCAGATCCTCTCCCGCTTCTTTCCAGGCGTTCATCTGGTAAATCGCTTCTTTCAATACCCACTGGCCCAGTGGCACCTCCAGGTGACTGTTCTCGACAATGGGCAGGAACTCGCCGGGCGATACCAGGCCTTTCTCCGGATGATTCCAGCGGATCAATGCCTCAAGACCAAACAGCTCGCAATCGGTAACCCGTATCTGGGGCTGGAAGAAAAGCTCGAACTCATCATGTTCCAGGGCCCGGGAGATTTCCATCAACTGATTGCGCCGGTTCCGGCGATGCTCATCCAGGCCGGGATCAAAAAAATGATACTGGTTGCGACCTTTTTCCTTGGCGGAATACATGGCCTGGTCAGCGTGGCGAATCAGCCCTTCAGCGTCTGATCCGTCTTCCGGGTAGCGGGTGATGCCAAGACTTGCGGTGAGGGTGACGCTTTGCTCACCCACGGCGACCGGATCCCCGACGGTGGCCAGAATCCGCCGGTAAACCGTTTCGTGGTTGTCGTCGCTCTGCAGCAGGAGGACGAATTCGTCGCCACCGATCCGCGCTACCGTGTCGCCGCTGCGCAATGCGCGAGTCAGGCGCTCGGCCAGGGTACGCAGGGCCTGGTCACCGGTCGAATGGCCCCAGGTGTCATTGATAGCCTTGAAGCCATCCAGGTCCAGATAGCACACGGACACACTGCGGTGTTGCCGGTCGGCGTGATCCCGGGCGGTGCGCAGTCGCTCTTCCAGCAGCTGGCGATTGGGCAGTCCGGTCAGATCGTCGTAGTTGGCTGCCCGGTTCAGTTCGCGGGCATGGTTCTTGAGCGCTGTGATATCAGAGAACGCCGCGACGTGGTAATACTGCCCGGGTTCCTCGAGGTGGACACGGCTGATAGAGAGCAGCTCCACGTACTCTTCACCGTTTTTCCGGCGGTTCCAGATTTCGCCCCGCCAGTGGTCGGTTTTCTCGATGGTGCGCCACATGGACCGGTAGTACTCTCCCGAATGTCGGCCGGAGCTGAGGATGGCCGGGTTCAGGCCCAGAACTTCCTGGCGGCTGTAGCCGGTAATCCGCGAAAACGACGGATTCACATCCAGAATCCGGTTCGACTGGTCGGTGATCAGAATGGCTTCGTGGCTGCGGTCGAACACGCTGGCCGCGATTCGCAGGCCACGTTCACTGTTCTTCCGGTCCGAGATATTGTTCTGAATGGCGATATAACCGGGCGAGACACCCTGTTCGTTGCCAATCGGAACGCAATAGGTGTGCACCCAGTAGGGCTCTCCGGCTCTGGTGTAATGAAGAATGTCTTCTTCAATGACCTCGGCCCGGTGCAGCTTCTGGTTAATGCGCTTGATGGTTTCCGGATCGGTATCCGGCCCGTAAAGCACTTCCTTCGGAAGGCATCCGCGCACCTCCTCAAGTTGATACCCCGTGTGTTCCTCAAAGCTGGGGTTTACCCATTCAATGCGGCCGGCATCATCCAGTATTACCAGAAAATTGGGGGTAACCGCCGCAACCATGGCCAGGCGATTGGGATCAATGTCAGAGGGAGGGGTAATCGTTGTCGGGGATCTGGGCATGAGAGTCAGTAATTAGAGTTTCCGGTCTGTAAATTAACGAACTCTCCTCCCTGTGAGACTTCTGCAAGTGTATCAGCTGGACCGGCGTTCACGACCGTCCGTAATTGTCGTGACGGCCTGAACTCTGACGGGCTTTTCCGGCAGTTGAGATCGGGCTGATGGCGGAGCATGCTACCGGAATAGCCCCGAAAAACCATGGGTAATTGGTCTAGGTGAATTGATGGATGTCAGTTTTGCGCCAATTACCTATCTCTATCGGTTAGCGCCAGCGCGAGTGTTTCTGGAGTTTTCGTTGCAGGGTACGGCGGTGCATGCTAAGGGCCCGGGCAGTGGCAGAGACGTTGCCCTCGTTTTCGTTGAGCACCCGCTGGATGTGCTCCCACTCCATCTCCTCGACCGAGGGCGGCTCTGCCCGGAGATCGGGTGGTGCATCAATCGGCTCGAACCCGGCCAGCAGCTGATTGACCGTGACCGGTTTGCACAGGTAGTTCACCGCGCCCCGGCGCATGGCCTCGACCGCCGTGGCGATACTGCCGTAGCCGGTGAGCACCAGTATTTCCAGATCCGGATGCATGTCCAGCAGTTCCGGTAGCAGTTGCAGGCCGCTCTCACCGGCCAGGTTCAGGTCCAGAACGCAACGGTGAAAGGTTCCGTTCAGCAGAGCGTTTTTTGCCTCCTGATGCCCGTGGGCAAGCTGGGCTTCAATACCCTGGCGGGCAAGTGAACGCTGAAGTGCTTGCAGAAAGGCGTCATCGTCATCAATCAGCAGCCAGACCCGCTGTTCGCTCACGCTTGGCCTCCCGTCGCGATGTTGGTCTCTGCCGCAACCGGCAGATCAATGATGATAGTCGTGCCTTCCGCGCTGCCCCGGGCTTTCATGGTGCCTCCAAGGCGCTGGATGGTGGCATTGGACAGGAACAGGCCAACGCCGAGACCATTTTCCGAACTGACCACCTGGTCACCGAGGGTACCTTCAGGGGTGGACTCCAGGCCGTCGCCATGGTCCTCCACGACCAGTTCTATCCGATTGTCGTCACTCTCGCGGGCAGTCACAGCGACCCAGGAGGGGCTGGCTGTCACCGCGTTCGCCAACACATTGAGGACGGCCTGATCGAGGGTGGCGTCCACGGCAACCGGGGAGTCCGGTACCGGCTGTCGCCATTGAATGGCGGCGCCCGGCCATAGCAGGGTGGCCGATTCCCGGAGTCGGGCAACCCAGTCCCGGGCGCTCAGAGTCTCCAGTTGTGCGGTTTTGGCCTGCATGGCGGCGGTGGACAGCTGTTGCAGGTGGGCACTGCAAAGACCCAGTTGACTCTGCATCAGCGCAAGATCGTCTGCCACGGGCCCATCCCCGGGCACTGCAGATTTCATTTCCTCCACCAGCAGCGTCATGGTGTTCAGCGGTGTGCCCAGGCGGTGGGCGACGGCAGCGGCGGACAGCCCCAGGGCGATGATTTGCTCATCTCGAAGCCGTGTTTCCCGTATCTGTGCAAGCTGGGCCTGTTGCTGACGCAGACGTCGAGCGAGGGCTCCGACAGCCAGGAGCAGGATGGCGGCGGTTGTGGCGAAGGTCACCCACATGCCAACAAGATGCAGTTGGGCGAGGTTGGCACTGTGATGTTCATGGGTTACCGGGGTATGCCAGATCACCAGGGAGGTATAGACCGCCACCCCGGCAACGGTGACGGCGATACTCTGGCCCAACGGTAAAAGCACAATGGCAACGGCGATGGGCAGCAGCAACAGGGAAACCAGGGGGTTGGTGTAGCCCCCGGTCAGGTAGAGCCAGGCCCCGATCAGCAGCAGATCGGCGATGAGCACCACGCTGACCGCCTGTGTCGAGCGTGGCGGGCGCCGGGTAAACCATAACCAGGCCAGGGTCGCCATAACGCCATAGGCGAGGGGCAGGATTACCGCTTCGGCGCGATGGGCCAGAGTGACCATGGCCTCCGCGACGGCGATCGAAATCAGCTGCAGCGCAACAATCGTCAAACGCATGCCCAGCAGATAGCGGGCAGTCTGTTGAAAACCGGTCTGTGAGTGGGTGAGCCATTCCATACCGGGCATTCTAGCGGTTTTTTCTCTCCGGATACCGGGTAATACCTCCGAGGGGATGCGGCATTTGGTCTCAGGCGCAAGCGCCGGTTGACCTTTATGATTGGCGCCAACTATCAGAGTTGGTCAGGACAAGGTTGTATGGCGACGGCAATTGGAGCGCGTTTTATCGGATTATGTGCCGCGGGATTCGTTTCACTGCCCGCCGGGGTGCTGGCCCAGGAGGGTTCTCCCGATTTGCCTGTGATTCGGGTTACCGAAGGGCAGAGCATTGAAGAGGCGTCGAGCAAGTTGGCTTCAGAGCCGGTTGAACGTTTGTCTGCCAATCCTTCGGTGTCGCTTTCCCGAATGGGCGGTCGCGGGCTGGAACCGGTCATTCGGGGCCAGAGCCAGGAGCGGGTGGATGTGCTTCTGGACGGTATTCGCGTTGAAGGGGCCTGCCCGAATCGCATGGATCCGCCAACCAGCCGCCTGAGCACGGCGCTGGCGCCCCTGCTGGAAGTGCGGACCAGCAACCAGACCCTGCGCTGGGGCCCTATTACCGGTGGCCAGGTGGTGGCCACTACGGCAGCGCCGGTTTTCGATGGCTCCATAACCACAGGCCATCTGACCGTTGGTGGCGCTGACAACGGCAATGGCAAGCTGGTCAATGGCAGCGCCGCGGTGGGCAGCGACAGTGCCTGGCTTCGTCTCGCAGGTGGTTATGACGAGGCCGACGATTACGAGGACGGCGACGGTAACGAGGTCCGAAGCGCCTACAAGAATTCCGAGGCTCGCCTGGATGCGGCCTGGCAGGCGGATAACGGTTTCTACATCAAAGGGCTGGTGAGCCGGCAGGAGGAGCGGGATGTGAAATACGCCGGCTCCGGGATGGATGCACCGAAAACCGATACCGACATCATGCGCCTGGAGCTTGGTTCTCCGTTGGCGAATGGCAACTGGAACCTGCTGGCCTGGCAGGCCGATGTTGATCACATCATGGATAACTTCAGTCTCCGTGAGGCCATGATGAAAATGCTGACCGATTCCGAGACCGAAACCCGGGGGCTGCGCCTGACGCTGGACCAGAGCCCGGATGCCCGAACAGACTGGGCCATTGGTGTCGATGTCGAGACCAATAACTGGTACGCCGAACGGTTTGGCGGCGCGAATCTGGATATGCTGACTTCGGTACTCTGGCCCGACGTGGATCGAGACCGTTTCGGCCTCTTTGCCGAGCGCTTCTACCGGGTAAACCCGGAGCTAAAGCTCGGCGGCGGCGTGCGTTACGATCGCGTGGAAATGTCGGCCGGGGCTGCCGATGATTTGTTTGGCAGTGGCATGATGGCCATGTCCGCGGCCGACGCCTACGAGTTGATCTACGGCACTACCAATACCGACGTAACCGATGACAACTTCAGTGGCTTTGTCAGCAGCGACTGGCGGTTCTCTCCGGTCCAGTCGCTGGTGGTTACGGCAAGCCACAGCGTCCGCAGCCCGGGTGTGACCGAGCGCTACATTGCCAGCTGGAACAGCATGGACCCTTCAAGGCGCTGGGTAGGCAACCCCGCTCTGGATCCTGAGACCCACCGCAAACTGGAACTGGCGATGCCCGGCCAGAGCAACGGCTGGCACTGGCGCCCGGCTGTTTGGGTGGATCAGGTGGATGACTTTGTTCTGCGTACCCGGAATGCCGACCGGGTCAGTGTCTACCGCAATATCGATGCGCGGCTGATGGGCGTTGAAGCGCAGCTTGGATGGAGCAACGGCACCTGGAGTACCGATAGCAGTCTGGCATCTGTACGGGGCGAGAACCGGGACGACAACAAACCGCTGCCCCAAATTCCCCCGGTCCAGTTTATTCAGACCCTTGGCTGGCAGCATATGGGCCATGCCCTTGAACTGGAGTGGATACTGGCCCGCCGCCAGGATCGAGTGGATCTGGAATCCGGGCAGGACCCCGGGACGTCACCGGGCTACGGTGTGCTGAACCTGTCTGGAAGCCATCCGCTCGCAGACTACCTGAGTGTCAGCTGGGCCGTAGATAACCTTTTCGATAATACCTGGGCACCCCATGTTAGCCGGGCCAACACTGATCCATTTAATCCTGAAGCCGTAAGAGTTAATGAGCCTGGCCGGACCCTGCGTGCCGCACTGACAGCCAGGTGGTAAGACCTTGCATGGCGGTTACCCGCTTCTCATAGCCGGCGGGTGACATTCTTGCCCCGGCTGGAACCAACTCCTCCACCCGGGGCTTTTTTGTGGCTGGTCAAAAATTGCGCTATCTCAATTCCGGAAATCACATCCTGCACTATCCTGTTCCCATGCAGATCTGAACCAGCAGCGTTCAGCCGCTGAGGATGTGTTCAGCCTCCGTGAGGTCCCCGGAAAGGACCTGTCTGCACTATTCGATTGCACTATGCGATTAAGGACAGGAGACGCATCGTGACTGAAGACGAAAAATTGCCAGAAAATCCCGAAAACGACCTCGCCTCGAGATTCCCCACTGCCTACACCATTCTTTTTGGCCTGATAGTTCTGGTGGCCGCGCTGACCTGGATTATTCCGGCTGGGCAGTATGAGCGCGCCATGAATGAAGAAGTCGGGCGTGAAGTGGCGGTTCCGGGCACCTACCAGACCGTCGACCCGAATCCCCAGGGCTTTGTTGATGTCCTGATGGCACCCACAGCCGGGTTCTACGACCCCGACAGTTACGTTGCCAATGCCATCGATGTTGCCATGTTCATATTGTTCCTGGGCGGTTTTCTCGGTGTGATGAACGCAACCGGAGCCATTGATACTGGCATCCGAAGTGCGATGCGGCACCTGAAAGGCCACGAGATCTGGATGATACCCATACTGATGGTGCTCTTCGCGATCGGTGGCACGACCTACGGGATGGCTGAGGAAACCCTGGCGTTCTACGCCATTCTGATCCCCGTGATACTGGCGGCCGGCTACGATGCCGTGACGGGGGTTGCCATCATCCTGATCGGCGCCGGCATTGGCGTGCTGGGTTCCACGATTAACCCGTTTGCCACGGTGATTGCCGCCAATGCAGCGGGTATCCCGTTCACTGACGGTATCTTCCTACGATTTGTTCTACTGATTGGTGGCCTGTTGATCTGTATCGGCTACGTGATGCGATATGCCCACCGGGTAAAAACTGATCCGTCGAGATCGGTGGTCGCCAGACAATGGCCGGCGCACAAGAAGCTGTTCTTGCAGGGGGATGGCCAGGAGATTCACAGCGCCACCCTGACCACTACCCAGATTATTGCCCTGGTTATCTTTGCCCTGACCTTTGCGGTGATGATCTGGGGCGTGTCTTCCCAGGGCTGGTGGATGGCCCAGATGGGCTCCCTGTTCTTTGGAGCGGCCATTGTGATTGGCCTCATTGCACGGCTTGGGGAGAAGAAACTGACCGGCAGTTTTGTCGACGGTGCCCGGGATCTGCTCGGGGTCGCCCTGGTGGTTGGCCTGGCCCGCGGTATCGTGGTGATCATGGAGCAGGGCATGATTGCCGATACCATACTGCACAGCGCTGAAACCTCCCTGGGCGGCCTGCCGGAACTGGCCTTTATCAACCTGATGTTCTGGATCGAGGTGGGTATGAGTTTCTTCGTGCCTTCGTCCTCCGGCCTGGCCGTGCTGTCCATGCCAATTCTCGCGCCGCTGGCGGATTTTGCCAACGTGGGGCGGGATCTGGTGGTGACCGCCTATCAGTCTGCCAACGGTCTGGTGAACCTGATCAATCCTACCTTTGCGGTGGTGGTTGGCGGGCTTGCCATCGGGCGGGTGTCCTATGATCGCTGGCTCGCCTTCATCTGGCCTTTGCTGCTTATCCTGACCGTGTTTATCACGGTAGTCATAAGCCTGGGCGCCATGCTGTGAGCACTCGACAAAAGGAGCTTTGTCATGTCTGAACACACACTTGGAGTGTATTCTGAAACCGGAAAATTGCGCCAGGTCATCATCTGCCGGCCCGGGCTGGCGCACCGGCGGTTGACTCCATCCAACTGCGATGCCCTGTTGTTCGATGATGTCTTCTGGGTCAAGCAGGCCCAGAAAGACCATGACGTATTTGCCAGCGTGATGCGTGGTCGGGGCGTGGAGGTTCTCGATGTCAACGAGTTGCTGGCGGAAACCCTGGCCATTCCGGAAGGCCGCGCCTGGATTCTTGACCACCGGATCAACTGGAACCACATCGGTGTGGGCATGGTGTCGGACCTGCGCGCCTGGATGGATGAACTACCGGAGAAGGCGCTTGCCGAATTCCTGATTGGAGGTCTGGAGGTAGGAGATCTGCCATTCGATCCCGTCGGTCTGTTCGGCAATCATCTGGGACGTTTCGGATTCGTATTGCCACCGCTGCCCAATTTCTTGTTCACCCGGGACAACAGCGCCTGGGTGTATGGCGGGGTCACCCTGAACCCGATGTACTGGGCCGCCCGCAAGCCGGAAACCCTGCTGATGGCCGCCATCTACCGTTTCCACCCGAAATTCGCCGGCAAGGTGAATGTGCATTGGGGCGATCCTCTGCAGGATCATGGTCTGGCCACCCTGGAGGGTGGAGACGTCATGCCCCTTGGTAATCGCACCGTGCTGGTGGGCATGGGTGAGCGGTCCTCGCCCCAGGCCATCGGACAGCTGTCAAAAGCCCTGTTTGATGGTGGCATGGTGGATCGGGTGATTGCCTGCCAGTTGCCCAAGACCCGCTCGGCCATGCATCTGGATACCGTGTTTACCTTCTGTGGTGGCAACGTGGTTACCGCCTTCAAGGAGGTGGCCGATGCCGTGGTCTGCTACGACCTGCGCCCCGGTGAGGGCGCCAAAACCCTGGCCTTCAAGCAGGACTCCCGGCATCTGTTCGAAGTAGTGGCTGAGATTCTCGGTTACCCGGCGCTGGAGGTGGTGGCAACCGGTGGCGACACACCGGAAGAACGTGAGCGCGAACAGTGGAACGACGGTAACAACGTGCTGGCCCTGAGCCCCGGTGTGGTTGTCGGCTATGATCGTAACGACGATACCAATGCGGCCCTGGCGGCTGCGGGCATCGAGGTTCTGGCAATACCCGGTGCCGAGCTGGGCCGGGGTCGGGGCGGCGGTCGCTGCATGAGTTGCCCAACCATCCGCGATGCTGTCTGACAGCCAAGGAGAAACGTTATGGCATTCAATCTCAAGAACCGGCACTTTCTGACGCTACGGGATTTCACACCGAGGGAAATCGGTTTTCTTCTGAAGCTGTCCGCGGATCTGAAGACCGCCAAGTACGCAGGTACGGAAGTGCCGAAACTCGAGGGTAAGGACATCGCGTTAATCTTCGAGAAAAACTCCACGCGTACCCGGGTCGGGTTTGAGGTTGCCGCCTTCGATCAGGGCGCGCGGGTCACCTATCTGGGGCCGACCGGAACCCACATCGGCCACAAGGAATCGGTGAAGGACACGGCGCGGGTACTTGGCCGGGTCTACGACGCCATCGAGTACCGCGGCTTTGGACAATCCGTTGTCGAGGAACTGGCGCAGTACGCCGGCGTGCCGGTCTACAACGGGCTCACCAACGAATTTCACCCCACCCAGATACTGGCGGATTTCCTGACCATGCAGGAGCATGTGGAAAAGCCGTTGCGGGATGTGGCCTACGTGTTCATCGGCGATGCCGCCAACAACATGGGCGACAGCCTGCTGATCGGTGGCGCCAAGATGGGAATGGACGTGCGTTTGTGCGCACCGAAGGCCTGCTGGCCCAATCAGGCCGTGCAGGACGAAGCCTGGGCGCTGGCGGCTGAAACCGGAGCCCGAATCACCATCACTGAGGATGTTGACGCCGCCGTTGCCGGCGTTGATTTCGTCTATACCGATGTCTGGGTTTCGATGGGCGAGCCAAAGGAAAAGTGGGCCGAGCGTATCAAACTGCTGCTGCCTTACCAGGTCAATGCCTCGCTGATGGCCAAAACCGGCAATCCACGGGTTCGATTCATGCACTGCCTGCCCGCCTTTCACAACACCGAAACTGTGGTGGGAAAGGAAATTCAGGAGACCTATGGCATTGACGCCATGGAGGTAACGGAAGACGTGTTCGAGAGCCCCGCCTCGATTGTTTTCGATCAGGCCGAGAACCGCATGCACACCATCAAGGCCGTCCTCGTGGCGACCCTGGGGGGCTGACATGCTGGTTGTGGCAGCTTTGGGGGGCAATGCCCTCCTTAAACGCGGCGAGCCGCTGACAGCAGAGGTCCAGCGAAGAAACGTGAAAACCGCGGCACTTTCCCTTGCCGGCATTGTTCGTGCCGGCCACGATCTGGTGGTCACTCATGGCAACGGTCCACAGGTGGGTTTGCTGGCCTTGCAGGGCGCTTCCTACAAACCGGATGAGGCTTACCCGCTGGATGTCCTGGGAGCGGAAACCGAGGGCATGATCGGCTATATGATCGAGCAGGAACTGGAGAATGCTCTCGGCCATGACCGGCCAGTCGCGACCTTGCTGACCCAGGTGCTGGTAGATCCGAAGGACCCTGCCTTTGAAAAGCCGACCAAGTTTGTCGGGCCGGTCTATGATCGCGAGGAAGCCGAGCGCCGGGCAGCCGGTGCCGGTTGGAGCATTGCGCCGGACGGTGACAAATGGCGCCGGGTGGTGCCCTCGCCGACACCGCTGGAAATACCGGACATGCGGGTACTGAAATTGTTGCTTGATCAGGGTGTGGTCGTCGTCTGTGCCGGTGGTGGCGGCATACCGGTGCTGCGCCGGGAAGACGGCAGCATGGTTGGTATTGAGGCGGTCATCGACAAGGACGCCGCCAGCGCCTTGCTGGCCCGGCAACTGGGTGCGGATGCATTAATCCTGTTAACGGATGTGGACGCTGTCTACCGGGATTTCGGTACCGACCAGTCGACGCGGCTTGCCGAGCTGACGGTGAACCAAGCACGGGCACTGGATATGCCGGCCGGCTCCATGGGCCCGAAACTGCAGGCCGCCTGCGATTTCGCCGAGGCTGGCGGGGTCAGCGGAATTGGCCGGCTGCAGGACGCCGTGGCCATGCTGGACGGCTCTGCGGGCACCCGCGTGTCGGTCGGTTAACGGCCCTTATCATGTTTTCCGGCTGCATACTCTGATAATGTTAGGTTATTAGGTAATAACCATATTTATTTTCCGGAGGTGCCCCATGATGCGGATGGCTGCCGCAGGATTGATCGTGACTCTGGGCCTGCTGGCCCAGGCGGCGCTCGGACAGCAGGCGTCACCTTCCCGGTCATTGACGACAGCGGTCGTCGAGCGTAGCGAGTTGCAGGAGACTGTGCACCTCGATGGCATCATCGAAGCTGTTCAGCAGAGTACCGTCTCTGCCCAGACCAGCGGTACCGTCCAGAGCCTGCCCTTCGATGTGGATGATTCCGTGGCCGCCGGCGACCTGATTGTCCAGCTGGAGGACAGTGAACAGCGGTCCCGTTTGCGTCAGGCCCAGGCCGGACTGGAAGAGGCCGAGGCGGCGTTGGTGGATGCACGCCAGCGGTTTGAACGGATCGAGGCAGTACACGAACGGGGGCTGGTATCCCGGCAGGAGTTCGACCAGGCCCGTAACAACCTTGCCGCTGCCCGCGCCCGGGCAGAGCGCGCCAGAGCAGCGGTTTCCGAGGCTCAGGAACAACTTTCCTATACCCGTGTGGTGGCGCCCTATGGTGGCATCCTCACCGAACGTCATGTTGAGGTTGGCGAAGCCGTCAGTCCCGGCCAGCCGCTGCTCAGTGGCTTGTCTCTGGAACAGCTTCGGGTTGTGGTTGATCTCCCCCAGAAGTACGCCGATCTGGCCCGTACGGAGCGTCAGGCCCAGGTCACTCTGGCCGACGGCCGGGTGCTGGAAACCGGTGAAATGACTTTCTACCCCTATGCCAATCCGCAAACCCACACCTTCCGCCTTCGAATGCGCCTGAGTGAGCCCAATGGTTCCCTGTTTCCCGGTATGCTGGTGAAAGTCAGTGTGCCGGTTGCCAGCCGGGAGGCACTGTGGGTGCCGGCCAGCAGCCTGATTCAGCGCAGCGAACTCAGGGCCGTATTTGTACTGGACAATCAGGATCAGCCCCGGCTGCGCCAGGTACGCACGGGGATGCGGGATAACGGCAGGCTCGAGATCCTGGCCGGCCTGAGTGAAGGCGAGCGTGTGGTGTCGAACCCTGCCGAACTGGTGGGCAGCGATCGTTTGAATCCGGTTGAAGACGTGGGCGAGGAGTCGAACCAGTGAGCCGCGATCTGCCGCCCGTTGGTCCGTCCGGGGCCATTGCCCGGGTTTTCCAGAACAACCACCTCACCCCGTTGCTGGCCATTCTGGCAATCATCCTGGGCGTGCTGGCCGTGGTGGTCACGCCCAAGGAGGAAGAGCCCCAGATTGACGTCACCATGGCCGATATCATGGTGGCGTTTCCCGGCGCCAGTACCCGGGAGGTGGAAAGCGCGATTGCCACGCCCGCCGAACAGGTGATGAGTGAGATCAAAGGCGTGGAACACGTCTATTCGGTATCCCGCCAGGGCCAGGCCGTGATCACGGTGCAGTTCGAGGTGGGCATTCCACGGCAGGAAGCCCTGGTGCGGCTCTACAACCAGGTGTACTCCAATCAGGACTGGTTACCGCCCAACCTGGGCGCGACCCAGCCGGTGATCAAGCCCAAGGGCATCGATGATGTGCCGGTGATGACCCTGACACTCTACGATCCGGTCAACGGGCATACGGGCGAGGAATTGACCCGCCTGGCACACATGCTGGAAGTCGCCCTGAAACGGGTTCCCGGCACCCGGGATGTCTACACCACCGGCGGCATTCCGGATCGCGTCGATATCCGGTTCGACCCAGCGCTGCTGGCGGGATTCAATCTCACGATCGACGATATCCGGAACGCCCTGGCGGCAGCCAACACCAGCAGCCAGGAGGCCCGGATTACTCGGGATAACCTGTCGATACCGGTCCAGGCCGGAACGCTTCTGGAAACTGTGGAGGATGTCCGGCGCCTGGTCGTTGGCATGCACAACGGTGCAGCGGTGTACCTTGAAGATGTGGCGGATGTCAGCCGGGGTGGCACCGTGGTGGACCAGAGTGTGATGACCGGATTCGGGCCGGCCCACCAGGATAGCAGCGCGGGACAGCCCGGCGAGGTTTACCCGGCGGTGACCCTGGCCATCGCCAAGAAGCCGGGCGAGAACGCCATCAATATCACCACGGCCATTGAGGAGCGCCTGGCGCAGTTGCGCAACCGGGCCCTGCCGGAATCCGTGGAAGTGCTGGTCACCCGTGACTATGGCGTAACCGCCTCCCAGAAAGCCCGCAAACTGATTACCGATCTGATCTCCGCCACCCTGTGCGTTGTGTTGCTGGTGCTGGCGGCCATGGGTTGGCGCCAGGCGCTGATTGTTGGCATCGCGGTGCTGATCACCCTGCTGCTGACCCTGGTGTTCTCCTGGGCCTGGGGCTTCACCCTGAACCGGGTCTCCCTGTTTGCGCTGATCTTCTCCATCGGCATTCTGGTGGACGACGGCATCGTGATCACCGAGAACATCAACCGGCGGATCCAGAACACCCGGCGGGCGGTGAAGGACATTATTCCCGTTGCCGTAGACGAGGTGGGCACCCCCACCATTATGGCCAGCCTCACCATCATGGCGGCCCTGATTCCGATGGCCTTTGTCAGTGGCCTGATGGGCCCCTACATGAGCCCGATTCCGATCAACGCCTCGGCTGGTATGGTGCTGTCCCAGATTGTCGCCTTTGTGGTGGCGCCCTGGCTGGCCTTCAGGTTGCTCAAGCACAAGAAGGGTGAACAGGCTGCTGAAGCCGAGGAGGCGTCCAGCTCTGCAGATGGCGTCAGCCCAGTGTCCCTGCGGATTTTCCGGACGGTGCTCGGGCCATTCCTGGGGGACCATCCCTGGCGACGCCGTTTGCTGGCGCTGGGCGTTGTGGGGCTGACACTGGCGGCCACTTCGCTGCCCGTGTTCCAGGCGGTGATCCTGAAAATGCTGCCGTTCGACAACAAGTCCGAGCTGCAGGTGGTGGTGGATATGCCCGAGCGCACGCCCATGGAGCAGACCCAGCGGGTGTTGATGGAAATGGGCAGCTACCTGGAAACGGTGGATGAGGTGGCAAACTGGCAGACCTATGCCGGCACGGCCTCGCCGATCAATTTCAATGGGCTGGTCAGGCAGTATTACCTGCGCGGCGATCCATACCATGGCGATATCCAGGTCAATCTCATCAATGAGGAGTACCGGGAACGGCAGTCCCATGCCATTGCCCAGTCTCTCCGGGGTCCGTTGACCGAGATCGGTAAGCACCACGGTGCCAGCGTCAAGATTGTCGAGGTGCCTCCCGGTCCGCCCGTGCTGTCACCCGTGGTAGCGGAAATCTACGCGGTGGATGAAACCCGCCGGGCGGAGCTGGCCCGGCAGGTGGCCGAGGGCATGACCGAGGTGGATGGCCTGGTGGATATCGATACCACGCTGGAGGCACCCACGCGGCAGTGGGAAGTGGTGGTGGACAGGGATCGAGCGGCACGACTTGGCGTCTCCCAGGCCCAGGTTGTCGGGGCCCTGCAGACGGCCCTGGGTGGAACCAGTGTGAGTTTCCTGCACGATGATCACGCCAAGTATCCGGTTCCAATCCGGGTGATTCTCGGCGAGGGCGACAAGGCCCAGCCGTCGGTGCTGTTGTCGCTGAAGGTGCGCAGCCGCGATGGCACGCTGGTCCCCCTGGCAAGCATTGCCGATGTTCGCGAAGCCGACTGGATGGGCGCGATCTACCACAAGGATCTGCTGCCGGTGACCTATGTGACGGCGGATATGGCGGGCGAAGTCGATTCACCGCTGTACGGCATGTTTGCCATGGTGGAGCGCCTGAACCAGCAGGAGAGCGCGCCGGAGCAGTACTTTATTGATCAGCCGCCTTTGCCGGAAAAGGGCACCCTGAAATGGGACGGCGAATGGCAGATTACCTACGAAACCTTCCGGGACATGGGCGCGGCCTACAGCGTTGGCGTATTCATGATCTTTGTGTTGCTGGTGGCCCAGTTCCGCTCCTATATCCTGCCGCTGGTCATCATGGCCCCAATTCCGCTGACGATGATCGGCATCATGCCCGGCCATGCCCTTCTGGGGCGCGAATTTACCGCCACCAGCATGATCGGCATGATTGCCCTGGCCGGCATCATCGTGCGCAATTCCATCCTGCTGGTGGTGTTTATCCGGCAGCTGATCGAGGAGGGCGTGGAACTGGACGAAGCGGTGGTCCTGGCGGGCGCGGTGCGCATCAAGCCTATCGCCCTGACGGCGATTTCGGCGATGGTGGGTGCTTACTTCATCCTGAACGACCCGATCTTCAACGGCCTGGCGATATCGCTGGTCTTTGGCCTGGCCATGTCCACCTTGCTGACCGTTCTGGTGGTGCCTCTGCTTTACTACACATTGGCGCGTTGCAAGTGGGTTTGAACAGAGGTTGTTACACGTGGCAGGGCGCCAGGGCGTCGTTGGAACTGACGATCCGGTTACGGCCTGAATCCTTGGCATGATAAAGGTGCTGGTCCGCCCGGCCGATCAGGCTACGCAGATCGGCACCGTCCGGACCGAATTGGGCAATGCCGCCGCTGATGGTGAGTCGGATGGTCTGGTCCTGATAGGGAACGGGATTTGATGCAATTGCATTCCGGATCTTGTCAGCCACCCGATGGGCCTGGTCCGCAGTGGTGTTGGTGAGCAGAATGGCGAACTCCTCGCCCCCCAGCCGGGTGGCCAGATCGGTCGCTCTGAGCGAATCCCGGAGTGTGCTGGCAACATGCCGGAGCGCAAGGTCGCCGGCCTCATGACCGTGCTGATCATTGACCTCTTTGAAATGGTCCAGATCCAGAACCAACATGGAAAGCGGCATTCTATTTCGCAGGCTGCGTTTGCGCTCCTGTTCGAACACGTCGCTCAGGCGCGCCCGGTTGGCCAGGCCAGTCAGCGCATCGGTCTGGGCCATCTTCAGCAGGCGTGATTCGGATTGTTCCCGGGTAATCTCGTAAATGTGGGAGAACGCAAGAATAGTCAGTGACATCAGCCCCATATTGGCAATGGGAAGAGGCTGCATCATCTCCGGTGCATCGTGGTATTTGAAGAAGAAAATCATGGCCGCCGTACCCATGAAAACAGCAGATACCAGAAGGCCCAGTCGACGGCCCATCAGAAGGTGGGAGAGGATGGGAATCAACAGTACCCAGGCAAAAACCGTGGTTGTTGCCCGGGGCGAAGTGAGAGCGAACATCATCGTGATGCAAAAGGGCAGGATGAACGCCAGGATCCAGCGCTCAAGGTGTTTGGTGTTGCCGATTGCCCAGAAAATAAAAACCGAGTAGCACGCCATGCCAATCTCGGCAAAGGCCAGAGGGTAGTTCCCTCTCTGGACATTGAGCGTGAAAAACAGCAGACCGCTGATGGCGGTGAGGATCAGCAGCGTCTTCAGTACGGCTTTGCGGTACGGACGGGCAAGGTGCTTCTGTGATTCCCTATAACTTTCCATGGGTCTGGTCTGGGTATCCGGAGCGCTGGGTCGATATGTACAAAGACGATGCATATTTTGCGAACTACCGGTATTAGATCAGACTTTACGCAAAGTAGCCGTCGATTTGCGACTAAAGTCTGAGTCCTGGAAGTTCCCTAACGAGTGGGCCAGTAGCGTTGCATTTCAACGAACAGGAACGAAGCGCTCCAGGTGATCAGAACCAGCCCGGCCAGTGCTTCTATTCCGGTGAGGAACCGCAGGATACCGAAGGCTTCGATATCGCCGTAGCCGAGGGTTGTGAAAGTGGTAAAGGAGAAGTAAGCGCAGTCGAGGATACTGCCGCCGAAATTGCCGGCCAGATACCCCCAGCCCTCGGCGTGGTGCATGAAGTAGAAGGCACTGGCAAAAATCCAGACTTGCAGGGTGTGGGCGGCTAGAACGCCAAACACCGCGGCAATCAGACGGAAGCGGTGGCTCTGGCGCATCCTCGACAGGAGCCCGCTTAAATGAATGAGAGCTTCGTGGTGGATCAGGACCACGACGGCAACAATCAACGCGTTGATGAACGTTGCGTTGAGGAGATTGACATGATGTTCTACTGCCAAGATCGATGTGCTCCGTTGCCATGAATGGAGGATGCGCCGCGTTAAATTGACGCAGTACCCGGGCTTGTCCGATCCGAAAACAAGCCCTGATTGTATAGTAGTCTGAACCTGACAGCCCGATGGGCTTTATTTACCTTAGCTGGCCAGCACGTAATGTCCAAACGACTCATTCCCGTACTAATTCTCGCCGTCGGTATCGCCGGTTTCATGATTCTCAAGATGACCCGTCCGGAGCCTGCAGAAGTCAGTGCTACTGAACGCAGCTGGCGGGTTCAGGTCCAGCGGATTGAACCAGCCACCCATACGCCGGTTTTGCCCCTGTACGGAGAGGTTCTTGCACCAGAGCAACTGACCGTAACCGCTACTCTGGCCGGTCGTATCGGTGCCCGGCCGGTGACGGAGGGGCAGCGTGTCCGTGAAGGCGAGCTTCTGGTGGCTCTGGATGATGCCGATATCCAGCCGGCCCTGGCCCAGGCCGAAGCACAGGTGGAAGACCTCGAAGCCCAGATTCGATCGGAACAGGTGCGTTACCGGAATGACCAGTCGGCCCTGAGCAGCGAACAGGCGATCCTGGAAAACGCTCGCCGTCAGCTTGAGCGGACCCGGTCACTGCTGAATCGCAATCTGGCCTCCCGCGAGGCAGTGGAAGCGGCCACGGATGCAGCCGCAAGAGCAGAACTCACGGTAAATACCCGGCAGCGCGCGATCGAAGAGCATCCGGCGCGGCTTCAGAGCCTGGAGGCAAAACTGGCCCAGGCGGAGGCGAATCTGGTCAGCACCCGGCGTGATGCCGAACGGGCCCGCATGACCGCCCCCTTCGATGGCATCGTTACCGACATTCAGGTGGCTGAAGGTGACCAGGTAAGCCGCAATGAACCCCTGCTGTCGCTGTATCCCGTGGCTGGTCTTGAACTCAGGGCCCGGGTTCCTGAGATGTTCCGCGGTGAGCTTCTCGATGCGCTGGAACGCGGCGAAGTACTCATGGCTACCAGCAAGGGCGATCAGCATCGATTCCGCCTCGTTCGCTTTGCGGGCACCAGTGACGCTTCCGGGACCGAAGCCATTCTTGAGTTGGAAGGCGAGGCCGGGGGAATACGACCGGGCGGCCTGTTGCCCGTAACTCTGGAGCGGGCGGCGCGGAGCAATACTGTGTCCATTCCGTTCAGTGCTCTCTATGGCGCCGACAGCGTTTACCTGATGTCGTCAGATGGCCGGATGCAGCGCGCCCGGATCGAGCGCATAGGTGAGGCCCGGGGTAGCAATGGTGAGCGCCGCCTGCTGGTATCCGGCGAGGCCCTGGTATCTGGCGCGCAACTGATCACCACGCACCTGCCGAATGCGGTCACCGGCCTCAAAGTGGATGTGGCGGATTCCGGAGCAGCGGCGCAATGAGGCGAAAAAAGGGCGTCATCGGCTTTTTCGTTCATCACCGGGTCGCTGCCAACCTGGTAATGCTGGTGATGCTGCTCGGCGGCGTGCTGGCTCTGACCCGCATGAACATCCAGTTCTTCCCGACCTTTGCTCTGGACGTGGTCAGTGTCCGGGTGGTCTGGAGTGGCGCGTCTGCGGAAGACGTGGAACAAGGCATCACCAACCCGCTTGAACAGCGCCTGCGCAGCGTGGATGGCCTGAAGAAAATGACCTCCACCTCGGCCCAGAGTGTGTCGTCCATAACGCTCGAATTCGAGGAAGGCACCAATCCGATCCAGGCCCTGGACGACGTGCGCCAGCAGGTGGACGAATTCACCAACTTCCCTGCCGAGGCGGAAGAGCCACAGGTAACCCGGATAGAACGCTACGAGCCGGTGGCCCGTTTGCTGGTGTTTGGTGATGTTGACCGAAGCGAGTTGCGGCAACTGGCTTACCGGTTTGAGGATGAACTGCTTCAGCGCGGTATCGACCGGGTGTCGATTCGCGGCCTGCCCGAGCAGCAGATCAGCATAGATGTCCCGGTGGAACGGTTGGAGACACTGGGGCTGTCACTGGACCAGATTGCCGAGCGAGTGGCCGCCATCTCCCGTGATCTGCCCGCCGGCATGATGGCGCAGCAGGATGCCACCCGGGAACTCCGGGCCGTGGAACAACGGCGGAGTCCCCAGGAGTTCGAGAGTATTCCGGTGCTCAGTGGTGAACGGATCCAGCTCAATCTGGGCGATGTCGCGATCATTCGTCAGGAGGCCCGTGAGAGCCAGGTGACCCTGGAAAAGAATGGCAAGCCTGCGGTCGAGCTGCAACTGCAGCGATCGGAGAATGGCAACTCGCTGGCTGCAGCGAAAGTACTGGAAACCTGGCTGGCGGATACCCGGCCGGTACTGCCGCCGACGGTAAAACTGGAGGTGTACGACGAGACCTGGCAGCTTCTGGACGACCGTATCTCGCTGCTGGTGAACAATGGCCTGGGCGGTCTGGTGCTTGTGGTGTGCCTGCTTTACCTGTTTCTCCCGGGCAGGGTTGCCATGTGGGTGGCTGTGGGTATTCCAACAGCTTTTCTGGCGGCCATGGCGGTGCTCTGGCTGATCGGTGGCTCCATCAACATGATCTCCCTGTTTGCCCTGATTATGGCCCTGGGGGTGATCGTCGACGATGCCATTGTGGTGGGCGAGGACGCCGACGCCCATGCACGAATGGGCGAGGAATCCATCTACGCCTCCGAAGGTGCCGCCAAGCGCATGGTCTGGCCGGTGCTGGCCTCGTCTCTGACCACGGTCGCAGCCTTCATGCCGTTATTGGTGGTGGGGGGCGTCATCGGCAATATCCTGGGCGACATACCGCTGGTGATGATCTGCGTTCTGGTCGCGTCCCTGCTTGAGTGTTTCATCGTGCTGCCGGCGCACCTGCGCCATGCCTTCGTGCCCCGGCGCAAGAAAAAAGCGGGGCAGGCAGACGCTGAGCCGAAAAGGCCCGGTCCTGTGGAGCGCTTCCGGCGAGGATTCGAGCAGCGTTTCGATCATTTCCGGGAAGGCCGGTTTCGCCGGTTTTCCCGTTACAGCCTGGAACACCGGGGCGCCACAGTGGCAAGTGCGGTGGCCCTGGCTATTGTCACGGTTGGTCTGCTGGCCGGTGGCCGGCTCGGGTTCAACTTTTTCCCGACACCAGAGCCGTCTGTGTTCTACGCCAATGCCAGCTTTGTGGCCGGCACCGATCGCGGCACGGTTGATGACTTCCTGACCCAGATGCAGCAAACGCTCAATGAGACTGAAGAGGCTCTGGGCGGTGATTTCATCCTGCACGCAGTCACCACCAGGGGCGCAACCCAGGGTGCTGAGGGCAGTTCCCGCAGCGGCGACGAGCTGGGCTCGATGATGATCGAACTGGTGCCGTCCGACCGTCGCTCCGTCCGCAACCCGGAATTCATTACCGAGTGGCGCAGCCGGCTGGAGACCCCGGCCGGGCTGGACAACCTGACCATTTCCGAACGTCAGGCCGGACCGCCGGGTCGGGATGTGAATGTGCGCCTGACCGGCGAGAACGCCGAAAACCTGAAACGAGCGGCGGATGAACTGGGCCAGGCGCTGTCGACTCTGCCCGGAGTATTGGACGTCGAGGACGACATGCCCTGGGGCCGGGAACAGCTGATTTATCAGGTCAGTGCCTACGGCGAAGCACTGGGACTGACCACCTCGGATCTCGGACGCCAGCTCAGGGCGGCCTTTGATGGCCGGATTGCCCAGATTTACCAGGATGGCCGTGACGAAGTGGAGGTTCGGGTACAGCTGCCCCAGGATCAGCGGGAGCGACTGTCGACCCTCTCCCGTATCACGGTTCGGGTGCCGGACGGCCGTTTCGTTCCGTTGAACCAGGTTATGAACCTCGACCACCGCCAGGGCTTCCAGGCCCTGCGACACGCCGAGGGCCGCTTGGCGGTTGAAGTTACCTCGGGCCTGAACACCCGGGTCAGTACCACCGACCAGATCCTGAGCAGTCTCGAGGCGGAAGCCCTCCCCGATATCGCCAGTCGGTACAACGTGCGTTACAGCTTTGAGGGCCGCGCGGCTGACCAGAGGGAGACACTGGGAGACATGCAGACCGGCCTGGTTATCGGTCTGGCGCTCATGTACGTGGTACTCGCCTGGGTGTTTGCTTCCTGGAGTCTGCCGCTGATTGTCATGGCCATCATACCGTTTGCCCTGGTGGGCGCGTTGCTGGGCCACTGGTTGATGGGGCTTCAGCTGACCATTCTGTCCCTGTTTGGTCTGTTCGGTCTGTCCGGGATTGTGGTCAATAACGCTATTATTCTCGTAGCTTTCTACAACCAGCAGCGAAAAAAAGGGCTGGGGATTACCGATGCACTCAATGAGGCCGCTGTGCAGCGGGTCAGGGCGGTTTTGTTGACCTCACTGACCACCATTGGTGGACTGTTGCCTCTTATGTTCGAAACCTCCCTGCAGGCCCAGTTCCTGATCCCCATGGCCACCTCCATTGCCTTTGGTCTTGGGCTATCGACCTTGCTGGTTCTGCTGGTAATACCCGCGTTGCTGTCCTGGCTGGAACAGTTCCGCGAGTGGCGGGCCGGCCGTCACGGCTCCCACGCCGAGCCATTGGGAGCACCGGACTGACAAGCCCGATTACTAAGCCCGAATACCGGGATAGGAGCGACATGGTTGATTCTTTGCTTCGGGCCCGGGGCCTGAACAAACAGTTTCGCAGCGGCAATGAACCGGTGCAGGTGTTCAGGGATCTCTCATTGCGATTGGACGAGGGCGACTCTCTGGCCCTGACCGGTCGTTCCGGGTCCGGCAAGAGTACCCTGCTGAACATCCTGTGTGGTCTCGAAAAACCAGATGCAGGCTTGGTTGAGGTTCTCGGTGAGACGTTTGACTCCCGGAAGCCCGAGGTGCCGGCCAAGAATGAAGCCCGTTGGGGCAACCTCCGCCGACAGAGGATCGGGGTTGTGTTCCAGGAAGCCAACCTGATGCCGGCCTTGTCGCTGCTGGATAATGTCCGTTTCCGGGCCCGGCTTGCCGGTCAATCCGAGGAAGAATGCCAGGACTGGCTTGAGCGACTGGGGATCGGTGAGCTTGCAGACCGATTCCCGGATCAGGTGTCCGGCGGGCAGCGCCAGCGGGCGGCACTGGCCATGGTGTTTGCCATGAAGCCGGCCCTGATCCTTGCCGATGAACCGACAGGCAGTCTTGACCGGCAGACCGCCGAGGCGGTCATCGGCCAGCTTTTCGAGTTGCAGGCTCGGCACGGTTGCGGCCTGATTCTCGCCACCCACGATCCAGAGCTGGCCGCCCGGTGTGGCCGGCACCTGGATCTCGGCCATCTGTCGGAAACCTGAGCCCGCCATGACTCTTCTTGCCGCCCTGTTCAGCCACTATCGCCGTCACCCCCTGCAGCTGCTGGCACTGGCTACCATGATTGTGCTGGCTACCATGCTCTGGACAGGCGTGTACCACCTCACCAGCCAGGCCAGGGCCAGCCTGGACCAGAGCGAATCGGCTGTGGCCGAGCGTCAGCAGGTAACCCGCGAGGACGGCACGCGCATGACGGTGGCAGATTTCGTAGAGCTTCGTCGGGCGGGACTATGCGTGATGCCCTGGCTGGAAGTGTCCTCGCCGGAAGGCGGACGGCTGGTGGGTGTTGATCCACTGGCGGCCGGGTGCTTTGAGCAACCTGCCAGCGAAGAAGCGCCCTGGCAGGGTGAGCTGGATGGTCGGCCCTTTGTTGATATCAGTGAAGCGGCCGAGCTTGTCAGAGAGCAGGCAGGCCAGCTGTCATTGTTGATCTCCGATGCCGGCAGTATCGGGGGCCTTCCCGCCGGGTATCGGTTGGCGCCGTTCCGGGTTGGCCCGGACACCGGTGAGCTCGGCGACAGTTTTTTGCTGAATCTTGATGCGCTGGGCGTGCTGGTTCTGCTGATTACTGCCTTGCTGGTGCGCAGTGTCTATCTGCTGGGGATGGCGCAGCGTCGAGACAGTTTCGCGCTACTGCACCGGTTTGGTGTTCCTCAGAGTCGAGTCAACCGCCTGCTGGTTGTGGAGATCCTGCTGTTGGCCCTGGTGTGCATAGTGCCGGGTATCTGGCTGGGTCGCTGGCTGGCGACCGGTCTGGGCAGCGGATTCGGGCAGGCGCTCGAGGGGCTGTTCGATCAGTCGTTGTATGCGGGCCAGGGTGGTAACTGGCTGGTCCCGCTTGCAACCATGCTGGCGGTGGTTCTCGTGGCGTGCCTGGCGGATTTCCTGCGCCCCTTGGCCCGCAGGCTTGTGGGCGGAAACCGCCGATCCGGCGGCTCGGTGTTGCTTATGCTTGTAGCCGGCCTTGCCCTGTCGGTCTGGGTGATGGATCTTCTCTGGCTCTTTGTCGCGGTGGCCATGGTATTCGTGGCGGCCGGCATCCTTGCGCCCGGTCTGATTGCCTGGCTTGCCGACAGGCGGGCCGAAAGCGATCGGGATTTGCAGGCGCGCTGGCGTCATCGGGAGCTTTCCGTCCTGGCGCGCCGCCTGGCCCTGCCTTTGGTGGCCCTGCAGTTCGCCATGGCGATGGTGCTGGCGGTGCAGGCACTGGTGACTACCTTTGAAGGCACGTTTGACCGGTGGCTGGCGCAGCGGCTTGAGGCAGACTTTTACATTGAAGTGCCTGAAACCGGGGACCTGGCGCCGGCTCTTGATTGGCTTGCCGCGCAGCCGGAACTGGCAGCTTCAGGACTCTGGCACCGGGTGATTCGCGGCCGGGCAACCCTGCCTGGTGGTGAGGATCGTACAGGCACGAACGTGGACGTGTTTGCTCTGGGGCCGGTCGGCCCGCTGGTAACCGATTGGCAGTTGTTTGAATCAACGCCACAGCCCTGGCAGGGCCTGCAGCAGGGGGAAGGCGTGATGGTCAACGAGCAGTTGGCGCGCCGGCATGGCGTCAGGGTTGGTCAGAATCTGACGGTTGTCCTTGGTGGCCAGTCGATCGAGTTTCCGGTGCTGGCAGTCTACCCGGACTATGGTCGCCCTGCCGGTGAAATCCTGGTAAATGCGTCGATGCTTCCGCCGGACTTCACCATCGGTTTCCAGAGCCTGTCGGTATCGCCCGGGAACCTCTCTATCGACACCGTCACCGATGAATTGAGGCGGATTTGGCAGGTGGAGGAGCTAACGGTTCGGGACAATCGTGCCATTAAGGAACTCGCTTCCGCCATTTTCGACCAGACCTTCCTGCTGACCCGGGCCATGACCACCCTGACCCTGATACTGGCGGCGATCGCCCTGTTGATGATGGGCTGGGTGTTCTTCTCTACCCGGGCCTGGTATTTCCGGCTATTGGTGGTGTGGGGGCTATCGCGTCGGCAGGCCTCGGCGCAACTGATCCGGTTGTCGGTGGCGCTGACCGGGGCCATTGCTCTGCTGGCGCTGCCGCTAGGCATCTGGCTGACCTGGGTTCTGGTGCACAGAATCAATCCCATTGCGTTTGGCTGGTCCCTGCCCATGGCAGTCTACCCGGAGTTCTGGCTCGAACTTGGTGTACTGAGCCTGCTGATCGGTCTTTGCATTGCCTTGCTGATGAGTCGCCAACTGAAATCACCCACGGTCGCGCCCGTGAATGCCAACGCACTGGCGGGAGGTGACCGGTGAGACGTTGGGTTCTGGTGGGATTCATGGTGGTTCTGGCCGGGTGTACGGAGCCACCGCAAGAAACAGGGTTTGCCGGACTGGCCGGGGTCGCGAAAAACGAATCCGGCGTGCCGTTTTTGCAGCCCGGCCCGGGAGAACGACTTACCTTTCCCGATGATTTTGGCCCCCACCCCCAGCACCGGATCGAGTGGTGGTATCTGACGGCCAATCTGGAAACCTCGGACGGGGAACCGCTTGGCCTGCAATGGACCCAGTTCCGCCAGGCGATCACACCCAGGTCGGCAAACGCTGAGCCTCCCGCGGCAGACACCTGGCCACTGGAGGCGGCCTGGATGGCCCATGCTGCGGTGAGCTTTGATACCCGGCATTACTTCGCGGAGAAGCTGGCCCGGGGCGACGTTGGCCATGCCGGTGCACAAGCGGAGCCTTTGGCCGTGTGGCTGGATGACTGGCAGCTTGAAGCAGGCTCCTGGAAAGAACCCTGGCGTTTGCAGGTCGCGGAGGATGGCTGGTCCTACGATCTGACACTTCGGGTTAATGGCGATCCTGTTGCGCACGGCGACAACGGCTTCAGTGCCAAGTCTGCCGATGGCGAGGGTTCGATGTATTTCAGCCTGGTGGACCTGCAAATAGAAGGCACGGTTACCCTGGGCGACAGGACGTTGAACGTTACCGGGAAGGGCTGGTTTGACCGGGAGTGGAGCAGTCAGTTTCTCAAATCCGGCCAGCAGGGTTGGGACTGGTTTGCCCTGCACCTTGATTCCGGGGACAAGCTGATGGCCTTCCGGCTGCGGGAACAGGAGAGTGGCTTTCGTTCGGGAACCTGGATTCCTGATGATGGCAAGCCGGTGGCGCTTCAGCCCGACCAGCTCCGACTTCGCCCGGCCAATCCTGGCAACGAGGGCTTCCCCCGCCAATGGCGTCTGGAGGTGCCGGATTACGGAGTGGAACTGGAGGTGTCGGCACCTCCTGGAGACTATCTGAATAGCGGGCTCTACCCTTACTGGGAGAGCCCGGTCACCGTTGCCGGCAGCCACTCGGGCGAGGGCTATATGGAGCTGACCGGCTACGGCGACTGAACGTCTAGCGCTTATTCAACTGCGTTTGCGCCAATCCGGTGGATGCTCAGATCCGCCCCGTTGAACTCTTCCTCTTCGGTCAGGCGCAGGCCCGAGATCGCATTGATAATACCGTACACGATCAGGCCGCCAGCAAAGGCCACCACAACGCCGGCCACCGAGCCGATGATCTGCGACATCAGGCTGACGCCGCCCAGGCCACCCAAGGCTTCCTGGCCAAAGATGCCACAGGCAATCGCGCCCCAGACACCACAGACGCCGTGCAGGGGCCAGACACCGAGTACATCGTCCAGTCGCTCGATTTTGGCCTGTGCCCACTCGAACAGGTATACGAAGATGGCGCCGGCCACACCGCCGGTCACCAGTGCTCCAACCGGATGCATCAGGTCCGAGCCCGCGCACACCGCCACCAGTCCGGCCAGCGGACCGTTGTGGATAAAGCCCGGGTCCTTGCGGCCCAGCAGCATGGAAACTAGGATGCCGCCGACCATGGCCATCAGACTGTTTACCGCCACCAGGCCACTGATGCCGTCGAGGGTTTGGGCAGACATGACGTTGAAGCCAAACCAGCCAACGGTCAGGATCCAGGCGCCCAGGGCGAGGAAGGGAATGTTGGAGGGGGCAAAGGCCACAACCTTGCCGTTGCGGTAGCGCCCGTTTCGGGCACCCAAAACAAGAACGGCCGCCAGGGCAATCCAGCCACCCACTGCGTGCACTACAACGGAGCCGGCAAAGTCATGGAAAGATGCACCAAACTGGTTCTCCAGCCAGCCCTGGAAGCCGTAGTTGCCATTCCAGATCAGGCCCTCGAAGAAGGGATAGATAAAGGCAACAATCAGGCCCGAGGCAATCAGCATCGGATAGAATTTTGCCCGTTCGGCGATGCCACCGGACACGATGGCGGGAATGGCTGCGGCAAAGGTCATCAGGAAGAAAAACTTCACCAGATCATAGCCGTTGGCTGCAGTGAGCTCGGCGGCGCCGCTCATGAAATGACTGCCGTAGGCGATGTAATAGCCGATAAAGAAATAAGCGACGGCAGAGATGCCGAAGTCGGTCATGATCTTGACCAGGGCATTCACCTGGTTCTTGTGGCGAACGGTGCCCACTTCCAGGAAGGCAAAGCCGGCATGCATGGCCAGCACCATAATGGCGCCGATGAGAATGAACAGCGTGTTGGCGCTTTCTGTCAGGGTGTGTACTGCACTCGTGATGTCCACGGGTTTTCGCTCCTGATGTTGTGTGTCCGGCCTCTGTCGGGCCGTTTTACGTTGGGTTGTGCATTGTTGAGGTGCAGCTAAAGCAAGAGCTGTTCCAAAACGATGCAGATCAAGAGCTGAAGGGCAGTTGAGAGATCGGGGCGAGGTGCAGGAAGGAAATTTCGGCTTAGAATTGCACCATCCCCGTGCACTATCGGGTTGTGCGCACCAAAATAGATGCGCCTACCAGCTGATTTCGTTGGGTGTTGAACTGTCGGATTCGATCCCGAGGATGGACTCCTCATCGTCTGATTCGGACTGGATCAGCTCCCGCAACCGGACTTCCTGTTCCTGCATCGGACCTGAGAGATCGATGATGATTTCCACGCGCCGGTTTTTGGCCCGGTTCTCTGCCGAGGTGTTGGGCACCCTGGGCTCGGTATCCGCCAGACCGGTGACGGACAGGCGAGTCGGTTCCACCTGGTCCCGGGCGACCAGCACGTTGGCCACGGCGGCGGCCCTTGCCGCCGAGAGATCCCAGTTGCTGTAGAACCGGTCGGTGCGGATCGGCACGTTGTCGGTGTGGCCTTCGATGGTCAGATCGCCAGGAATGCCTTCAATAACCTCCGCCATGTCCAGCAGCAGGCCTTCGAATTCCCAGGTCAGCTGGGCCGAGCCCGAGGGGAAAGACCCCTTTTCTTCCACCCGGATCACGATTCGACGCTGATCCTCACTCACATTGATGCGCCCATCGGCGATAGCAGGCTCCAGGACTTTCAGGATGTCGTCCATGGTTTCCTGCATCTGTTCTTCCATGGCGGCTTCAACGGCCATGTCGGTGGGGCTTTTCAGGGTCTGGAGTTCCGGGGCTTCCTCCGTGGTGGTCTGCTTGACCTCGTTAACCACTGTGGGTTCCGGAGGTGCCGGGGAGAACTTGTCAAAGATGGGGCTGGTGCCCTCGGGAATTTCCAGGGCGGGAACATCGCGTTGAACACCAAAGGCTTTGGAGAGTTCACCAGCAATCTGCTTGAACTTCTGGGCGTCAATTTCCGAAAAGGAAAGTAGCAGAACGAAGAAGCACATCAACAGGGACATCAGGTCGGCGAAGGTAACAACCCACGCCGGAATCCCCGGCTTTTCCTCTTCTGGCAACTCGTCCATGATTACGCGCCTTCTGCTTCGGCCACTTTTTCACGTTCCTTGGGTGGTAGGTAGCTTGAGAGCATCTGCTCGATGATGCGTGGGTTAGTGCCCTCCTGGATGGCAACCAGGGCATCGATATACAGCGACTGCATGCGCGCTTCCTCGGTCATGCGAAGAGAAAGTTTATCGGCAATCGGGGTCGCGATCATAGTGGCGATCATGGCGCCATACAGCGTGGTGAGCAGTGCAACCGCCATGGCAGGACCGATGGATTTCGGGTCTTCCATGTTTGACAGCATCTGGACCAGCCCAATAAGCGTGCCGATCATGCCCATGGCAGGTGCAACGTCCGCCATGGCGGTAAAGACTTTGGCACCGGAGCGGTTATGGTCGAGAGTCATCAGGCGCTCCTTGTTCAGGAGCTCCTTGATGGTTTTGCCGTCCTGTCCGTCCACCAGCATTTGAATGCCCTGGCCAAGAAACGGGCTGCTTACCTCGCGATCTTCCAGTCCCAGAACCCCTTCCTTTCTGGCAATGCCGGCAATCTCAACCAGCTCTTCGATGCTGGCCTGGGTTTCCGGCAACTTGAACTTGAAGGCGCGGGCGGCTGCTTTGAAGGCTCCGAAAAATTGCGCAAAGCTGAACTTCGCCAGAACCACCAGCATGGTGCCGCCAACAACGATCAGCAGGGATGGCGGGTTGATAAAAACCGACGGGGAGACACCAAGAATAACTGCCGAGGCAATAAGCAAAATTGCGCCAACAAGACCGATAAGAGTGGCGAAATCCACGGTATCTCCAGATTGGGTTTGGGCTGTTCTGATGAGGGATGTGAGGTTACCTTCAGATCAGAATTTAATCAATTCGTCTCAGGGGTTCTTTCCAGTTCTTCCTGCTGTTCTTTCCAGGCAGCATAGCGGTGAATATCAGACTCCACCAGTTTCAGGCACAGGGCGACAACGCCCGCGTCGTCCACCAGACCGAAGCCGAAAATCAGGTCCGGAATCACATCCAGCGGGTTCATCACGTATAACAGTGCGCCGGCCACCGCTGCGACGGTCTTCCAGGGTACGCTGCGGTAATTGCCATACCAGTAATCGCGGATCATGGAAAACATCAGTTTGATGTCGGTACTGAAACGCGACAGTTTGCCGCTGCCTTTCACCTTTTCTTCAATACTGCGCTGACGGTCAAGCAGTGTTTCCAGGTCCGCCCGATGAACCTTGCTGGCTTCGGCGTCCAGCTGTTTTTGGGCGTTTCTCTGGTTGAACAGTGCCATCGAATGGAATCCTTGCTTGTTAGCTGAGTGTCTATGATCTCGCAACCTTGGCGGCAATGCCAACGGCGAAGCGCCTAACGATGCTTGTACTGGGTCGGGCAATAGCCGCGGCTGACACCTTCCGGCCGCAACTGGCGGTGCTTGGTGTTGCGACCGGTTACCCGCTTGCGCCAGAGCCGGAAGCTGGCAGGCTTCAGTTCCCGGCGCATCAGGCGTATGACGTCCTTCTCCGGTAATCCGTAAAGCGTCTCGATGGCCTCGAATGGTGTGCGATCTTCCCAGGCCATTTCGATAATTCGAGAGAGCTC
Organism: uncultured Marinobacter sp.; assembly: GCF_913055835.1. Lineage (GTDB taxonomy): Bacteria > Pseudomonadota > Gammaproteobacteria > Pseudomonadales > Oleiphilaceae > Marinobacter. The sequence continues at coordinate 115,623 of NZ_CAJXKQ010000004.1, read as the reverse complement.
GGGTTCCTGAAAGTTTTCAGACACGGTCATATTTTCTGTCGCTATCCCACAAAAATACGTTTCGCCAGACCGGCCCCCCGCCAGCCCTGAATGGCGAGGGTGCTGACCAGGCCGCCAATCATGGCGCCGACCACGCCACAGGTGAGGATATCCTGGCCGGTGAGGTAGAGACCGGGAATGTCGGTTTTCGGTTTCAGCCAGTCCTGCTCGAACCGCTCTGGATTATGGTCCAGGCCATACAGCTCGCCCCGGCCATAGCGGCAGAACCAGGCGGTGGAAAGCGGCGTGGAAGTCTCCACGTAATCCACTTTGCCCCGGAGCTGGGGCAGTTTCTCGTACATCACTTCCAGCAACTGGTCGGTGATTTTCTGTTTCAGGTCTTCGTAGTCCTCGCCCCGCTTGCCCCAGGTGGTGTCCTGCCAGGGCTCGAACATCTCCCAGGTGGTTGGCGCCACGATCTCGATGGTGGAGGTGCCCGGCCAGCGGTTCTGGTAATCCGGGTCCTTGGCTGCCGGGAAGGAAATATACACCACCGGAAACTCGGTGGTTTCCGGGTCATCCAGGAACTGTTGCACGTTGCCGTCGTGATCGGCGCTGGGATAGATCCAGAAATTGGTCCGGGGCAGCCCCAGTTCTTCCGGCGTGCCTTTCAGACCGATGTACAGGCCAATGTGGGGCATGGAGGGAATGATGTGCCGGCGTTTGCTCTTGTAGCCTACCTGTTCGGCGGCCTCGGCCGGCAGCAGTTTCTCGAAAGTATTAATGACGCCGGCGTTGCTGATAACCAGTGGCGCCCGGATCTCTTCGCCATCGGCCATTCGCACGCCGGTTGCCCTGCCGCTCTCCACCAGGATGTCGGTAACATCGGCGTAGGTGAATACTTCACCGCCGGGCTTTTGAATCACCGGAATAATGGTTTTCGCAATTTCAGAGGCTCCGCCAACAGGGTAAAAGCCGCCGTAGAGGTAGTGTTTGGCAATCAGCGCATGGACCATAAAGCTGGATTGCCTGGGCGTGACACCGCAATCACCCCACTGGCCGGTGATGGCACCGATCAACTCCTGGTTATCGGTCAGTTCGCTCAGGACTTCCCAGGTGGTCTTGTTGAAACAGTCCGGCAGGGCCACATCCAGACCCTTGTGAACGATCGGGCCCAGAACCCCGGGTGTGAGCTTGGAGAGGGTATACCATTGCATGCCATCCGCCACCTTGCCCAGCAGTTTCACATACTGGTCGATGGCCTCCTGCTCATCCGGGAAGGCGTTGAGCAACGAGAGCCGCAGCCCTTCCTTGCCGGCACGCAGATTCACGATCTTGTCACCCAGGAAGAACCGGTCGTAGTTCTCGTCCATGGGTGCCCATTCGAGCTTGCCGTCGGTGATGTAGTCGAACAGGCGACGGCCCAGGGTATGTGGTGAACCCATATCGCCAATGTAGTGAACGCCCACGTCCCACTCGTAACCGTTGCGGGCGTAGCTGTGGGTATAGCCGCCGGCGGTGTAATGCTGTTCGAGTACCAGGACTTTCCTGCCCGCCTTGGCCAGGCAGGCGGCGGTGGTCAGGCCGCCAATGCCGGAGCCGATCACGATAGCGTCATAAGGGCCTTTCAGGCGGTTGGCCCGGTACCGGGTGCCGATCCGGATTGTACTGGGTTTGAGTTTTCTGGAAGATGGACTGCCCACCGCCGTGCTTTCTGCCCCCTCGTTTGCTACCACCATGCCTTGCCCCACATTTCCGGATTGGCCCAGTTCTCTGGATTGTTCCAGGCCCGCTTGTGGTTGTAAGTATCCAGATTGTAGGTATACAGCGTGAGTGCGCCGTTATCATTTTCCAGTTCGGCATGGCGTCTGAAGCCAAGGCCGATGAAATCGGTAAAGGCCCAGTCAGGAGTCTCTCCCACCAGAACGGCAATCTGATGGGTACCGTAGTTCCTCAGTTGACCCAGCAGCAGGGCACCTTCGTCGTGGGGCAGATGTTCCAGCGTCTCGGTGACCAGTGCCAGATCGGCCACCCGGTCGATGAACAGATTGGCATTGGGGTCGATTGTGTCCAGGGTGCGTACGTCCACACCCTCCTGGTGTTTCTGCCAGATGCGCGACACTTCGTTCGCCAGGCTGCCGCAGCTCAGCAAGTTTGCCGGTGAGCAGGTATCGATGATGCGAGCCAGGGTCTCCCGTGCCGCGTTGCCGTTGTCCTTCATATCCGTCATGGCTAGTCGCCTTCTGCTACAGGGGCCAGTCTGCCGCATCCACTGTGTGTAAACCTACGGGCTGTTCCGCGTGTCCGCCCCAGCGGTCAATGAAGGTGCCGGTGGGATCGTACTGCTGCGTCTGTTTCTCCAGATTGAATTGCCGCAGGCCTCTCGGGTCCGCCCCTACGCCAGCCAAGTATTGCCAGTTGCCGTAGTTGCTTCCCACATCATAGTCGATCAACTGCTCCTCAAACCATGCCGCTCCATAGCGCCAGTCCAGACCCAGTTCATTGATGAAGCAGCTGGCCACCAACTGCCGGGCCCGATTGCTCATGTAACCGGTTTCCCGCAGCTGATTCATTGCCGCGTTTACGATCGGGTATTCGGTGTTGCCCTGGCACCAGGCCTTGAAACGATGGCCATAGAAGGTGCCGTGTCGACGCTTGCGCTGGACGCCATCCCGGCGGAAAAGATTGGCCCCGTGTTTCAGGGCGTACCAGAAGAAATACTCGCGCCAGAGCAGCTCGAACCAGAGCCAGTATGTGGACTCGTTTTTGGTCTCACTGGCTTCGTATTCGGTGATGGTTTCGGCCACTTCCCGGACCGACAGGCAGCCGTTGGCGAGCCAGGGTGAGAGCTTGGAGGAGGCATCCCAGGTATCCAGGGCGTTCCGGGTTTCCTTGTATCGGTCAATGCTGTGGTTGCCATAAAGAAATTCCCGCAGTCGCTCCAGACCAGCCGTTTCACCGCCCATGAACTGTAACGGATGCACCGGCTCCGGTATCGGCGGGCAGTCGCCACGATTGTCTTCCGGGAAGCCCGGCGGTGGCGGGAGCGCCGTCAGGGTGCGGATTCGCAAGCACTCGGAGCAGCGTTCACCGTTTTTTTCCACCTGCTTGCGGAATTGGGAAAAGGTGTCCGGCAAATCCCTCAGCGCCATTGGCAGGGAACCCTCGGTGAACAGGCTGAGTGTCTCGAATTGCTGGAACAGGGTCTTGGGCAGCTTGTCCTTGATGACTCGCCACTGTCCGGCTTCCTGGGTACCCGGCTGGCGGGACCGAACAATGCGCTCAATGTTGTGAGCAAGAGCAAGTTCCGGGATGACTGTCTCGGGCTCGCCAAAGGCAATGTGGAGTCTTTGCCCCAATGGCCGAAGGCTCCTTTCAAGGGCCATCAGGCTCTGCCAGAGAAAACGCCAGCGGTGGTAGCCCATAGCCTTGCTTTGCAGGGAGCCGGGGGCGAACCAGCGTGGATCCACCACGTAGACGCAAGACAGCATGTCGGACTTGGATGCGGCCAGCAGCGCGGCGTTATCGTGCAGGCGGAGGTCCCGCGTAAACCAGTAAAGCGTACGCAACGTAATTGCTCCTCGTTCGATTTCTACAAGCTATCAGATGATACGAGTCAGTTCCGGAAAAGATTTCGGCGCCCATGTGGTTGCGCACTTCGGCTAGAATGAACGGACAGCCGGTATATCGTGGCGCGAACCCAACACCCAGACCCAAATTCAACAGGAGTCAGACAGTGATTAAATCCCGTGCAGCGGTTGCTTTCGAAGCCAACAAGCCGCTAGAAATCGTTGAAGTTGATGTGGCGCCGCCTCAGGAAGGCGAGGTCCTGGTGCGCATTGTTGCCACCGGTGTTTGTCATACCGACGCCTACACCCTCTCCGGTGCTGACCCCGAGGGTTTGTTTCCAACCATTCTGGGCCACGAAGGTGGTGGCATTGTCGAGGCGGTTGGGCCGGGCGTGAAGAGCCTGGAAGTGGGCGACCATGTGATTCCGCTCTACACCGCCGAGTGCGGCGAGTGCAAGTTCTGCACCTCTGGTAAAACCAACCTGTGCGGTGCGGTTCGGGCCACCCAGGGCAAGGGGGTAATGCCAGACGGCACCTCCCGCTTCTCCTACAAGGGCCAGCCGCTGTACCACTACATGGGCTGTTCCACCTTCTCCGAATACACCGTGCTGCCGGAGATCTCCCTGGCCAAGATTCCCAAGGAAGCGCCCCTGGACAAGGTCTGTCTGCTCGGCTGCGGCGTTACCACCGGCATAGGTGCGGTGCTGAACACTGCCAAGGTAGAAGAAGGCGCAACCGTGGCCATCTTCGGCCTCGGCGGTATTGGCCTGGCAGCAATCATCGGCGCCAAGATGGCCAAGGCCGGGCGGATCATCGGTGTTGATATCAACCCGGGCAAATTCGACATCGCCAAACAGCTGGGTGCGACCGACGTGGTCAACCCCAACGACTACGACAAGCCGATCCAGGAAGTGATCATCGAGATGACCGACGGCGGTGCCGACTACACCTTCGAATGCGTGGGTAATGTGAAGCTGATGCGCGCGGCCCTGGAGGCCTGTCATAAAGGATGGGGTGAATCCACCATCATCGGCGTGGCCGGTGCCGGTGAGGAAATCAGCACCCGTCCGTTCCAGCTGGTCACTGGCCGGGTCTGGCGCGGTTCAGCGTTTGGCGGAGTAAAAGGCCGTACTGAACTGCCGGGCTATGTGGAGAAAGCCGAGAAGGGCGAGATCCCGCTTGATGTGTTCATCACCCACGAGATGAAACTGGAGGATATCAACAAGGCGTTTGACCTGATGCATGAGGGCAAGAGCATCCGGTCTGTGATTCATTTCTGATTCTTGCCAAGACACCCCGGTCGTCAGCACGGCCGGGGAGTAACACGAAAACTCCCTGCAGGAACCTCCCTCCGACCTTTCACTTTGTTGCGCAAATATGACAGCACCTGCGCATACGGGATAACCCTTACCTCCAGGCTCTCATCAGAATGGTTCCCACCACACGGGTGGCAAAACAACGAATCTGACTGAGGGCATAGTATGTACAAGAACAATGCACTGCTTCGTCGGTTGGGTATGGCGCTTGGACTTGTGGCGGCCTCCACACTGGCCTCCGCAGCCCAGGCTGAAAAACCCAACTTTCTTCTGATTGTGGCCGATGACCTCGGCTATTCCGATCTTGGAGCGTTCGGCGGCGAAATTGAAACGCCGAGCCTTGATGCTCTTGCGGACGAAGGCATCCGCATGACCAATTTCCATACCGCACCGACCTGTTCTCCCACCCGTTCCATGTTGTTGTCGGGTACCGATAACCATCAGGCAGGCATTGGCAACATGGCCGAATTGCTGACGGCGGAACAGAAAGGCAAGCCGGGCTATGAAGGCTATCTGAATGATCTGGTGGCCACGCTGCCGGAAGTTCTGCGTGACAATGGCTACAGCACCTCCATTGCCGGTAAGTGGCATCTGGGCCGGACCGAAGAACTCAGTCCGGCTGCCCGCGGTTTTGATCATTCCTGGGTGCTGGTGCAGGGCGGCGCCAGCCACTTTGACGATGGCCGGGCCATCATCGGGGTCGACCCGAAGGCGGTTTACCTCGAGGACGGCAAGCAGGTTGAGGTGCCCGAGGGCTTTTTCTCCTCGGACTTCTACGCCGACAAGGTGATTTCCTACATAGACGCCGCCGGCGACAAACCCTTCTTCAGTTTTCTCGCGTTCACCGCACCCCACTGGCCGCTGCAGGCTCCTGATTCCTATATCAAAAAGTACGAGGGCCGTTACGACGAGGGCTACGAGGCGATTCGTCAGCAGCGCCTGGACAAGATGAAGGAAATGGGCCTGGTGGGCCACCAATTGGCAGCCAACGTGCCTTTTGATGAACTGCCCAGCTGGGACGAACTGACCGACGAGCAGCGCAAGGTTGAGGCGCGCAAGATGGAAGTGTACGCCGCCATGGTCGACAACATGGACGAGAACATCGGTCGCGTCCTTGCCCATCTGGAGAGTACCGGTGAGCTCGACAACACCGTTGTCCTGTTCATGTCGGACAATGGCGCCGATGGCAACAGCCCGGAAGTATTGCCGAAGAACAAGGAATGGATCGCCAGCGAATACGATAACAGCTACGACAACATTGGCTGGCCGAATTCATACATCTGGTACGGCGCGCAGTGGGGACAGGTGAGTGCCACGCCGTGGCCGATGTGGAAAGGCTATCCAACCCAGGGCGGCCTGGTCGTGCCTGCCATCCTGAATCTGCCGGGTGACGATGCGCAAGGAAAAATCAGCAACGAGTTCTTCCACGTGATGGACGTGATGCCGACCTTCCTGGAGCTGGCGGGCATTGAACAGCCGACCAGTCCCTACAACGGCCGCGACATCTTCGAGATCCAGGGCGTTTCCATGCTGCCAGGCCTGAACGGTAACGGCCCGGAGAATCGTGTGGTTGGCTGGGAACTGTTCGGGCGTTCTGCAGTGCGCATGGGTGACTGGAAAATCCGGCTGCTGGAAGAGCCCTATGGCCCAGGCCAGTGGCAACTGTTCGACCTGGCCAATGATCCCACCGAAACCACGGATCTGTCCGACAAGAATCCTGAAAAGCTCAAGGAACTGCTAGCCGAATGGGATAACTACATCCGACGGAATGGCGTCTTCCCGGCCGATCCTGCCGATATGAGGAAAGTCGGTTACAGCTTCACCACCTGTCTGTATGGCAAGTGTGTCGAGTAATCCCAAACCAACTTTCCGAGCAGGAGATAACCGATGAAACTGATGAAAACTTTTCTGGCTGCTGCGGTTTCCGCAGCAGTGGCAACGCAGGCGATGGCGGTCGAACTGGAAAAACCGGATTTCTATGGCTTCCTGAGTGCCGGGGCGCTGAAAGTCGAGGGCGAAGATGCCGAGGCGGATGCCTTCGAAATCGAGCTTGGGCTGCAGGGCAAAGTCGCTCTGCAAGAGAAACTGAACCTCAACTATGCCGTAGAGGTGGACCTGGCTGGCGCCGCCAACAGCGCGGACGATCCGTCGACCGGGCGTGATGGTGAGGCCGATATCCATGTAAAAGAGGCCAAGTTCTGGCTTCCTACCCGATACGGCATGTTCGTGGTGGCGCCCCGAGGCACCAGCGGCCAGTGGCGCGATATTTATGGCCCGATCAATCACTATGAATACAACGAATCCCACGCCGATTTGAACCCGGATGGCATCTTTGCCCAGCCGGACCGGACCTCAGGCACCTTTGCCTACCACACACCCTGGTTCCTGAACACCAAGGCGGTCGTGGCGGCGATTACCCTGAACGACAGCAATGATGAGAATGTGGATGGTCGTTCGATACGGTTGGTGCACAGGAGCGGCGATCTCAGCGTCGCCATCGGAACGACGCTGCTGATGCAGAATCAGCTGCCGCCATTTGCCACCGATGATTATCTGATTACTGCGGCGGGAGCCAGCTACAAGATCGGCGGCCTCACGCTGGGGGCGACCTGGGAAAATAACCGCGATTCTCCCTACCCGCTGGCCCCGGAAGGCAAGGCGGATTATGACGCCTACGGTGTTTCAGCCTACTACCAGGCAGATAACGGGGCGGGCATTGCCCTGGGATTCAAGGAAAAGAATCATGATTATGATGCCGCGGATAATTCCGTATACACCCTGAAAGTCGAGCAGCGACTGTCCCCGGCACTGAAAGTCTGGGCGGAAACCGGCCAGTATGACGAACCGGCAGTGGTTCAGGGCGTGAAAGTCATCGACACGAATTATGCGGTTGGTTTTAACGTAACCTTTTGACTCTGCGAGCGTGTTGCCCGGCTCAGTTCGTCTGAGACCGGGCCTTTTTATTGGAGGATAACCCGACTCTTCTGGCGTTGGCGAACCGTTTCAGACGGTAGCTCTCCAAACGCGTCCTGATAGTGCCGGGTAAAGTGGCTCAGGTGCTGAAAGCCGAAAGCGTAGGCTGCATCGCCGACGCTGATCTCAGCATTGGAAAGCAACAGATCACGAACCCCTTTGAGCTTGTGGCAAAGAATGTACCTGGCCGGAGTTGTGTTCAGGTAGGTGCGGAACCCGGACTCTATGGAGCGTCGACTGCTACCGGAGACATTCACCAGATCAGCCACCGAGATGGGCTGCCGGAGGTGGGCCTGTATCCATTCGGTCACCAGTCGCACCTTGGCCGGCAGGATGGTCGGATTGATCCGGGATGCCTGCAGAATGCATTTCGAGAAATGGGTCAGCAAAAGGCTCTGCCACTGTCTCTGAAGGGCGATATCCAGGTTGCCCTGGCAAATATCGTGCTGTTGCGCAATGCATTCAATGCCCTGGCGGATAAGGCGGGCATCCTGCTCCTCTGGCCTCAGTACGGCAGAGGTGTTGCCGAGCACTTCCAGGCACGGAATGCCAAGATGATCCACTAGTGCCTGGCGGGACAGGTTGATTACCACCGAACGGGTGGATTTTTCCCAGATCAGGTCCGCTTGTTGGCCCGGAGCAATGAGCAGAAGTCCACCGGCGGTGACGTTGATGTTACTGACTTTGCAATGAATGCAGCCTTCCAGCACCAGAATGGCGTGAAAAGTGGTTTGAGGTTCGGACTGGATGTGTACCTTTTCCGACCAGCGGGCGCCAAACAGGGTAGAGCGGTCCAGGGGTTGCCAGGTCAGTATATTCTTGCTGTGACCGCTTGAGGACATCGGGCGAACATCCCGGTCGTCAATCCGGGAATTGATGAAATGCCGCGCCTCCTCGAAATCGGGCGATTGCACGCCTACGTTGCTGAGAAACGGTACGTTGCGTTGATTCATGGCAGTGTCGTTGTTGTTGTCTGCTACACCAGGAGCGTTGTCCTGTACTTGAATAAAAACAAGCAATTGCCAGGCCATGCTATGGGAAACCGGGTCGGATCTTGCAGGTAAGGCAGTGTGAGCGCCGGCATTGCTTCAAAGACCGTTACTGGCTTTACGATCTGGTCAACTACTCTGGAATTATGTCCCGGAACTGAATGATATGGTCAACTATTTTCTGACTGTCTTTGCAATCGTCGCGCTAATGCTGGCCGCTCTGGAGGATGTCCTTGCCGATGTCTCCGACTGCGCCGGCTGTCATGCTGAGGAAGTTCGCCAATGGTCCGATTCCCAGCATGCTGCAGCAATGGCTCCCGCAACCCCGGACACGGTGGCAGGGAACTTCTCAGGTGGTCGTTTTTCAGACAGCGCGGTCCGGGCGAGTTTCCAGTCTGAAGACGATCGTTATTTTATCCGTGTGCAGGAAGGCGGAGACACCCGGGAATGGCAGGTCAGATACACCTTTGGTGTTTACCCACTCCAACAATATCTGATTGATGTTGGTGACGGTCGTCTGCAGGCCTTCAATATTGCCTGGGATACCCGGGCCGAGTCTGAGGGCGGGCAGCGTTGGTTCAGGCTGGACGAGCCGAATCAGAACCACCCTGGCGATGCCATGCATTGGACTGGCGTTTATCAGAACTGGAATAACCAGTGCGCGGATTGTCATTCCACCGGGCTGACTCGCAACTATGACGTAGAGTCAGACAGCTACGACACCCGTTGGCAGCAGGTTTCTGTCGGTTGCGTGGCCTGTCATGAAAACGCGGAAAAGCATGCCCGGGCAGCTCGTGAAGGTGAGTTTGAGATGGCCGCGGGTTTGGAACTTGCCGCCATGGGTGCCTGGTTGGTCAGTCAGGGAAAACAGCCGCCCCGGCATGAGGGAGCAGAGTCCAGCCCACATCAGGTTCCCACGTGTGGACGGTGCCATTCACTGAGAACCAGCCTCGCCGATCAGGGCGGTGGTCAGGTTCATGATCAGTTCAGCCTGAGCCGTCTTGACCAGCCGCTCTACTACGCCGATGGCCGTGTCCGGGAAGAAGTGTTTGTGCTGGGCTCCTTTGAACAGAGCCGGATGTTCCAGGCCGGCGTGGTCTGCAGCGATTGCCACAACCCCCACAGCGGCAAGCTGAAAGCGCAGGGTAATGCCGTGTGCGCGCAGTGCCACAACGCCGGTGATTTTGACACGCCAGAGCACCACCGCCACCCACAGGGGAGTGAGGGGGCCCAGTGCGTGAACTGCCATATGCCGGAAAGCACCTTCATGAAGATTGATACCCGGCGCGAACACAGCTTTACGGTGCCACGACCGGACATCTCGAAGGTCAGTGGCAGTCCCGATGTATGCCTGGCGTGTCATACCGACAAGAGCCGGGACTGGTCAATTGATCAAGTGGCTGGCTGGTTTCCGAAACTCTATGAGCAAGAGACCTGGCATGGCGCTCAGCAGAGCCCTGTTCCGGGCATTTTGGAATACCTTCAGAATACCAACGAACCCGCGCTTCGCCGGGCCACCTTGCTGGAGCAGCAGGGACAGTGGCTGGCCCGGGAACAGCAGGCCCTGCTTGAGAATCTGGCAGCCAGTGAGGACGCGGTCATTCGGGAGAGCGTCTTCCGCGTGCTTCGTCACGGCTCGGCCGATCATGCGCGGAAACTGGGTGAGGCCGGACTGGGTGATATGTCGCTGGCGGTGCGGATCGCTGCGTTCGAGTCGATGACCTGGCTTGGTATTGAACTGGATTCCGAGCCTTGGGCAAACGTGCGTGGCGAGTATGAGCATTTTCTCGACATGCAGTCGGACCTGCCGTCGGGGCTTGTCCTGAAAGCCCGCTACCTGCTGGCAGGGGATTTTGTCTACAAGGCCGAAAAAGTGTTGGAAAAGGCCTTGAGTAAAGACCAGGGCTATGTACCTGCCACTATTCTTCTGACCGATATCCTGCGCTCAGGTGGACGCAATCTGGAAGCAATCGATGCCATCAACCGTACTCTCGTTAAAAGCACGGGCGATGCCAGCCTCATCCATTTGCGCGGTCTGATCCATCTGAAACTGAAGGAGTACAGCCTGGCCCTGGACGATCTCGCACAAGCCTCGGAACTGGCACCGGACCAGTGGCTTTATGGTTATCGTTACGCGGTGGCCCTGTTCCAACTCCAGCATCTGGACAAAGCCAGAGAAGTCACCCGCGAATTGTTGCTGCGTTTCCCGGATAACCCGAGATTGCGAGCGCTAATGCAGCACCTATGAGTGATGGCACCGGCGACAAATCACCGGCTGTTTCTCCGGCGATCGGGGAACAGCCAGAACTTGAACCATTTCGTCATTCTGGGCATCAACACATAGCTCATTAACCCCATCACCACGATCGTGACGATCATCGTACGCAGCAAGAGTGGCACCTGGGCCAGCAGATCCCCGAAAATGACGAAAACCAGGGTTACCGCCGGGTAAAGTGCCAGCCAGCTGACAATGGTCATCTTCCATTTGGGGGGCGGTTGTACCGGGTTCTGTCCTGGCAGGGTGAACCAGGTAACGATGCCCGAGGTGACTTCCCGTTCGCTGGGTTGTACCAGCAGGCTTTCAATCTGTTCCAGCAGCTCGCCTCGTTCCTCCGATTCCTCCCAGTCGGTCAGGCTTTCCCGATCGCGGAATTTGAACACGATCCGGTACTCGGGATCGTCGGGTGATGCCGGGCGGAACATGGCCGTGCCCAGGTAACCGGGAAAACGGGACGCCCGCTCGGTCATCTGGCTGCTTAACGCTTCAAATGCCTCTTGTTGGCCCTTCCTGACTCGCCGCGAAACAACGACTGTGAGGGGCGCGGTTGAATCCTGCTTACCAACGGCAGACTGGTTATCTGTCATGTCCGATATCCTCCATAGTCCAAAAAAGGGGCCCGCCGAAGCGGGCCCGAGAGAGGAGCAACAATGATGCCCGGTTAACTGCCCGTGGCGCGCAGGTACTGAACGTTGAACATATTGGGCGGCGACATTTCAGGATCTACCTGGCCCTTGAACTGGCCAGTGGTGCAGTGGCTGGCCTGCACGTCGATCATGCTGAAGCTGTCGTCGATGGAAACACCGGTGCCCTTGTTCTTGGGCAGGTGATGGTCCGGATGGGCCTGGCCAATGGTGAAGGTTTTCCAAAGGCTGCCTTTACGGTCATAGGACACGGTGCGGGGAATGGTGAAGGTCTGGGCGTCCATGAAGTGCACGCGCTTTGACAGCGGATGGCTCTCATCGACCGGCACAGACTCGACCTCATAGACCTTGCGAAGCTGCCAGGTGATATCCGGGAAGCATCCGCCCTGTCCGCTGAAGGCAACCACCTGGTAGCCGTCGCTGTCACTGTGGGTTTCAGAGTCCAGCTTGAGCTCATTGTGGTTGTAGAACGGCATCAGCATGTAACGGGTACCTTTGTAGGTCCAGTTCATGTCGGAAATCCGGCCGTTGTAGCCTTCAAAATCCTCGATCATCAGGTCGGAACCGAGGAAGGCATCGGTGACCTGGCCCGTGGCCAGACGACGGACGCGACGCTGGAAGCCGAGGTAAAGCCAGGAGTTGTCCCGCTTGAGGTCATCCGCGGCCCGGTGGATCAGCAACTGGGTGTCGCGCACATCTGCCGGATCCAGTACCTGCAGGTAGATGGCCCGGAACAGGTCGGACGGGTTCGGTGTGATTTCAGGGGTTGGTTCCTGGTTCACCCGGCCCTTGTAGTTCAGGAAGTGGAAGTTGAACTTGATGGTGCGCTCAACGTCGCCAGAGTTCATGTCGCGGTACTTCCAGTAGAACGGCGAGATAGCGGCGCTGTCGCCCCAGTTGTAGCCGTACTTGTAGTTCCAGGCCAGCTTCTCACCGGCGCGGGGATCATCGGCGCTGGGCTCTTCCGGGAACGGGCGGCCTGCCTGCCAACCGTTGATTTCGCCCACCTGGCCGCCGAGGGTGACCTGATCCATGCCGAGGCGGGTTGCCTCAACGTAGCTCGGGTGAAGATCGAACGACGTGGTCTCACCCACGACCATGGTGGTCCAGCCTTGTTCAATGAAACCGTAGAAGGCCGGGTCGATGATGTCCTTGAACTGGGCGACGTTGGACTGGTCGATCACCATTCCGGGCTCAAGACCTTCGTGCTGCGGCGTCTCGGTTTTGTAGGGGTAGAAGGATTCGGTGATAACCGCTTCGTCCGCCAGAGCGGTTGTGGCCATCAGGCTGGCGGTGCAGCCAGCGATCAGTGTGCGTGTGAAGTATTTCATTGTTTGTTGTCTCATGGTGTTACCTCGTGATCAGAAGCTGTAGCGAACGGTCAGCTGGACTTCGTCTTCTTCCTGGGCCATGCCGATCGGACCGGACTTGAAGCGACCGAGGGGTTCATAGCCGCCCAGACCGGCGGACTCACCCAGTTGGTGATTGACCACACCCGGTGTCTGGGTGAACGGATCCCAGGGGTTACAGGAACGGCAGTCGTCGAATTTGCGGGCACCGTCACCCACCTTCACGTTGGCGCCGGCGGTCACCCGGAACCGGTCCGTCACGATCCAGTCAACACTCGGGGCTAGCGTGGTGGCCTGGGCGCGGAAGTCGTGAGCCGTAATCAGTTTCGGGATAAGACGGTTGTTCATGTAGAAGCCCTGAATCAGCAGGGTGCCAATCCAGTTGTGCTCCCAGTCCGGAATGCCGGCCTCACCATAGGTTCTCTGCTCACGCTCGTGATCAAGAATGTGCTGGCCGAAGATCTGGCCGGAGAACAGGAACGACTGGTTTTCGTTCAGGAAGGGAATGAACACGTTCTTGTCTGCGCCAATAACGTAACGTGCCACGTCAGACTCGGAATAGAGTCTCTCGCGCAGGGTGTTGGCAAACTCCTCGCCCGAGGTGTAGGCGGTCTCGAACCGGAATACGGTGTCGATGCCCTGGGAGTAGTAGTCGAGGGAGCCACCCACCAGGTTGACCCGCGGGAAGTGGATATCAAAGGCGATCAGAGACGGATAAACGTCTGTTGTACCGTCAAACGGGTTCTGGGCTGGAATGCCGCCACGAAGCGAGGGCAACTGGGAACGGTAGGTCAGGGCGTTCAGGGAGAAACCCAGGTCGCCATAGACACCTTCCAGTTTCAGGCCCAGCTGGGTATTGGACAGCTTCCAGCTCGGCATATTGGCGCGGCGGATACCGATCTGGCCGGGGCCGAAGTCGGTGGCCAGACCACCATCGGGTGTGGCGCCTGCAAAGTTGGCCACGGTGCCGCCATTTTCCCAGAGGTTGTTCATGCCCCGGAAGAAACAACCGGCGTCGAGGATCACGTTAGGCTGGCCACACTGGCCGATGTCGTGGGGACGGAACTCGTCGAAGTTCCACACCACCTGGAAGTTCAGGTCGTCAAAGGCAAAGCCTTCGAACACTTCCGTCGGGCCCATACGATAGTCCGTTTTCAGGATCCACATGGGAATCCGGATATCTTCCAGTTCGTCGTAGATGTTGTTGCGGGAATAGTCCACCGGGTTGATCACGTCCAGTACCCGGAACAGATCGGTGCGGCCCCAGATGACCTGCTGTTTACCCAGACGGGTGCTGAGTACGTTGCCACTGTCGAAGTTCAGATCGAAATCAACATAGAGTTCCCGGATGAAATCCAGACGGTCATTGAACTCCTGGAAACGCAGCTCATCTTCGTCCTTGTCCAGGTAGTCATCGATACAGCCGCGGCTGTCGACGTCACAGGGACGTACGGGTACGCCAAAGGCAACACCATTGTCCTGATCATGCAGGTGCTCGCCGAGAACTACCATGCCGTCGTTGGGGTTCTCATTGATGCCGAAGCCGAAGAACGGTGTGGGCGCAATACCGCCTCCGTGGGGAACCGAGCCCTGGGCAATGTCCTGGAGCTGAATCGGCCCGCCGGCTTCACTGCCGTATTCGTCATCATTGAGGTCGTAGACACCGTCGTAGGTGCCGCGAAGCGTGCCGTTTACGGAGACATTGCTGAAAATGCCCACGTTACCTATCCGTTTTTCCCCCTCGAGCTGAATGGTGTTCCGGAATTTGGAGAGACCCACTCCGTCACGTGCGTAGGTTGCGTTCTCATAGAAGCCATTGATCCTGGTATCCTCCGCGGCAACAGTGCCGGGCAGCGCAGCCAGGGTGAGTGCAGTGGTGCTGGAGAATACAGCGCACCACAGACTCAGGCCTTTTATTTTTGTTTGCATGGCAGATCCTCGTTTGGGTTGTTCTGGAGCCTTGCCCCGGGTCACGCCCGGGACGCGGCTCCGGCTACGTATCCATCACTTTCCCGGCTGGTGTCGGTTGGTGAGGGAGTTGGTTCGGGACGTTGACTGTCGGCGTGGAGAATGCCGTCCTCGTCCGCGTAAACGTTGGTAATGAAGCGGGGCTTGAACACCAGCACCCAGGAGGGCACCAGCAGCATGGCGGCGATGCCGTTGATCACGATCATCACGCACAGCAGCATGGCGGCATCGGACTGGAAGCGAAGGTCGGAGAAAATCACCCACATGATGATGCCGGCCATCAGGGTCAGAGCCGTAAAGCTGATCGCCATGCCTGTAGTGGCTATTGCCCGGCGCACCGCCTCGCGCAGCTCGCCGCACTTGGCCATTTCCTCGCGTATGCGGTCCATCATGTAGATGGAGTAATCAATGCCGACGCCGATACCCACCGCGATTACCGGCACGGTATTGATGTCGATGCTGAGCCCGTACAGGCCCATGTAGGCGTAGGTCAGGGTAGTGGCGAACAGCATTGCCAGCAGCATCATTAACCCGGCGTGCCAGGAGGTGTAGAACAGCATCACGAAGGCGAAGATCAGGAGGAACACCAGGGGCAAAACGATCATGTTGGTGTCGAACGCCGATTCGTTCATAGCTGCGGCAACGCCGAGTGTTCCGCCCGCCAACCGGATGGTCAGACCCTCGACGCTGTCGCCGTTCTCGGCGATCCATTCCTTGGCCATGTGAATGGCGCGGCGGATGGTTTCGCCCTGGCGGTCCTTGTAGAAGAACACCAGATTGGCGACACGGTCGTCGGTATCATTGAACTCATCCAGCGCGCCGGGAATCGGGCTTGATGCCATGTAGGTGAACATCAGGCCGCCCACATAGCGCTGGTCGTGGGGAATCTGGTACCAGCGTGGATCGTCATTATGCATCAGCCGGTTTACCTGCTTGACTAGGTCGGGCAGACCTTTGGATCCGCCAACACCGGGATCGGTGAGCATGTGCGCCTGGAAGTCCGACAGCGCCTTGAGCACTTCCGGCCGCTTGAGGCCGCCTTTCTCGTCGGTTTCGGCGATCACATACAGCTCCTCGGAACCGGGGAAGCGGTCATTCACCACGCGGGAGGAAATGTTGTAATCGTGGTCCGGGTACAGGATCGGAGAACCGGGTTCGGAGTCGCCGATCTGGACGTTGGACGCCGCAAGGACGCCGGCACCCATCAAGACTGCCGCCGCTGCCAGTACAATTTTTGCCCGTCCGGGGCGAGTGACGGTTCGTGAGCAGCTGCTGCCGATATAGCGCAGGGCGGTCTCGCGCATCTCGGCATTCTTTGGTGTGGGCAGGATCGAAAGCAGCAGGGGAACACCGATCAGAACCGTGAAGACAACGGTGATGGCCCAGAGAGAGGCATAGATCCCCAGGTGGGTGTTCAGGGGAATCGAGCCAATGGCGATCAGTGACAGGCCGATGGCGTCAGACACCACGCCCAGGGAACCAGGGCGGAACAGGCTGTCAAAGGTAGCCTTGGCGGCCTTCGGCCCCTCGCCCAGCTCGCGGGTTTCAGCGTAATACCGTTCGACCAGTTGAACACCGTGGCTCATGGCCCTGGCAGCAATCAAAAAGGGGATTACCAGCCCGAGCGGATCCAGGTTGTACCCGAGCAGGCTGATGATCCCAAGGCCCCAGATCGTGGAGATCAGAACGCCGCCCAGGGGAATCAGTACCCCATAGGCTTTGCGGAAATGGAAGACCAGCAGTGCCAGCATGGCCAGAACGGTAAAGATGAAGATCTGCAGAATCTGGTCCATGTAGGTGTAGGCCCAGCCAACAAGTACGGGCTGGCCTGTGGCGTAGATAGTGACACCGTCACCGGCTTCCTGTTGGCGGAGTTGCTGCAACTGGGCAAAGGTTTTCTCGTAGTCGAGCTTGCCCTCGATCAGCTGAGCCTTCACCAGTGCCATCTTGAAGTCTGGAGAAACCAGAGGGCCGTAGACCCGCGGGTTCGCAGCCACTGCCGCTTTCATCTCGGCCAGCGCCTGCCCCGAGTACTCGCCACGGGTGGAGTCGTAGTAAGGCTCGGAATTGATGCTGCCTACTTCGGTAAGCCAGATCTCGCGGGAATTTCGGTGGGTCACGCTGGCAACCAGGTTGTGGTTTACGCCGGGCAGGCTGTCGACCGCCTGGGTTACCCGGTCGATGGTCGCCAGATTCTCATTGGAAAAGATGTCGCCTTCGGCGAACTCAACGCCAACCACCAGGACGTTGGCGCCGCCAAAGTCGTCCTTGATGCTGTTGTGCAGTTCTATGTATGGATGCTGCTGGGGCAACAGATCGGCGAAGTCCGTGAAGATTTTCAGTCCCGGAATCCGCAGCGCGAAAAACAGCGTCAGAATGGCAATCAGCGACAGGACTTTACGAGGGTTCCTGAAAATCCAGAGTTCCAGCTGATGCAGGAAATGCGTGAATCTATGCAGTCCGGCCATGATCAGTTACCTCGGTTGTTGCTGGCCACTGAGGCCACGGGAATGTCGAGTTGAAGGAGCAGGCCGCGGCCTCCGGCTACCAGGAGCTGGTTGTTGGCCAGAACCACGCCGTCGCGCAGGTAAAGGGGCTGGTTGGGTGTTTCAAGACCTGTCCAGCTGCCTCCGGACAACGCCAGAACCGTGGCGTTATCACCCAGGGCAAACAGGGCATTGCCGGCCTTGACGAAGCCAAACACCGGCATGCTGGTGTCGGTAGGCTGGCGGTCCCAGGTTTCTCCGCCGTCGGTGGTGTGGTAGATGAAACCGTTCAGGCCACCAACCCAGCCTTCGTCTGCTGATTCGAAGTAAGCTGCATGGGGATAGAATTCGTCCGGTAGATAGCCGGCGTAATCCCAGGTCTCGCCACCATCCAGGGTTTTCAGAACCAGGCCATATTCTCCGGTCGCAAGTGCCGTTTCCGGATCGAGGAACTGGAGGTTGGTGAGAATGGCGTCCTCATTCAGGGAAGTTTCCTGCCAGGTCGTACCCTGATCCGATGAGCTCTGCAGCGTGGTGAAACTGCCGCCCGCCCACCAGGTGCCGTCGGGCGCGCAATCGGCGGTCATCATCTGCTCCTGGCTCGGAAGCTCATGGGCAGCCCACCGGGTACCGGCAGGGTTCCCGTGCCAGAGCTGATTGTTGAAGGTCAGGGCGATGAAGCTACCGTCCGGGCAGGTCTCAAGGGAAAGAAAACTCTCAGTGGTTTGCACCGGGACCCGTTGCCAGTCCGAACCGCGGTTCTCGCTCACAAGCAACGCGCCGTTGTTGCCGGCGATGGCGACGATTTGATCGTTCCGGGCGACGGACTGGAAAAAATCGGTTCGCTGAATGGCTTGCTGGGACTGTTGGCGTACCGCTTCAAGATTCAGCGGCGCCTCGCAACCGGTCAGCAGCGCCGACAGTCCGGCAAGGGCGAACGTGATTGGAACTTTGCCGCGTGGGCATTCCATGGGGTATGGCATGTTATGTCACCGTCTTTGTTTTTGTGGAAAAGCGACTGACGGTGGTTCAGCAACGGCTGTGCCAGAACAGATTTAAACGATCTAAGCTTCTGAAAATAAAATTAAAAATGCTTTTTGCTTGGCGGGTTTTGATTTTCGATAACGTGGGATCACAGCGTTGATTTTTATCAAATGATCAAGCCGTAGGCGGGGTTGTCCATTTCGTCATAGTCGGTGTGAAGGAGGTGCAACTTCCATGTTGCAGATACTCTTTGAAGAATCAGCTTTCCGCGAGAATGCCAGTCTTTTTAAGTCGATAGGCGAGAGCGGGACGGGTCAGGCCTAGAATTCGAGCAGCCCCTGAGACATTCTGGTTTGCCTGTTCCATGGCCTGCCGCATCAGCGTTTCTTCCACTTCTTCCAGGCTGATTCCGCTGTTGATGATATGATCAGACCAGCTTACCTCCTCGCCAGCAGACTGGCCGACGCAGACATTACCGTCTGCATCGATTCGTTCTATGGACACCGGCTCCGATGGAGGAGGCGAGACGAACAGGGCATCCTGACTGATGGATTCGTTGTTGTCGGTCAGGATGACACCGCGCTCGATGACATTCTCAAGCTCCCGTATATTGCCCGGCCACTGATAGGCCATGCAGAGGGCGAGGGCTTTGTCCGATAAACCCAGAGTGCGTTTTTCATACTGGGCGTGGAACTTCTCCAGGAAGTGGCCAGCCAGCAAAGGCAAATCTTCAAGTCGTTCCCGCAACGGCGGAATTTTTACCGGGAAAACGTTCAGGCGATAAAACAGGTCGGCTCTGAAACGGCCGTCCTCGACCGCCTGTTCAAGGCTCTCGTTGGTGGCGGCTATCACTCGAACATTGACCTTTCGGGTGCGATTGTCGCCCACTCTTTCAAGTTCATTTTCCTGTAATACTCTGAGCAGAGTGGCCTGGGCTCTGGGGGTGAGTTCCACAACCTCGTCCAGAAAGATCGTTCCACCGTTGGCGCGCTCGAAACGCCCTTCTCTCGACTGGTTTGCTCCGGTATAGGCGCCTTTTTCAACGCCGAAGAGTTCCGCCTCGATCAAGTCAGGCGGAATGGCCGCGCAATTCACGGCGATGAAGGGGCCATCAGCCCTTGCGCTCCGCAAATGGACGCTGCGGGCTATTACTTCCTTGCCGACGCCTGTCTCGCCCAGGAGAAGTACCGACACCTTTCCCTGTGCGGCCTTGTCAATCATCCGGCACACCTTGTTATAGGATGCGGACTGGCCAATGCCGTAATACTGGCCTTCTTGCCGCTGAAAGGAGCTTCGCAGGGAGTTCAATTGTTCCTGAAGATCGTAAAGCTCTTCGATGATCGGATCCGCTTTGAAGTAGCGGGAGAACTCTTTCCCGTCCTTCCATTGCTCAGCAGGTTTACCCTCGATCATGCATTTCTCATCGCCACAGCCCCGGCAGCTGACTTCCCGGAAGATGATTTCCCGGCCCATGAACGATGAGGTATAGGCGCAGGCATACCCCAGCAGTACCCAGCAGGCCGGTTCTTTCATAAGACCCAGCTCGGTCTTGCAGATCTCCACTTCCCAGGAGTCGATCCATTCGAAGCGTCCGTAAAAATCTCCGGTTTCCTGGTCCAGATCGATCTCCAGGGGAACGACTTTCACCATACCCTTCAGTGAGTGAAGTTGCGGACCGGCCAGAAAAATATCCAGCTCACTGCAATGAGGCCTCAGCTTGCGGGCCAGCTCAGCATCCTTGAGCCCAGAGAGATAGCCAAGCCTCAGGAAGAATCCCTTGGCTCTCTCAATGCCCATGCTATTAACGATCTCGCGACGGAATGCTGCCAATGAACTGAGATTCATCAACAGCATACGCTGTTCGCCAAACCAGATTTTGCCCTCCGTGGATTGAAACTGGATCTGGTCCTTGAGATCCCTGAAGTCTGAATAACTCAGCTGTGGCTTGTAGCTTACAGCCATGGTGTTCACCCCTTTTGTTGTTGTCGGCGGGGACTGCTCTTTTCGGAGAGCCTGTTGGCATTTCGCTTAAATAGTTAATACCTGATCGATGTCACAAATCAACCAAATGATAAAAAACTGCTTGCAGCAGGGCGAGATCAGAGCGTCTCAGCATTTGGTTATTCGGGCGGGGGAAATTGATCATTTAGTAAAAAGATAGCCGCGGAAGCAGCAGGTACTCTCCAAGATCTATTCACGCTGATTCATTTCGAATGACTGATAACTGTTTTAAAAACAGTTGGATGGATATTTACGCTCGGCTTTTTGACGGGTTTGGCACACGCGTTGCTCGTCCCCTCCCAGACAACAACAAACCCAGTGGTGCAAATCATGACCAGCGAGACACGAGCCAAATCCTTTGACGAGATGACCCGCTACATACGGGTCCGCAGCGAGCCGGGCGATAAATTCGTGGAGTTCGACTTTGCCATCGGTCACCCGGAGCTGTTCGTCGAACTGGTTCTGCCCAGGGAGGCGTTCGAGATTTTCTGCAAGCACAACAACGTGGTCCACATGGACTCCGACATGATCCGCCAGATTGACGAAGACATGGTCAAGTGGCGGTTCGGGGAGCGCGGCCAGCGTTACTGAGCAACATCCATCAACGTTCTGTTCCACAAAAACAACACGGTAAGGTTGATATGACTATCGAAATCAAGACCAACTCGGTGGAGCCCATCCGTCAGACTTACGGCCACATTGCACGCCGTTTTGGAGACAAGCCCGCCACCCGCTACCAGGAAGCCAGTTACGACCTGGAGGCGAAAACCAATTTCCACTACCGCCCCCAGTGGGATCCGGATTACGAACTCAACGACGAGCGGCGTACTGCCATCCGCATGGAAGACTGGTATGCAGTCACCGATCCCCGCCAGTTCTACTACGGCGCCTACGTGGGTAACCGCGCCAAGATGCAGGAAGCCGCCGAGACCAGCTATGGCTTCTGCGACAAGCGCAACCTGCTGACCCGGCTGCCGGAAGAAACCCGCCACATGCTGCTGCGTCTTTTGGTTCCCCTGCGTCACCTGGAACTGGGCGCCAACATGAACAACAGCAAGATCGCAGGCGAGGCCACCGCAACCACGGTGTCCCAGATGCACATCTACCAGGCCATGGACCGTCTCGGTATAGGCCAGTATCTCTCGCGAATTGCCCTGATGATTGACGGCACTACCGGTGCCGGGCTGGACGAGTCCAAGGGTTACTGGATGGACGACGCGCTCTGGCAACCCATGCGCAAGCTGGTGGAAGACACCCTGGTTGTCCAGGACTGGTTCGAGCTGACCCTCATTCAGAACGTGCTGATGGATGGCCTGCTGTTCCCGCTGGTTTACGAAAAGATGGACCAGTGGTGGGAGGAGCAGGGTGCCGAAGACGTTTCCATGCTCACCGAGTTCATGCGCGACTGGTACAAGGATTCCCAACGCTGGACCAACGCCATGGTCAAGGTGGTTGCCGGCGAAAGTGAAGCCAACCTCCAGCAGCTCCAGACCTGGGCCGACCAGTGGGAGCCGGAAATCTACAACGCCCTGAAGCCGCTGGCGGAAGCATCCGTTGGCGTGGAAGCCCTCAATGAGGTCAGGGCGCAACTCGCCACCCGTCTCAAGAAGTTCGGGCTCAACACCCAGGGAGTATCGGCATGAGCCAGCTCGTATTCATCGCATTCCAGGACAACGACAACGCCCGCTACATGGTGGAAGCCATTCAGGAAGACAACCCCGAAGCGGAGGTTCAGCACCAGCCGGCAATGATCCGGATCCAGGCCGAGAAGCGCCTGGTGATCAACCGGGAGACCATGGAAGAAAAGCTGGGCCGCGACTGGGATGTCCAGGAAATGCTTATCGATGTCATCAGTATTGGCGGCAACGTCGACGAAGACGATGACCACTTCATCCTTGAGTGGAAATAATCGGGAGACACATCATGGCTGTTAAAAACAAAAAGCTGAATCTGAAAGACAAGTACCAGTACCTGACCCGGGACATGGCCTGGGAGCCGAGCTATCAGAAGAAAGAGGACATCTTCCCGGACGAGCAGTTCGAGGGTATCAAGATCACTGACTGGTCCCAGTGGGAAGATCCATTCCGTCTGACCATGGATGCCTACTGGAAGTACCAGGCCGAAAAAGAGAAGAAGCTGTACGCAATTTTTGATGCCTTTGCCCAGAACAACGGCCATCAGAACATTTCGGACGCCCGCTATGTAAACGCCCTGAAGCTGTTCCTGACCGGCGTGTCACCGCTCGAGCACGCGGCGTACCAGGGCTATGCCAAAGTAGGCCGCCAGTTTAGCGGTGCCGGTGCGCGCGTGGCGTGCCAGATGCAGGCCATTGACGAGCTGCGTCATTCCCAGACCCAGCAGCACGCCATGAGCCACTACAACAAGCATTTCAATGGCCTGCACGATGCCGCCTACATGCACGACCGGGTGTGGTTCCTGTCAGTGCCCAAGTCGTTCTTTGACGATGCCCGCTCCGCCGGCCCGTTCGAGTTCCTGACTGCCATCTCGTTCTCCTTCGAGTACGTGCTGACCAACCTTCTGTTCGTGCCCTTCATGTCCGGCGCCGCCTACAACGGCGACATGGCCACAGTGACCTTTGGTTTCTCGGCCCAGTCTGATGAGGCGCGGCACATGACCCTGGGCCTTGAGGTCATCAAGTTCATCCTGGAACAGCACGAGGACAACGTGCCCATCGTTCAGCGCTGGATCGACAAGTGGTTCTGGCGCGGGTTCCGCCTGCTCAGCCTGGTCAGCATGATGATGGACTACATGCTGCCGAACAAGGTGATGAGCTGGGCCGAGGCCTGGGAAGTCTATTACGAGCAGAACGGCGGTGCCCTGTTCAAGGATCTGGAGCGCTATGGCATCCGTCCGCCCAAGTACCAGGATGTGGCCAACGATGCCAAGCATCACCTGAGCCACCAGCTGTGGACCACCTTCTACCAGTACAGCCAGGCCACCAACTTCCATACCTGGATTCCGGAGAAGGAAGAAATGGACTGGATGTCCGAGAAGTACCCGGAAACTTTCGACAAGTACTACCGCCCCCGGTACGAGTACCTGGCGAAAGAGGCCGCCGCTGGCCGGCGCTTCTACAACAACACCCTGCCGCAGCTGTGCCAGGTGTGCCAGGTGCCGACCCTGTTCACAGAGATGGGTGCGCCCACCAAGCTGAGCCATCGCCAGCTGGTGCATGAAGGCGAGCGCTACCACTTTTGCTCCGAAGCCTGCTGCGACCTTTTCAAGGACGAGCCGGAGAAGTATGTCCAGGCCTGGCTGCCAGTGCACCAGATCTACCAGGGCAACTGCGAGGGCGCCGATGTCGAGACCGTGGTGCAGAAGTACTACCACATCAATATCGGCGAGGACAATTTCGAGTACGTAGGGTCCCCGGACCACAAGCACTGGCTTTCCATCAAGGGCCAGAAACCGGCTGACCAGAGCAAAGACGCAGCCTGACAGTGACCCGGGAATCGCCCGGCTGCCTCTGGCGCCGGGCGAACCACCCACAAAAACAACAAGGTGACCACCATGAGTGTTAACGCGTTATACGACTACAAGTTCGAACCGAAAGACAAGGTTGAGAACTTCAACGGCATGCAGCTGCTGTATGTCTACTGGCCCAACCACCTGCTGTTCTGCGCGCCGTTTGCGCTGCTGGTGCAGCCGGACATGACCTTCGGCGACTTCGTCGAGACCATCATCAAGCCGGCAACTGCCGCCCATCCGGACGCCGCCAAAGCCGACTTCCTGAATGCCGAGTGGCTGCTGAACGATGAACCCTTCACGCCGCGGGCTGACGCCAGCCTGAAAGACAACGGCATTGATCATAAAAGCATGCTCACGGTGACCACGCCGGGGCTGAACGGCATTGCCAACGTCGGCTACTGAGCGGGGAGAAGTGCCATGAGTCATACCGTAACTATCGAGCCTATCGGCGAGCAGATCGAAGTGGAGGACGGCCAGACCATCCTCCAGGCCGCGCTCCGCCAGGGTGTCTGGCTGCCCTTTGCCTGCGGTCATGGCACCTGTGCAACATGCAAAGTCCAGGTGTTGGAGGGTGATGTGGAAATTGGTGACGCCTCGCCCTTTGCCCTGATGGACATGGAGCGGGACGAGGGTAAGGTCCTCGCCTGCTGCGCCACGGTCGAAAGCGACGTCACCATTGAAGCGGACATTGACGTGGACCCCGATTTCGAGGGCTACCCGGTGGAAGACTACAGCGCCACCGTCACCGATATCGTCGATCTTTCGCCCACCATCAAGGGCGTTCACCTGAAGCTGGACCGCCCAATGACGTTCCAGGCTGGCCAGTACATCAATATCGAACTGCCGGATGTGGATGGCCCCCGGGCATTCTCACTGGCCAACCCGCCCAGCAAGGCCGACGAAGTGGAACTGCATGTTCGCCTGGTTCCGGGCGGTGCCGCCACTACCTACATCCATGAGCAGCTCAAGGTGGGCGAAAAGCTGAATCTCTCTGGCCCCTATGGTCAGTTCTTTGTCCGCAGCTCCCAGCCGGGCGATCTGATTTTTATTGCGGGCGGCTCCGGCCTTTCCAGCCCGCAATCCATGATCCTCGATCTGCTGGAACAGAACGACGAGCGCCGAATCACCCTGTTCCAGGGCGCGAGAAACCAGGCCGAGCTCTACAACCGGGAGCTGTTTGAAGCCCTCGCCCGTGACCACGAGCACTTCACCTACGTGCCCGCCTTGAGCGATGCCGCCGATGATGCCGACTGGCAGGGGTTCCGGGGCTACGTTCATGACGCCGCCAAGGAACACTACGACGGCCGATTCGCCGGCAACAAAGCCTATATGTGCGGGCCACCGCCGATGATCGATTCCGCGATCACCGCACTGATGCAGGGCCGGTTGTTCGAACGGGACATCTTTATGGAGAAGTTCCTCACGGCAGCAGACGGCGCGGAAGACAACCAGCGTTCGGCGCTGTTCAAGAAGATCTGATGCGGAGGAAGCATGGCGGTATTCCATGTGATCAACCGCACGACCGGCGACCGGTTCCGGTGCGACGAGGGCCAGAGTGTTCTCAAGGCCATGGAGCTGGTTGGCAAGAAGTGTGTCCCGGTGGGTTGCCGGGGCGGCGGCTGCGGGTTTTGCAAGATCCGCGTTGTTGAAGGCGAGTTCCGGTGCGGAAAGATGAGCAAGGCCCACTGTCCACCGGAGGCTCTTGATAAAGGGGAAGTTCTGGCCTGCCGGATCTACCCGAGAACCGACTTGATGATCGAGTGTATGCCGCAACCTGCAGCGCCACTCGCCGAACAGACAAAAACAAAACCGTAGAGGTAATCGTCATGAAAAAAGGTGTTATGCGTCCCGGCCACGTTCAGATCCGCGTTCTGGACATTGAGGAAGCCGTCAAACACTACACAGACCTGATGGGCCTGATTGAAACAGACCGCGACGAACAGGGTCGGGTTTATCTGAAGGCCTGGACCGAAGTGGATAAGTTCTCGGTGGTACTGGTTGAGGCCGACGAGCCCGGCTGTGACTTCATGGGCTTCAAGGTTGTGGATGAAGCAGCTCTCGTTCAGTTGGAAAAAGACCTGGTGGCTTACGGTTTGGATGTGGAGCAGATTCCCGAAGGCGAGCTGAAAGACTGCGGCCGCCGGGTCCGCTTTACCGTCCCTTCCGGCCATGCGTTCGAGCTATATGCCGACAAGCTTTACACGGGCAAATGGGGTGTCACCGAGGTGAATCCCGAAGCCTGGCCTCGCGGTCTGTCCGGTATGAAAGCGGTGCGGTTTGACCACTGCCTGTTCTATGGTCCGGAGCTGGCGGCCGTGTACGACATCTTTGTGAACGTGTTGGGCTTCCATCTCGCCGAGCAGGTGCTGGACCCGGAAGGCACCCGGATTGCCCAGTTCCTGACCGTCTCCATGAAGGAGCACGATATTGCCTTCATTCACCATGAAGAGAAGGGCAAGTTCCACCACGCATCCTTCTATCTGGAAACCTGGGAAGACGTGCTGCGCGCAGCAGACCTGATTTCCATGACCGATACCTCCATCGATATAGGCCCCACACGCCACGGTCTGACCCATGGCAAGACCATCTATTTCTTCGACCCGTCAGGCAACCGCAACGAGGTGTTCTGTGGTGGCGACTACACCTACCCGGACCACAAACCGGTGACCTGGCAGGCGGAGCAATTGGGCAAGGCCATCTTCTATCACGATCGCCAGTTGAACGAGCGCTTCCTGACGGTTTTGACCTGACCAACATTTTCAGCAACAGGATTTGGCACCAATGAAAGAGATCAAACACTACATCAACGGCCAGTACGTGGGTTCGGCCAGCGGCAAGCTGTTCGACAACGTGAACCCGGCCAACGGCAAGATCATTGCCAAGGTGCATGAGGGCGGCCGCGATGAAGTCGACGCCGCGGTAAAGGCGGCCAGGGCTGCATTAAAGGGTCCCTGGGGCAAAATGACCCTGGATGAGCGCACCCGCATCCTGCACCGGGTGGCAGACGGCATCAATGAGCGCTTCGACGAGTTTCTGGAGGCGGAGTGCCTGGATACCGGCAAACCGAAATCCCTGGCCAGCCACATCGACATCCCCCGGGGCGCCGCCAATTTCAAGGTTTTCGCGGACATGATCAAGAACGTGCCCACCGAATCCTTCGAAATGGCCACGCCGGATGGCTCTGGTGCCTTGAACTACGCCGTGCGGCGGCCCAAGGGCGTGATCGGTGTGATCAGCCCCTGGAACCTGCCGCTGTTGCTGATGACATGGAAAGTCGGCCCTGCCCTGGCCTGTGGCAACACCGTGGTGGTCAAGCCCTCCGAGGAAACGCCTACCACCACCGCGCTGCTGGGCGAGGTGATGAAGGATGCCGGGGTGCCCGATGGCGTATACAACGTGGTGCACGGATTCGGCGGCAATTCTGCCGGTGCCTACCTCACCGAACACCAGGACGTGGACGGCTTCACCTTCACCGGTGAGACAACGACCGGCGAAATCATCATGAAATCCGCTGCCAAGGGTATTCGTGATATTTCCCTGGAGCTGGGTGGCAAGAATGCCGGGCTGGTGTTTGCCGATTGCGACATGGACAAAGCCATCGAGGGCACCATGCGCTCGGCCTTTGCCAACTGCGGCCAGGTTTGTCTCGGCACGGAACGGGTGTATGTGGAGCGCTCCATCTTCGACGAGTTCGTTGCCCGACTGAAAGCCGAGGCCGAGAAGCTTCATATCGGCCCGCCCGATGACGAGAAAGCCAATTTTGGCCCACTGGTCAGTCTCAAGCACCGGGAAAAGGTCCTGTCCTATTACCAGAAGGCGGTCGACGACGGCGCCACGGTGATTACCGGCGGCGGTGTTCCGGACATGCCGTCAGAACTGGCTGGTGGCGCCTGGGTTGAACCCACCATCTGGACTGGCCTGGCCGACGA
This sequence comes from uncultured Marinobacter sp., assembly GCF_913055835.1. GTDB lineage: Bacteria > Pseudomonadota > Gammaproteobacteria > Pseudomonadales > Oleiphilaceae > Marinobacter. The sequence goes on along the minus strand of NZ_CAJXKQ010000004.1, from coordinate 87,669 downwards.
TTCCGCGGTGGTGACCGACGAGATCTTTGGCCCCTGCTGTCATATCCGTCCATTCGATACCGAAGAGGAGGCCATCGAGCTGGCCAACAGCCTTCCTTACGGCCTGGCCTCCGCAATCTGGACCGAAAACGTCAGCCGCGCCCATCGGGTAGCTGGCCAGGTGGAAGCGGGCATTATCTGGGTAAACAGCTGGTTCCTTCGTGATCTGCGCACGCCGTTTGGCGGTAGCAAGCAGTCCGGCGTGGGCCGCGAGGGCGGTGTGCACTCCCTGGAGTTCTACACCGAAATGAAAAACGTCTGCATCAAACTGTGAGGTTGTCATGAATGCTTCTGTAGACAGCCCGGAGATCGGGCGTGAAATCGTCGCCGCCGGCTACCGCACCAATGTGCACGACCATGGTGAAGGCGGCTTTCCGGTGATGATGATCCACGGCTCCGGGCCGGGTGTTACCGCCTGGGCCAACTGGCGCCTGGTGATTCCGGAGTTGGCAAAACACCGCCGCGTGGTGGCGCCGGACATGCTGGGCTTCGGCTACAGCGAGCGCCCGGAAGACCAGACCTACAACCGGGAGCGCTGGGTCAAGCACGCCCTGGGCGTGATGGATGAGTTGGGCCTGGAACAGGTCGACCTGGTGGGGAATTCCTTCGGGGGTGGTTTGGCCCTGGCGCTCGCCATCGAGCATCCGGAGCGGGTACGCCGTCTGGTGCTGATGGGGTCGGTGGGTGTCAGTTTCCCGATCACCAAAGGCCTCGATGAGGTGTGGGGGTACGAACCCTCGCTGGAAACCATGCGCCGCTTGATGGACGTGTTTGCCTTCAACAAGGGCCTGCTGACCGACGAGCTGGCGGAGATGCGCTATCAGGCCAGCATCCGGCCCGGTTTCCAGGAGTCGTTTTCGGCCATGTTCCCGGCTCCTCGTCAACGTTGGGTCGACAACCTGGCCAGTAACGAAGACGACATCCGGGCGCTGCCCCACGAAACCCTGATTCTCCATGGCCGGGAAGATGAAGTCATTCCTCTCGACGCCTCTTATCGATTGGCTGAACTGATCGACCGCGCCCAGCTGCATGTATTCGGCCGCTGTGGCCACTGGACCCAGATTGAGCATGCCGGCCGGTTTGCCCGGTTGGTCAACGATTTCCTGAACGAGGCCGATCAGGCCGCTGCCGGAGGTAACTAATGGAACAGACGAAAATTCATGCCTTTGGCGACGAGCTCTATCAGGCAATGATGAAAAGGGAAGCGGTCAGCCCGCTGACCAGCCGTGGCGAGGATATCACCATTGATGATGCCTACCACATTTCCCTGCGCATGCTGGAACGTCGTCTGGCGGATGGCGCCTCGATTATCGGCAAGAAGATTGGTGTGACCAGCAAAGCCGTACAGAACATGCTCAACGTCCATCAGCCGGATTTTGGCTATCTCACCGACGACATGGTGTTCAACAGCGGCGAAGTCATGCCCATCAGCGACCGGCTGATCGCACCGCGCGCAGAGGGCGAAATTGCCTTCATTCTGAAAAAGGATCTGACCGGTCCGGGTGTGACCAACGCGGACGTCCTGGCGGCGACCGAGTGCGTAATGCCCTGTTTTGAGATCGTCGACTCCCGCATCCAGGACTGGAAGATCGCCATCCAGGACACCATTGCCGACAACGCCTCCTGCGGCCTGTTTGTACTTGGGGACCAGGCTGTTTCGCCCCGCAAAGTGGATCTGGTGACCTGCGGCATGGTGGTGGAAAAGAACGGCAGTGTGATCAGCGCTGGCGCCGGGGCAGCGGCCCTGGGTTCGCCAGTGAATTGTGTTACCTGGCTGGCGAACACGCTGGGTGAGTTCGGTATTTCCCTTAAGGCCGGCGAAGTCATTCTGTCCGGCTCGCTGGTACCCCTTGAACCGGTGAAGGCCGGTGACTACATGCGGGTCGACATCGGCGGCATCGGCAGCGCGTCTGTGCGCTTCGCATGACCGGAAAGAATAATGAGGAACAGGCTATGAGCAAGAAACTGAAAGCAGCGATCATCGGCTCGGGCAATATCGGCACCGACTTGATGATCAAGATCCTGCGCAATGGCAAGCACATCGAAATGGGTGTGATGGTGGGTATTGATCCGGAATCGGACGGTCTGGCACGAGCTGCCCGCATGGGCGTGGCCACCACCCACGAAGGCGTGGAGGGCCTGGTGAAGATGCCGGAATTCGCCGACATCGACATTGTATTCGATGCCACCTCCGCCAAGGCCCATATGCACAACGAGGTGTTCCTGCGCGGTCACAAGGAAAACATCAAGATTGTCGACCTGACCCCCGCCGCCATCGGCCCCTACTGCGTGCCGGTGGTGAACCTGGAACAGAATCTCCGGGAAGGTAACGTCAACATGGTCACCTGTGGCGGCCAGGCCACCATCCCGATGGTGGCAGCGGTATCACGAGTTGCCAAGGCCCACTACGCGGAGATTGTCGCGTCGATCTCCAGTAAGTCCGCCGGGCCCGGTACCCGCGCCAACATCGACGAGTTCACCGAAACCACCTCCAAGGCCATCGAAGTGGTCGGTGGTGCCCAGAAGGGCAAGGCCATCATCATCCTGAACCCGGCCGAACCGCCCCTGCTGATGCGGGACACCGTGTACGTGCTCTCGGATGCCGCGGACAAGGCGGAAGTGGAAGCTTCCGTGGAAGAGATGGTCAAGGCCGTGAACAGCTATGTGCCGGGCTACCGCTTGAAGCAGAAGGTTCAGTTCGACGACATCCCCGAAGACCAGCCCATGAACGTCCCGGGCCTGGGCCGCTTCAGCGGCCTGAAGACCTCCATCTTCCTGGAAGTGGAGGGCGCCGCCCACTACCTGCCGGCCTACGCCGGCAACCTGGACATCATGACCTCCGCCGCTCTCGGTACCGCCGAGCGCATCGCCGAATCGCTGGTCAAGTGAGGAGGGTATTCCCATGACCTTTAATCCCGGCAAGAAACTCTACATCTCCGACGTGACCCTGCGCGACGGCAGCCACGCTATCCGCCATCAGTACTCCATCAAGAACGTGCAGGACATTGCACGGGCGCTGGACAAGGCCAAGGTGGACTCCATCGAAGTGGCTCACGGCGACGGCCTGCAGGGCTCCAGCTTCAACTACGGCTTCGGCGCCCACACCGACCTGGAGTGGATCGAAGCGGTAGCGGAAGTGGTTACCCATTCGCAGATTGCCACCCTGCTGCTGCCCGGCATCGGCACCGTCCATGATCTGGACAACGCCTATAACGCCGGCGCCCGCATTGTGCGTGTAGCCACTCACTGCACCGAGGCCGATGTGTCCAAGCAGCACATCGAGCACGCCCGAAAACTGGGTATGGACACCGTCGGCTTCCTTATGATGAGCCACATGCAGACCCCTCAGGGCCTGGCTGAGCAGGCCAAGCTGATGGAAGACTATGGCGCCACCTGCCTGTACGTGGTCGATTCCGGCGGCGCCATGAACATGAACGACATCCGCGACCGGTTCCGTGCACTCAAGGACGTACTGAAGCCGGAAACCCAGACTGGCATCCACGCCCACCACAACCTGGCCCTGGGTGTGGCCAACTCCATCGTCGCGGTGGAAGAGGGCTGCGATCGGGTTGATGCCTCCCTGTCCGGCATGGGCGCCGGTGCTGGCAACGCTCCTCTGGAAGTCTGCATTGCCGCCTTCGACAAGATGGGCTGGGAGCATGGCACCGACGTGTACGCCCTGATGGACGCGGCCGACGACATCGTCCGCCCGTTGCAGGACCGCCCGGTGCGGGTGGATCGCGAAACGCTTGCCCTGGGCTACGCCGGAGTCTATTCCAGCTTCCTGCGTCACTCCGAGGTGGCAGCGCAGAAGTACGGCCTGAAGACCGTGGATATTCTGGTAGAGCTGGGCAAACGCCGCATGGTGGGTGGCCAGGAAGACATGATTGTGGATGTGGCGCTGGATCTGCTGGCGGCACAGAAGGAGCAAAAGGCATGAGCAAGACATTGAGCCGTGAGCAGGTTCTGGCCCTGGCAGAACACGTGGAAAACGCCGAATTGCAGGCCCATGACATCACCAAGGTCACCAACGACTTTCCGGACATGACCTTCGAGGATGCCTACGACGTGCAGTGGGAAATCCGCCGTCGCAAGGAAGCCCGTGGCAACAAAGTCGTTGGCATGAAGATGGGCCTGACCTCCTGGGCCAAGATGGCCCAGATGGGAGTGGAGACGCCGATCTACGGATTCCTGGCAGATTACTTCAGCGTGCCCGACGGTGGAGTGGTGAACACCAAGGAGCTGATCCACCCGAAGATCGAGGCCGAGATCGCCTTTGTCACCAAGGAGCCGCTGAAGGGCCCTGGCTGCCACATTGGCCAGGTTCTGGCCGCCACCGATTTCGTGATCCCCGCGGTAGAAGTGATCGACTCGCGATACGAGAACTTCAAGTTTGATCTGGTGAGCGTGGTGGCGGACAACGCCTCCTCCACCCGCTTTATTACCGGTGGCCAGATGGCTGATGTCGCTGATGTCGACCTGAAAACCCTGGGTGTCGTCGTAGAGAAGAATGGCGAAGTGGTAGACGTTGGCGCCGGTGCCGCGGTTCTGGGTCATCCGGCTTCCAGTGTCGCCATGCTGGCCAATTTGCTGGCAGAGCGCGGTGAACACATTCCGGCCGGCACCTTCATCATGACCGGCGGTATTACCGCAGCCATCACGGTTGAGCCCGGTGATAACATCACGGTCCGATACCAGGGCCTGGGTACGGTATCCGCTCGATTCGAATAAGGAGGTTTTATGCCTGTCGCCCAGATCAACATCCTGGAAGGCCGGTCTGATGAGCAAAAGGAAGCGCTCATCAGGGAGGTCACCGACGCACTTTGCCGTTCGCTAGGGGCGCCTGTAGAGAGTGTCCGGATCATCATCAATGAAATGCCGAAGCAGCATTTCGGTATCGGTGGTCAATCCGCGAAGAAGCTGGGGCGCTGAGTCCCAGCTTCTGGAAAGGCCTGTTTTGGAGGAAATCGTGGACAAGCTGCCGGTGTTATTTGTCTCCTGTGATGCACGAAGCCTGGAGGCTCAGCGACAAGCTGGTTCCGGACCAGCGAGGATGATCTGGGGGCAGAGTGTCAGGAGTGTCTTGCTGTTAAGCACGGACACAAGTCTCCAGGCGCCGGAGGTCACCCACCTGAAAGGGGATCATGAGCGTTCGGAGCGTGTCTTTTCTCTGCTCAGTTCCCGGGGCTTTACACCGGATTTTCAGGATGAAACATGTGAGGGTAGAGAGAATTTTCTTCGGGCGTTGCTTTCCGAAGAGCCGGAGGACCTCTGTGAGCTCCGACTAAATACCGGGATGAGTGAAGGAGAGTACCGGCTTGTCGGGCAATGTCTGGAAACCATTCGTGAGCAGGGTGTCCTCGTGATCTGTCTGGACGACAAGCGCGAAAGCCAGGTATCGCTACATGACCGACATCTGCGGGAGATGATCAGTGGCTGGGTTCAGGACCAGCAGTGGGGTGCCGCGATCTCCTTCAAGGGCGGCCAGTCCGGTAACAGGCATAACCGTAAACTGGAAGATCCAACCGTGTGCCTCCTCAACGCCGCGTTTACGCTTGGCGGATGTAAGTTCCCTCAGCGGATGTTCAGCAGCGGTATGAATAATGCCGGCCAGATGCTGTCAGGATTTGGCTGGATGAGGTAATAATAAGGACAGGCACTTGCGTTTCCTGAGCAGTGAGGTTCCCTTGGCAGGTCTTAAGATTCTGATGATTGGTGCCGGTGGCATCGGTGGGTATTACGCGGCAAGACTTGCCCAGGCGGGACATGAGCTGGTCCTGACCGCGCGTGGTGATCATCTCAAGGCTCTGCAAACCCGGGGTTTGACCGTTAATTATGAGGGCGAGGTTCTCCATCAGCCACTGCCAGCCTTTTCCCACACAGAGCTGATTCAGAAGCACGAACCCGATGACTTTGATCTGATCGTCATCGCCCTGAAGTCCACGGCGACAGCGCCGGTCATGGATGAGCTTTCCGATTGGCTGGAGAATGCCTCTGTTCCGATACTGTCGCTTCAGAACGGGGTCGACAACGAGCCGGTGATTGCCGGGGTAGTTGGTGAGGATCGTGTACTGGGTGGGCTTGCGGTGCGCATTGGCGGTCACATTACCGAACCCGGGCACGTGTTCGCCGAGGGCGTTGCCCAGGTTGTGATGGGTGCCTGGCCCAGGCAGCGACCTGACGATCCCCGCGTTTCCCTGCTCAGACGGTTGGAAGCATCGTTCAACGCCGCCGGCATTCCAACCACCGTCTCTCACAACATCCGTTACGAACTCTGGCGCAAGCTGGTAATCAACAATGGGGTGAATCCGCTGTCCGCCCTGACTGGCCTCGATACCCGGAGCCTCACACACCACCCCGAATTCCGGAAGATTGTCCACGGAATGATGGCGGAGACAGTGGCTGCGTCGAAGGCCGACGACGTCAACCTCGGGCCGGAGGATCTGGCGGAGATGTTCGATCTGATCAGCAACTTCAACGCCATCAAAACGTCGATGCTGGTCGACAAGGAGAAAGGCCGGCCCCTGGAACTCGACAGTATTGCCGGCGCGGTCCTGCGACGTTGCGAGCGGCTGGGCATTGAGGCGCCCTACACCAGGACAGTGAGCGCCCTGTTAACCCAATCGCAGAGTTAGCGATCCGTCAGCTTCAGCTCAATCCTCCGGTTTCTCTGCAACGCCTCCGGAGAGGTGCCTTCCGCCACCGGGAAGAACTCGCCGAAGCCGGCGGCCGCCATGCGCCGTTCAGGGACTCCCTGGGCCGCCAGGTATCGTACAACGGCGACCGCCCGGGCGGTGGACAGCTCCCAGTTGGAGGGGAAGCGCGGGGTATTGATGGGCAGAACGTCGGTGTGGCCATCAATCCTCAGGATCCAGTCTACGTCCTCGGGAATCTTTGCGGCCACATCCAGCAGCAGGTCGGCAAGCTTGTCGAGCTCCCGCCGGCCTTCCTCGCCCAGTTCTGCCGAGGCCGAAGCAAACAGAAGTTCCGAAGGCAGCAGGAAGCGGTCGCCGACAATCCGGACGTTCTCGTTACCTGCCAGAATATCCCGCAGGCGGGCAAAGAATTCAGACTGGTACTGTTCCAGCTGGCTGACCCGCTCTGCCAGCAGGGTATTCAGCCGTCGGCTGACCTGTTCCAGTTCCTGCTCTTTGTCCGCGGTCATCTGTTCCTGCAGCTCCAGCGCCGAGGCAATCTGCCGGAGCTGTTCCCGCAGTGAGGCAATCTGGTTGGACAACCTCAGGATCATGGCTTGCTGGCTGGCGGACATCTCGTCCTTCTCGTCAATGGACTCTTCCATGCTGGCCAACCGTTCCGATTGCGCATCGGCCATGGCGGTCTGCTGCATCAGCCGTTCACGAGTGGATTCCAGCTGGTCAACCAGGCTGTTGTTCCGGTCCTGAACGCTGGTCAATTGAGCTTCCAGCGCCTCGGTCCGGCTTTCTTCCAGACCCAGCAGCTCCGAGAGTTCGTTCAATTGGGCATTCAGGCGGGCCAGCTGGGTATCCCGGTCGGAGAGGGTCTGGGACAGGTAGAGCTGGCTGACCACGTACACCAGCAGCATGAAGATCACCAGCATCAGCAAAGCCGAGAGGGCATCTACGTACCCCGGCCAGACGTTGGTAGTGCTGCGGCTTCGGCGCCTGGATCCGATCATGACAGGTCTTTCTCACTGTCTACGCGGTCTACAAGATTGGTCACACCGGTCAGCCACTCCTCCAGTCCGTCATAAAAGCGGTTCTGGGCATGGCCGGCCTGGATGTCGAGGAAACCGAGGATCAGCGAGCCGCCGAGGCCCAGCAGGGAGGAACTGAACGCTGTGCCCATGCCCTCCAGGGGCGTAAGCAGGCCTTCCTGAAGCTCCGCAAACACCTTGCCGAAGTCTTCCTGGCTCATGTCCAGGCCGGTAATTACCTGGCCGACCGAGTTGATGGTGCCAAGCAGGCCCCAGAAGGTGCCGAGCAGACCCAGGAACACCAGCAGGCTGATGAAATAGCGGGTGATTTCCCGCTGCTCATCCATCCTGGAATGAATTCCATCGAGCACGGTGCGAAGAGACAGGGTAGACAATGTGAACCGGTCCTTGGTGGCATCCTCGCCGAGCTGTCTGGCCAGTGGCTTAAGCAATTTCGGCTCCTGAACCACCGAAAGTCCGGCGTGGCCGGTCCGGAACTGGGCGATCCACTTCAGTTCGGGAAACAACACGAACACCTGGCGGTAAGTCAGGGCAATGCCGACGATCAGAACCCCCAGTATCAGCATATTGAAAACCCAGTTGGCCATGAAGGCCGAGATCAGGGGTTTGTGGATCAGTGCGCCGACGATGGCGACTACGCCGAGGAACAGCGTCATCCAGAAAAGGGTGTGCTTGGGGTTGCTCATAGCGGTGGCCAGCTTTTTTGAGATATTCCTCAAAACGTTAGCACAGATATGAGAAGCTGGTGGCGACAGTAACTGAACTTTAATCGGAGCGCTCCATGGCTGGTGATCTGCCTTTCCGTTTTCGCTTCCGGGTTCGCTATGGCGAATGCGATGCCCAGGGCGTGGTATTCAATGCCCGTTATGCGGATTTCGTTGATATTTCAGTGAACGAATACATTCGCACGCTGTTTGGCGATTATCAGCACCTGCTGGATCAGGACCTGGATATTCAGGTAGTGAGCCTCACGGTGAACTGGAAAGCCCCGGGAAAGTTCGATGATGTGCTGGAAGCCCGCATTCGGGCGGGAAGAATCGGCAACACCTCGTTCACGCTGCATCTGGAGTTCTTTCGATACGGCGACGGGGCGTTTATCGCTGATGCCGACGTGACCTACGTGCTGATTCAGCCTTCCGTGATGGGAAAGGTGACGATCCCGGATCGTATTCGGGAATTACTGGAGAAGGGGGCGCCCGGCGAATTGATCAGTCATGCAGGGGAACAAGTGTGAAGTTGGGGTCAGATGAAGATTTCATCTGACCCCGGGTTCGTAACTCGGTTTTTACAGGATCAGGCCTCCTGAAGTGCCTGCACCACGGCCTTCGCCGCACCCTCGGAAGATGCCGGGTTCTGACCAGTGATCAGCTTGCCGTCCACCACGATGTGCGGCGCCCAATCGTCGCCACGGGTGTAGGTGGCGGTGTTTTCTTTCAGCATATCTTCCAGCAGGAAGGGCACAACACCACTGAGGCCTACCGCTTCTTCCTCGGTGTTGGTAAAGCCTGTGACTTCCCGGCCGCCAACGATGTTCTGGCCCGGTTTCACTTCTACGTTCTTGAATACGGCCGGTGCGTGGCAAACCGCGCCAATCACCTTGTCCTGCTCGTAGGCGGTCTTGATCAGGGCAATGGACTTGTCATCGTTGACCAGGTCCCACAGCGGTCCGTGGCCACCCGGGTAGAAAATCGCGTCGTACTCATTCATGTCCACATCGCTCAGCTTCTTGGTGCTGGCTAGGGATTCCTTGGCGTGGGCATCCTGCTGGAAACGACGGGTGGTTTCGGTGAGTGCCTCTTCTGCCTCGCTGTTGGGGTCCACGGGCGGCTGGCCACCTTTCGGCGAGGCGATGGTGATGTCGGCACCGGCATCCCGGAAAACATAGTAGGGTGCGGTGAACTCTTCGAGCCAGAAGCCGGTCTTATGGCCGGTGTCGCCCATCTGGTCGTGGGAGGTAAGAACCATCAGAATCTTCATGGTGTCCGTCCTTTCTGTTGACGAATGTGTGGCACTTCCAATAGCTACCAACAGCTATTGGTAAATAGCCTGTAGCCGGTTTGGTTAATGACTTCTTGATTGGTCTGGTAATCGACCTTGTGCCATGGGTGGCCGAATTCAACCGTCTTTACGTAAATCCGACCATCCCGGATCTTGAACCGTCTATACTTGAGACAGATGGCCAGACTCCATAAGAATCTGAAATGCTCACAGGCAAGGACGACAGGAATGCGAGTGCTTACAGCCGCCCTTCTGATGGCGTTGGTGTTTCCGGTCGGGGCCCAGCAGGGCACTGAAACCGTGGAAGCGCTGACTGTTACTGTAGGAGCCAACCATGCGCCCCCGTACCGGATTATCCAGGGTGGGGAACGAACCGGCCTCTATGTGGATATCTTCGAAGAAATTGCTGACCGGCTGGGCTGGACCGTGCATTATCGGGAGGCGCCCTTCCGGCGGGTATTGAGAATGGTCCAGCAGGGTGAGGTGGATGTCATGCTGGGCCCTCTCGAGACCGAGGAGCGGGCCGAGCTGATGGAGTTCGTGGCACCGGCGTTTCCTCCGGAACGACGGCTGTTCTTTTACCAGAACAAAGAACACCGCATTGAGCGCTACGCGGATCTGTACGGCAGGGCCATTGGCGTGCTGGAAGGTGCTTCGTATTTTCCACGGTTCGATGACGATGAGAAACTGCTCAAAGAACCGGCGCCCCGTTATGAGAACCTGATGCTGATGATGCAGAAGGGGCGGGTGGATGTGGTGATTGCGCCAGAACTTGTTGGTTTGTATGCGGTTGAGAAGCTGGGGCTTGATGTTGGGGTCTCACCATTCTTCGTGCCCGGAGAACGGTCCTACATTGCCGTTGCGAAAAACTCGCCCGTGCTCCAATACGCTGATGACATCCGGGCAGCGCTGAAACTGATTGAAATGGAAGGCATACACGAAGATCTGGTATTGAAGTACCTGGACCGAGTTGCTGAATGATTCCCGAGCAGTCTGATCTCTGGTTTCTGCCCCTGGGCGGTACCGGCGAAATTGGTATGAACCTCAACCTCTATGGTCACGACGGTGCCTGGTTGATGGTTGATTGTGGCGTTACTTTTCCAAAGCCCGGCCGCATTGCGGCTGATGGCACCGTGCATCATCGGGGGGAACCGCCGGTACAAATGGCAGACCCGGCCTTCATCGCCGACCGCCGTGACCGTCTGGCAGGCCTGGTTATTACCCATGCCCATGAGGACCACGTCGGCGCCGTACCCTATCTTTGGCCGCTGCTGCAGTGTCCGATATACACCAGCCGGTTCACCGCCGAAATTCTGCGTCGCAAGCTGGCGGAGTTCGAACTGCTGCATCGGGTTCCGATTATTGTGGTAGAGACCGGCCAGAGCAAACAGATCGGGCCGTTCAGCGTGCAATGGCTGGCGTTGACCCATTCCATTCCGGATCCCAATGCCCTGATGATTCGCACGGCCGCAGGTAACATCTTCCACAGCGGTGACTGGAAGCTGGATGAGCAGCCGCTGGTGGGCCATGGTTATTCGCCAAAAACCTTCACCGACCTTGCAGAAGAAGGTGTGAACGCCATGGTGTGCGACTCCACCAACGCCACCGTATCGGGTCACTCGGTTTCCGAAGCGACATTGCATGCCGGATTGTTAGAGGCGATCCGTTCTGCTGAGGGGCGTGTTGTGGTGACCTGCTTTGGCAGCAATATAGCGCGTCTGCACACCCTGGCCTCGATTGCACGGGAAACCGGTCGCTATGTGGGGCTGCTGGGGCGGTCCCTGATCAATATGAGTGGCGCAGCCAAAGCAGCCGGGCTATGGGATTCGGCGGACCACTTGATCAATCCCTCTCATCTTGGCTACCTGCCCCGGGGTGAAGTCCTGGCCGTGGCAACCGGCAGCCAGGGCGAGCCGAGAACGGCGTTGCGCAGGCTTGCGGCTGGCACGCATCCGGATCTTGAGCTTGAGGCAGGCGATACCGTGATCTTCAGTGCCCGGGCCATTCCCGGCAACGAGGAAGCGATTGGGGCATTGGTTGTCAGGCTGAAGGAATTGGGTATCAGAGTTATCACCGCAGAGGATGCTGATTTGCCGATTCATGCGTCAGGTCATCCCGCGCAGGAAGAATTGGAGTTAATGTACAAATGGGTGAGGCCCGCCATTGCCATTCCGGTTCATGGCGAGGCTGAACACATGGAAGCGCACGCTGACATAGCCAAAGCAACGGGTGTACCCCGGGCCATGGTGGGCCGAAACGGTGATCTTTTCATGATTCGGCCGGTGCCGGGAATACGTCGCCAGATAGCGGATACCGGTCGCCTGGGCTGGCAAAAAGAGGGTCTTGTCAGAGTTGAATAAGCTTTTTTCTTCTGCTGTTGGCGAGACATTCGTCTTGTTGGTTGCCGTGCTGTTTCTGGTGCTGTTGCCGGTGCCGGGCAATGCGGCGCCCGAAGCCGCCTGCAAAACGCTCACCGTTAGCGGTAATCCCGAGTATCCGCCCCTGCTATGGCGTGATGACGAATATCCGGGCTACCTGATTGGCGCAGTGCCAGCTTTGCTCAAGGAAATTACCGAGCCCCTGGGTGTGAGCGTCGAAGTGAGAGATATCGGGTCGTGGGCGCGGGTCCAGCGCATGGCGCGCCAGGGCGACCTTGATATGGTGGCGGGCGCCTTCATCACCTCCGAGCGCATTGGCTACATGGACTATCTTCTGCCTCCGATAACGCATCTACCAACCGCTGTCTGGGTGCCTAAGGGTCGGGAATTTGTCTATCGCCATTGGCCAGACCTCGCCGGCAAACGCGGCAGTACCCTGATCAACAACAGTTTTGGCCAGAACTTTGACCGGTATGCGGAACAGAACCTTCGCATCGAAGGTGTCAGGTCAATTGAGCAATCCTTCCAGATGGCCATGGTTGACCGGGTCGACTATGTCCTCTACGAAGTTCTGCAGGGAGAGGTGAAGCTTGAGTCTCTCGGCATAGCCGATCAATTCGTTCCACTGTCGACGCCGGTGAGCCGCGAGGGCCTGTTTTTTACCTTTTCCAAGGCTTCACCCTGCAACTCCTTTGAGCTGCGGGAGCGAATTGCCGAGCGCCTTTATGAGCTCGTGAATTCGGGGCGTGTGGATGAGTTGGTCCGGCAGTTCAAGGCGATCTATACCGGAGCGAGTCGTGAGCATGCCTTTGCCCCAGGCGCGTGAACTTTAGGAGTGCACTCGTCGTAAGTTGTCACAAAGGCTTCGAGCAAGTCTAACGGATAATCAGGAAGTATCGCTGGGAAGGAGTCCGTAGCGATGGCAGAAGCAGTTACCCGCGATCAACAAGAGCTTGTTTACAGGCTGTATCTCAGCTTGGCCCGGTCGAGGATTGGCGAACTGGATGGGTGCATCGAGAAGGTCATTGCCGACCTTGGCGCCCATCTCAAAGCAGATCGCAGCTACCTGGTAATGCTTGAAGAGGCCACCCAGACTGCCTCCATCACTCACGAAATCTGCAGCCCGGGAGCATTACCCCAGCGAGATGCCATCCAGAATGTGCCAATGGAGCGGTTCCCGTGGCTGGCGGAACAACTAGATGACTTTCCGGTTGTTGTTATACCCGACGTTGAAAAACTCCCCGATACGGCAAAAGAAGAAAGACTGGAGTTCCGGCGGCAGAATATCCAAAGCGCAATCCTGATCGGGATGAAACTGGAAGGCCAGCTGGCCGGTGTACTGGGTTTTGATTTTCTGGATCGCTCCGAAACTCCGGATGCAGGAATGAGAGAGTTCCTGGTCCAGTTGGGGGACATGCTGGGTTCCTCTGTGCATCGTCAGATACTGGCCGGACGCAACGAAAGGTACGAGAACAGTCTCTACCGGTATTCCGACCAGTTCCCGGGGGTCATCTTCCAGTTCAGGATGTATCCGGACGGCCGGGTTACCTTTCCTTTCATCGGCAAGAAAGTGGAGATGATGTTTGGCTTGGCGGTGGACACGCTCAGGCCAGACGCCAGGCCTTTGCTGGAACTCATTCATCATGATGACAAGGCAGGCTTTCTTGAAAAGGTGGAAGAATCCCGCCTGCAGATGACCCCGTTCGAAACCGATTTCCGGGCTTTCAGAAAAGACGGCGGTTCCGCGTGGATAGAAGCCCGGTCAGTGCCTGCTCGTCTGGCGGATAACAGCACGATCTGGCACGGCTATTTCTACGATGTGACTGACCGCAAACAGTCGGAATCCGAGATCGAGAAACTGGCGTTCTACGACCCTCTCACTGGTCTGCCAAACCGTCGGTTACTGCGGGACCGTCTGGCGCAGGCGTTAACCGGAAGCACTCGCGATCAGAATCATGGCGCGCTGGTGTTTATCGATCTGGATAACTTCAAGAACATCAATGACTCAGCGGGGCATCTGACCGGTGATGAGTTGTTGATACAGGTAGGTCAGAGGCTGAAACAGACGGTCCGTGAATGGGATACCGTCGCCCGGCTTGGCGGCGACGAGTTCGTTCTTATTCTGAAAGGGTTTCCGGCCGATACGGCCACCGCCGCCGCCAGGGTGGAAAAGGTCTGCGAAAAAGTCCGGGACGCCCTGAATGAACCCTATGATCTTGATGGCCTCGACTACACGGGCACCCCGAGCATCGGGGTAACCCTGTTCTTCAATCATGATACCTCCCTTGAAGAGCTCCTCGGGCAGGCCGATATGGCCATGTTCCGAGCCAAGGAAGACGGCCGCAACTGTATCCGCTTCTACGATTCCATGATGCAGAAGAAGGTATCTGAGCGCCTGGCTCTGGAATCCGATCTCAGAATGGCCGTGCGGAAGAATCAGCTGGCGGTGCACTACCAGGTTCTGGTGAATGAAAAAGGTAAACCGGTGGGCGCCGAGGCTTTGCTGCGTTGGCAGTGCCCGGGCCGCGGCATGGTGTCTCCCGGCGAATTTATTCCTCTGGCGGAGGAGACCGGACTCATTGAATCGGTCGGCTATTGGGTGCTGGAGGAAGTTTTGTCCCGGGTTGCCAGTTGGAAAAAACGAGGCGGTGCACTGTCACAACTTCAGGTTTCGGTAAACGTGAGTGCTCGGCAGTTTCATTTGCCCTCGTTCTGTTCCACCGTGATGGCGTTGCTCAGAAAAACAGGCGCATCCCCGAGAAATCTGAAAGTGGAGATTACCGAAAGCGCGCTGGCCTACGATCTTGAGTTGGTGGAAGAAACACTCCGTACCCTGAGAAGTATGGGGATACGGATCTCACTGGATGATTTCGGCACGGGCTATTCATCCCTTGGTTACCTCAAGCGCCTTTCTCTTGATGAACTGAAGATCGACCAGGGATTTGTCCGGGACATTCTGGATGATCCCAATGACGCTGCCATTGCCGAAACCATACTGGCCCTTGCCTCAGCCCTGAAGCTATCCGCAGTGGCGGAAGGTGTGGAAACCAGGGGGCAGCTGGATCGTCTGGTTCGCATGGGGTGTACCCGCTTTCAGGGCTACTATTTCAGCCGGCCACTGCCTGCGGCGGAGTTTGAAGGGTTAGTTGAAAAGTCCATGACGGGACAGCAAAGAAGGGCTTGGTAGTTCGCATGCTATCTGTATAAACTGGAGGGCGTATTTTTTCCTTTCTCAAACAACAACGAGAGCAGTTCCCCTATGGCAATCTGGACCCGCACCCCAAACCTTGAACACCTTGCCAAAGCCAGCGAAAACACCGCCGTCAGCTACATGGGTATCGAGTACCTCGAGATTGGCGATGACTATGTAAAGGGGCGCATGCCCGTTGATGAGCGCACGGTTCAGCCATTTGGCATTCTTCACGGTGGCTCGTCGGTGCTGTTGGCGGAGACCCTTGGCAGTATGGCCGCCAATTGCTGCCTGAAGGATCCTGAAACCGTTGCTGTCGGGCTGGATATCAACGCCAACCACATCCGCCCGGTCACCAAGGGCTGGGTGTACGGTACGGCCAGGCCCATTCATATTGGTAGTGCCACGCAGGTATGGGAAATTCTGCTCGAGAACGAAGAAGGGAAAACCACCTGTATTTCCCGACTGACCATGGCAGTAACAAAACGGCCGGGTTGATTCTGTCCGGGTGCAGCTCAGGGCTTGGTGCGCACCCGACCCCTGCCCAGCGCCTTTGATTCATACATCGCGTTGTCTGCTCGCGCCAGAAGGTTCTCGAGGTTTATCTCCTCAGGGCGCAGCGCTGAAATGCCGAAACTGGCGGTTGGCCGGATACAGACATCCTGGTACCGGACTGGCGTTTTCCGCATGAGGCTCAGCAATCGTTCTGCCATTTCTGACGCCTGAATTGCATCGGCATCGGCAAGGAGGATCGCGAACTCTTCACCGCCAATCCGTGCCGCAATATCCGCCTCCCGGACGTTCGTTTCAAGAACCCGCCCTATGTGACGCAAAACCTCGTCTCCGGCCTCGTGACCATGGTTATCATTGATCTGTTTGAAGTGGTCCAGGTCAAACATGATGATCGCGAGGGGCGAGCCGTTTCTCCGGGATTGTTTCAAAAGCTGGTTACCCAGTTCGAAAAAAGCTCTCCGGTTATGAAGCCCGGTAAGGTCGTCCTGGAGTGCGGCGGCCCGGGCCTTTTCGTGGGCCTCCTTGAGTGCCAGCTCCATTTCCTTTCGCTCGGTGATGTCGGTAGCAATTTCGAGGCGGACCAGACGGCCATCTAACCAGGGAATTGCCTGATCCCGGCACTGGTACCAGCGCTTGTCTAACCGGTTCTGGAATTCCCAGATATGAGGCGCTGAAGGGGAGCCTTCTGAATCAATCAAAAGGTGATTGGTGCAGAAGTCGCAGGGACTGGCGTTGTTCTGCAGGACTTCCCAGCACTTTTTCCCATCTATGGAACCCCAGATTCTTCGGCCATAGGCGTTCATGTAGAGCAGTTCATGGGTTTCGAAGTCAGAGACATAAACCAGAGCGTCCAGGTTGTCGAGCACGGCCCTGAGCCCTTCGGCAGGTGTAACCTCCGAAACGCCTGCGCCGTCGGGCGTGGCAGGAATGTTGAGGAAAGGAATGCCGGAATTCATGTCTTGTTGTGCCGAAGTCTGTTTGTCAGCGAGTATAGCAGGGCATTGCGGGTTAGAAAGTAACAGGCTGTCCCTTTTATGTGGCGTCAGGGCCTTGGCCCGGGGTGGTTACGATCAGCCCCTGATCGACAAATTCCTGAAGCACGATGTCATAGGTTCCGTCCGGGACCTCCCGGGCGATGCGGTAGACCTCCCCGGCCGCATCTTCAGGGGCGGTTTTCAGGTCGACTGTCCTGTAGGGCGCCATCAGGCTTTTATCGGCCTCCCTGACCAGCAGAACACAGGGCTTCAGCTTATGCTCTGGCCGGCTCTCCACAACGATACCCACCTCGCCATTGACCATTTCAACGATGGACCCCGGGGGGTAAACCCCGATCATCTGGATAAAGGCCTCTGCAAGTTCTTCATCGAACTGGGTGCCGCGGTGCTTGTGGATAATTTCCAGCGCCTGCATGGAAGCCCGCCCCTTGTCGTAGACCCGGTTGCTGGTAATGGCATCGTAGGTGTCCACCAGGCCAATGATCTTGGCAAAGTACGGGATCTGCTGGGCGTGAAGGCCCCGGGGATAGCCTGAGCCATCCATCCGCTCGTGATGGCTGAACGCCACGTCCACGGCGGTGTTCAGGGAATTGCTGGTCCCCATCAGGATGGTGCGCCCGTGGGTCGTGTGGTGGCGCATGACGTCAAATTCTTTTGGTGTCAGCGCTCCGGGTTTGTTGAGGATCTCATCGGGAATCCGGGTCTTGCCAACATCGTGGAGCAGGCCGCACAGGGCCAGATTCCGGATTTCTCCTTCAAGCAGGCCGAGATGCTTGCCAAAGGCCGCGGCGAGTATGGATACGTTGATACAGTGCTCGGCGGTGTACTCATCCTGATGTTTGATCTTGGTGAGCAGCAACAGCGCGTTTTCATTGCGAAGTACGCTCTCGACGCAGTGGTTTACCACGGTGCGGGCATTGTTCAGGTCCAGCGTGCGGCCCACTCTCAGGCCAGACATGATCGACTTGGCGGTCTTCTGGGCCTCCTCGAAGCGTATGACTGCTGTTTCCATTTCCTGGCCGGCGTCAACCTTGTTGATATAGCGGACGCGCTTCTTCGGTGGTACAGGCTTGTGGGTACTCTGGACAGGTTCGGAGGTTCGTTTTTTGCGGAAAAAACCCATCAGGCCAGAGGATTTCCGACCGTTGCTGTTGCCGTCCTGCGAGGACGATGCCCCATCAATACGACCTTCAATAAAAACGAACTCGCATTGGGCCCGCAGCGAATCAATTTCCGACTGATGGCGAATAATAAACCCCTGAATAAGGAAGTCCGTGTCTTCCCAGGGGCGGTCCAGGCGAATGACGTGCATGCCGATGGCAAGTTGTGAGACGTCGACCTGGCTTTCAATAATTTCCTGATGCGGTGCGCTCATACACTGATCCTGACTCCCTGGAGCACTATTTTGAGGCAAAAACCCTTTGACAGGATGGACCGGATTGCAAAATCTGGTCAAATAATGTTCATTCAAGGCGTTGCCGACGTCTTTTGCGGTTTTTCGTTTCCAGGCTTAGAGTAGCTCAGGGGTATTTACCATGGCTGACCATCGCTTTTTTCACCTCTGGTGGCTGGCACTTGCTGCTGCCCTGGTGCCCTTGATCACGATTCACCTGACATTCACGGTTTCGGTGCTGGAAGGCCATGTTGAGCTGTGCATGCCTTACTGGGACAGCTGCACCAGCATCAGCCGTACCGGTCGCTACGGCACGTCCTATTTCATCTTCAAGGGCACCATGCTGCCCGCGGCCCTGCTGGGCATCCTGTTCTGGTGGCTAAATGGCCGGTGGCTTCGCCAACTTGGCGTCCATACGTCCGGCGTTGCCTGGGTCCCCTGGCTGGGCCTGGTGGCCAGTGTCTCGCTCGGGGCCTATACCCTGGCGTTGGGCCATGCCGGTGACGGGTTCAATCTGATCCGCCGTATTGGCGTGGTTCTGTATTTTTCGCTCACCTTTATCTGTGAACTGCTGGTGAGTGCCGGCTTGCGCAGCCATCCGTTGTGGAGGCACACGGGCATGAGGCTGCTGAATCTTTGTCAGCTGACTCTCGCTGTGGGCATTCTCTCAGTGATCCTCAATGGCGTGGCGCCCGAGTTCTATAGCCGCAAGGACGATGCCTTTGAGTGGAGTCTTGCCTTCCTGATCAACGCCCACGCCCTGTGGCTGGCCTTTCTATGGCGCAAGAACCGTTTCCGGGTTCGGCTCTGGGCCGGATAGGTTGATTTCGGGTCACCTGCACCCCTGCCAAAGAGCTTCTATACTCGTAAAAGTGAAAGATTGAAAAGATAGATATTAAAAGGCAGCTGACTCCATCGCTGGGTTGTTCCAAAGCAGACGATTTCTGGCTTGCAGAGGAGACCATCTCATGGCGAAAAAGAGCAGTAATCAACCACGTAACGTGGCACAGAAGCTGATTGAATCCCACCTCCTGTCCGGAGAGATGGTCGAAGGCGACGAGATTGGTCTGAAGATTGATCAGACTCTCACCCAGGATGCCACCGGCACCCTGGTAATGCTGGAGCTGGAAGCCATGGGGCTGGGCCAGGTCAAGACTGAACTTTCCGCCCAGTATGTCGACCACAACCTGATTCAGGCCGACAACCGCAATCCGGATGATCACCTGTTCCTGCGCAGCGCCTGCGAGAGGTTCGGGGTGTGGTTCAGCCCCCCGGGGTCAGGGGTCAGTCACCCGGTGCATATGGAGCGCTTTGGAAAACCAGGCAAGACCCTGCTCGGTTCCGACAGTCACACATGCGCGGCCGGCTCACTGGGCATGTTGGCCATGGGCGCAGGCGGACTGGCGGTTGCCATGGCCATGACCGGTGAGCCCTTCTATCTCAAGATGCCCAGGATCATGGGGGTGAAACTGACCGGCCGGCTGCCGGACTGGGTCAGTGCGAAAGACGTGATCCTGGAGATGCTACGCCGCCACGGAGTCAAGGGCGGCTCTGGCAAGATCATCGAATATTACGGCCCCGGGCTGGAAGAATTGAGCGCCATGGATCGCCACGTCATCGCCAATATGGGGCAGGAAATGGGCCACACCGCCTCGGTGTTCCCCGCTGACGACGCGGTGCGGGACTTTCTGAAGCAGCAGCACCGGGAGGACGATTTCCAGCTCCTCGAAGCGGATCGCGGCGCCAGTTATGACGAGTACGAGGAAATCGATCTGGGCAAGCTTGAACCATTGATCGCCCTGCCCAGTAGCCCCGGCAAAGTGGTACCGGTCCGCGAGGTTGCCGGTGAACCTATCTATCAGGCCTACATTGGCTCGTCCGCCAATCCGGGCCTCAGGGATTTTGCGGTGCCAGCAATGATGGTCAGGGGGCACCAGATTCACGATCGGGTGTCCTTTGATATCAACCCGACATCCCGGCAGATCCTGGAGAATCTGACCGAACTGGGCTATCTGCGTGATTTGCTGGCCGCCGGCGCCCGCCTGCATCAGACCGGCTGCAACGGCTGTATCGGCATGGGGCAAGCCCCGGCAACGGACCAGATCAGCCTTCGGACGGTACCCCGGAATTTTCCTGGCCGCTCAGGAACCCCGGAGGACAAGGTGTGTCTCTGCAGCCCGGAAACCGCGACCGCGTCGGCACTGACTGGCGTGATCACCGACCCCCGGGAACTTGATCTGAAGTGCCCGGTCTTCGATAACCGCCGTACCTTCTACGTGGCCGATCGCAACATCCGGCCACCCGCTCAGCATCCGGAACTGACCATGGTGGAGAAAGGTCCGAACATCAGCTCCCTACCACAGTTTGAGGGGCTTCCGGATTCACTGGAACTGCCGGTGCTGCTGAAAACCGGGGACGATGTATCCACGGATGAAATCCTGCCCGCCGGTGCCAATGTTCTGCCCTACCGCAGCAACATTCCGGCCATCAGCGAATTTACCCTGACCCGGATCGATCCGAGCTATCCGGATCGCGCCAAGAAATACCGGGACAGCGGCTCGATGATTTTGGGCGGAGACAACTACGGCCAGGGTTCGAGCCGCGAACATGCTGCCCTGACACCCCGTTACCTTGGTGTACGGGTGGTTCTCGCCAAAAGCTATGCCCGCATTCACTGGGAGAATCTCTGTAATTTCGGCATATTGCCCCTGAACTTCACTGGCGAAAATGACTACGAAGATATCGAGCAGGGGGATGAACTGGCCCTGGAAGGGCTGCATGAGGCACTGGATTCCGGAAAAGAGATAACCGCCAGGAACAGCCGAACCGGTAAGCGATACAAGCTGGACCACAACCTCAGCCATCGCCAGATCCGGATGATCCTCAAAGGCGGACTGCTGAATGTAATGCGCGAGTCGCTTGCCAGCTAATGTTTGCAGTCGGTGGTCGGGTACCGCTGGACTCTTCTTTGACTGAAGTCCCGGACTTACAGCGAAATCAGGCCGCGAATCAGCGCTGCTGTTCCAGCGATGGCCGCGATACCGAGAATTACCGGGCGAAGCTCTTCGAAGGGCATGCGGTTGACGAGCTTGCCGGACAGCCAGAAGCCCAGGAACACCCCCGGGAAGGTCACTGCGAAGAGGAAAAGTTCCCGGGTGCCGAGATAGCCGGAGGCGAGCAGGCTTGACAGGCTCAGCACGCTGGCCGCCAGGAAGAACGCGGACATGTTGGCCCTGACCAATGGCCCTTTCTCGTTCTGATAAATCAACGCAATGGGCGGCCCACCCACAGCGGTAATCGTGCCCATGTAGGTGGACGCAGCCCCCGCCAGCACGCTGTTCCGAGCATTAAGCGCCGGTTTGAGGCCGCCGAGACTGAGCGCCACTCCGGCAAGGATCAGAACGCCAAAGATCAGTTCGAAGCCTTTGGTGGAGATCACCAGCAACGTCAGTGCTGCCAGAATTGCACCGGCAACGCCGCCACCGATGGCAAAGCGCACTTCCCTGACCTGCAGTGCGCCACGATTGCGTATCAGCATGAAGACGGTGAGAAGCGTGGCATTCAGTATCAGCGGGCCCGGGATGAGCATCGGGCTGATCAGAAACAGCAACGGTGCAGCCAACGTGCCAATCCCGTAGCCGGCCACGCCTTGCAGGCAGGCCCCGGCCAGAAGGGCAAGGTTGGCCAGAATAATCTGTAACAGCGAGACATCCGTCAAAGGGAATCACCAAAAGGTCAGGAGCGAAGGCCGGAGCGGCACCGGTTTGATACTGATACACTGCCGGACTACGAGCATAGTCGAAAAGATAGTCCCAAGATGATTCAACATCCCGAACACCAGAGCTGCCCGTGTGGCAGCGGTAAATCCTACAGCGATTGCTGCCGGCCTTTCCATCGGGGCGAACCTGCGCCTGACCCTGAAGCGCTGATGAGATCCCGTTATGCGGCCTTTGTTCTCAATCTCCCGGATTATCTGCAAGCTACCTGGCATCCGAGCTCGCGGCCAGAGACATTCACGCTGGAAGACTCGCCGGACTGGACTTCGTTGCAGATTCTGGACACCAGTGAGTCGGGCGATAGCGGCACGGTTCATTTCCGGGCGATCTACCGCGTGGGCAGGGGCTGGGGATTTCTTGAAGAAAGCTCCAGTTTCGTTCGAGAGCAGGGTCGCTGGTATTACCTTCGGGGCGATACCAGCGAGGGCCAGCTAAAGCCCGGTCGTAACGATCCCTGCCCCTGTGGCAGTGGCAGAAAGTACAAGGCCTGCTGTCTGTAGGTGCCAACTATTCGAAAGAGGGCAGTTCCGGCTTGGCCACGGGCTTGTTTGCTTCCTGCCAGGCATCAAATCCGCCGGCGATGGACTGCACGTGCATGTAGCCCATTTCTTTCAGGGCCTTTGCACTCAGCGCGGCTCGTCCGGATGTCTTGCAGTAACACACGATGTTCATGTCGCGGCTCTCAAACGCGGGATCATTGTTGAACTTGAACTCCAGCATTCCGCGGGAAATGTTCACGGCCCCCGGTATATGACCAGCCCGATACTCATCTGCATCACGCACATCCAGCAGCAGGTCCGCGTTCTTGATGGCATCGTCCGCCTGATCAAGGGGCACTTCCTGAATCTCTTTCCGGGCGGCATCTACCAGATCATGGGCAGTTTTCATGGCTGAACTCCTCAGACTGATGGAATAAGGTTATATCTAAGGATACGGGTTTGGGGCGCCCGGCGTCACCCGCATATGTACGAAGGAGGTCAAATGAAGCAACCCATTACCGGCTATCACAGGGACGAAGAAAATCACTGGGTCGCCCAGTTGTCGTGCGGGCACAACCAGCATGTGCGACACACGCCGCCCTGGGTGAATCGCCCATGGGTAACGACGGAAGAGGGGCGGGCATCCATGCTCGGGTTTGAACTCGATTGCCGCAAATGCGCGGAGGGTGCGCCGTCCGACTGGAGGCCGAGCCAGGATGACTAAGCCGCCTCGTTGTTACCAATAGCGCAGGCGTACTTCCGTTCATAACGCTTGTCTGCCCATTTCCTGTATATCAGCGAGGCAACCTGGTAGATGCCGGGCCAGAGCAGTGGCCTGAAAAGAAAACCAAAGGGTGTGTGAGACCAGGCGCGAACGTTGGCAGGCAGGCCGATAACCCACTCGCCTGTCCACGTCAGCATATGCAGGCGCCTTAGCAACGCTTCATGAGCTGGCAGGTTGCTGGTTCCGTCACGCTGTTCGTGAATGTCTGCGAAGATCAGGTTACCTCGTTGGAGTTTCCGCAGGGTGCGGATCTCTTTGGCGCACAGGGGGCACTGGCCGTCGTAAAACAGGGTGTCATAGCGGGGCTCCATCGAGTCCTCCAAGGGTCAGAATCTGTTTCCGGGCGTCCGCTTTGCGCTCTCCCAGGGTTTCAATAATGCCGCTGAGTGCCGCTGGCAAAACCTCCGGGGCCGTCTTGCGGAACTGCTCTAGCAGCTCAATCTGAACATGTAAGTCCTGGAATTGACCGTAGAGTTGCTGCCGTGCCTTGAGCACTTTCAGCCTGGGCTTCCAGGTTCTGACGTCCAGTTCCATCAGGTAACGGATTCGTTTGAGTTGCTTGCGAAGCCGATGAATATCCTCATCCGGCGAAGTATGCATCAGTTCCGCAGTCAGTTTGTTGAACCCCTTGATACGATGTTCGACCGCTTTTCGGATGTCTTTATGCTGAAGGCTTCCGGCCAGCTTATGGAACTTCCGGGAGTCAATTAGGTTGAGCCATTGCTCCATACTGTCCTGGTAACGCTTGCTTTGCAGGCGCTTTACCAGTTTCTTGTGGCTGTTGGCGGCCTCCCGCTCGAACCAGATGTTCAGGGCCGCCTGGACTTCCGAGTTGTGGCCACACAATTGGGGCAAGTCCTGTAGAAAGACATGCAGGTCACGCAGCGGGCCTGTCGCCCTGGCATGACGCTTCAGAGTCTTGACTGCCTTCGCCAACGATTTATCACCAGTGACTTCCTGGACCGATTCGGCAATGGCCCGGCTGCGGCGAATGGCAATCCGGTACTGGTGGAGGAATTCGTCATCCAGGCCAAGGATAACGCCACGCTCCAGTTGCCGTAGCCGATCATGTTGGTGGTGAAGGGCCTTGGGTATGTCCCTTGCCGGGTCGTCTCCCGCGGTTCTGGCTTTCTTTTTCAGTTTTCGTTCGAAGTGGGCGTAGCTGTAATCCTGTGGCGTCATCACAGCCTCCAGCTTGCCCTTTCCGCGATCAATCTGGTGCCAGTGTTTGATGGGAAGCCGGATGTGAATAAAGCTGGCGGTGGGTAGCTGTTCAGGTGGGTGTTTCAGCAGCCACTGGGCCAGTTCCAGCAAGGCGGGGTTGTGACCTACAACCGAGACCAGGGGTTCGTCTCCCAGTTGTTCCAGCCAGGCAATCAACCGTCGGTAATCAAATGTGTAGAGCTCACCCTCCGTGTGCCAGTGCCCGGGCAAAAGGTTTTCGGGCAGGGCACCCTCCAGGGTCGCCAGGGCACGGGTCGCGTTGCTGCAGTAAACTTCGCCGTCGAAGGCGCCTGCGGCTTTAAGGGCTTTGCCCAGTGGTGCCAGTTGGCTCACGCCCCGGGCGTTGAGAGGTCGCTCCCGGTCGCAGAGCGACTCATCGGCCCAGCTGGATTTGGCATGGCGTACCAGAAACAGGTGCTTCATTGGCCTACCTTCGTAGTGGTCCTTTAGTCGAACGCTTACTCAAGACATATACGCTACTGCCGTTACTCTACTTATCTGAAAACATTGGCGGAAGGTCCGTTTGGTCTGAGGTATCCGGTCGCAGCAGGGCGGCTGCTGAAATCTCTCTTAACAAACTGGAACAGATCACTTGAAGTGGTCTGTGGATAATCTTCGGCAACTGAAATTCCCAGGAGCTCGGTAAAATGAACGTTTTGAGTCGGTTGAAAATTCGAACGCGGTTACTTGTGGCCGTAATGATCCCGGTAGTGCTTACGGCGGCAACTCTTGCCTGGATCACCGCCAACCAGATTCAGGCAAACGGTGAAGCCGAGCTGAAGCGGCTCGAGAACAGTCTTCTGGAAGCGCGCAAGGCTGGACTACAGAACCTGGTTGATGCTGCCAAAGCGGTGGTCCTGGAGGCCAAGAATGACCCGTCGTTGAGTGAAGAAGAAGCCAAGGAGGCAGCGGCTGCGCGCCTGCGTACCATTCGCTTCGATGATACCAACTATGTGTTTGCCTACACGCGAGACGTCTACAACCTGGCTTACGCCCCCGACCCTTCCAAAGAGGGGCCAACCAATAACCCGACCCTGAAACGCCTGGTGGGCGATCTGTTTGCTGCGGCCGAGGAGGATGGCTTTTACGGCTACGACTGGATGAATCCGGCCTCCGGCAATGAAGAGCCCAAGATGTCCTATTCCACTCTCATTCCGGACTGGGACTGGATGATTGGTGCAGGTGTTTACATCACCGATATCGACCGGCAGGTGGCAGCGGCCCGAGAGGACATTGAGGCCGGTATGGCCGAAACCCTGGGCTTTATTCTGTTGGTCACCGTAGTGGTGGTGGTGATTGCTTTGGTGATCGGCGTTTTCGTAGGTCGCAGCGTGACCCGGCCGTTGAAGAGTGTCAGCAACATGATGCAGGAAATTGCCGACGGCGAGGGTGATCTGCGCCAGCGCCTGCCGGATGAAGGTAATGACGAGCTGGCCGAACTGGGCCGGCGCTTTAACGCCTTCGTGGTCAAGATCCAGAACACCATGCGTGAGGTTGGCGCGACCACGGATCAGGTAGCCTCCGCGGCGGAAGAGCTCAGCCGGGTAGCCAATGAAACCCGCGCTTCGGTTCAGGAGCAGGGGTCCGAGACCGACCAGATCGCGTCTGCAATCAATGAAATGGCGGCCACAATCCAGCAGATCTCTGGCAACGCCAATGAAGTCGAGAGTGCCGCGTCGGACGCCGACCGAATGGCCCGCGAGGGTGGAGAAACCATCAGCAGCGCCCAGGGTGCGGTGAACCAGCTTTCCGAGGAAATCCAGGATACCGCGAAGAGCATTGATGCTCTCGCCGAGAAATCTGACGATATCCAGCAGGTCCTGGATGTCATCCACGCCGTGACTGAGCAGACCAACCTGCTGGCCCTCAACGCCGCCATCGAAGCCGCCCGGGCTGGCGAGCATGGCCGTGGTTTCTCGGTGGTTGCCGATGAGGTGCGTCAGTTGGCCAAGCGCAGTGCCGAATCTGCTGACCAGATTCGGGAAATGATTGATGGTTTTGTGACCGAATCAAAAGCGTCGGTTGAGCGGATGAACAAGTCTCGCAAGCGCTCAAGTGAAACGGTTGAACGGATCAACCACGCCACCGATGCGCTGAAAACCATTGAGACCTCGGTGGGGCAGATTCACGATCAGGTTACCCAGATTGCGACCGCCGCAGAGCAACAGAGCCAGGTTGCCGAAGAGATCAACCAGAACGTGGTCCGCATTGTCGATGCTGCCCAGCGCAGTGATACCGGCGTAACCCAGACCAACGAAGCCAGCCACGAACTGGCGCGTCTGGGTGAAAGCCTTAGGGACCTGGTCGGTCAGTTCAAGGTCTGATCCTGAATCATGGTGTTCTGCCGATTGGCGGAACACCGTGAGCAAGCTATGATGGTTTCGCGACAGAAATACCTGTTTTCATACCAACAATAATGGAAGCCAACACAATGACAATCCGGAAAACACTGCTTGCGGCCGTGGCCGCTGCGGCTACCGTGTTCAGCGTGTCCTCGGTGGCCGAGGAAAACTATACCTTGCGCCTTGCGCAAACCTGGGGGCCCAACTCTCCGGTACTGGGAGAGACGGTTCAGCATATGGCGGACATGGCAGAAACCATGTCGGACGGCCGTTTGCAGATTCGTATAGATCCGTCCAACAAGCACAAGGCACCGTTCGGCATCTTTGATCTGGTGCGCAACGGCCAGTACGACATGGGTCACACCGCGTCCTATTACTACAAGGGCACCATCCCCAATGCCATGTACTTCACTACCATCCCGTTCGGGCTGATTGCGCCTGAAATGTACGCCTGGTTCTACCACGGCGAGGGCATGGAGCTGATGCAGAAGGTGTATGAGCCTTACGGTATGCTGTCCTTCCCGGGCGGTAATACCGGCAACCAGATGGGCGGCTGGTTCCGCGAGGAAATCAACTCGCTGGAAGACCTGAAGGGGCTCAAGATGCGAACTCCCGGCTTTGCCGGCGAGGTGATGTCCGAGCTGGGGGTTGCCGTGACCAACCTGCCGCCAGGTGAGCTGTATACCGCCCTTGAGCGTGGCACCGTGGATGCTGTTGAATGGGTCGGTCCTGCCCTGGATTTCCAGATGGGCTTCCATCAGATCGCCAAGTACTACTATTCGGGCTGGCAGGAGCCGGGCGCGGAAGTCCAGTTCCTGATCAACAAGAAGACTTGGGAAGAGCTGCCAAAGGATCTTCAGGAGATCCTGCGTGTGGCCATGCGCACCGCCGCCTATGACATGTACATCCAGAGCACCCATCAGAGTGGCGTGGCCTGGGATCGCATGAAGGAAGACTACCCGGATGTGACACACAAGGTGTTCCCCCCGGAAGTCATTGATGCCCTGCGCAGCACCACCAACCTGCTGCTGGCCGAGGCCGCTGAGAACGATCCGCTGGCCAAGGAAATCATCGAGTCCCAGCGTGACTACCTGAAACAGGTTCGTCAGTGGACCAACATTTCAGACAAGGCCTACCTGAACAGCGTGGCTGAGGACTGAATCCTGGCGAAGCGTGCCAGCCTGTAGAAGGCTTGAGCGCGCTGCCAGACAAAAGGGGCATCGGGGCTGAATTCCCCCGGCGCCCCTTTTTGTTTGTGTTGGTTTCTGGAAAAATAGGCCGCTCATTCTTTGGGCAGCGCCGATGAAACAGACACTGCTATCCCTGAGCAATCTTTCCAAGCAATTCGGTGGCAAAACGGTGCTCGACGGACTGGATCTCGAGATCTACGACGGCGAGTTCATTACCCTGCTGGGACCTTCCGGTTGCGGCAAAACCACGCTGCTGCGCCTGATGGCAGGTTTCGAGCATCCTGACGAGGGCAGCATCACCCTGGCCGGAGAAGATCTCACCCATACTGCCCCGGAAAACCGGCCGCTCAATACCGTATTCCAGCATTACGCGCTGTTCCCCCACATGTCGGTGTTCGACAACGTGGCGTATGGCCTGAAGATGGAAAAGCGCCCGAAGGACGAGATTCGCCAGCGTGTCGATGAAGCCCTGGCCATGGTCCAGTTGCAGGATTTCGCCCGTCGTAAGCCCCATCAGTTGTCCGGTGGTCAGCAGCAAAGGGTTGCCATCGCCCGGGCGGTGGTCAAACGGCCACGGCTGTTGCTCCTGGATGAACCCCTCTCGGCCCTCGACTACAAGCTACGCCGTACCATGCAGGTTGAGCTGAAGCGCCTGCAACGGGAGCTCGGCATCACCTTCGTATTCGTGACCCACGATCAGGAAGAGGCCCTGTCCATGTCGGATCGGGTGGTGGTCCTCAAGGATGGCCTGGTGCAGCAGCTCGGCACTCCGCGTGAGGTTTACGAGCGGCCAGCCAACCTCTTTACCGCCCGGTTTGTGGGGGAAACCAATTTTTTCCCCGGCACGGTCGAGTCGGTTCACGATGGCTCTATTACCGTCGATGTCTTTGGCCTCAAACGAACCCTGCGGCGACCGGACTTTGCGGTACGCGAAGGCCAGCCCCTGAACGTGCTGCTGCGGCCTGAGGACATCCGGGTGCTGGATCCGGCCGATGAGCAGGGTGTCGCGGGCAAGATTGTCGAGCGTAACTACAAAGGCAGTACCCTGGACTCGGTGATTCACCTGGATGATGGCACCGAGGTGCTGGCCAGCGAATTCTTTGATGAGGACGATCCGGCATTCGATTACCGCCTGGGCGAACCGGTCAAGGTCAGTTGGGTGGATGGCTGGGAATGGCTGCTGCCCGGCGAAACCGCAACGGAAGAGGAACTGTCGGCCGATGCATAGCGTTATGCAGCAGCCGTTCAAAACCGCCGTCCTGATTCTGGTTTGGGGTTGGCTCCTGTTTCTGGTGTTGGCACCCAATCTCCTGGTGGTAGGCGCCAGTGTCATGACCCGGGATCCGGCAACCTTTCTGTCGTTGCCTTTGAATCTGGACGCCTATCGCCAGCTGTTCGACCCATTGTACCTGGAGGTTTTCCTCCACTCCCTCTACATGGCGGCGATGACCACCCTGGTGTGCCTGCTGATTGGTTACCCGTTTGCGTGGGCCTTGTCCAAAGTGGGCAAGCAGCGTCAGCTGATACTGATCTTCCTGCTGATCGTGCCCTTCTGGACCAACTCCCTGGTGCGCACCTACGCCCTGAAGCTGATCCTGGCCACCAACGGTCTGCTGAACAACGCCCTGATGTCGATCGGGCTGATTGATGAGCCGCTGCAGCTGCTCTATACCGAAGGCGCGGTGATTATTGGTCTGGTGTATCTGCTGCTGCCGTTCATGATCCTGCCGCTGTATTCGGTGTTCGAGGATCTTAAGCAGGAGCTGCTGCTGGCTTCCCATGATCTGGGCGCGGGACGGCTGTCCACCTTTATAAATGTAATTGTGCCGCTGACCCTGCCGGGGGTTCTTGCTGGCGTGATGCTGGTCCTGCTGCCGGCCATGGGGCTTTTCTTTGTTCCGGACATTCTTGGCGGCTCCCGAAATCTGCTGGTGGGTAATGTGATCAAGAACCAGTTCCTGGATGCCCGCAATTGGCCCTTCGGGGCTGCGGCCAGCATCGTGCTGACTGTGACCATGGCGTTCCTCATGTTTGCCCACCGCCTGAGTAAACGGCGAATTGGCGAGGAGGGCGCCTGATGACACGATGGCTGCCCCGCACCTATCTGACTCTCATTTACATCCTCCTCTATGTGCCCATCGTGGTACTTGTGGTGTTCTCATTCAATGAATCCCGAACCGGTTACGCCTGGGGCGGGCTCAGCCTGCGCTGGTACGAGGCGCTGTTTAATAACCGGGCCATGGTCAATGCCATGTGGAATTCCCTCTGGCTGGCGCTGTCTGCCGCCACCGTGTCCACGGTGATCGGCGCCCTGACCGCCCTGGCCCTGCATCGGTACCAGTTCAGGGGCAAGAAGCTGCTCAACGGCATGCTGTTTGTGGTGATGATGTCGCCGGAGATTGTCCTGGCTATCTCCCTGCTGGCCCTGTTCCTGCTGGTGGGGTTGCAGCTTGGCTATGTTTCCCTGCTGCTGGCCCATGTGACCTTCTGTCTGCCGTTTGTGGTGATCACGGTCATGGCCCGGTTGAGCGGTTTTGATGAAAGCCTGCCCGAAGCCGCACGGGATCTCGGTGCCTCTGATTTCACCATGACCCGCACCGTGCTGATCCCGGTGATCATGCCGGCCTTACTGGCAGGCTGGCTGCTAGGGTTTACACTGTCCCTCGATGATGTGGTGGTCAGCACCTTTGTGAGTGGCCCAAGCTATGAAATTCTGCCCCTGCGCATCTACTCTATGGTGCGTGTGGGCCTGAAACCTGAGGTGAATGCCCTGGGCACACTGTTGCTGGTGTTTTCACTGGTTATGCTGATGTTGTCTCAATGGATTCTGATAAGGAGCAAACGATGAAGAAACTGGCACTGGCCGGCTTGCTGGCAGTGGGATTGACGGGCTGCAGTTCCGAGGAGCCCCAGGTTCTCAACCTCTACAACTGGTCCGAATACATGCCCCAGGAAGTCCTCGACCGTTTTACCGAGGAAACAGGCATTCAGGTGGTCTACACCACCTACGACAGTAACGAGGCCATGTATGCCCGTCTGAAGCTGCTGGATGACAGCGCCGCCTATGACCTTGCGGTGCCGTCCACCTATTACGTCAGCAAGATGCGCCAGGAAGATCTGCTGATGTCGATTGACCGCAGCAAAATCGAGGGCTTTGACCAGTTGGATCCGGAACTGGTGAACCTGGATATCGATCCGGAGAACAAATTCTCCGTGCCCTACCTCTGGGGCACCACAGGGCTGGCGGTGGACACCGCAGACATCGAAGGCGAGCCGGTCACCGCATGGGAGGACCTCTGGGAAGATCGCTTCGATGGCCGGGTAATGCTCACCAACGATATGCGGGAAGTCTTCCACGTTGGCCTGCGGGTACTGGGCTATTCCGGCAACAGCACCAATCCGGATGAAATCGAGGCGGCCTATGAAAAGCTTTCCGAGCTGATGCCCTCGGTTCGCACCTTCAATTCCGATGCGCCCCGCATGCCTTACCTGGAAGGCGAGACTGATGTCGGCATGATCTGGAACGGCGAGGCTGTGATGGGCAAGGACACCATGGAGTCGCTGGAGTACGTCTATCCCGAAGAAGGCATCATTGCCTGGCTGGACAGTTTCGTGATTCCGAAAAACGCGAAGAATCCGGAAGCGGCCCACCAGTTCATCAGTTTCGTGTTGCAGCCTGAAATTTCCGCTTTGATCAGCGAAGAGATCGGTTATGCCACTCCGAACCTGGCGGCACGGGACCTGCTGCCAGACGAAGTGGCGAATAACCGGGCAAGCTATCCGAACGCGACCGATATGATCAATGCCGAATTCCAGACCGACATTGGCGACGACGCCCTTCAGGTCTATGCCAAGTACTGGGAAATGTTGAAGTCCGGGCGTTAAATGCACCGGTAGTTCATGGCACCACTGAAAACGGAGGCTGCGGCCTCCGTTTTTTCGTACCGGGTTTCACAAAACTGCAATACATGGTCTATAACTTCCTGATAACCAATGGTTAGCAAACTTCTGGAATTGCCATCAGTAAGGACACGTTATGATCATGCCCTCCCGTTCGACACGGAACCGTGCTTTTGTGCTGTCTGCAGCCCTTGCCACCACGGGTTTTTCCGGCACTACCCTGGCCGAAGAGCTGCGTCTGATTACCTGGGGTGGCTACGCCCCGGACGATGTGGTCGCCCAGTTTGAGGAGGAGACCGGCATCGATGTGAAGGTGACCCTCTCCAACAATGAAGACATGATTTCCAAGCTCCGCGCGACGGGCGGTGCGGGGTTTGACCTGGCCCAACCGAGCCAGGACCGCATTGTCGGCGTGCAGCGCCAGTTCAATATCTATAAACCGATCGATTTCAGCCGCGTAAACACCGATCAGTTGCAGCCGTCCATGGTCAAGGCGACCCAGGATTCCACCGAACTGGATGGCAAATTCTATGGTGTGCCGTCGGTGTGGGGAACCAGTGGTCTGATCGTGCACAGCTCGGTGGCGGATATGGTGAACGATTACACCGACCTGTGTGACGCCGGTGTTGAGGGCCAGGTCAGCTACCGGCTCAAGCGACCGACACTGATCGGTTTCGCCTTTGCCATGGGGATGGACCCGTTCGCAGCCTACGATAACCGGGATCAGTACGAGTCGATCATGGCAAAGGTCGAGGACAAGCTGATTGACTGCAAAAGCAATGTGAAAACCTACTGGACCGGTGGCGATCAGTTGCTGGCCCTGCTTCGGACCGGTGAAGTGAAAGCGGCCATGGCCTGGGATGCCGGCGGCTGGAAACTGAATGCCGAAAACCCGGACATCCGGTTTGTTGCCCCCGAATCCGGTGCCCTGGGCTGGATCGACACCTTCGCCATTCCTCGCCGAAGCGAGAACGAAGAAGCCGCCTACAAGTGGATCAATTTCGTGATGCAGCCGGAGATTGCGGCCCGTATTACCAATGCGTCAGGCAACTTTACCGCCTCGAAAGGCGCCGATGAGTATGTCAAAGCCGATCTGCGGGACGCTTATCGCGAAAGCTTTGATGACGCCGCCATCAACAATATCAAGTGG
Source organism: uncultured Marinobacter sp. (assembly GCF_913055835.1). Lineage (GTDB taxonomy): Bacteria > Pseudomonadota > Gammaproteobacteria > Pseudomonadales > Oleiphilaceae > Marinobacter. Next base: position 54,622 of record NZ_CAJXKQ010000004.1, on the reverse strand, counting down.
TATCCGCCGGTTCCGCCGGGGCTGGAAACCATGGAAGGGCAGGTGCTGGATCGCGTCCAGGCCGCGAACTGATTCCTATGGGAATGGATTCGGACCTGTTCTGTGAGGGACTGGTCCGCCGGTTTGGCACTAATGCCGCGGTGGATCACGTATCCCTGGACGTGCCTTCGGGCACGTTTTTCTCCATTCTTGGCCCCTCGGGCTGCGGCAAAACCACCCTGTTGCGACTCCTGGCCGGGTTCGACAAGCCAGATGAGGGTGACATCCACATTCGTGGCCAGCGCATGAACGATGTGCCGCCCAACCGTCGGCCCGTGAACATGGTGTTTCAGCATCTGGCCCTGTTCCCTACCATGACGGTGGGTGACAACATCGGCTATGGGCTGAAGCGCCGGAAAATGCCACTGGCGGAGCGTCGAAAGCGCATTGCCCGGGTGCTGGAACAGGTGGGCTTGCCGGATCTTGAGCACCGTAACCCCCAGGAGTTGTCAGGTGGCCAGCGACAGCGGGTGGCCCTGGCGCGCTGCCTGGTACTGGAGCCCACGCTTTTGCTGCTGGACGAACCCCTCGGCGCACTCGACCTGAAATTGCGTGAGCAAATGAAGGTGGAACTCAAACACCTCCAGAAGCAGTTCGGCACCACCTTCGTGTACATCACCCACGACCAGTCCGAAGCCATGGTGATGTCGGATCAGGTGGCGGTTATGCGGGACGGCCGATTTGATCAGGTGGCGCCACCGGAGGAACTGTACCGGGAGCCGGCCACGCCGTTCGTAGCCGGGTTCGTCGGCGATAACAATCGCCTGTCCGGTGAGCTGGTGTCGGTGCGGGATAATCTGGCAGACATCCGTCTGGATGATGGTGTACTGGTTCAGGGCAGAGTGGCATCGGACGACCTTCAGGCCGGCCATCGGGCCGAACTGTATATCCGCCCCGAATCCCTGGTGCTGTCCGGGGATGCGCTCAGTGCCGGCTTCTCATCAATGCAGGCGAAAGTACGCACCACCCTGTTCGATGGCGCCAACAGCCGGGTCGAGGCGGAGAGCTGTGGACAGCCGGTGTATGCCCGCCTGCCCCAGGATGGCTCGGCACCCAGGCTGCCTGCCGACAGTTCCATCCGGCTGGCCTGGAATCCTGCGCTGGCCAGGGTCTTTGGAGCCGACAGTCCGTGAAGTCCTCGGTCAGTCGCTTATCGCTGTGGTTGCTGCTCACGCCGTTCCTGCTCTGGATCGTCTTGCTGGTGCTCTTGCCCCATCTTCAGATGTTACGGGTGTCGTTCCAGGTCAGGGAAAGCTGGGACACCATTGCCTGGGGCATTGAGCAATACCAGAACTTCTTTACCGAATCCTATTACTGGCGGACGTTTGTGCGTACCGGAGTGATGTCGCTGTTCACTACCTTTCTGACGCTGATCATTGCCTTTCCCATTGCCTGGTACATTGCCCGTCTTGCCAGGGGCCGCTCCAAAGGCATCCTGTTTCTGGCCTGTCTGATTCCGTTCTGGGCCAGTGAGTTGGTACGCACTTACGGCTGGATGATTCTGCTGCGTGAAAGCGGCCTGTTCAGTTCCTGGCTGCAGGCACTGGGCTGGGTGGATGGTCCGGTGGAAATGCTCTACAACGACGTGGCGGTCATTATCGGCCTGGTCTACAACGGGCTGTTGTTTATGGTGGTACCGCTGGTAACCACGCTGGATGGTATGGACGAGAATCTGGTGGAAGCCGGCTACGACCTGGGTGGCGGCCACGGCACCGTGTTGCGAGAAATTGTTGTGCCCTGGGCCATGCCTGGCATTGTTTCCGGCTGCATCGTCGTTTTCATGCTCACCCTTGGCAGCTATCTGACCCCGGTGCTCATGGGCGGGAAGGACAGCGCCTGGTTTACTGAGCAGATCTTCACCCAGTTCATCACCCGGTTTAACTGGGAGCAGGGGGCAGCACTCGGTGTTCTGCTGCTGGTACTGTCGTCGGTCATCGTCTGGCTCGGGCTGAAAATCTCCGGTCAGTCGTTGCGCAAGGTAATGGGGTGAAGGTGAAGCCATGATCCGTTCGGTACCCCGGTCCCGTCTGTTCGATAGCCTCTACCTGGCGTACCTGGTGGCGTTTTTCGTTTACCTGGCTCTGCCGCTACTGGTTACCGCCGTGTTTGCCTTCAATGACGCGCCTTTCCCGTCGCTGCCGTGGAAAGGCTTCACTCTGGACTGGTATTTCGCAGATGGCAGCGAGGGCCGCACCGGACTCTTCCACGATGATGGGCTGCTTACGGCGCTCTGGGTAAGTGCCAAAATTGCTTTCTGGGTAACGCTGGTGAGCGTTGCCCTGGGGTGTGTTAACGCCGTGTTGTTCGAGCGGGTACAGTTCCGGGGCAAGGAATTCCTGTACCTGCTCATGCTGCTGCCGCTGGTGATTCCCGGGGTCATTCTGGGGGTGTCCATACTGGTGTTTTACAGCGGTATGGCCAACGATATGTCGGCAGCCTGGGGCATCGAGCTGGATCTGTTCCGGCCCGGTATGCCCCTGGTGGTTATGGGGCAGGTGACCTTCATCGCGACTCTGAGTACCCTGGTAATTGCCGCCCGCCTGCGCAAATTTGATCCCCAGCTGGAAGAAGCCGCCCTGAATCTGGGCGCCACGCCCCTGGTAGCCTGGTTCACGGTGACTCTGCCCTGGCTGTTGCCGTCTATTTTCGGAGCCGCCGCCATGGCTTTCCTGATGTCATTTGAAAACTTTAATACCACCGTTATGCTGACAGGTAGTGATACACCGTTGACGGTGGCCCTGTTCAATCGCCTTCGGGAAGGGTCGACGCCCGTGCTCAATGCGGTGGCACTGTTGCTGATGGTGGGCTCTGCGCTCCTGGCTCTGCTGGTGATGGGCCGCTCCTCACGTTAACGGTGTTCGCCGCCATCATGGGATAACGCGAGGTGATTGGGCCGGCAGTCGCCGGGAGGTCCCATGAAGTTTATTTTCGAAGTGCATATCCGGGAAGGTCACACCGCGGAGGAATACGCGGATGCCTGGGTAAGAGCGAGCGAAATTATCCAGCAGGCGCCGGGGGCCAGGGGCACTGAACTGCACCGCAAGATTGGCGACCCCAATACGTTGATTGCCATCGCCTCCTGGGAGAGCAAGGAACAACGGGATGCGATGGAAGGGCAGCATAACCCCGAGGTGGCCGCCATCATTCGCAGTGCGGCGCCGTTTGTGGATATCAAACCCATTGGTGAGTTTGAAGACCCGGAATGGGTGGTGGAGCCGCAATGACTGAAAAGGGCAATACCATTCGCGTTTTCTACGATGGAGCCTGCCCCAGCTGCCGTCGGGATCGGCGCCAGTACGAACGCCTGGCGGGGCAGGCTGCTGACCAGGTTGAATGGGTGGATATCACCGGTCGCGATGAGGAACTGAAAGCCCGGGGAATCGATCCGGAAATGGCCTTAAAGGAATTGCATGTGGAAGACCACGAAGGCGTGATCCACAGTGAACTGGACGCCTACATTCTGCTTATGTCCCGCGCTCCCCTGCTTAAACCTCTGGCCTGGCTCATTGGCCTGCCACTCATCCGTCCCATGCTGAGCCGCCTCTATCATCGTATGGTCACGAATCGCCTTGAACGCACCGGCCGGATGCCCTGACAGAGCGCTCCGGATTTCGCAGGGACTGGGCTATAATCAGATCTGATCGCCCTACAACTCAGGTTTGCCTTCCTGATGCCACAGATTAGCCTGCTACGTCTGGTTACCGCGCTGCTTCTGGCCTTGATAATGCCTGCACTTACCTATGGAGCGTCCCAGCCAGTAGCCGAAGGTTGGGAGTACCGCTGGGGTGACTCTCCCTTTACCAAAGATGGTGTCCCGGAGTGGGTGTTGCAGGATGCACCCGAACAATGGCAAAGCATTGGTTTTCCCTCCAATCCACCCGGCCGTGAAGGACGTGAAAACGTCTGGTTCCGGGTCACCCTGCCTAGCGGAGAGTGGCAGGAGCCCGTGCTCTATATCTTCAGTGTCGATCTGATCGTTCAGGTCTGGGTTGAGGGTGAGAAAATCTACCAGTATGGGGAGTTTGATGCCCAGGGTCGTGGCCGGTTTGAGGGCTGGCCGTGGCATGAAATCGTGTTGCCGGAGAATTATGAAGGCAAGCCGGTCTATTTCCGGATCTTTTCCAACTACACGGATATCGGTCTTTGGGGTGAAGTTTCCATCATGGATCACCCGGACCTGGTGTTGTACATCCTCAAAAACTCCCTGGAAGCCCTGGTAATTGCCGGCTTCGCCACCCTGATTGCGCTGCTGGCGATCATTTTTGCGTTGCTGCAGGCGGAAAAGAAAACCTTTGCGACTATCTCGCTGTTCACACTGGCTTCAGCGCTGATGCTGGTATCGGAAAGCCAGGCCAGTCTGCTGATTGCCTACCAGCCGCTGATGTGGGATTACCTGGCTGCCGGATCCTATTACATGCTGCCGGTGGCCCTGGCCCTGCTGCTCGAACAGTGGCTGACCAATCATCGCCCCTGGGTGATCAATCTGATCTGGAAAGTTCATCTTGTATACCTGGTGGGTGCACTGCTGGGCGCGCTGGCGGGCGTGTTTGACCTGTCGTCTACGTTCCCGCCATTTGATGCCATGTTTCTGGTCTCTCTGGTTATTATTTTTGCCGTTGTGCTGCGTCGTATCCGTCGAATGTTGCGAGAGCAACAGGTTCTGCTGCTGGCTTTCGGCTTTTTCTGTGCGCTGCTGATTGTGGATATGGCCGTGGCACATGGCGTGCTTCCCTGGGGCCGGGTCCCGGTCAGCTGGGGAATGCTCCTGTTCTCCCTGGCGGTGGTGGTAATTTCACTGTGGCACTACGCGGGCACCCAGGAGGCGCTGAAGCGGCTGAACGTGTCACTGGAAGAAAAGGTTGCCGAACGTACCGCCAAGGCGGAGGCTCTGGCCCGGCGTGAGCAGGCGCGGGTCCGGATGCTGACCTTTGAAAACGAGAAAAACCGGATTCTGGGCGACGTGATTACCGATCTCCAGGATTGTCTGGGCCTGAAACAGGCGTTCGGGCTGCTTGTCCGGGCGCTCCCGGATATTTGCAGCCCACTGAAAGGCGCCTTCTATCAGCGGGGCTCGGGCGACCGGTATGATCGGGTCGCTGTCTGGGGATTCAGTCGCCCGGTTCCGCTGCCGGTGCTTCTGGATGCCCGCAAAGGTCTCCCGGAACCCTCCAGGCTGCCGCAACTGAAACAGTGGCAGGGCGCCGAAGTGGAGGGTAGCGAAGCCGAGAGCGGTACCTTGTGTTTCTGGGTAAACGTTGAGTCGGCCAGTGCCGGCAATGTGACGGAGGGTGTTCTTCTGCTGGAGGGCGATGGCGTTTTCGGTAAGGCGGAGAGCGAGTATGGCTCGGCACGTTTGCTTGCGGCGCTGGATCAGGCCATCCAGAGAATCAGTATTACCCTCTCGAGCATTGCCCTGCGGGAAGAGTTGCAGAAGTTTTCCTACGAGGATGCACTCACTGGACTGAAAAACCGCCGTTACTTTGATCAGCTTTTTGAGCATGAAAGCGCCGTCGCGCAGCGTAACGATTTACCGCTATCCCTGTTGATTGTCGATATCGATCACTTCAAACGGTTCAACGACACCCACGGCCACGAAGCGGGAGACGATGCCCTGAAGATTGTGGCCTGCATTCTGCAGAAGCAGTTCCGGGAGAGTGACATCGTTTGCCGGTACGGTGGTGAAGAGTTTGTGGTGGTAATGCCGGGGGCGACATCAGACGCCGCCCGGGACAAAGCGAACCAGCTGTGCGAAGCAGTTCGGCAGGTGCCGATCATCCATCGTGAACGGGATCTCGGGGCGCTGACAGTTTCGGTGGGTGTTGCCAGCTGGCCAGACAGTGGCACGAAACCGTTACAGATTCTGACCCTGGCCGACAAGGCGCTCTATCGCGCCAAGGAAGCCGGCCGTAATCGGGTCGAAATCTCTGGCTAGAGGATCACACTACCAGCACCGGGCATTTGGCATGGGATGCGACCCGGTGCGACACGCTTCCAAGGAACAGACCATCCTTGTCACTGTGCGTTCCCTTGGTGCCGATGACGATCAGGTCCACACCTTTCTCCTTGGCAAAGTCTACGATGACCCTCGATGGCCTACCAGCCTTAACGAAACCGCGTACATTCTTCCCTCCGCGTTCTGCCGCCAGTTGTTTTGCGTGATTCACAACATCCTTGGCGTACTCCGAAAGCACTTTATCCGGAATATCCATCTCTGCCGGTCGCCCGATCGACAAGGATGCCTCAAACAGGCTGTGATGCTTGTAGACGCAAAGCAGGTAGATCTCCGCGTCGGTCATCAGTTCTTGCAGCTCAATAGCCTTGTTCAGGGCCTCGAAAGAGGTCATTGAACCGTCTACTGCCACCAGAATCCGTTTGAACATGTCGCTCTCCTTTGTATTCACCCTCCAGGGTGGTCAAATCACCTGAAGGCCAGGTCGCGCAGGAACAACGCAATTTGCGGGAACGCGATTAATAGCCCGGCAGCAGCTATCAGCATGATTACGAACGGCGGCGTGCCGCGAATAACCTCGAGATAGGGGCGCTTGAAAATCGCTATCGCGGTAAAGATGTCACAGCCGAATGGCGGCGTTGCAGAGCCGATTGCAACCTGCAGGGTGATCAGCACACCTACCAGTACCGGGTCGATGCCAGAGGCCTCAATAGCTGGTGCAAAGATCGGCGTCAGAACCAGGATCACCACGATGGGGTCCACGAACATACAGGCAATAAAGAAGGCGATACAGATAGTAATCATCACGCCGACCGGCCCCATATCGCTGATTCCGACTGCGTCCAGAATGGACTGGGGAATCTGGGCGAAGGAGATAATCCAGGAGAAGCCAGTGCCCACGGCTACCAGAATGAAGACGACGGCGGTGATCAGACCTGTGGACTTGGCGATTCGATAGACATCAGCAAGCTTGAGTGACCTGAACACCACGAATTCCAGAAGGAACGCATAGAGTACGCAAACCGCCGCGGCTTCGGTGGGGCTGAAAATGCCGCCATAGATACCACCAACGATAATGACCGGGAAAAACAACGGCCACAAGGCTTCCCGCATGGCCACGGCGCGTTGACGCCAGGTGGACTTTTCCTCGGTCGGAAGGTTATTTACGCGGGCATAGATCAGGCAGTAGATCGAGAACATGATCAGAATCATCAGCCCCGGCCCGATACCCGCAATGAAAAGCTCAGCGATGGATGTCTCCGAGATAACCCCGTAAATAATGAAGCCGATACTGGGTGGTATCAGAAAGGCAATATCACTGGAGTTGATAATCAGCGCGAGCGAGAACGGATCCGAATAGCCGGCTTTGAGCAGCTTGGGCCGAAGGGGCGAGCCAACTGCCACCACCGTTGCCTGGGTGGAGCCTGATACCGCACCGAACAGGGTGCAGGATGTGGCGGTACTGATTGCCAGACCACCTTTAACATGACCGATAAACGCCATGACCATATTGATAAGACGGTCTGCAGACTGGCCTCGGGTCATGATGTCCGCGGCAAGAATAAACATGGGAACAGCAATCAACGAGGCAGGGCGGATACCGCCCATCATTTGCTGAATGAAGGTCCCCATCTGGCCGAAGCCATCAAACATCATCACGAAGCCAACCACGGCGCCGGTGATCAGTGGAACCATCATCGGGAAGCCCAGCAGCAGCAACCCGATCATGATCAACATCATTATAGTTGCCATGATTTCTTATCCTTCCTTAATGTCAGCTGCAGGGTTCATACTTCCGATTCGGTATCCGCGTAACCGTCCACGACCCCGGTCGAAAGGTATACATCCTTGCTGGTGAAATTCTTGATCGCCGTGAGGAAATACTGGATGCCGGTAATGGCAAACCCCACCGGTGCCCAGATATAGATCCACCAGATTTCAAAACCCAGAGCAGGCAGAATGCGACCGCGGCTGTACAGGGTCTGGATGTATTCGAACGAGTGGTAGCACAGGAAGAACATGACCACTGAGGTGAACAGGGCGATGATGATCATCAGCACCTTGCGTCCCTTGGTCGGGATGGCATCGTAGATCGCAGACATGCGGATATGCCTACCATGCCGTGCTGCATAGCCAATGCCCGCAAAGGTGATCAGAATAATCAGAATCCGGTTTATCTCACCGGAGAAAAAGAGGCCTTCGCCGAAGATATAGCGAGCGATGACGTTAACACAGGTGTTGATGGCCATGAGGATGACCCCCATTGCCAGCATCACGGCTTCAATCTTGCTGATCCAGACGTCGATGGTTCCCAGGAAGCCGGGCAGGCCCGACTCGTAGGTGCCGGTATCGTCTTCAAGATCCGGGGAATTCTCGGACATGGGGTCTGCTCCAGAGAATGTCGCTCCCGGCCGGTAGGAAGTCCCCGGCGGGGCGGGGGTTAGTACAGCGTCCCGCCGGCCGGAGCCGGCGGGAATGGTTCCCTCAGGTTCAGTCGTTCTGAACTTCTTTCAGGTCTTCCTTGAACTGGTTCAGCAGTTCCTTGCCGCTCTCGCCAGTCATTTCGATGAACTTCTCTTCCACCTGGGGCGCGCGGGCCTTGAAGGCTTCGATCTGCTCATCGTTGAGGCGGGTAACGGTGACTTCGTCAGACGCTTCCCGGATCTTTTCCAGGGAACGCTCGGCCAGGCCGTCGATGTGTACGATGATCTTTTCGAAGGCGTAGTCAGCAGCGTCTTGAATCAGCTTTTGGTCTTCCTCACCGAGGCCATCATAAAAGTCCTTGTTGGCCATCATGGCGGTGGTGAACCAGCCGTGCTTGGTGAAGACCAGGTTCGGAGATACTTCATACAGACCGCCGGACTCGATCCAGAAGATCGGGTTTTCCTGGCCCTGGATCATGTTGGTCTGCAGGGCACCGTATACTTCACCCCAGGGCAGCGGGGTTGGTGTTGCACCAAAGGCAGAATAGGTTTCGGACAGAAGCGGGTTGGTCATCACCCGGATCTTCTTGTTGTTGAAGTCCTCTGGTTTGGTGACCTTCTCGTCCACGGTCACAACCATTTCGCCTTCCGGGTACATCTGCAATAGTTCAAGTCCCTTTTCCGCGTACAGCTTCGGGAAGTCCTCGTTGATGGCTTCGCTTTCCCGGAAGAACTCGATAACCGTCTCCATGTCGGTCGGCATCAGGTAGGGAATAAAGAAGATCTGGGCTTCGGGAATCAGGGAGCCGGTAAAGCCGGGCGACTGGTTCACGAAATTCAGGATGCCCGCCTGGGTCTGCTCCATGATGTCGTCAGATTCACCCAGCTCGCCGAAGCGGTAGACCTGCAAGGTGTGGTCTGAATTGTTCTCAATGTACTCTTTGAAATCGTAAGCGAACACGTCCTGTACGTCGCCTTCATATTCTTCGTGCGCATAGCGCCAGTTAGCGGCGTTGACAGAGTTCGCCATGGACATCGCAGCGAACGCGAACGCTGAAATTCCGGCCAGTTTTTTGAACTTGCTCATGCTGCTCATCGGGTTTTCTCCGTTCGTTTTTTTATCGAAATGTATTGTTACATTAATAAAGACTGGCAAAACAAAGTGGTTTTCGCAAGAAAATGGCCAAAACAATCATTTATGCAAAGGTGGTTTTCCCGATTTCGCAAGTTCATGAAATCACGGTTGATTCATATCTGAAAGGCAGGTTTGGAGGAATTCGCGAAACTCGCTTACAACCCGGGCAAGGCTGTTTTCCAGCCGGTGGCCATCGGGGAGTACCAGGATCGGAAGGCCTTGGTCGCGGGCCAGATCCAGTACGGGGGTGACCGGTACCACTTCGTCATCCCAGCCGTGGATGATCTGACAGTGGCGGGCCTGGATGACCGGGCTGGACTGCGGATACCGGCTCATCGCGAGGGCTGGTGCCAGGAGAAAACAACCCAGAACAGGGGTCTCCGCCGACGTCTGGGCGCATACCCAGCCGCCCATGCTGGAACCTGCCAGGATGGTACGGGCCGGATTGGCGCCGTGTTGGTCCATGGCTTCCTGCATCTGCGCCAGGCGGGTCGCCGGGTCCTTGGTGCTCCTGTGGTCAATTGCGTGTGCCCGAATATTCGGCAAGGTTTCGGCTTCGGCTTTCATGGCCTGAATCTTGGTACTGCCGGGGCCGCTTTCCAGGCCGTGGGAAAGAAAGACATGGATCGGGGTGTCGGTCATGATGAACGTGGCTCCTGCTCTGAACGCTGTTTTATCCGGAATAATGGGTAGCTGAACCGTTTCTGTCCACCGTGTGGGCTGAGCTAGCCGTCCGGTCGGCGCGTATAAACATACCTGACCGAACAAGGAAACCGGATCCATGAAAGACCTGAAACAGATTCTGATGATTCCAGCATTGGTTGCCGGACTGATGGGTGCGCCTCAGGCATTTGCGGACAGTTGCCCGGCGTTTCTTGATCATGAGCAACGTAAACTGCACTCCACCGACACCGTGAATCTCTGCGAGCTGGCGGCCGGCAAGCCCATGCTGGTGGTCAATACCGCCAGTCGTTGCGGATACACCGGCCAGTTTGAGGGCCTGGAAGCCCTGCACAAGCAATACGCGAAGGACGGTTTGGTCGTGGTTGGTTTTGCCAGCGACGATTTCCGGCAGGAGGCAGAGACGGAAGCCGAAGCGGCCACCGTCTGCTTCAAGAACTTCGGGGTAACCTTCACCATGATTGCCCCGGGAGCTGTGACCGGACCGGATGCCAATCCTGTATTCCAGGCCATCAACGAGCAGAGCCAACCACCACGCTGGAACTTCACCAAGTACGTGATTGATCGGTCCGGCACGGTGGTGGAGTCATTCCCAAGCCGTGTCCGCCCCGAGGATCCTGAACTGATCAGCGCAGTGGAATCTGTGCTCTAGGAGAGTGCCTTCTCGGGCTTTCTGGTTTGTGCAAGGATGTCGAGCGCATGCCTGCGTTTCCCGGGATCGTAGATGTCCACGGTAAACATCAGTTCATCGACCTCAATGCCGGACAGAATCTGATCAAGCTGCCGCTGGATAGACTCAGCATTCCCAAGCAGTTGGAGTCCGAGAAAATCTTTCACGCTGGCTTTTTCGCCAGCGTTCCAGAGTCCGTCCATGGAGTCCACGGGCGGCTTCATCCAGAGCGGCTGGCCCCGGAACAGGGCCAGAATCCGCTGATAACTGGTTGTGGCCAGATGCTCGGCTTCCTGGACCGAGTCGGCGGGAACGGCTGGCAAGGCGAGCATGGCATAGGGCTTTTCGAGCTGTTCTGAAGGCTGGAAGTTGTCCCGATAGACTCTCAGGGCTTCGCGATACAGCCGAGGTGCAAAATGCCCGGCAAAGGCGTAGGGCAGGCCCCGCATGGCGGCAAGCTGTGCGCTGTAAAGGCTTGAGCCCAGCAGCCAGAGGGGGACGTTGGTGCCAGCTCCGGGTATGGCCTTCACAGGCTGGCCTGGCTGCAGGGGGCCGAGCAGGGACTGCAACCGGGCGACATCTTCCGGAAACTGTTCCGCGCCCAGACCGTCGCGCCGCAAGGCCCGGGCGGTTACCGGGTCGGTGCCGGGTGCGCGGCCCAGGCCAAGATCAATGCGTCCCGGGTACAGGCTCTCAAGCGTACCGAACTGCTCGGCAATGACCAGTGGCGGGTGGTTCGGGAGCATGACACCGCCGGACCCGACCCGGATCGTTTCTGTCTTGCCGGCGATATGGCCGATCAGTACCGAGGTGGCAGAGCTGCTGATGCCTTCCATGTTGTGATGCTCGGCCAGCCAGAATCGCTTGAAACCGAGCTTTTCAGCCCGTTGGGCATAGGCCACGCTGTTGGCCAGTGTGGTGCCTACCGAGTCGCCTTCGCGGACGGAGGCCAGTTCGAGCAGCGAGTAATCAGGACAGTCAGGCATGGAGCTCCTGGAGCAAAAGTGGAATTCGCGACGTAGCAAACATGGTGTTTGCCGGCGCCTGTTTCAAGATTAGCCGGAACGCATTCTACAGATCGATCACAATCGGCGGGTTCAGTGGCTTGAAACTCCCGTTACAGGTGCTGGCGTTGATGTAGAGGCAGTCGCCGATCTGTTCCCGGCCATGGTCTTCGTGAATATGGCCGAAGATGTGCAGTTTCAGCGACAATTTGGCCACACGTTCGGCCAGTGCCTCACAGCCGGGACGAATGATGCCGGTCGGCGAATCGATCCTGTCGAGTATGCCGGCCGGAGGGCCGTGGGTGATCAAGACATCGGTGTCGCCGGGAATGCGGGCCCAGCGTTCGGCAAGAGCATCGCCCCGTTCAAGGTTGAATGCCCAGTTGAAGAACACCGGGGTCCATGGACTGCCCCAGAACTTCAGGCCCTCCAGTTCCAACGGGCTGTCCTGCAAGTAATGGGCATGACGTATCAGTTCGCGGGCTTCGGCTGGCTCATCCTGGAAGCACCAGTCGTGGTTGCCGGCAATCAGGATTTTGTTGCGGTGAGGCAGTTCCGAGAACCACAGGTCCAGATCCTCCAGTTCGTCCAGAGTGCCGACACCCAGGCAGTCGCCGGCGTGAATCAGCAGATCGCCGTCCGGTACCTGGATCTGGCGATGCATGCTATGGGTGTCGGAGATGCAGACAATTCTCATGGTGTTGAAGGTTCCGATCGGTGGCATTCGCGCATTATTGTTGAAACTACGATAGCATTTACTGCCTGTTCAGCCCTCATGCTTTTCACGTGATGCCATGCGATTGATTCTGAGCCGGAAGGGATTCGATTCTTCTGCCGGCGGTTGTCCCAGCCCGGTGTTACCCGACGGTTCCCTGTGTGTATTACCCATTCCGGATGCCCAGTCCCGAATCCGTTATGACGAGGTTCTTTTCCAAGAACGCCGGCTGGGCAAGATCGCCCGCGATCTTACCGGTGGCCGGATTCGTGGCGGTCATGGCGCCCACCTGGATCCGGATCTGGTGGTGGGTGCCTACCCGCGAAAGGAGGGTTGGCGGCCGGTGTTGGGGCAGACCGGTTCTGCCCAGGGCCATTTGCGCAATCAGGGTGTTGAGCCCGGAGACCTGTTCCTGTTCTTCGGGGTTTTCCGCCGCTCTGAACTGCATAACCGGCGCTGGCGGTTTGTACCCGGATCACGCCCGTTTCATGCCATCTGGGGCTGGCTGCACATTGGCCAGGTCCACGCCATTGATAAGCTGGCACCTGAAGCCATGCCCTGGGCCCGATACCATCCCCACTTCCATGGCCAGCCGGACGCCGGCAACACGCTTTATGAGTCTTCCGATGCCTGCCAGTTGCCAACCGGCGTGGAGGTCTTTCCGGGCAGTGGCGTGTTCCCGAGACTGAGGGAGGAGCTGGTGCTGACCGATCCGCAAAGCCGGCTGCCCACCCGATGGCGCCTGCCTGCGGCTTTTTATCCGAGCGAAGACCGCCCGCCTCTGAGTTATCACACCAAACCGGAGCGTTGGCAGCTCAAATCACCCTGGTGTTACCTGGATTGCGCAGCCCGAGGGCAGGAATTTGTGCTGAATCTGGATTCGTACCCCGACTTGACCGACTGGCTCTCGGCATTGCTCAGAACTGGCCATGACGGCCGGCACCGTCTTTGAATTTCCGGGCCCCTGCGATGGCTTCTTCGAAAACCACTGGGTAGCCCCCCGCTCCCTCGGCTTCCAGGGCTTCTTTCGCGTCCAGATCCCATTGATGAATGGCGGACGCCCTGTCTGCCCGCAAGCATCGCTGGGGAAAACCGGCAATGGTTACCGCCAGTTCCTGTGCCGCCTGCAGTGCTGTTCCGTCCGGAACCACCCGGTTTGCAAGCCCCATCCCCAGGGCTTCTTCCGCATTGACCGGGCGACCGGTGAGAATCATGTCCATGGCCCGGCCATGGCCGACAATGCGGGGCAGTCGAACAGTGCCGCCATCGATCAGGGGCACGCCCCAGCGCCGACAGAAAACACCAAACACCGCAGACGCCTCCGCTACCCGCAGATCGCACATCAAGGCCAGTTCCAGGCCTCCGGCCACGGCGTACCCTGAAACAGCGGCAATCACCGGTTTGGAAAAGTGCATGCGTGTAGGGCCCATGGGGCCGTGACCTGTGCCATGGGGATCAATCCGGTTGCGCCGCTGCTCATCGCCGATCGCTTCCAGATCGGCGCCGGCGCAGAAATTACCTCCGGCACCGCAAAGTATCGCCACCTTCAATGCGTCGTTCTCTTCAAAGTCGGTGAATGCCCGGCGCAGGGCGTCGGCGGTGGGCCCATCGACGGCATTGCGCTTGGCGGGCCGGTTGAGGGTGATTGTGAAAATGCCATCGTTTGCGCTGGTCAGAACCGCTTCTTCGGTCATCGCTTCATCCTGCATTGATCTGTCTGGGTGATATTCACCTAAGATAGTAGAAGAGTGAGTCTCAGGGAGAGGGCAATGTATCGGTACAGTCTGGGAAACCGGCGATGGCAGTTTTCAACGCTGGCAGAGTTAATGGCGAAGGCCACGCCCGCGCGCTCCGGTGACCGACTGGCCGGCGTGATCGCCGATACCGCTGAGGAAAGGGTGGTCGCCCAGATGGCACTCGCGGAATTGCCCCTGAAGACTTTTTTGAGCGAAGCGGTTATCCCTTACGAACAGGATGAAGTTACCCGGTTGATTCTTGACGATCACGATGTCGGCGCCTTTGAACCTGTTGCCCACCTGACCGTCGGCGATTTCCGTAACTGGCTGCTCAGCGACCATGCCACCCAGGAGATACTCGCGAGCGTGCAGGCTGGCATTACTCCGGAGATGGCCGCGGCTGTGTCCAAGATCATGCGCAACCAGGACCTGATCCTCGTGGCGGCCAAGTGCCGGGTCCAGACTGCTTTCCGTAACACCATCGGTCTGCCAGGCCGAATGTCGACCCGTCTGCAGCCCAACCATCCAACCGACGATATTACCGGCATAGCCGCGAGCATCCTGGACGGTTTGCTGTATGGCAGCGGCGATGCGGTGATCGGGATCAACCCTGCCACGGACAACGTGGCCCAGAGTGTCCGCCTGTTGCAGCTGATGGATGAGGTGATCCGAAAGTACGAGATTCCCACCCAGTCCTGTGTGCTCACCCATGTCACCAACACCCTGGAAGCCATCGAACAGAAGGCCCCGGTGGACCTGGTGTTCCAGTCCATCGGCGGTACCGAGGCGACTAACCGGAGCTTCGGATTTGATCTGGCGACTCTGGCCGAGGCCCGGGATGCGGCGCTCTCGCTGAATCGAGGTACCGTTGGCAACAATGTGATGTATTTCGAGACCGGCCAGGGCAGTGCGCTGTCGGCCAATGCCCATCACGGTGTGGACCAGCAGACCTGCGAAGCCCGGGCGTACGCCGTGGCCCGCAAGTTCCAGCCGCTTTTGGTGAACACGGTGGTCGGGTTTATCGGCCCCGAATACCTGTTTGACGGCAAGGAAATTACCCGGGCCGGACTGGAGGACCATTTCTGTGGCAAGTTACTGGGCCTGCCCATGGGCTGCGACATCTGCTACACCAACCATGCCGAGGCGGACCAGAACGACATGGACAACCTGCTGACCCTGCTGGGTGTGGCCAGTTGCAATTTCATCATGGGCATACCCGGGTCGGACGACATCATGTTGAACTATCAGACCACCTCGTTTCACGATGCCCTGTACCTGCGCCGGGTGCTCGACAAACGCCCGGCACCGGAATTCGAACAGTGGCTCACCCGCATGCAGATTTTCCAGGATGGCGAGGGCAAGGTGCCCGCAGACAAGTTGCCGGAGTCCTTCCGTGCAAGCCTGGCCAGTTTGCCCGGAGGCGGGTCATGACACAGAGCAAGCCTGTCGTAACGGGCAACCCATGGCGGAGGCTCTCGGCCTGGACCGATGCCCGGATTGGTCTTGGCCGGGCTGGTGTCAGTCTGCCCACGCAGGAAATGCTGGCGTTTCAGCTGGCTCATGCCCAGGCCAGGGATGCGGTTCATCTGCCATTGGATACCGCGGCATTATTGAAGGCGCTGGAGGAGCTGACCTTACGTAGAAACGCGTTACTGCCCCATGAGCCGGTTCATCTGCAAAGTCAGGCAGGCGACCGGGTAACCTACCTGCAACGCCCTGACCTTGGCCGCAGACTCAGCCAGTCTTCCTGTCAGGTGCTGGACCGTCTGGGCCACACCGGTGACTCACCCGTCGACCTGGCTATAGTGGTTGCAGACGGCTTGTCCTCTTATGGCGTACAGGAAAACGCCGTGGGATTTATCGAGGCGCTACTGACGGATCTTGAAGGTGATGATCAAACCTGGGAACTGGCGCCACTGACCGTTGTCTCTCAGGGGAGAGTTGCGATCGGGGACGATGTCGGCCACCGGCTCAACGCCCGTTGCGTCGTGGTGCTAATTGGCGAACGTCCGGGCCTGAGTTCTCCGGACAGTCTGGGACTGTACCTGACCTGGCAGCCGCGGTCAGGGCTGACCGATGCCAGCCGAAATTGCATATCGAATATCCGTCCCGCGGGGTTGCCGGTCGAAGAGGCGAGCCGGCGACTGATGTATCTGCTCGGGGAGGCCCGCCGCCAGCAGGTTTCCGGGGTGCCCCTCAAGGACCGCTCGGAGGAGACGGTTATTGATCAGGGTATTGGCAACTTCCTGTTACGCTAGGGATAACCGATGAACCATTCAGGGTAGGAGCATTCCATTGCAGCAAGCCGCGTACTATGAAAACGACACCACCCTCGCCCAATATCTGGAATTTCACTTTGGCGAACGGTGGCATGGTGAGGCCAACTTCCCCAAGGCATTGGCGGATGCCGCCATGCATGCCATGGATGGCCGGCCCCTGGATCGTGCGCTGGATATTGGCTGCGCCGTGGGCCGCACCAGCTTCGAGCTGGCCCGGCATTTCCGGCATGTGGACGGCATCGATTTTTCCAACGCGTTTGTCAACAAGTGTCAGGAAGTGGCCCGGGACAAACGCGTGCGCTATGCCCGTCCCGAGGAGGGCGAACTGGTGACCTTCCAGGACCAGTCCCTTGCTTCGCTCGGGCTGGAGGAGGCCGCTGACCGTGTGGCGTTTCATCAAGGCGATGCCTGTGATCTGAAACCGGAATTTACCGGCTACGATCTGGTGCTGGCGGGCAACCTGATCGACCGGCTGTACCAGCCCTCGCTGTTTCTGGAAACCATCCATGAGCGGATCAACGAACTCGGGCTTCTGGTGATTGCATCGCCCTATACCTGGCTGGAAGAGTACACGCCGAAGGAACACTGGGTTGGCGGGTACAAGAAAAACGGTGAGGATTATTCGACCTTCGACGGACTCAAAGACATGCTTGCGCCCCATTTTCGGCTGTTGTTTGAACCCTGGAGCCTGCCATTTGTCATCAGGGAGACGAGGAACAAATTCCAGCACAGCTTCTCCGAGCTGACCGTCTGGGAGAAAGTGAGTCAATAGGGATGCGGGAATTTTGAGGGTGGCCTGAAGGCTGTCATCAAACTGTCACCGGAAAAGCTTAGCCTGAGAGCTCATCAGGACGACATGCATTGTGTTGTGCATCGTGTGAATGCTTTAACCGGGGACTTCCCCGGTTTTTTTATGCCTGGATAAAAGGATCTGACAGGATGAGGACCATTGCGTTTTACAGTCTGAAAGGCGGTGTTGGCAAAACCGCTGCTGCGGTGAACATCGCCTATCTGGCGAGCCAGGCCGGGTATTCGACTCTGTTGTGGGACCTGGACCCCCAGGGCGCTTCCAGCTGGTACCTGGCCGGGGCCGACAAGATAAAAGGGCACAAGCTGTCGCACCTGCTCAAGGGCAAGACGCCCATCGCCGAGTTCATCCATGAGAGCGACTATGAAAACCTGGATTTCATCCCGTCCCATACCAGTTTTCGTAACCTCGATGTGAAACTGGACCAGGAGGATGGCGGCAACCTGATCAAGCAGTGGCTGGCGCCTCTGTCCGAGGAAACCAGCTTGGTAGTGCTGGATTGCCCGCCTTCGCTGTCCCGGCTCTCCGAGCAGGTGCTGAAAGCGGCAGATGAGGTGTTTGTGCCGGTGATTCCCACCTGGCTGTCCCTGAACAGCTGGAAGCAGTTGCTGGAGTTTGCGAAGGACAAGAAGCTGAAGCCGGGTAAGCTGCACCCGTTCTACTCCATGGCGGACCGCCGAAAAGGGCTGCATCGGGAGCTGATCAACGCCCAGGATGAGATTCTGCCCAAAGGCCTGAAAACCATCATCCCGAACGCCAGCGTGGTTGAGAAAATGGGCGAGGAGGGCACGCCGGTGGAGCTGCTGGCGCCCAGCTCCGTTGCCGCCGATGCCTATCGCAGGCTGTGGAAAGAAATCAATCGAATGCTCTGAGCCCCGTCTCGGGCTTGCTCAGGTTCGCGCCAGTTTGTCCCGCCGCAGGGACCGCTCCAGCCGGCGGTTATTCTCGCTTCGTTCCGAGAGCACCTTCTGGACGTAGAGAATGTGCTTGCCCGCCAGTTCCCGGGCCTCGTCCGCCCGGCCTTCGATGATTGCCTCGTACAGCATGCGATGTTGCTCAACCAGCCCCTGTCGGGTTTCTGCCTCCCTCCGGTACATGCCGCCGATATTGGTCACCACATTGCTCTTGAGCATGTTGAACAGGTTGCGAATGGTGTGCAGAAGAATCACGTTGTGGCTGGCTTCGGCAATGGCCAGGTGAAAGCGTGCGTCCGCCGCGCCTTCGGCTTCCAGATCCCGCTCTTTGTCAGTGGTGTAGCAGGCTTGCAGCGCCTCATAGGCAGTTTTCAGATGGGCGCGGTCCACCTCGGTGGCGCGCAATGCTGCATAGTAGGCGCAGTCCGCTTCCAGGGTGCGCCGGAACTCCAGCAGGTCCCGCTGTGCGTCCGGGCGGTTCTCCAACAAGGGAATCAGCGGGTCGCTGAAGCTCCCCCCGAGGGATTCGGTGACATAGTTGCCGCCGCCTTGTCGGCTTATCAGTAAGCCCCTGGCAGTGAGTCGCTGAATGGCTTCGCGCAGCGAAGGGCGTGAGACTCCGAATTGTTCCGACAAAACCCGTTCTGGTGGCAGTCGCTCGCCGGGCTGCAGGGTGCCCTCCAGAATCATGGTTTCCAGCTGTTCAACAATGGTGTCTGCGAGTCTTTTCGGCGCGATGTGTCCGATGGCCATTCCAAATTCTCTCGTATCGGAAATTTATTGGTAATACCAATATCACAAGTGATCGTCAGGACCAAGTGTTAGCCTGAAGATGACCGTAAAAGTGTGCTTTTTGCATCAAAAAATTTTGACATTGGCAGTCTTTTTCAAATACCTTGGTAAAACGTCAATGTCAATTGGTAATACCAATTTATAAATTGGTCAGTTTGAGAGTGTATTGAGGCACCAGCCCATGAGCGACCTGTTTTACGATGCCGCCCCCAATGCCACCCGCGTCGCCCCTGAGCGGGAACCCGAAAGGCAATACCCGGAGAAGCCCGAGGCCATCACCCTGTTTGGCACCTGCGTGGTGGATCTGTTCTTCCCGGAAGCCGGGCTGGACGCTATCCGCCTGCTGGAACGGGAAGGTGTTCGCGTGCATTTCCCTCAGGAGCAGAGCTGCTGCGGGCAACCCGCCTGGACTTCCGGGTACCGCGAGGAGGCCAAAGCCGTGGCCCGTGCCCAGCTGGATATACTCGATCGATCAGGCCTGCCAGTGGTGGTCCCGTCCGGCTCCTGTGCCGGCATGTTCCGGCATCATTACCGGGCCCTGTTCGACGACGAGCCCGACACGCTCAAGCGAGTGGAAGCGCTGGCAGAGCGCACCTTCGAGCTGACCGAGTTTCTTCTGAAGGTCTGCCGGGTGCAGCTGGCAGACCGGGGTACGCCCAGCAAAATCGCCCTGCACACCTCCTGCTCGGCCCGGCGGGAAATGAACACCCACCTCCATGCCCGTGAGTTGCTGCAGCAGCTTGAAAGTGTCGAGCGCGTTGATCACGACCATGAAAGCGAATGCTGCGGGTTCGGCGGCACCTTCTCGGTGCGGATGCCGGAAGTCTCCGGTGCCATGGTCAAAGACAAGACCCGTTCGCTGATGGACTCCGGCGCGGTGGAAATGGTCACCGCCGATGGCGGCTGCCTGATGAACATCAACGGTTCCCTGGAGAAACAGAAAGAGAGCTTCCGGGGCCGGCACCTGGCCAGTTTCCTCTGGGAGCGGATCAATGGCGCCAGCGAAGGGGAGGTGGCATGAACCAGCGTATTCCGGTAACCGAACTGGCCCCGGATTTTCGGGGCCGCGCCGAAGAAGCCCTCGCGGACGGGCAGCTGCGCAACAATTTCCGGGTGGCCATGGACTCGCTGATGACCAAGCGGGCCAATGCCTTTCCCGATGCTGATGAGCGTGAAGGGCTAAGGGAGCTGGGCAATCGTCTCAAGGCCGGTGCCCTGTCGCGGCTACCGGACCTGCTGGAGCAGCTGGAACAGAAGCTCACTGAAAACGGCGTCAAGGTTCACTGGGCGGAGACCGTCGAGGAAGCCAACGATCTGGTGCATGGCATTATTGAAGCCCGCAAGGGCCGCCAGGTGGTGAAAGGCAAGTCCATGGTCAGCGAAGAAATGGAGATGAACGATTACCTGGCGGAGCGGGGCATCGAGTGCCTGGAATCCGACATGGGGGAGTACATCGTCCAGCTCGATAACGAAAAGCCTTCCCACATTATCATGCCGGCGATTCACAAGAATGCCCGGCAGGTCTCCAAACTGTTCCACGAAAAGCTGGGGGAGCCGGAGACCGAAGACGTCAATCAGCTGATCCAGATCGGACGGCGGACTCTGCGTCGGAAATTCATGGACGCGGATGTGGGCGTTTCCGGGGTGAACTTTGCGATTGCCGAAACCGGCACCCTGCTGCTGGTGGAAAACGAAGGCAACGGTCGCATGAGTACCACGGCGCCGCCGGTGCACATTGCCGTGACCGGTATCGAAAAGGTGGTACCGAACCTGAGAGATGTGGTGCCACTGGTGTCTTTGCTGACGCGCTCAGCTCTGGGGCAGCCCATTACCACTTACGTGAACCTGATTTCCGGCCCCCGCAAGCCAGACGAACTGGATGGCCCAGAAGAGGTCCACCTGGTGCTACTGGATAACGGCCGCACCGGCGCCTTTGCCGATGCCCAGATGCGCCAGACCCTGAACTGCATCCGTTGCGGCGCCTGTATGAACCACTGCCCGGTGTATACCCGGGTGGGCGGCCACACCTACGGTGAGGTTTACCCGGGCCCCATCGGTAAGATCATCACGCCGCACATGGCCGGGCTGGACAAGGTGCCGGACCACCCCAGTGCTTCCTCCCTGTGCGGGGCCTGCGGAGAGGTCTGTCCGGTCAAGATTCCCATTCCCGAACTTCTGCAGCGCCTGCGCCAGGAAAACGTGAAAGACCCGGAGCAGCCGCAGCAGGTGAAAGGTGGCGGGGCCAAATATTCCCGTACGGAACGGTGGATCTGGCGTGGTTGGCAGATGCTGAATACACGGCCAGGCCTGTATCGAAGTTTTCTCTGGGCCGCGACCCGCTTCCGGGCGCTGGCTCCGAAAAAGGCCGGCCCCTGGACTGAGAATCACAGCGCACCGGTGCCCGCCCGCCGTTCCCTGCATGATCTGGCGGCGCGGCACCTTGATAACAATGGAGGCCGGCCATCATGAGTGCCCGCAGCAATATTCTTGGTAAGTTGAGAAACAGCCTCGCCGGCACCACACCGCGCCCCGACGAGTTCGATGAGGGCCTTGTCACCCGGCCCTGGCGCTATGCGCCGGAAGACCGGATCGCCCGGTTGCGCAGCCTGATGGAGGCAGTCCACACGGAAGTGCATCAGTGCCGTTCTGACAACTGGCCGGAATTGGTGGCCGACCTTCTGAACAAGCGCAATCTCACCAACCTGTTGTGCGCGCCGTCGAAAGAACACGGCCGGGCGCTGCAGGCTCACTTCGAGGCCACGGAGCAGAAGGTCGAGTTGCTGGCCTATGATCGGCCGGTGGAAGCCTGGAAGGAAGAGCTGTTCTGGAATGTGGATGCCAGCCTGACCGGCACCCTTGGCGGTATTGCCGCCACCGGCACAATCGTCCTGTGGCCGGATCGCCACGAACCGCGGTTGATGAGTCTGGTACCGCCGGTCCACATTGCCCTGCTCAGGGCCAGCGAGATTCACGACAATCTGTATGACATGATGGTGGCTCAGGACTGGGCCGCCGGGTTGCCCACAAATGTTCTGCTGGTGTCCGGCCCGTCCAAGACCGCGGACATCGAACAGGTGCTGGCATACGGTGCCCACGGCCCCCGTGAGCTCATTGTGCTGGTTCTGGAGGACGTATGAGTTTTTCCGCAGCGGTATTGACACAGATCCGGCAACGGATTCCGGATAA
Organism: uncultured Marinobacter sp.; assembly: GCF_913055835.1. Classification (GTDB taxonomy): domain Bacteria; phylum Pseudomonadota; class Gammaproteobacteria; order Pseudomonadales; family Oleiphilaceae; genus Marinobacter. The sequence continues at coordinate 32,290 of NZ_CAJXKQ010000004.1, read as the reverse complement.
CCGGGTCTTTAACGACCCGGTTTCCACCCTCGCATTCGGAACCGACGCCAGTTTCTATCGGCTGATTCCCAAGGTGGTGGTGCGGGTTCAGGATGAGTCAGAGGTTGTCGATCTGCTGGCAATTGCCCGCAGTCACAAGGTGCCGGTGACCTTCCGGGCCGCGGGTACCAGTCTTTCCGGACAGGCGATCAGTGACTCGATCCTGATTGTCCTGGGCGATCAGTGGAACGGCCACGACATTCGGGAAGAGGGCCGCCAGATTCGGCTTCAGCCCGGTGTCATCGGCGCACAGGCCAATGCCTGGCTCGCGCCGAAAGGCTTCAAGATCGGACCGGATCCGGCGTCCATCAATGCCTGCAAGATTGGCGGCATTGTTGCCAATAACGCCAGCGGGATGTGCTGTGGCACGGCCCAGAACAGCTACCACACCCTGGCCGGCATGCGTTTGGTGCTGGCGGACGGGGCCGTATTGGATACCGAGGATCCGGCGAGCGTATCGGCGTTTCGCACCAGCCATGGTGATTTGCTGGCGGCCCTGAAAACGCTGGCCAGCAATACCCGGGAGAATTCGGAGCTGGCGGAGCGTATTCGCCACAAATATCGTCTGAAGAATACCACCGGCCTGTCCCTGAACGCCCTGGTGGATTTTGAGGACCCCCTCGAGATTCTCACTCACCTGATGGTGGGCTCCGAAGGCACCCTGGGCTTCGTCAGCGCCGTAACTTACAACACGGTACCCGAATACCCCGACAAAGCCACGGCCCTGCTGGTGTTCCGGAACGCGGAGAGCTGCTGCCGGGCGGCGTCGGCGTTGCGGTCGCAGCCTGTGGCGGCGGTGGAGCTGCTGGATCGCCGCAGCCTTCGCTCGGTGCAGGACAAACCCGGCCTGCCGGACTGGATTCATGATCTGTCGGAGGAGGCCTGCGCGCTGCTGGTGGAGACCCGGGCTTCCTCTCCGCAGGTTCTGGATGAGCAACTGAGCCGAATCAGGGCCTCCCTGGCTGACTTCCCGCTTGAGCAACAGGTGGATTTCACCCGCGATGCCAAAGTCTCTGACCAGCTCTGGGCCATTCGTAAGGGCACGTTCCCGGCGGTGGGCGCGGTTCGACCGAAAGGTACGACCGTGATCATCGAGGATGTGACCTTCCCCATCGATCAGCTTTCCGAAGGGGTCACCCGGCTGCAGTCGCTGTTCGTGAAACATGGCTACGACGACGCGATCATCTTTGGTCACGCCCTGGAGGGCAACCTGCACTTCGTCTTCCCCCAGGGCTTTGACGACCCCGCGGAAGTCGCCCGCTATGAAGCCTTCATGCAGGATGTGTCGCAGCTGGTGGCGGTGGAGTTTGGCGGTTCGCTGAAGGCGGAACACGGCACCGGCCGCAATATGGCGCCGTTCGTGGAACTGGAATGGGGGCACGATGCCTGGCAGCTGATGTGGCAGATCAAGCGGCTGCTGGACCCGGAAAACCTGCTTAACCCGGATGTCGTGCTTTCGGAAGACCCGCAGATCCATCTCAAGAATCTGAAGCCTTTGCCCGAGGCAGATCCGCTGGTGGACAAGTGCATCGAATGTGGCTTCTGTGAGCCGGTGTGCCCGTCTGAAGGGCTGACCCTGTCGCCGCGCCAGCGCATCGTGATCTGGCGGGACATCCAGGCCCGCCGCCGTGCCGGTGAAGACACTGCCGAACTGGAGAAGGCGTACCAGTATCACGGCCTGGATACCTGTGCAGCGACCGGTCTCTGCGCCCAACGCTGTCCGGTTGGGATCAATACCGGGGATCTGGTGCGCAAGCTGCGCAGTGAAAAGGCCAACGGCCAGTCTGTGGCCAACCAGTTGGCAAAACATTTCGCCGGCGCCCTGAAAGCGACCCGTTTTGTGCTGGCCAGCGCTTCAATCGCCGAGAGACTGCTGGGTGCGCCCCTGCTGACCCGACTCAGTGGCGGCGTTCGCAAGGTGTCCGGTGGTCGGGTCGCCCAGTGGGATCCGAGTCTGCCCCAGCCGGTGCGGTTTGTTTCACCGAAAACGCCGGAACCGTCCGATGGCCGGCCCCGGGTGGTTTATCTGGCGGCCTGTGTGTCCCGGACCATGGGCCCGGCCCGGGGCGATAAGGCGCAGGAGCCCTTGATCAATGTGACCAGGCGGTTGCTGGAGAAGGGCGGTTACCAGGTGGTGTACCCGGAGACGCTGGACAGTCTGTGTTGTGGCCAGCCTTTCGCCTCCAAAGGCTATCTGGAACAGGCGGCGACCAAGAAGGACGAGCTGATTTCGGCGCTGCTGCGCGCCAGTCGCAATGGGGTGGATCCGATTTACTGCGACACCAGTCCCTGCACCCTGCAGATCCGCGAGGCCGCCGAAGAGGCCGGCCTGACGCTGTTTGATCCTGTCCGGTTCATTCGTGATCATCTCTACGAGCGTCTGGATTTCGAGCCGGAGCAGACCCCGCTGGCGGTGCACGTCACCTGCAGTACCCAGCATCTCGGGGAGTCGCAGGGGCTGATCGATATCGCCCGTCGTTGCAGTACCAATGTGGTTATTCCCGAGGGCATCCACTGCTGTGGCTTTGCGGGGGATAAGGGCTTCAACGTGCCCGAGTTGAACGCCCACTCCCTGAAAACGCTGGCAGAACAGACGGCCGGATGCGAGGAAGGTATCTCCACCAGCCGAACCTGCGAGATCGGGCTCAGCCGCCACAGCGGTATCGACTACCATGGCCTGGTGTATCTGGTGGATCGGGTCACCAGGCCAAAAGTCACTGCCTAGCGGCTATTTCATCTCGAAGCCGCATTTACGCAGGAAATCGCGCATATGCGGCCGCAGTTTCGAGGTGAACAGCGGCTTGAGCTGCTCGGACCAGGTGGTGTCCTTGTTGCCGCCGGTCCGCTCCCGGTAATACTCGTTCATGGTGCGATCGAATCCGGCCACCAGCTCTTCGTCCCGGGCATCGGAGTAGTAGTCTTCCCTCAGGATGGCCTCCACCGGCAGTCTGGGCTTCACCTCCGGGTTATGGTCCGGGTAGCCGAGACACATGCCGAACACCGGATAGACATGCTCCGGCAGTCTCAGAATCTCGCTGATGGGCGCGGGGTTGTTTCGGATGCCGCCGATATAGCACAGCCCGAGCCCTTCGGATTCCGCAGCGACCGCCACGTTCTGGGCCATCAGACTGGTGTCGATGGTGGCCACCAGCAACTGTTCAGTCATCCCTCTTACAACCTCGGCCCCGGCTCGTCCCGCGGCATCGGTTGAGCGGCGCATATCGGCACAGAACACCAGAAAGTCCGAGCAATCGGCAATGTAGCTCTGGCCACCGGCGAGTTCCGCGATTTTCCGGCGGTTGTCGGGATCGATCACGTGAATGATCGAGTAGGCCTGCACATGGTTCGAGGTGGCGGCGCACTGGCCGGCGCGAATCAGTTCCCTGAGCAGGTCAGGCGGAATTTTTTCACTGGTGAATTTGCGGATGGAACGGTGGGACTTGAGCAGTTCTATGGTTGGATTCATGGGATCTCGCAGTGAGTTCATGGATGTCGCGCCAGTCTGTGACAATTATCATACCAAACGCTACACAGTTCGCGCGCAGGCGCGGAAGCCAAACTGATACGCTGGAAGATCTCATCGTCTAGCCTGGAACGCCGTGCTTTTATGGACCTGAACCTGCACCTGCCAACGCTGCTGGTCACTTCGGTCATGATCAACCTCCTGATCGGCGGCATGCTATGGGCGATCTATCATCTTCGCCATCGGGAGCGCTGTTTCCTGTTTTGGGCCCTCGCCTGCCTGACCTTTGTGTCGGGTACCGCATTCGCAGTGGCCAATGAGCTGGCAGACGCTCCAGGGGTTCTGATATTCGTCGCCCACCTGTTTCTTGGTGGTTCCCCGTTGTTGGTCCTTGCGGGTATCCACGCGCTGGTGGGTTTGCCAATAGCGGGGACCAGAAGATCCTCCCGTATCATCCATGGCGCCTCGCTACTCTATCTGTTCGGCCTGGCTGTCAGTGCGGGTTGGGATCCGGTGGTGGCCAGATTCCTGACTGCGATGTTCTCGGCATTGATGTTCAGCCTGGCGATCTACCGGCTGGGCTCGATCGAGCGCAGGCCCAGGCTACCCCTTCGCCTTCTGCAAACCCTGTTCGGCGTCCACGGGACGCTGATGATGACCCAGGTACTGGTGATCGCAGTCGCTATGAGCGGAAGTACGCAGCTGGATCTTCAGGGGCTGCTGAAACTCATTCTGATGAATCACCTGTTGCTGGTGAGTGCCACGGCCATGGCGCTTCCGTTACTGGCGTTCACCCGTTCCGAACAGGCTCTGGTGGTGCTGGCGGAGCGTGACGGGCTCACCCAGCTGTACAATCGCAGGGCGTTCTACCGGGAAGGCGAGCTGGCATTTGCAAAAGCGCAGCAGGATGGAAACCTTGTCACTGTGCTTATGATCGACCTGGATCATTTCAAGCAGATCAACGACCGATGGGGGCATGCCACTGGCGATGAGGTATTGAAGGTCGTTGCAAGTCTGATGAAAGCCGAGCTGAGGGATGACGACATCATTGGCCGCGTTGGCGGTGAAGAGTTCGCAGCCTTGCTTCGCAACAATAATCGCGAAGCGATTGAGGCGATAACCGGGCGCCTGTTGCACAGAATCGTTGAGGCAGGTCGGGAGGTAAGCGGTGTTCCGGTGCATCTCTCTGCCAGCATCGGTGGCGCTTCGCTCACCCGGGACCATGGCTCTTTTGAAGACGTCATGGCATCAGCGGACAAGGCGCTTTACCGGGCCAAGCATAATGGCCGCAACCGGGCGGAGTTTGTGCCGGCGTCAGCGGCCGCGAAACTCTGACGCCCGTTTGGCGAGAAACGCCGACACACCCTCCGCAAAATCCCCGGTCCGGGTCATTTCAATAAACGCTGCGCGCTCCGCTTCCAGATGGTCGGCCAGCCGGTCACCGTTGGCCCGATCAATCAGTTGGCGAAAGGCGCCAAAGGCTCGTGTTGGTCCCTGGGCGACTTTTTCGATCATCCGGTTCAGCCGGTTGTCGAATTCGCTGTCCGGGGCTACTTCGTTGACCATGCCCCAGTCCCTGGCCTCGGAGGCGCTCAGGGTGCGCCCCAGTAACATCAGCTCTGCCGCTCGGCCGGCGCCGAGCTTGTGGGCCAGGGCCCAGCTGCCGCCACAGTCCGGAACCGCGCCGATTCCGTTGTAGGCCACCAGAAACTTCGCGTCTTCCTCGGCGATCACCAGATCGGCCATTAGTGTGAGACTGAGCCCTGCGCCGGCGGCGACGCCCCTGACCGCAGCGATCAACGGGGCATCCATGCTGCGCAGGAGCAGGATGGCAGGATTGACAGCATCCAGGATGGCGTTGATGGCTGCCCCGGCCTGCTCCGACGTGCCGGCCATGCTGGACACGTCGCCACCGGCCATGAAAGCCCTTCCCGCACCGGTCAGAACAATGCAACGAACACCGGAAAGGTCGTTTATTTCCGTAACGGCCGCAAGAAAGGCCTCTGCCAGAGGCACATCGATGGCGTTCAGGGCCGCGGGGCGATTGAAGGTCAACCTGACCACCCCTGTTCCGGCGTCAAATGCGGTGGTGACCAGTGTGTCTGTCATGGTGAATCGCCTCCCGTTTACCCGGATCTGAAGATCAGAAACCTGCGGATTATTAATTGTCCTCGGTCGGGTATCAGGATAGAGCGGTTTGCCTAATCTTGCCGGAATGGACTACTTTAAACCTGAATCGGGGTTCACCCCGACGACAAGAAAAAACAAAAATTACAATCATCTTCGGGCGTGGGATGGGTATTGTCAGGGCGTGTTCGCGTGCCTGTGTACCCGGCGCCAGGGGTGCCGGGAGGTAGTTTGAGCATCCTTGAGATCAGTAACCTGTCTCTGTCGTTTGGTGGTGTGAAGGCGCTGCAGGACGTGAGTTTCCGGGTGCCAGAGAACACTGTAACGACCATTATCGGTCCGAATGGCGCTGGTAAGACATCGCTGTTCAATTGCATCTCGGGTTTCTACAAGCCCCAGCAGGGTGCGATTCATTACCAGGGGCAGCCACTGCCGGGCAATATCAAGCCACCGAAACGGGCGGCAATGGGCCTGGCCCGAACCTTCCAGAATATAGCCCTGTTCCGGGGCATGACCGTACTCGACAACATCAAGCTGGGCGCCCACGTGCATATGAAGAGCGGGCTGCTCAGTGCCCTGGCCTATTTTGGCCCGGCCCGGCGCGAGGAAATGGCCGTCCGCAAGGATGTGGAAGAGCGGATCATCGATTTCCTCGAGATAGACCACATCCGTCGCCAACCGGTCGCGAGCCTTTCCTACGGCCTTCAGAAGCGGGTCGAGCTGGCCCGGGCGCTGGCCATGCAGCCGAAAGTATTGATGCTGGATGAGCCGGTGGCGGGTATGAACCGGGAAGAGAAAGAAGACATGGCCCGGTTTATTCTGGATATCCGCGAAGAGTGGGGCGTCACTGTGCTGATGGTGGAACACGACATGGGCATGGTGATGGACATTTCCGATCACATTGCGGTGCTCAATTTTGGCCAGGTGATCACCGAAGGCCTGCCAGCGGATGTTCAGAACAACCCCGAGGTGATCAAGGCGTACCTGGGCAACAGTGATATCGACAGCCTGCGCAAGAAGCTCAACGCCGAAGGGGAGGCTGCCTGATGGATTGGTTGTTCTTCGGCGAAATCAGCCTCGCCGGCCTTGCCATGGGTGGCCTTTACGCCCTTATCGCTCTGGGCTTTGTGATCATCTACAAGGCCACGAAGGTCATCAATTTTGCCATTGGCGAGATCATGATGTTTGCGGCCTACCTTTTCCTGGCGTTTGCCGGTGGCATGGAACTGTCGCCCTGGATTGCCCTGCCAATGGCCGTTATCGGTGGCAGCATTCTCGGTGGTGTGATTGAAAAGACCATGATCCGGCCGATGCTGGGGGAATCGCCAATTTCCGTGGTGATGGTCACCATCGGTATCGCCAACATCCTGGTGGGCCTGGTGGAGTTTATCTGGACCGCTGATCCCCAGCTGCTGCCCAATTTCCTGCCCCGGGAGCCGGTGTTTATCGGTGAGCTGTATCTGGCCCCCAAAATTGCCTACGGCTTTCTGATCGGGTCGGCATTGCTGATTATCTACCTGCTCTATTTCCGCTTCTCCCGGGGTGGCGTGGCGCTGCGAGCGACCGCCTCGGACCAGGCGGCCGCCTATTCCATGGGCATCAACGTGCGCCGGGTGTTCAACATGGCCTGGGTGTTCGGCTCCCTGGCGGCGTCGCTTGCAGGTGTGCTGGTGGCGGCCACCGGTGGGTTGAGCCCGCAATTCGGGATCATCGGCCTGAGTGTACTGGTGGTGGTGATCGTTGGCGGTCTGGACAGCATTCTCGGCGCCCTGGTGGCCGGCGTGTTCATCGGCTGGCTGGAGACCGTGGCGGGCGCCTATCTGGGCGGCGAGTACCGGATGCCGGCCACCTTCCTGGTGCTGGCGATCATCCTGGTAATCCGCCCCTACGGCCTTTTCGGCACCCACGAAATAGAGCGAGTGTAAGATGCGCATCGGTGACGCAAAACAGAGCTACGAGGCCGATGAGGCGATCTGGACCAGCCAGACCCAGAAATTCTGGCTGGGGCTGTTTCTTCTGATTCTGCTGGTCTTTCCGTTTGTAGTGAATTCCTATCTGCTCTATCTCGGGTGCCTGGTTGGCATCGCCGTGATCAGTACCACCGGCCTGAATATCCTGACCGGTTTTACCGGCCTGATTTCCCTGGGACAGGCGGGATTCATGGGGGTGGGCGCCTACACTGTGGCCTGGCTGTCGATTAACACTGCGCTGCCATTCCCGGTGACTCTGTTGCTGGCCGGTCTTATGGCCGCGGCAGTCGGGATCCTCGTGGGCCTGCCCTCGCTGCGCGTCAAAGGCCTGTATCTGGCCATCGCCACTTTGGCGGCAAGCGTATTCCTGCACTTCATTTTTGCCGAGTGGGAGTCGGTAACCGGGGGTATGGGCGGCCTGAGCCTGGAGCCGGCGCACCTGTTCGGGCTGACCTTCCAGAGCGATTTCAGGATGTATTTCATCATTGTGCCCCTGGCGGTGCTGATGGTGCTGGCGGCCCGAAACGTGTTCAGAACCCGCATTGGCCGGGCGTTTATCGCCATTCGTGACCGGGATATTTCCGCCGAGATTCTCGGGATCAACCTGTTGCGCTACAAGCTGATGTCTTTTGCGCTCAGCTCCTTCTACGCCGGGATTGCTGGCGGCCTGTTCGCTTATTTCTATCGGGTGGTCACGCCGGAGAGTTTTCCGCTTTCCATGTCCATCTTCTATCTGGCGGCCGTGATCGTGGGAGGTATGGGGAACTTGCTGGGTGGCATTCTGGGTGCCGCCTTCATGACCCTGGTGCCAGAAGCCCTGAAACTGCTGACCGCTGCACTGACGCCCTTTTATCCCAACGCCCCGGTGTTCATGTCGCCGATGCTGGAAATCATCTTTGGTGCCCTGATCGTCGGCTTTCTGATTTTTGAACCTCACGGCCTGGCCGAGATCTGGCATCGGATCCGCCGCTTCTTCCGCCTGTGGCCGTTCCGTAATTAATCGTGTTTCAACGGGTTCGCTACCGGGAACCCATGCACCACCAACAACAAGAAGCAGCAAGGAGAAGAAACATGTTCAGAAACATCCTCGAAAAAGGTCGCCGGCTTGCCGGGCTGGGTAGCCTGGTCGCTGCGCTGACAGTTGCTACCCCCGCGATGGCGCAGGACAAGGAGCCCATCGTATTCGGCGGTTCTATCCCGCTCTCCGGTGTCTTTGCCTTCGCCGGCATTCACCTGCACGCAGGGCTGACCGACTACACCAACTGGATCAACAGCCAGGGCGGCATCAATGGTCACCCGGTGGAATATGTCATGGAAGACACCGCCTACGAGGTGGACCGATCGGTGGCGGCGTTCAAGAAGATTTCCGGCAGCAGTTCTCCAGCCACCTATTACGGTGACAGCACCGGTTTCATGAAGGCCATTGCTTCGGAGCTCAACAGCCAGGGCAACACCCTGATGAGCGGCGCGTCTTTCGCTACCGTGCTGACCGACAACGAAACCTATCCGTACCAGTTCATTCCGGGGCCGAACTACAGCCAGATGTTCGGCATCATCCTCGAGTACATCGCGTCCCAGGGTGAGGATGGCGATATGCCGAATGTGGCCTTTGTCTACAGCGATACCGAATTTGGCAAGGACCCGATCGAGAACGGCAAGGCCCGCGCCGCCGAGCTGGGCATCGAAGTGGTGGAAGAGATTGTCACCAAGCCGGGTAGCGTCGATGTCTCCGCCGAGGTGCTGAAGCTGCGCCGGGTGCGCCCGGATTACGTGGTATTCCACGGCTACGTGCTGTCACCTATCAACGAGTTCATGGTGCAGATGCGCCAGATGGGTCTGGACACCCAGTTCATGGGCACCTTCTGGTCCTCCGACAAACTGATCATCGACAAGATGGGCGCGGATGCCGACGGCTACATGGGTGTGATGCCCTACAACTACTACGACAGCGAGGAAAGCGGCCCGATGCTGGATGCCCTGAGGGCACAGGCCGAGAAGAGTGATCCGGAGGCTGGTTACCGTCCGACCGGCTATATCCAGGGCTGGTTCAACGCCATGGTATGGACGGAGGTAATCAAGCGCACCCTCGATGCCGGTAAGGAGCTCAACGCGGATAATATGGCGGAAGCCCTCGCTTCCATCGAGGACTGGGATACCGGCGGCATCATCGGGATTCCGGTAACCGTGCGGGACATGTCCTTCCCGGTAGGCCGCATCTGGCGGGTCAACGCTGACGAAGGTCGCTATGAGCCGGTGTCGGACTGGATCCACCTCGACTGAGGGGCTGTATGGAAGCCTTACTGGAAATCGATAATATCGAGGTGGTCTACAACAAGTCGGTGCAGGTCCTTCGGGGCCTGTCACTGCGGGTGCCGGAGGGCGCCATCGTGGCGCTTCTCGGCTCCAATGGCGCTGGCAAATCCACCACTCTTAAAAGTGTCTCCGGGCTGCTGACACTTGAAGACGGCGAGGTAACCGCCGGCGAGGTTCGTTTCCGGGGGCAGGATGTGAAAGGCACGCCCCCGGAAAAGCTGGTGCGTAACGGACTGTTCCACGTGATGGAAGGGCGACGGGTGTTCGAAGACCTCACGGTGGAAGAAAACCTGATTGCCGCCACCTACGCTCTCAGCGGCAACAAGCCGTCCCTGAGTGACAGCTATGAGCTGGTTTATAACTATTTCCCGAGACTGAAGGAGCGCCGCAAGCAGCTGGCCGGTTACCTCTCCGGAGGAGAGCAGCAGATGCTGGCCCTGGGGCGGGCCCTGATTGCCCAGCCGGAGCTGATTATGCTGGATGAACCGTCCCTCGGTCTGGCGCCGCTGCTGGTTGAAGAGATCTTTACCATCGTGGCCAGAATCAACCGCGAACAAGGGACCGCTATTCTTCTGGTGGAACAGAACGCGGCGGTGTCACTGGCGATTGCGTCCTACGGTTACATCATGGAGAACGGCAAGATCGTGATCGACGGCCCGGCCGACAAGCTCACGGCCAATGAAGATGTTCAGGAATTCTATCTGGGTGTGGGTGGTAAGGAAGGTGAAGCCCGCAGTTACCGCGATATCAAGCACTACAAACGCCGTAAACGGTGGCTGTCATGACAACACCTGCTGTACCTGACCTGACCCTCACTCAAATGTTGCGTGCCCACGCTCGTGAACGGCCGGACGCCCTGGCACTGCGCCAGAAAGATTTCGGTATCTGGCAGGCCTATTCCTGGCAGGACTATTACCGGCGGGCCCGGCACTTCGGGCTGGGGCTCCGTGCCATGGGGCTTGAGCCTGGCGGTCACGTGGCCATTATCTCGGAAAACCGGGTGGAGTGGGTCATCGGCCAGATGGGCATCGGCCTGGTGCAGGGCATCTGTGTCGGGGTTTATCCCACCAGCCCCTGGAACGAGGTGGCCTATGTTCTTGAGCACAGTGACGCGGAATTCGTGATCTGTGAAGACCAGGAACAGACCGACAAGGTGCTCGAGGCCTGGCCAGATCTGCCAAGACTGAAGCACTGCATTGCCATCGATATGAAGGGCCTGCGCTATTACCCGGAGCCGCCATCGGCGTTCGAGGACATCGAGGCCCGCGGCCGGGAATTTGAAACACAGCATCCCGGGCTGGTGGATGAATTGCTGGACAGCCAGCAGATGGATGACACCGCTCTGATGATTTATACCTCTGGCTCCACGGGCCGCCCGAAGGGTGCCATGATCAGCTGGCGGAACCTGCATGCGGCGGCGCCGGGACTGATCGAACTCCTGCAGACGGATGAGCACGGCTCCAGCCTGTCTTACCTGCCGCTGTGCCATGTGGCAGAACAGGCCTTTACCAATATAGCGCCGGTCTACGTCGGCAGTACCGTCAGCTTTGGCGAGAGCCTGAGAACCGTACAGGAAGACTTGCGGGAGATTGCGCCGACCGTGTTTCTGGGCGTGCCCAGGATCTGGGAGAAATTGCACTCCGCCATTTACATCAAGGTCCAGGAGACCGGCCGGTTCCGGCAGGCCTTGTTCAACTGGGCGATCCGCGTGTGTTCGCCCATGGCCACGAAGCGGCGCTCGGACTGGAATCTGAAGGAAAAGTGCCTCTATGGCCTCAGCTATTGGCTGGTGTTGCGGGCATTGCAGAATTTTATCGGCCTGCGCCGATGCACTATTGCCCTCACCGGGGCGGCCCCCATATCCACCGGCATTCTGGAGTTCTTTCGAACCATCGGAATTCCTCTGGTGGAAGTCTACGGCCAGACGGAAAGCACCGGTGTTGCCACGGCGCAACCACTGGATGACGTGCATCTGGGCACGGTTGGGGTGGCAATTTCCGGCGTTGAGGTGAAACTCGGGGAGCACAACGAGATCATCATGCGCGGTGGCAGCATGTTCAAGGGGTATTACAAGAACGACGAGGCCACCGCCTCAACCCTGAAAGACGGCTGGCTGCATACCGGCGACGTGGGTGAATGGCGGGACGGCCAGCTCAGGATTGTTGACCGTCTGAAAGACATCATGATCACTGCTGGCGGCAAGAATCTTTCACCAACGGAGATCGAAAACACCATCAAGGCCAGTCCCTACATCAAGGAATGCATTGTGATCGGTGAGGCCAGAAAATATGTGTCTGCGCTGATCCAGATTGATTTCGACACGGTGGCCAAGTGGGCAGAGCAGGAGCGGATTGCCTACACCACCTTCCGGAGCCTGACCGAGCAGCCCCGGGTAAATGAACTCATCCAGGCCGAAGTGAACAAGGGCAACGAGAAGTTACCTCAGGTAGCGCAGATCAAGCGCTTCCATTTGCTGACCAAGGAGTTGGACCACGACGACGATGAGGTGACGGCCACCATGAAGGTGCGCCGTAGCAACATCTACGAGAAATACACCGAGGTGATCGAGTCGCTTTACGCCTGAGAGTGAGGCGGCCTAGAAACCGGCGCCTTCTTCCACCCGGGACCGCTTCACGTACTGGGTCAATGCCGCATTGAGTGTTGCCAGAACCAGGAACAACAGGATGCCCTTGGGGACCAGGGCGTGAATTTCAGGGTTGGGCGCAGTGCTGGCGGTTACCAGGATCAGGCCCAGAATGTTGCGGGCCAGGCGCATGGTAAGCATGGCGCACAGATAGCCGGACTGGAAGGCCGATTCGGCACCCCTGAGCAAACGGCCGAAGGCCGGCATCAGGTGCACGGTGTTGAGCAACAGAACAGAAAATATAATTAACTGAAGAACGCTGAAAATGGTCATGTCCAGAGACTACCAAACGACACAGCTGGCTAAAAAACGGACGAAATTATCCCTGATTGGGCAGATTTAATCCAGTTCAGGTCGCCGCTGGCTAATAGCTGCTGTTCAGAAGGTCGTGGTAATCACTTCGAAATCGTTGAAAACTCAGATGGTTATTTCGATGGTCCACCAAACCTGCTGAGTTGAACGCCTCTACAAAGGCCCGGGACTCTCCCGTGTTGACCTCGCCGCGGAAACCGCCGTCCCAGTCCAGCAGTTGCACCATTTCCAGCAATACCGTCATCGCCAGGGCGCCGTTGGCTTTTTCCAGGTACCGGTACGCCAGGCCATAATGCTCAAAGCGATACGGTGTGTTTGCAGCGTCGGCGGCGGTGACATCCCAGAGGGGATCGTAGTCATAGTGCTGATAAACCGGAGCAACGGGCTCCCCTGCTACAACGACGGCCTGGCCCTCCGAGAACCAGTAGGGCAGAAGGCTGTAACCCGCATCATACCGGGACAGGTTTTCCTGGACGAAATGGGCCAGCTCGTGGGCAACGAACTGGCCGGTCTCATAGGGCCACTGACCGTAATACGGGGTGAACGCTACGGCGGCCATTGAGGCCGACACAAACTCAGTGTGTGGCACCCCCGGGCTGAGGCAGCCGATTACCTGTCTGGGATAGGGAACTGCCGCGCTGCGGTCCTCGACAAAATCGGACCAACGCAACTGGAACCGACTCAGCACACCGTCGATCCGACGTTCAAGCTCCGACGCGGCAGCCCGGAAGGAGGTCTCGCTGTAAGCCGGCGAGCCAAAGACCCGAACCCGACCGCTGTGAGTCTCGAAATACAGGGGTTCGTTTCGGCAGGCTTCGGTAGGGCCGGTGAGTGCCCAGCTTACGGTGGGAAAGTGCCGACCGGTATCCCGTGCGTCGTAGAACAGGCCGGAAACGAAGCCATCTGAATCCGGGTGATGATAATCGTCTGAAGTAGTGACCTTGCAGCCGGTCAGCCCCATTACGAGAACACTGAGTATCAGCAAGACCTTACTGGTTGTCATGAACCACTCCTGAATCGATCCTGTTTTCCGGAATGATCGCAGGGTTTACGGGGAGGCTCCGTCAACGGGGTGTAAAAATCAGGTAAAGCAAGCTAGCGTATTGATTGAGATGGGTAAGAAGGAACGGATAGATGGATTACATCGCTCCTGTCAGCAGTGCCGTCATGGCGATCGTCTGGATTGTCTACTTCCAGCTGTTTTTCCTGCAGTACAAAAGGAACAACCGCCCCTACCTGGTGATTCACCACGCCCAGAATGAAAACCCGGATGCCCTGTGTCTTCTGGTGAACATGGGCAAGGAAACGGTGCACGTGCAGTGTGTCCAAGTGGTTCTCCATACCCGTGCCGGCGAAGAGAAAACCATCACGGTGACCGAGTACCGTCGGGTCGGCGCGGACGATACCAATGTGCATCAGGTATTAAGGCAGGGGCCCTTGCAGCCCGGTGGGTACCTGGTTCTTGGGTCCTTCCGGAACATCATTCTGGGACGTCGCAGCGAAGAAAGTGAAAGCGATTACCTGTTCGAGGACATTACTGGCGTTGAGATCCGGGCAGCGGTGATTCACGGACCTACAAAATATCCGGTTGGTGTGCGACGGAGTTTTTCTCTGGAGCATGAGGGCGGCCCCCAGATTTTTCCGCGCAATATTCACAGCGAACAGCTGGTGCGCAGAAAGGATCGGCATCAGGTACGTCGCTGGGTTGAAGAGGAACTGCAGCCCGAGCGTAAGGGAAGGTCGGAATCAGATGATTCCGATCAGTCCCAGTGAAGGCCGGTTCGTCGGGTATTGACGATTCACGATATGGCCATGCCCGCCAACTCGGCATGAATCATCTTCTCCAGAGCCTGGGCGGAGGGTGACAGCGAGCGGGAAGCCTGTTTGATGATGCCGATCTTGCGTACCAGTTTCGGCTCGCTCAAAGGAACAAAGCACAGCTTGTCGTTGTTGATCGGGAAAGCCAGTCGCGGAAGCGTAGTGATGCCACTGCCGGCTTCCAGCATGGCGAGCAGCGAGATCATGTTGGAGATAAAAAAGTCATTGTTGTCCACCAGGCTGGCTGCGGGGGTGTGCTTCAGAAGCCGGGATGTGCCGTTGGCAATAAAGCGCTCTTCGGACAGCTCCTGCCATTTCAGACTGCGGCGCCGGGCCAGAGGATGGTCCTTGCGCATGACGACGCCAACGTTGTCTTCAAACAGTGGGCTGAAGGCCAGGGTTTCATCCTGAACCCACATGCTGCTGATGCCCAGATCCACCTCGCCATTGGCCACCAGTCGACACACGAACTCCGCGTTTTCGTCATGAAGGTTGATGTTGATGTCCGGATGCCGGGCGACAAAGGCTGCGAGAAATTCCGGCATAAGCCGGCTGGCAACCGAGGGTACGGTTGCCAGGGTTACACGCCCCTGATGCCCCTCGGCCATGTGTTGCAGCTCGTTCGCCAGCCGGTCGTGCTGGTTGATCAGTTCCTGGAACCTGGGGAGGCAATACTCGCCGAACGGGGTTAGCTGCCCTTTGTGGGTTTTCTCGAACAGGGGTTGTCCGAGCCGCTCCTCCAGATCGCGAATGGCCATGGACAGCGCTGGCTGGCTCCGATGGAGTTTCAGGGCTGCCCCGTGAAAGCTGCCCTCATCCCGTACCGCCAGAACGTAACGCAGAGGCTGAATCTTGAGTTCGATCGACATGTGGCACCTGACTTAACCTGTTTATCCCGCCAAGGTATAAGAAAAACTTACTAAAAACACGATATTTTTGATTATCTTTATTGGGATGAGGCGTCTAGTCTTTGGGGATCATCTAAGGAGGATCCCATGCCAAAGTCACACGCACTCTACATCGGCGGCGAGTGGGTTGCAGGCGCCCATGACGCCCAGCCCAATCAGAACCCTTCCGACCTCAGCGACATTATCGGCCACTACGACCAGGCCAGTGCCGAGCAGGTAAAGCAGGCCATCCGTGCCGCACAGGCCGGCCAGAAACTCTGGGCAGAAACCGGTCTTGAGACCCGCTACAGCGTGTTGATGGCGATTGGCAATGAATTGATCGCCCGCAAGGATGAGCTCGGTGAGCTTCTGTCCAGGGAAGAGGGCAAGCCCCTGGCAGAAGGCAAGGGTGAGGTGTATCGCTCCGGTCAGTTCTTCCAGTATTACGCGGCAGAAGTGCTTCGCCAGATCGATGATCGGGTTGCGTCTGTGCGACCCGGTGTTGAGATAGAGACCCGCCGTGAGCCGCTCGGCGTGGTTGGCGTAATCAGTCCCTGGAACTTCCCGATGGCGACCGCCGTCTGGAAAATTGCTCCGGCTCTGGCCTTCGGTAACGCGGTGGTGTTCAAACCGGCAAACTTGGTGCCCGCCAGTGCCTGGGCACTGACCGAAATCATCAGCCGCCAGAGCCTGCCCGCCGGCACCTTCAATCTGGTGACCGGCAGTGGTCGTGAGGCCGGCGAGGCCCTGATCACCAGTCCGGATGTCCAGGCCATTACCTTCACCGGCTCTCTGGATGTGGGTCGGCGGGTGGCCTCGGCCACCGCAGCCAACCTGGTGAAATGCCAGCTGGAAATGGGTTCGAAGAATGCCCTGATTGTGCTCGACGATGCTGATCTGGATCTGGCGGTTGAAGCGGCGTTTGCCGGTGCCTATTCCGGCTCCGGGCAGAAGTGTACGGCATCGTCGAGATTGATCGTTGTGGATTCCGTGCATGACCAGTTCGTGGACAAACTGACCGCGAAGTTGGCCGGTGCAAAGGTTGGCCCGGCGCTGTCCGAGAATACCGCGATCGGCCCCATTGCCAGCAAAAGCCAGCTTGAGGCCAATCAACGCTGGGTGAGCGTTGCCCTCGAGGAGGGTGCCACCATGGCCTTCGGTGGCGACCATGTGAGTGCGGGTACAGACGGTTACTACATGCAGCCGGTGCTGTTCACCAATACCACCAACGATATGAGCATCAACCGCGACGAAGTGTTTGGCCCCGTGGCCTGTGTGATTCGTGTGCCGGATTATGAAACCGCCCTGGCGACGCTGAACGACACCAATTACGGCCTGACCGCCGGTTTGATCACCCGTTCCCTGCAACGTGCCTCCGATTTCAAGGCCCGGGCCGAGACCGGTTGCGTGATGGTGAACCTGGCGACCGCTGGCACCGATTACCACGTGCCGTTCGGTGGCAGAAAAGACTCCTCCTTCGGGCCTCGGGAGCAGGGCCAGTATGCGCGGGAGTTCTATACGGTGATCAAAACCTGTTACACCAAGGCCTGAGGTCTGCCACCATGTCAAAGTCTGTGCTTACCATTGATGGCCTTCAGTATTCCAACTGGTCGCGAGCCATTTTTGAGCAAATGCGGGAAGGCGGTGTGGACGCGGTGCACGCCACGCTTGTCTATCACGAGAATTGCCGTGAAACCCTGCTGCGGTTCGGCGAGTGGCAGCGCCGCTTCGAGGAACATTCCGATCTGATCATGCCGGTGCTTGAGGCCAGCGATATCGAACTGGCCAGGGAAACGAACCGGGTCGGTATTTTCTTCGGGGCCCAGAACTGTTCGCCCATTGAGGACGATATCGACCTGGTGGCCATCATGCGCCGGTTGGGCTTGCTGATCATGCAACTGACCTACAACAACCAGAGTCTGCTGGCCTGTGGCTGCTACGAAGCGGAAGACAGCGGCATTACCCGGTTTGGCAGGCAGGCAATCCGCGAGATGAACCGGGTGGGTATGCTGATTGACATGTCTCACAGTGCCGAGCGGTCGACACTGGAGGCTATCGAGCTGTCAGAGCGGCCGGTCATCATCTCCCATGCCAATCCGGCCAGCTTCCACCCAGCCAAGCGCAATAAATCCGATACGGTGTTGCGTGCCATCGCGCAAAGCGGCGGCATACTCGGATTTTCAGTGTACCCGTTCCACCTCAAGAACGGTCCGGACTGCACTCTGGACGAATTCTGCGGCATGGTGGCCGATACCGCCGAACTGATGGGGATTGATCACATCGGCATGGGGACGGACCTGTGCCAGGGACAGCCGGAGTCGGTACTGACATGGATGCGTAACGGGCGCTGGAGCAAGGCCATGGACTACGGCGAGGGCAGTGCCGCTAACGCAGGCTGGCCCTCGCCACTGGCCTGGTTCAGCGACAACCGTCACTTTCCGAATATCGTGGAAGGTCTCCGACAGAAGGGATTCAACCACGAGGAAATTGAAAAGATCATGGGCCGAAACTGGCTCAGGCAGTTAACCGAGGGTACGCGGCCCGCTGTAAACGCCGCGTTCTGATTACACACTGTTCCAAAAACAACAACAGGTAATCGCAATGACAAACTCAGCCAGCTCTGTAGCTATCCCGGAAACGGGCATCAAGCGCTTCGGCGATCCGATTGTTCTGGGTCTCAGCGTAGGCTTTATCCTGCTCTTTCTCGGCCTTTCCCTGTACGACATTCAGTGGACGGCCGGGCTGATCAGCGACGGCTTCGCCTGGACCGCCAAGTATCTTGGCTCATACTTCCAGCTCCTGTTGCTGCTCACCTTCTTGATCGCGATGGGGGTGGCGATCTCGCCGGCAGGCAGTGCCAAAGTGGGCAACCTCGATACGCCTGAGCTCAGTACGTTCAAATGGTTGTCCATTATCATGTGTACCCTGCTTGCAGGCGGTGGCGTTTTCTTCGCCGCAGGCGAGCCGGTGTACCACTTTGTTGTCACGCCTCCGGTATTCGACACGGAGGCGGGCACCGCAGAGGCGGTGGCGCCGGCGCTGGCCCAGTCCTTCATGCACTGGGGCTTTCTGGCCTGGGCCATTCTCGGCACTTTGTCTGCCATTGTTCTGGCCCATGCCCATTACGTGAAGGGCCAGCCTCTGCAACCGCGCACCCTGCTGTATCCGGTGTTTGGTGATCGGGTGATGAAAGGCTGGCTGGGCGGCTGTGTGGACGCCGCCTGCGTGATTGCGGTGGTTGCCGGTACCGTGGGGCCGATCGGCTTTCTTGCGACCCAGGTGAGCTTTGGTCTGCATGAGCTTTTTGGCTTTGCCGAAGGTTATGGCACCCAGCTGATCATTCTGGGCGTACTTGCGGCTGTGTATGTGACCTCGGCCATGACCGGTATTCACCGGGGTATCCAGATGCTCAGCCGCTTCAATGTGTTTCTGGCCCTGGCGATTGCCGCCGTTATCTTCATCTTCGGCCCTACCCTGTTTCTGACCAACGCCTACACCCAGGGCTTTGGCGAATACATCAGTTCTTTCTTTGCCATGGCCACAGTGACCTCGGGAACGGCTGAAGGCTGGTGGATGCAGTGGTGGACGGTGTTTTTCTTTGCCTGGTTCCTCGGGTACGGACCCTTGATGGCCATCTTTGTCGCCCGGATCTCCCGGGGACGCACCATCCGGCAAATGATTCTCGCGGTTGGCGTTATGGCGCCGGTTGCCACCACCATCTGGTTCACTCTGCTTGGTGGTTCCGGGATTTTCTACCAGATCACCGGAGCGATCGATCTGACCGAGGCCCTCAACAACTTCCAGTTTGATGTTGCCACACTGACCATCGCCGAAGCTCTGCCGGGCGGGGCCATGATGGCTCTGGCGATTCTGCTGCTGACAACTATCTTTGTGGCTACCACCGGCGATTCCATGAGCTACGCCATCGCCGTGGTGAGTGCCGGCCATGATGAGCCCGAGCCAATCGTGCGTGCCTTCTGGGGCGTCGCCATGGCGTTGATGGCGGCAGTGCTGCTGTACATGGGGGCGGGGCAGATCAGTGCACTGCAGCAGTTCATTGTGATTACGGCCATCCCGGTCTCGTTGATCCTGCTGCCGTCACTCTATATCGGCCCCAAATCGGCCTACGCCATGGCCCGCGAGCAGGGCATTGTTGCGCCCAAGGGTGAAGTGGCGCTGGTCGTGGCGACGACGGGTTCGTCCGAGAACTCAGGAGTCTGAAACATGGCAACTCCATTAGATGCGCAGCCGGAGCTTCAGCTTCGACCAGCCAACCAGGTGATGAACCTGGTTCGGCTGGGTAGCCTCCACGCCAGTCGTCTGAGCTTTTGCCGCAGCCTGGTGCGCCAGATGGCCCGGGAGGACTGGACGGTGACCACGGCACGATTCGACCTCGATGTCGACGGTCACGGGGTTGTGATCTATCGCCTGAATACGCCGCACCACATCTATCACGGTGTGGTGTTCTCCCAGCACCTGGACCCTGAACGCCGGTCAGACCGGGTGATCGCCGAGGCGTGGGATGTCACCTTCGCCCTGGTAGAGGGAGAGGTTGAGGACAGCCTGCTTGAACAGATGGCGGCAAATGTGCCGCTACAGGAGGCCGGCCGCCAACACCCAAGGTTGCTGGTGTTGTCTCGCGCCAACAAAAGCCTGCGGAACTTCGCGCATTTTGTGGACGCGCTGGCGGACGGCAAACAACCGGACCCCGCCTGGCTCACAAAGGTCGGTTATCTGTACCGCACCACAGCGGTTTACGGCAACGGCAAGTTCGGAATCGCGGATTACGCGCGCCTGCAGAACAACCCGGATTTCAACCGGCCGTTCTCGGCACAGATGTTTGCGGTCTACCTTTTGCGCCACTTCTCGGTACAGCAGGTGGAGCACCTGGCCAGGAATCGCTCGCCGGAGCGGGCCGTTGGGCTTCATCCCGCCTTGCAGCGTTACCTCGGAATCGGTAATTCCACTGGACTGGGCATGGCACCGTTTCTAATCAATCATCCCCAGCTTATCCAGCAATGGGTCTACTGCCGCGAGCGGGCACTGGCCTATGCCCGCCAGCAGGTTCCTGATGACGCCAGCCGCCGCGAGTTATTGGCATTGCTGAAACGTGCCCGTCAGCACTTCGCTGAAACGGTCACGGAGGACGCCGAGCAGACCCGGCGTAATGAAGCCACCGTGGTTTCCATTGACGCGGTGATTGGCTGGCTGGAGAGAACGCCGGCCACGTCGACCCTCTGGAACGATTTGTTGGGTTGGGCAGAGGGGCAATGCTCGCTGGAAGCCCAGGAACTGATCAATACCCTGCTGATTGAGCTGTATCCGGAGCTGATCGATTCGGTGGAGGATGAGCTCGGCTGTGAGGAAATCCTCGAGCTCCAGCCGGAAATGCGGGCGGCAACTTTGAAGCAGGATATTGAGACCCGGTTCGCCTGGGCGCTGGAATACGACCCCAAGAACCCCGATCACCAGCACTGGTTCTGGTATCGCTCTGCGGAGAAAGAGGAGCCCAGGCTGGGGGTGCGCGCCCTTGAGCCCGGCTCGGAAAAAGAGATGCCCCTGGCCATCGGACCGAGGATTCACCGGACACACCAGTTACTGGACGCGTTTCTGGACCGGAGCCCGCGGGGTTCGGTAGTGGAGTTTCTGATGGCCCATCCCCGGCAAAAGGAATGCGTGCGGCGGATCCAGACCATGGCCGCCACGCCCTATGGAGAAATCCAGGCCAATCTCTGGCACCGGGATATGAAGCCCATGCACTTGCTGAGAACCAAGCTCTCGTTCTTCGGTGCCAGCCGATTTGACCCCAAGTCTGACCGCTGGGTAAGGGTTACGATGTTTCAGGGGGCGCCCCTGTTCTGTGAACTCTTCAGTGACCACGGTACCGACAAGGCGCGTCTGGCGGAGCTGGACGACTGGAGCTTTCCCGTGGAACCGGAGCTGAATCTGTCATGAAAGTGTCTTTCAATGAACTTCAGGGTATCGGCAGGAAAGCGTTTATCGGGATCGGCTTTGCCGAGGGTGATGCCATTGATGCGGCTGAAATGGTTGCCTGGATGGAAGCCCACGGCCTGGGGGGCGTCGAAGCACTCAAGAAAGGCCTGAGGTTTCTTTTGGCAGAGGATCATAGCGAGTCGCCAACCCTGGTCTATCAGGATGAGGATTTCAGCGTTCTCGATGCCCACAACCACAGCATCCTGGGCAACGCGAGCCTGGCGGTGGAACTGGGCTATGCCAGAGCAAGGGGGCGAGGGTTGTCGGTCACCAAGATTCGCCATTGCCACAATCGCATCCTGATAATCGGCTATCTTTCCCGGCTTGCCCGTCGGGGAATGAATGTCACGGCTTTCTGGCGCAATGCCCATGACCCGCTGACCGAACTGGTGGTGGGGTTCAAGGCGGGGCATCCGGTTCCCGAGATCTGTCTGTACAGTCTGGAAAATACGCCGGATGACACCGAGAAAAACGATGGCATTACGCTGATCATGGCCAACCATGTTGATTTACTGCCGAGCCTGCGTTCGGAGTACGAGCTCACCAATCTTATGCGCCAGACCGAAGAGGATCTGGAAAGGCAGAGAGACAGGGCGCTGGTGGAGGGCATGGATGTGGATGACGAGCTCTGGCACAACCTGAAATCCCTGGCCGACCGGCTTCTGGTTGAGGCAACCGATGCCTCCCGGAGCGGAGCTGGCGCAGGCACCAGCGATAACGACTGATCGATTACGACCGAACAGGGAAACCATCATGACCGCAACGCCCGAGATTACCCCCATTACCACCCAACTGCCGCGCTCCAAGGCTCCCCTTGAATGGGCCGTGAGCGCCAATGGCATTCTCTTTACCGCCCAGATCCCGATCGACGCCAGCGGCCAGGTGGTTGCCGGCGGAATTGAATCCCAGGCCCGGCAAACCATGGAAAACCTCAAACACACCCTGGAGTGTGCGGGGGGCGGCATGGCAAGCCTCACACAGGCGCTTATCTACGTGACCGACAGGACCCATCTTGCCGCGGTCAACAAGGTCTATGCGGAGTATGTGGCGGAACCCTACCCGAATCGGGCTGCGATCATCGTTTCAGGATTCGCGCGTGAAGAAATGCTGGTAGAGATCGTGGCTTACGCGGCTACCTGAAACTCATCCTGATCGATCAGAGTCGGCGGGCCGATGTGAACGGCTCGTGGTTTTCCCAATTGATGGACGCTGACTCTGATTTGAAACGGCGGTGTGGGTTGTATTTTCGGATTGCCCGCCCAAGTACGGAGTTGTGAGTAATTCATTAACTCCTTCATGGAGGGCATTTATGTCACTGAAAGACGAACTGATCAAAAAGGCTGAAACGCAGCTGGAAGAATGGGAAAAGCAGGCCGATTCCCTGAAAGCCAACGCCAAAGCCAAGGAAGCGGAGGCCGAGAACGAGAAGGCCAGCGCCGATATCCAGCAGAGCGCGTCGGATGCGTTGCGTTCGGTCGAAGATAAAATCTCTGATGGCCGCAAAAAGCTGGATGAACTCAAGCAGAGCGGCGAGGACAACATTGATTCCATTCGCAAGCAGTTGTCTGACCTGGTCGGGCCGGACGATAAACGCTAGGCGCCCCTTTGCGGAACGTCAGGCTGCTTTTACTGGAACTGGGTATAGCAGCGCTGCCGTTTCGTCTGCCAGTCCCGCCATTGGGGCTCCTGGTGGTGGAGCTGGTAGCGCTCCATCACCGCCATAAACCTACCCATATAATCGCATTGACCGGATGTCGGCAGCCACTCGCCGGGACCACGTTCGTTACGCAGAATACTGTCGGGCTGACTCATCCTGATCTGGTTCTCCGGGTCGTTCAGAAACCGTTCTTTAAGCGAGGTTGGCCACTGATCGGCGCCGCGCTTTTCGGCAAATACCAGAGGTACCACCTGGGTCGTGGCCCAGCTTTCCGAAGCAACCGGGTCTTGCCGTGTCATCGCCGCCAACATAATCAGGATCGCTGCAATCAATAAAGCCAGCTTGGTGCCCTTCATGACCCACCTTGTTCTTGCGTTAAATGCAGCAGAACCTACGAGCAGGATGGGTAAAGGGCTTACATCCCCCGGGCAAAAACTTTGTGGCTGGACAACTCTGAATCGCCGGCAGCAACGTACGGTTAAGCTCACCTGTGATGGAGAGAGACTGGTCAGCAGCGGAGATGAGTATGCCCGAGGGTCCCGAAATACGCCGCATGGTCGATGACATCAACAAGGCGGTTGGCGGCAAGACCGCGCAATCTGTCTTCTTTGCATTTGAACACCTGAAACCTTTTGAAAGCACCCTTCGCGGCCGCAAAGTGGAACGGGTGGAAGCCCGGAGCAAGGCCGTCCTGGTGTTTTTCGAGGCGACAGATGAAGACGGCCCATGGTGTGTTTACAGCCACAACCAGCTTTATGGGAAGTGGCGCATGGGTAAGCCTGATCGTGAACCCAGGACCAACCGGCAACTGCGGTTTGCGATTGTCGCTCCGAAGAAAGCCGCCCGGTTGTACAGCGCTTCGGATATTCAGCTGGTGCGGCCGGACGAACTGAACGCAGTCCCCTACCTTTCACGGCTGGGGCCGGACCCTCTCAATCAGGATGTTAGCGTCGATCAGCTGCTGGCGGTGTTTGACGATACGCGTTTCCGGGGCCGAAACCTGGGGGGCTTGCTTCTGGATCAGGGGTTTGTGGCCGGAATCGGTAATTATCTGCGCTCGGAAATCCTCTTTGAGGCGCGTCTCTCACCCTGGGCTAAACCTCGTGACCTGGATGCCGATCAGCAGTCGCGACTGGCCGGGGCGATTATGACTCTTGTGCAGCGAACCTATCAGTTAAAGGGCATCACCAATTCGCCCGAGAGAGCAGAGCGGTTGAAGCAGGCGGGATGGACGTTCGGGCAGCGCCGGCACATGGTATTTAATCGCGACGGGCAGCGGTGCTATGATTGCGCGTCGCCGCTTGTCAAAACCATGATGGCCAGCCGGCGGCTTTACTATTGCCCCGAGTGCCAGGGTGTGCCCGCTTAACCGAATTGTTCGGTACAGGCCCGTCCCAGCCGATCGTGGACGGCCAGCCACCGGCTTTCCCTGGGCGGGAGCTCGATGACGATTTGATCGACATTCGCCTGGTCCATTGAGTGCATCGCGGTGTAGAGCATGCGGGCGTACTCGCTCGGATCGGCGCTGAGCATTATGGACTCTGAGGCCAGCTCGCCTGGTGCTGACTGCCACCAGATCACGCCAACCCTCTCGCCCGACGGTGTGATTGCTGGCAGACGCAGCGCGAATTGATCCGTTGCCACTCCAATGGTGGGGGTGACCGGCTGGTAGTGACGCTTTACGCTTCCCGGTACCACCTGGCTGGCGCCTTTGCCCGGTGCCAATGTGATTCCGAGGCAGGCTTCAATATCGCTCTGGCTGATCTGCCCCGGTCTGGGGATGACCGGGGTATCGCCGGTCAGGTCGACAATGGTGGATTCAATGCCCACTGAACAGTCGCCAC
Source organism: uncultured Marinobacter sp. (assembly GCF_913055835.1). Taxonomy (GTDB): domain Bacteria; phylum Pseudomonadota; class Gammaproteobacteria; order Pseudomonadales; family Oleiphilaceae; genus Marinobacter. The sequence continues at coordinate 7,222 of NZ_CAJXKQ010000004.1, read as the reverse complement.
CATCCAGGACCGCCGCGATCTTCCCGGACAGCCCCCCGAGCACGTGCTCTGCGGTGGTCGGACTGATCCGGCCATAGGGATTGGCGGAGGGGGCTACCAGGTCCCGGCCAAGTCGTTCCATGGTTGCCACCGTGGCAGGGTGCGCGGGCATCCTCACAGCCACGCCTGGATTGCCGCCGGTAATGAAATCGCTGACGCCGCTCTTCTTTGGCAGTAGCAGCGTAAGCGGGCCGGGCCAGAATGACTCGATCAGCTGCATGGCAGAGTCCGGGACGTGGTCGACCCAGAGCCCGATCCTGTCCGGCGATGCAACATGCACGATCAGCGGGTGTCCGACCGGGCGCTGTTTCGCCTCAAATACTTTTCTGACCGCCTGTTCGTTGCTGGCATCCGCCGCCAATCCGTATACGGTTTCGGTCGGCACAGCAACGAGCTGGCCGGCCAGCAGCAGGCTGGCAGCTTTCTCAAGGTCAGCTGTTTGTGTTGCGTCTAACTTGATGGTCGCGGGCATAAGGTCTCAGGAGTTAATGGCCGGATTGACGGACATGGTGTGCCACTGGTTTCGATACAGACGCTCGATGGAGGTCTGCTCGTCGTTAATACGGAACAGATACAGCCAGTCGTTATCGATCAGGTCCTGAACCACCTTGTGTTTCTGTGCAATGTCGGCAATGGCTTCTTTGGGCGCTGCCAGGTAAACGCTCAAGCGCAGGGGTTCGTGCATCCAGCGCTGGCCATCGTGTACCGACTGCAGCGGCAAACCGATCCGCAAATCGCCGCCGTTGCCCTCGAACACGCCAAGGTGGCCACCGACCACGTTATGCAGGACTTTGTTGCCGCTGCCGTAATGCAGGTTGTCGGTGACGGACATGAAGTACTGCAGGTTGATCCAGTGGGTGACCACCATGGGCGCTGTCATGATCAGTTCGAGGATCTTGAAGCCCTCATCCTCGCGCCAGCGGTAGTCGTGCAGGAAGCTGCGCCCGCCCAGATCCAGGTGTCGGGTAGCTGAGCGAGGCGCCACGATAAAGCTGGCGTTGCCGGCAAGCCCCCATTCCGGGCGTACTTCCGACCAGTCCTGGCTGCGTTTTTTGATGGCGCTGTCGACGTCATTGTCGTTTGCGATGCCAAGACGGACAGCGCGTTCCCGGCGTGCCTGGGCGCCGGCCCTGGCCAGGAACTTCCGGATGTCGTCGGGTACGTCACCGGCGCATTCCACATCGTCCGTGGTGGTGTTATGCAGTGCTCCCACGAAGCGGGTTTCCGCGGGAATTGAAATGCCCTGCTCAGCCAGGGCCGCGCGTACCTCGGTGTCGTTGAGTATGCCGGCGAGCACACGAACGTTCACCGAGCCGGTCTGGCCCCCGCAGGCGCCGCAGTCAAGGCCCGCGGCATGCGGGTTGTTGCGGGTGCTGCTGCCGTGCCCGACCAGCAGGACGGTGGGCGCAAACTCATGAGTCAGGGTCATGGCCCGGAGAATACCGCCCGCCAGTTCTGCTTTCTCTTCAACTCCCAACAGGGCCCCGTTCTGGCGGATCTCGAAGTTGGTATGCCCTTTATGGAGTTGATCGACCGGATTGGCGGATGACTTGCCGAAAAAGGTCTTGCGCACCATGCGTCCCAGGCCCGCCAGCCCCATACTTTCGATAAAGCTGAAACTGGCCGGCCCCGCGTTGGAAAACTGAGACCAGTGAGAATGATTGGCCAGTGCCTGCCGACTGAAGCGTCCAGAAGACGCGGCCTCTGTGACCTCAAGCGCCGGCGCCAGCAAACCCGGTAACTGCGGCCGGCAAAAACTTGTGCCTTTCGGGCGGTATGAAATGGGGAGTCCGAAGAAACCGGCAAAACCGAGAGTCTGGATCGCGGGATCCTGGGCTTCCAGCGCACGGCGAAAGACTTCGGAGCGAACATCAATGCAGAATGCCGCCTGAAGCCTGGGCGGCTGGTTGTCCGCTGCCTTTTTGTCCGGTTTTGACAGAAGCTTGTCTGCCAACTGTGACTGATAGCCCGCCTCGGCCTCTGAAAGCTGGCGCCAACCGGTGGTTTGGGATTGCTCATGGATCTCGAGCATTTCTGGCCAGGCGCTCCACTGCTTGAGCCATCCCCGTTTCAGCTCAGCGAAGATCGCGCCGCCAACGTGTTGGACATGCCGCCAGATGGCCAACTCCCAGGCCAGCCGGATGGCCAGCAGGCCCGGCAGCAGATCTTCCCCGCTGCCACGCAGTCTCGCCTGCCAGCGCAGGTATGCGGCCCAGGAGGACCATCCGTTGATATCCAGAAGGAGTGCGTGGGCATAGTCTGCCGTATAGGACGGTTCCGCCGCGAGGGCGTTGAAGGCGTCGGTGATCAGCTTCTCATGCTGCTCGGGCAGGACCTGAAACTGGGAAGGCAATGACGGTTCTTCCATGACGATGGCAATGCCACGGTCCGCCCGGGTCATCTCCAGCCAGGTGTGATACAGATCCTGGGCATCTGCTTTGAAATCTCCCGCATCCAGGCGCTGGAAGTAGTCGCCGCAGAACTGGCTGATCTGGTGCACAACCTCATCCTGCCAACCTACGTGATGGGCCGTATCGCGGTTGCGGTCCAATTGGGCGCTGAGATTCTGCCAGTGCTCGGGCATGCTGGCGGTCTCCGCGGCCGCAGGGCCGCCGTTGCCCAGTCCCTCGAGGGCTGCCTGGTTCTGGCAGCAGGTACCGTTAAGTGCCGCCATACGCGAAGCGACCCGGGTAAAAGGCAGATCCCGCATCTCCCAGAACGGGTTGACCGCGATCATCTGATCCAGCGGCCACGACGGTGCAATCCGACTGGAGGCATCGGTGACCGCTGCTTGCCAATCCGGTGTATCGGTGTTTGCTTTGGTGGTGGCATTAAGGCTCGACGCTAACATTACACGGACTCCCTGGAACCAGAAGTTGAGGACACGCTGACCACGGCCCGGGGCCGAACAACGTCGGGCAGTTTTGCCGGCCAGATTTTCAGGGTCAGGCGTGTGGACCACTCATCGAGGTAGCCTGCGGCAAACAGAAACCGGTAAAGCCTGGCGCCGGCGGGCGAGAAGCGGTGGTAGCGAATCTGGTAGTAGCCGCGCACCAGGATAGCGATAAGGGCGGCGACAAAAACCACCTCCATGAGGCTTGCCTGGCTCTCCGGTGGCGCGAGCACCATGCCGAAGAAGGTTTTCTGAAGCCAGTACAATGCCCAGAAGGCTCCACCAATCATCAAGCCACGGCCAACGGTGAGAATGCCGCCACCTGCCGACAAAAACTCCGAGAGCAGAATCGTCAGCGCGATGCCTGGCACGATCCATGAGAACGCGTGGGCCGTACCTCCCTGGCTGGAAAACAGAATGGTGGGCAGCATGAACAGAGCGGCAAGGCCTGCTGCGGCAAGCCATTGCTTTGGCCCGGGCTCGTTGATCGCAACCAGACGTTTTTTCATGGACAACTCAACGGTGTTGCCGGCGTTCAGGAAGGTGTGTGCCTTGTAGGCGGAATGGGCCACCAGGTGAAGGAGTGCCAGCTCGTACAGTCCCAGTGCGCACTCCACCAGCATCCAGCCCATCTGCGAGCAGGTTGACCAGGCCAGTTTCACCTTGATGGAAATACGGGTCATCATGACAAGGCTGGCAAAGACCGCGGTGGGGCCCGCCACCGCCAGCAAGAGCCACTGGGCAGCGTTGACCTCGGAAATCAGTGGTGCCATCAGAATCATCAGGAAACCGCCAAGATTCACTACGCCGGCATGAAGCAGGGCCGAAACCGGTGTGGGCGACTCGACCACCTGGATCAGCCAACCGTGAAACGGCATCTGCGCGCATTTCAGCAGTGCCGCCACCGCCATCAGAACCGCAGCGATCTGGGCGCCGAAGGGCACCTCTGCTGCGTCGGATACCTGAGCGAGGATCCGGTCGATGAATGGGGTGTCGTACTGGATATAAAGAAGCAGGAACGCCAGCCCGAGACAGAGTTCTGCAATCCTCGCAAAAATGAATTTCTTGTGGGCGGCCAGGGCAGCGCGGGGACGATCAGGAAAGAACATCAGCAACTGGTGCAGACTCACACTGATCGCAATCCAGCTGGCAAGGAACAGCAGGAGATGGTTGGTGGTGGCAATCACCGCAACGCTTGCAAGGATCACCTGTAGCCAGACCATGAAACGGCGTTGGCCCGGATCCCCGGCAAGGTACCTTTCAGAGAACTGCCCGAGCACCATCCCCAATAGCGTAATCAGTATCAGCATGATGGAGGCTAGAGGCGCGTGGCTGATCCACTCTCCAGCGCCTGGCCAGCGCCAGCTGATGATCACGGCTCCCACAGCGGCAACAAAGGCAAGCTTGAAGGTCAACGAGCGTGCCGGGAGGTGGCTTTGCCTGGCTGCCAATCCTGTTGCTACAGCGCCAGCACCGTAGAGAAGCGGTACCAGAAGTGAGAGCAGGGATTCGATCGCCTGAACATCGAGCATGCGAGAACCTCGGAATCAGAAGTATTTAATGGGTGTAGTATCCGAGGGTTTTGCTGTGAACAAAAATATATATATCTGATCGATTCGTTCTCAATTAAAGAACTGGATGCCTGAAGGTTTGTAAAACCTTTCCGCAATCACCATATTTCGGCGTCCATGAAGCGGTGCTCGGTTTAGCCGAGGCAAATTGCTCAACTGCGATTCCCTGAGAGCACCTGCAAGAAGTGAAATCCGGAAAAGACCGAGGCAAAGAATTGGATTGTGACGAAAACGGGGCTTTGCTGGCTCGAAGAAAAAAGCACTCGACCCTGACCGCTGGTGTTTATCACCCGAAACCCGAAGCAAGTATGGCCGAATACTGGGGTGTTTTTGTTGATAACGCGCCGTACCTATTAATGCTGTCTGATGAGGAGCGCAGTGCCCGGGAAAAGGCCGAGCGGCTCGCCGAATCGGCAAATTTCCGGACCCTTCTTGAAGCAACCCTGACAGCCTGTGAGCAGATTGAAGCCAGGCATGTTGACGGTCGTGATGTGGATTGGGGTGCGCAGCTTACCGTAATCAGCGCCAGTCGCTCCGGCGACGTTGAAACGGGGACACGGGAAATCGGTGAGATCAGGGCAATCCTGATGCCGGGGTGCCACCGGGCGGTCGCAGACACACTGTGTGTCGATGCTACGCTGGCGACGCTGATCGATTCGAAATTTCCGCAGGTTTCAAATTTTGATGATCTTCCAGAGCTTTCAGAGCGTGACGTACAGATGTCGCTGGGTACTCTGGAAGCCCGTAAGCATCCGCGAGGGGGTCACTAGGGGCAAGGCTCTCAAGCGCCCAATAGGCTGGCAGAATAAGTCAGTCAGGCGAGACGAATCCGGTATCGGGTAATGCCGTGGCTCTCTTCCCGAGTCCACTCAATCCGGTGGCCAGTGATCTCACACAGGGCTTGAAGGTCTTTGCGGCCGGTGGGGTCGTCCGCCAGAAAATCTACCTGTGTACCGCTGGGCAGGTCTTTGATCCGTTTTTTGAAGCGCAGGACGGGAAGGGGGCATACCAGACCGACGGCGTCGATCTGGTATACCTCAGACTGATCAGTCAAGGCGAACGCTCTCGGCGCTGGTTTGTGCGGCCGACGACCAGCCAAACTGGTTAAGCACCAGCGGTGCCGCCGTAGCAATCAGCAGAGCTGCGACAAACGCGGAAATCATGATCTTCACGATGATCCTCCTTTGCCTTGTTTGGCCTCAACTTCAGCTACCCACAGGTCGTGGTGCTGGCGAGCCCACTCGAGATCAACCTGCCCGTTGCCCATGGCGTCGAACGCGCCTTCCATACCGACGGAGCCGATGTAGATATGGGCAATGATGGCCAGCATCATCACAAACGCCACAATCGAGTGCCAGATGTTCGCGTATTGCATCTCTTCATGGGGCGCGAGATCGGTCGGGAAGCTGGTTCCCAGAACGCTGTTGATCACCGCGAATGTGTCGGCAAACATCGGCATCTGGAACGGAAACAGCAGTGACAGACCTGACAGGGATACCGAGACGCCGAGAATCATCACCGTCCAGAAAATGATCTTCTGGCCGGCATTGAACTTCTTGGCGGAAGGGTGGCCTTTGGTAAAGATACCGCCGCCAGCCTTGATCCACTGCCAATCGAGTTTGTTGGGTATGTTATGGGCAACCCACATCACGAAGGTCATCACCAGGCCGAGCATGAATGCCCAGGCCACATTGTTATGCAGCCATTTGGAACCGGCTGCCAACGTGGCAAACGCGTCCGGCCCCATAACCGGAATCAGGAAGCTGCGTCCCATCAGGGTGATCAGCCCGGTCAGGCCGAGTGCGATGAACGAACCGGCCAGTAACCAGTGACCAAAGCGCTCGACAGCCTTGAACCGCTCAATGGTGGTACCAGCAGGCCCGCCATCAATCATGATTTTGCCGCGAACAAAATAGAACACCACCAGCAGGCCGATGATCGCGAGCAGTGCGCCGCCGCCATAGGTGATCATCGGGCCTTCCCGAAGCTTCCACCAGGGCATGCCGCCGTCCTGAATCAGCACATCGGCGGCTGGGCCGCGTACCTGAGTGGTTGGCTCAATTTCGTTGTAGCGGATAGCCCGCCAGTTCTCCGAATCGGAGACGCCGCCCCGGGTTCCCAAAGGCGCCGAGACAGAGGGTGCGTTCTCCGGATTACCGAGGTTCTGGGAGCGGAAACTGTCGTCGACTTCCAGCTGCTTTTGGCGTCGCAGGATGTCTTCGAGGGTTTGAGCCCCACCGGTTGCGCTTCGTTCCGGTTCGGGAATGTCCTGCGCCCAGGCAGAATTGAATAACAGCGTCGCTAGCACCAGGGCGACGACGCCTATCAGTTTTTTGTTCATCTAGAGCACTCCAGCGGAATCAGCAAGAAGAAATCTATGCCGTAACCGAATTCGGGGCTCCGAAGAGCCCCAAATCCGTCAGGCCAGTTTATGCACCCTTCTTCTCGTAGGCAGTGCCCCATCCCCATGCACCGGAACCGAAACCACGGTTCACAATACGCTGGCGATAGATATCCGCAACCTCGTCGCCGTCACCGGCCAACAGGGCTTTGGTTGAGCACATTTCCGCACAGATCGGCAGTTTGCCCTCAGCAATACGGTTACGACCGTACTTCTGGAACTCAACAGTGGAATTGTCTTCTTCCGGCCCGCCTGCACAGAACGTGCACTTGTCCATCTTGCCCCGGCTGCCAAAGTTGCCCGCTTGCGGGAACTGGG
>NZ_CAJXKQ010000003.1 GCF_913055835.1 uncultured Marinobacter sp. | reverse complement strand
TCCAGGGTAATCACTTCAGGTTCTATACGTCTCAGCGCAGCAAGGGCGGAATCCTGGTCAGTCGCTACCGATACGTCCAGGTCTTCACTGAAACACCAGCGCATTTGACTCTGGAGGCCGGGATCATCCTCTACTATAAGAAGTCGTCTACTCACAACTGCTGTAAATCCTTTTTTGGAGTATTTCCTCGTACCTGATTTTTAACCGAACGTTGGCACTTTGCAATGGGGGTTTTCTCTCCACCCCAAAAACGACGATTATTTGGCACCCTCCTGGGCGCCTGCGACAACGATGGCTGACTGATTCTTTAGAGCGTGCAATTTTCTCGGCTGCGGTTCCGCGAGTGGAATTCTTACAGAAAAACAGGACCCTATTCCGGGCTCACTCGTAACATCAATACTGCCGCCCAACTTCTGAATATAGTCTCGGGCCTGATACGCTCCAATTCCCATGCCTGTGAGGCCCTTGGTACTCTCGAAAGGTTTGAATAGTTGGGTGCTAATGAATTCTTCTGTCATACCGCACCCCGTATCCTGGATAAACAGAACCACGTTACCTTTCGCATTTTTTAAAGTAAGAATTACTTCTCCGTCCTGAGGCGTTGCATCCTGTGCATTCTGAATCAGATGCCCCAATACGCTTTTTAATTGTTCCGAGTCGGCATTAATCATCGTTTGCGGCGGTTTGCCTTCAAGGTGTGGTGCCGGTGGTCGGCCAGCGTAGTGATCGACGAGTTCCCCCACCAGAGCTGTCAGATCGATTGTGCGACACTCACTGGTCGTGTCTGTCGAAGGTTTCCGAATATGGTCAACGAGGTTCGACATTTTTCGAACCGCGTGGTCGGTAGTGTTGATCATATCGTCAATAAAAGCCGGGTTGTTCCTGTGTTTTGGGGCATTTCTCACCAACAATGAAAGCTGCGCTATGACGGTTTTCAGATCATGGACCATAAACGCAGATGCTTTACTGACGGCCTCAAATTGCATGGCTCGTGACAAACGATTCTGAGCATCGGACTGGGCCAGAAGGTTACAGGTCTGTCTTGCAACGACCTTGATAAGGTCAAAGTTCTCCCAGTTGAGCTCGACCCGGGCGTAGGGATTGCCGATCATCGCTATGCCGTAAAGCTCATTTCCAAGATAAAGTGGGATTACGAGCCACGCTTCCGGAGTCTTGGCAATTGCATCGGGTATCTCCAAGAGGTTATAGCTTACCGGATCGGTACGGTATTCATGCAGATCCACGATCCACTCGCGCTCTTTGAAAAAATGCACCAACTCCGAATCGGCATCAATAAGCGTAAATTTGGGAGTAGTCATATTGATGCAGCTCTTAAGAACGTAAACTCCCTGTTCGCCTTTCACCCAGATGACCCCGGCGTTGCTTTCAACCAACCCGGAGAGTATTCGTATAACTCTTTCGGGCAGAGGCGGATCATCGCTCAGGTCAGCCAACTCCCGGGTCAACCTCAGCCATTCCTCGCGGTAATCATACTTGTAGTCGAAAAAGTTCTGACTGATCAGAACCATAAGTTTTGCGCGTAAGCGTCGGGAGAGAAGAAGCGTAACAAGGAATGTTACTGCTATTGCCAGGAAAAGAACTCGAAGAGAATCTCCCCAGGTTCCGCCTAGAACTCGAACGTAATACCCTCCAATAGCTAGGAAAAGAAGGTAAGCGCCCGCGAATGTTAAGGTGCCTGCATGGAAAACAGCAGAGCGTGATAGCTGGAAATCTACCGGCTGCTTGCGAGTGTTAATAACGTTAATCGCAAATAAAGGTACTAGTAACGCATTCACGAATCCTCGCGCGTTCCAGAACGAGTCCGCAACGTGGCCAAAAAGTAAGGCATCGGCGTACATGAAGAAGTCGAATGCGAATACGGTGGCAACACCGATACAAAGATATTTCATGCTTGAGCGGCCAAACGCGGGGGAGTTGCGCCAGATCTGCTCGACTAGCGAAAGACCCATCAATGAAAGGGCAATCTGCCCGAGGACCTTGGTCTTGCCGTCAAGGATGGATAAGCCCAGGAAGTACTCAAACACGCCAAAAGTCAGCAGAAGCAGCACCAAGAGAATGGTCGAAACACCGAGAATCCGCTTTAACTGATTGGTGAGGCTGCCCTGCCGAAGCGAGTCCCGAAGCATCGTGAAAAGAAGCGTTATCCACGCCGCGTCTCTCAGAAGTTCAAGAAGGTATCTAATGAAGAAGCTCGGAAATTCCCAGAGACTTTGAGCAACCACGGCGGATGACCACAACGTAGTTACCACAGCGGCAAGAAGCAGTGCACGGTCCTCATCTCGTCGCAGATAGCGAGTGGCAACGAGAATGCTGAGCAGACCAAAGGTGAGCGCCGCCGCCGCGTAACTAATTAGACTGAAATCTTCAAACATCCGATGTTATGCAACCCGACATGTTAGTTTGTATTCGTCTGGTTTGACGGAACGTTAAGAGTATAGACCACAGAATAGATGTGTTTTGTCGAATTCCTGGGTGTCCGTTTCTTTTACAGTCTAACTGTTCTGATATCCCGCCGATATTTTCTGATTACACTAACCTTATGAAAATAATATTAAAAGGTGTTCATTGGCACCTTTTCTGCTGTGTCTAATCACCAACAGCTGAGTTGTGGATTGGAGGGTTGTATGTCTAACAGGTTGTTTTCAGTTGCTATCGCCGGAGCACTACTTGCGGGAGGAGCAGGAGTTTCAAATGCAGCTCCTGTTACAGTCGATCTCTACTATAACGGGTTCTCTTATTCCGGCCCTGGCGACTCGGGCTATAAATCAGGCGGCATCAGTGGTGCTGGTGGTGTCAGAGCCGGGATGTTCAATTTCAGTGTTCGTGATGGCATTGAAAATGAGTATTTGTCCTGGTCCGAGACCCTTGACGCGTACTGTGTGGACACCGCCACCTATCTCAAGGAGGGCCAGTGGGTCAGTTACACCTTGAAGAGTGCCATAGACTACTTCGATTCTTCAGCATTGAATGACATTGATAGACTCTATGGAGACGTCGAGAGTGGCGTAAATTCCGGGGCTTCCTCCGCTGCATTTCAGTTGGCACTGTGGGAGATTGTCAACGAGGGGCAGAGCGGCTACAGCTTGGACTCGGGTGATTTTAAATCCTGGAGCTTTGGAAGCGTTGAAAGCCAGGCAGAGATCTGGCTCGATAACCTGGCTAGCGATGTCCGAGGATTCGATTTCTACGTGCTGGATTCAGACTATTCTCAAGATCTGTTGGTGATGAGTCCCAAGCCTTCAATCAAGGTCTCTGAACCGGGTACTCTGGCGCTCCTGGGTGTTGGTATAGCGGCAATTGGTTTAAGACGGCGTAGAACTCAGTAATAGGAACTGGTCTGACACGGGGGCACCGATTGGCGCCCCTTTCGTTTCTAGCGTTGCAGGACTATCAGGTTTTATACCGGCCTCTTATTCTCCCGATAAAACCGAAAAATCTCTTTCAGCGGCCGCTTGGGCTCAAACCCAAACTCCTTCACAAACGCCCGCCCGTCAATCACCACCGGATACTTGAAGAACGCCATCAGGTAAGACGGAAAACTCTTCAGTTTCAGTGTTCCGAGTATCATTTTTGGAACCATCGGCGGGATGGAGGGCACCTGAATCCGCTTGCAGCCACAGAGCTTGAGCGCGTGTTGATAGGCCACCCAGTCCTGCGGAGCGACGTTGTAAACGCCACGTGTCGGTTTTTTATACGCAAGGACAATGGCGTCCGCCATGTCATCAATATGGATGAACTGCATCATGGGCGAGAAGCCTGCCAGCACCGGTGCCCGCTCGCTGGCAAGCAGGGTGCTGATGGTGTTGCGCACACCGGGGCCCACGATATTGCAGGGCCGCAGGATGGTGATGTTCAGCTCCGGGTAGCGCCACAGGTAGATGTTGGCCAGGTTCTCCAGTTCCACGGAGTCAATCAGGTCGGCGCTGAGCCCTGCGCTCTTGAGTGGCGCGGACTCATCAATGAGTGCGGGGTTGTAGGCCACGGCGCCGTATACGTGGAACGTGGAGAGTACCACCACCCGTTTGATACCGTACTTGTGGCTCAGATCAAGGAGCTTTTGGGTACCCAGCACGTTGGCGTTGTAGCGCCGCATTCGGGTGAGCTGGCTCGACATGATCCGGCCCATGTGGATCACGCCATCAAACTGGTAGCGCCGGAACAGATCCTCGAATACCCGCTTGTTGAAATCAATGCAGTAGCTGGGGATGTCGTCGCCCAGGTAGACCTGTTCGCGGAAATCGACGGCGACGAGGTCGCAGGTATCCCGGAGTTGCTCGATGACCTGTTGGGCAAGGGCGCCGGCGGCACCGGTAATCAGAATGTGTGGTCTGCGTTGTTCGGTCATCAGAAAAGCCTTTTCCTTTCGCTCAGTCCCTTGTCGATCAGCCGGCTGATTTCCGCCTTGACCTTCTCAACCCGTTCTGTGACCTGCTCTTCGGGAATTTCCAGGTCGTCAAAGTACATGGGGGCTCCGAAATTCAGGTGTACCTTTGCCGGTAGCACGACGGGCATGGCGACTGGCGCGTAGGGGATGCCCAGGGCCTTTGCCAGGGGCTTGATGTTGGCGATGGCGGGAATGGTTTCCTCGCAGCCCACCACGCCGACGGGCACGATCGGCGCCTTGTACTTCATGGCCAGATGCATGAAGCCGTTGCCAAACCGTTTGAGCTGGTAGCGGTCATGGTAGAGCTTGCCGGAACCGCGTATGCCCTCGGGGAATACGATCACGGCTTCGTTGTTGGCGAGCATCTTGGCGCAGTTTACCGGGTCGCCCAGCACAGCCCCCACTTCATTGAGCAGGTTCCCCAGCCAGGGCACTGTCGGGAAAAAACGCTCAATCATTGCTCTTGGAATGCGCGGATCTTTTTCCCGGGAGGCGAGGGCATAGCCAATCAGCAGGCCATCGATGGGCAACTGCCCGCTGTGGTTGGCGATAATCAGAACCGGGCCTTCGGCGGGAATGTTTTCGACGCCCTGGGCCTGAACCCGGAAGTATTTCTCGTAAATCTGTTTGGTTAGCGAAAGCCCGTATTTAATGGCTTCGTTGTTGTAGCCCCAGGGGTCGTAACCCAGGCTCCCGATGGGTTTGCGGATGCGGTTGATATGCTCGTCCAGTTCCGCGGGAACCAGTCGGGATTTGAGAAACGATGCCAGGCTCATGATTTCCTTCCGATGAATACGCCTAATGTGTGGCTCTGCCCTTTATTAAGAACCCTATAATCGCTGGCGGCATTGGCGGTTTCGACGCACAGCATGGACTGCCAGGCCGTATCCGGAAAGTCCGACAGTGTTGCCGCTTTCGCCGGCCCCGGGTTCCAGACGACGGTCGAGTCGCTGCCCACGGCCGAGAGTTTGCGGCCGGTTCGGGGTGTTACGATCGTGAGCGGCTCGCCGCTCTCGTAGATCCGGTCAGTTTCCCCTTCAAAATATACCGGCCCTTCCTGGGTGCGGTATTCCCAGTTATCCAGGGTGTCGATGTACTGGCTGTTTCCAAGGCCAAGTACCCGAGTGCGGGTGATGTCGCTGGTGGGTAGATAGGTATGGAGTGCCTGGGTAAAGGCGAGGGGATCGTTGCCCAGGTTTGTCGTGGTCAGCGCCAGCTGGCAGCCTCGGATGGAAAAGCTGAAAGTCAGAAGCGCGAGTGCGTGGCCGATCCAGACATCATTGAAATCTTCATTGGCATCCAGGGACAGGCTGATCTCTACCTCGTGGGCGTTTTCCCGGACGTCCTCCAGCTTCCAGAGTGCGGTGCGGGCAAAGCCGTGGGCTTTGTCGGTCTTGATCCTTTTGCGAACCTCAGGCGCATTGCGGGCAGGATCGCCGAACCACGGCCAGCAGACCGGAATGCCACCCCGGATGGCGCGGCCAGGTTCGTATCGGGCCGTTGGGCTCATCCACAGCCAGTCAGATTCGTCCTGGGGCTGGAAGCTTGCCAAGTGGGCGCCCTGGAGAAACAGGGTGGCCTGGAACAAGGGGTGGTGTACCTCGAGGGCTTCCAGCTGCCCGATTGTTTTCCAGCGCGTGAAGGACCATTGGCCCGGAGAGAGTGAGAGCGGTGGCCTGTTACTGCTTTCTGACATGGTTAGTTACTGAGTGAAGCCTGTTAAGTGTATTTGCCTACACAGAGAGTAAATTAAAACTGCCGCTCCGGCGAGAAATGCGCCTAAAATACGCTCAAATTTCGCACGAGGCCCGCTGATGGAAACGCCGGTAGTCACCCCGATTCACGATCCCCTGAACACGCCTTTGCACAGCGCTCAGGAGGCCGTCGCAGGCAGTGATGTTCAGCCTATAGATCTTGGGACGGATCGTCGTGAACCGGTATCTGAGGACTGGCTGGATGAACTGGCTTCGGGGCTGAGCGAGTATGGCTGGATGTCGGTTGACGTCCGGTCACGGCTGGGAATGAACCTGTTGGCAGCATTGAAACAGGAAGTGCAGATTCTGGATCGCACCGATGCCATGAAGAAAGCCGGCATTGGCCGCGGCAATGATCTGGTGCGTGACCGATCGGTCCGCCGGGATAAGATTGCCTGGCTGCAGGGCGTTACTGCGCCCCAGGCGGCGCTGTTCGAATTCTTCGAGTCTATTCGCCAGGGCCTGAACCAGAGGCTGTTTCTGGGGCTGAAGCGATTCGAAACTCATTACGCCACCTACCACGCCGGTGATTTCTACAAGCAACACCTGGACAGCTTCCGGGGCAGGGCGTCCCGGGTGGTCAGCCTGGTGCTGTATCTGAACGAAGACTGGCAGGCAGCCGACGGCGGAGCCCTTCAGGTGTTCAATCGCGACAACGAGCACGAAGTGTGCGGAACCGTGTTGCCCGAGGCGGGACGCATGGCGCTGTTCATGAGTGAAGAGATTCCCCACGAGGTGTTGCCGGCAAACCGCACCCGTTACAGTCTGGCCTGCTGGTTCCGCCAGGACGAGGTGCCCCTGCCTTTATAAGGTGGATGCCGACTGGCGCGCCGATTTGTCATTGTAGTGTGCAAACCCTTTTGCTAATATGCGCGCCGCTCTCAGGGAATTGTCCTGAAACGCCGTTATGGTGGCTCCATTGGTGCCTCCGCAACATGAAACCGTGAACCCGGTCAGGCCCGGAAGGGAGCAGCCGCAGCGGTGGAATTGTGTGCCGGGGTGTCGCTGGTGGAGTCACCCCCAGTTTTCTCTCCCTCTCTCGTTTTTATCCTTCGGATTATCCTTGATTGCCATGAACTTATGTGCGGACCTGGCGTGCGCGTTTCCGAGACCAAGTTTGCTTCTTCTGAATCTTCGTCCGTGCTAAGGTTAGAGCCGTTTTTAACTGCAGTTGGCGGAACATGAGCTACCAGGTACTTGCCCGTAAATGGCGCCCACGCACCTTCGAGGATATGGTGGGCCAGGAACACGTGCTCCAGGCGTTGATTCACGCTCTGGAAAGCCAGCGTCTTCATCACGCCTATCTGTTCACGGGGACCCGTGGGGTAGGCAAGACCACCATTGGTCGTCTGCTCGCCCGCTGCCTGAACTGCGAAACCGGCGTCACGCCCAATCCCTGCGGTGAATGCTCCAGTTGCCAGGAGATCCAGGAAGGCCGGTTTGTGGATTTGATCGAGATTGACGCCGCCTCCCGTACCGGCGTCGATGATATGCGGGAACTGACCGATAACGTCCAGTACGCGCCCACTCGCGGCCGCTACAAGGTGTACCTCATTGACGAGGTGCACATGCTGACGAATCAGTCATTTAACGCCTTCCTGAAGACCCTCGAAGAGCCACCGGAACACGTCAAGTTCCTGCTGGCGACGACGGATCCCCAGAAGCTACCAGTTACCGTGCTATCCCGGTGTCTGCAGTTCAATCTCAAGCGCATGACCCCGGAGCACATTGCAGGCCACCTCCGCCATGTACTCGGTGCCGAGGAGATCCCGTTTGAGGAACCCGCCCTGTGGCTTCTCGCCCGGGCTGCCGATGGCAGTATGCGCGATGCCCTGAGCCTGACCGATCAGGCGATCGCCTTTGGTAACCAGAAGCTGTCCGCCAGTGATGTCAGCAACATGCTGGGGACCATTGATCAGCGGGATATCGAGCGCATCGTTGATGCCCTGGTAGAAGGCGACGGCCCGGCCTTGCTCTCGGAAATCAGCCGGATTTCCGATTTTGCGCCGGATTACAGTGTGATCCTCGCGGATCTGCTGTCGCTCTTTCACCGGGTCACCATGGAACAGGTGGTTCCGGGCAGTGCCGACAACGCCCTCGGTGATGCTGAGCAGGTCCAGGCCCTGGCTCGCAAGCTCAGTGCCGAGGACGCCCAGCTTTTCTATCAGTCAGCCCTGATTGGCCGGAAAGACCTTACCATTACGCCCGATGCTCGCATGGGTTTCGAGATGACCCTGCTCCGGATGCTTGCCTTCCGGCCCGGCGCTGACCGGCGAGAGCCGCCCGCACTAAGCTCCGGCGGTCAGTCCTCCGCCTCTGAGCCACGGGATGAGCCCGACCCGGCGCCGACCCCACAGGTAGCGCAAAAACAGCCGGAACCGCAGCCGGAGGTTTCCCGGCCGGTAGCGGAAGTGGCCGCAGAGCCGGTTCAAGAGGCTAGCGAAGTCCCTGCACAGCCGGAACCCGAACCCACGCCTGAGCCTGAACCTGAACCCGAGATGCCGGCCGCTCCGCCCGTTTCGGATGAGGATGCATCCTGGCTGGCCAGTCTGGATGCCCAGGCCGAGGCGGCTGGTGAGTATGAGGAAAGCTATCCTTTAAGCGACGAAGCTCCCGTTACCGAAGAGCCAGCCCCTGAAGTGGCCGCCGAGCCGGTTGATCAGCCGGCCCCGGCTCCAGAGCCTGCTTTTGCAGAGCCTGAGCCAGCGGCCCAAGCTGTTCCCGGGGCTGAGGGGGAGTTTGTCTGGCACCGGGATTTCCGGAGTCTTGGCATTGTTGGGATGCCCGGCAACCTGGCCAGTCACGGCGCCATGTCGCGGGACGGCGATGTGATAACCCTCACCATTGATGAGGGCCACGCCAGGCTGTTGAACAGCAGGCACGAGGAAAAGATTCTCGCTGCCTTGAGAAACCGCTTCGGAGACTCCATTCAACTACGTACAGCTCAGGGCGATCCGGGGCCACATACGCCGGCAGCCTATGAGGAGCGCCAGCGAAAGGCGCGCCAGGAAGCAGCCGAGGCGTCCATTCGCCAGGACCCGGTCGTAAAGTCTATTGTTGAACGATTCGAAGCCCGGGTAGTCGAAGAGAGTATCCGGCCGGCCGAGACTCGGCCAGAAACAAGCAGGAGATAAGTGATGATGAATAATATGGGCGATATGATGAAAAAAGCCCAGAAAATGCAGGAAGAGATGCAGAAGGCCCAGGAAGAAATCGCCAAGGCCGAGGTCACTGGCGAAGCCGGTGCCGGTCTGGTCAAGGTCACCATGAATGGCCGCCACGACGTTCGTAAAGTGGACATCGACTCGTCTCTGATGTCTGAGGAAAAGGACATTCTGGAAGATCTCCTGGCTGCAGCGGTGAACGATGCTGTTCGGCGCGTTGAGGAAAACCAGAAAGAAAAGATGTCCGGTATGATGTCGGGCATGGGCCTCCCGCCCGGTTTCAAGATGCCGTTCTGAATTTCATCCCGCCGTCGTTTGAGGATCTTTCATGGCGTTCAGCCCCCTGGTTGATGAGCTCGTAGAATCCCTTCGTTGCCTGCCCGGCGTTGGCCAGAAAACGGCCCAGCGCATGGCATTCCATTTACTGGAGCGTGGCCGTTCCGGTGGCACCCGGCTCTCCGAGGCTTTGAGCCAGGCCATGAACGGCGTCCGTCGCTGCGACAGCTGCCAGAACTTTGCCGACACCGAGATTTGCGGCATCTGTGAAAATCCCCAGCGTCGCACCGGCACTCTGTGTGTGGTGGAAAGTCCCTCGGATCTGCTGGCCATCGAACAGGCCGGTGATTACCGGGGCGGCTATTTCGTTCTGATGGGGCACCTGTCACCCATCGACGGAGTGGGGCCGGAAGAAATCGGTATCGAGCGGCTGCTGAAGCGGATCCGGGATGAGGGCGTGACTGAACTGATCCTGGCGACCAACCCCACCGTCGAAGGCGAAGCCACGGCCCACTACATAGCCGATCGTCTTGATGGTCAGGAAATCCTGATTACCCGGCTGGCTCATGGCATTCCCGTGGGTGGCGAGCTGGGTTATGTTGACGGATTTACGCTGACTCACGCATTCCGGGGCCGAAAACCACTCTCCGATTGAGCCAGACCGAATAACCCTACCAGGCACTTTTATGGATATTAATGCCCAGGCCGCTGCGGCTGTTGACGTTCCCCCGGCTCCGGCCAGTATTCATTGGGTCCGGGAGCCGGAGGCACTGGACCAATGGCTGAATCGCGCGCCGGGCAAGCCCCTGGCTCTGGACACCGAATTTGAACGGGTAAACACCTTTTATCCGATTCCGGGCCTGGTTCAACTGGGCCTCGACGGTGAATTCTGCCTGGTGGATCCCTCTGTTGCCGAACAATCCCGGCGTTTCCGCGAGCTGCTGGCCGACCCGGATACCCCAAAGCTCCTGTATGCAATGAGCGAAGATCTGGAACTGTTTCGTCAGTGGCTCAACATTGAGCCTGCCGGTGTCATTGACCTTCAAATCGGCGCCGCAATGGCTGGCGCAGGGTTTTCCCTCGGTTACGCCAGACTGGTGGAAACCCTGTTCGGAGAGACCCTGGACAAGTCAGCCACTCGCTCCGACTGGCTGGCAAGACCGCTTAGCGAGGCTCAGCAACGCTACGCCATAGAAGACATCCGTTTTCTGGAACCGATGTACCAGTGGGTCAGCAAATTATTAAGGGATCGCGGACTGGAAGCCGCCCTGGTTGAGGAATCGGCTCGTTTTGCCGATGAGCTGGCGGGGCAGGAAGATCCTGACAACCACTACCTGAAACTGCGGGGCGGCTGGACGCTTTCAGCCCAGCAACAGGGGGTTCTCAGGGAACTGGTGCGTTGGCGTGAACTGGAGTGCCAGCGACGGGACCGTCCCCGGAATCGTGTGCTTGCGGATGCACTATTGATTGCCATTGCAGAAAGGCTGCCAGGGTCTCTGAGGGAACTTTCCAATATTCAGGGCGTACCCTCAGGCGCAGTTCGTCGGTACGGCGATACCATCCTTGAACTTGTTAGCAAGGGATCGACCGCGGATAATTCATCCCTTGAACGGATTTCGCCACCGCTGGGCCGGGACCAGCAGGGCTTCTTCAAGCAATTGAAGCGTCTTTTTAGAAAGGCGTCGGAAGATGCTGATATTCCGATGGAATTACTGGCTCCAAGAAAGCGACTTGAGAAGGTTGTGCAGCATCCCGATCTTGCGCAACACGAATTTTTTCAGGGCTGGCGGGCGCAGATTCTCGCGCCGGTACGCGCTGATATCGAGGAATTGCTGAAATCATGAAAGAGCGTGAATTTGTCTCTGTTTTCCGGAGCAGCAAGAAGAATGACACTTACCTGTTTGTTCGACGGGGACAGGAGTGGGAAGAGCTACCCGAAAGCCTTCGCGGAATTTTTGGCCAGCCGGTTCATTCCATGGACCTGGTGCTGACACCGGACAGGAAGCTGGCACGAACCACGGGGAAACAGGTCCTGGACGCCATCGCCGAGAAAGACTTTTTTCTGCAGATGCCGGAAGAACAGGAGTCTTACGTGGTGGACTTCAAGCGCAAGCTGGAGCAGCGCAATCCATGATTGCCCAGGTGCCGTTCTGGCAGCGTAAACGCCTGCATGAGATGACGCCAGCTGAATGGGAGTCTCTATGCGACGGTTGCGGGAAGTGTTGCCTGAACAAACTGGAAGACGAAGACACGGGTGAGGTTTACCACACCGATCTGGTGTGTCGTTACATGGACGAGGAAAACTGCCAGTGTACCGTTTACGAAGAACGGCTGCAGAAAGTGCCTGGCTGTACGGTGCTGACACCGGGCACGGTCAACGACTACCATTGGCTACCTTACACCTGCGCTTACCGGACCCTGGCTGAAGACCGGCCACTGGCCGACTGGCATCCTCTGCGAAGCGGAGATCGGGACTCGGTGCACGAGGCAGGCGTTTCGATCCGTCACAAGGTGATTTCAGAGGACCGCGTGCCGGAAGAAGATTGGGAAGAACACATCATTCACTGGATCCTGTAATGATTGATACCGATGCACAACTGGCCTACGGGATTTTCTGGGCCGCCTACGCCATTGCCTTTGTCGTATTTTTTTACATGATGAAGAGCCTGATCCGCTTCCTTCCTTTTTATGGGGTGCGGACCCTGATTCTTGCTGCTCTGGTGGCGTTACTGCTTACGCCGGTTGAATCGCCGGATCTGCCCGGTTGGTGGATTCCGGCCTGGCTTTATGGCGGCTACGAGATGATTCTTGGCGATGCGGACGCTTCAGGCAGGGCCCTGTTTAACCTTGGTCTGGCAGGACTGGTAATGTTGCTGGTCTGGGTGCTGGATCTGGTTCGCTACCGTCTTGTTCGCAAATAACGTGTAAAACTAGAAGAAGAAAAGGATGGATGCCTTGAGAGAGATTGCATCGCGCTGGTTTGCTCTGTTCGCTGTTTGCCTCGCACTCAGCTTGCCTGTCGCGGTTAATGCCCAGCAGAGCGATGACGTTCAACTGCCAGAGCAGTCGGACGTGCGAATCATTGTCGATATCTCGGGTTCCATGAAAGACACGGACCCGGAAAATCTCCGCCAGCCGGCGGTTCGCCTGCTCGCCCGGCTGTTGCCGGAGGGAACCACCGCCGGTGTCTGGACCTTTGGGCAGTACGTCAACATGCTGGTGCCGCACCGGGAAGTCACGGACGCGTGGCGCGACATGGCCATCCAGCGCTCGGCGCAGATCAATTCTGTCGCTCTCAGAACCAACCTTGGTGCGGCGATTGAAACGGCAAGCGACGACTATTTCACGGACGGCGATCTGAGCCGGACTCACTTCATTTTGCTGACTGATGGCAAGGTCGATATCTCCGACGATGCCGCTGCCAATACGGCCGAGGAACAGCGGATTCTGAGCACGATTGTGGCGGATCTCATCGAACGGGGCGCCACGTTCCATCCGGTGGCCCTTTCTGAGGCTGCCGATACTGACTTTCTGAAGGCGTTGGCGACGGAATCCGGCGGCCGTTTCCAGGTGGCCGATACCGCAGACGCACTGAACCTGGCGTTTCTTCAGGCTCTGAACACCGCGGTGCCCCAGGAGCAGATTCCGATTGAGGGCAACGGCTTCACCGTAGATGAGGGCGTTAGTGAATTTACCGCCCTGATTTTCTGGGGTGAGTCGGAGACCTCCGCAACACGGGAGCTTGCCCTGGTTCGCCCGGATGAGCAGACCGTGAATCTCTCCGAATTCCCCGATAACGTCCGCTGGGCAAGGGAAGCCGGCTACGACCTGATCACCGTCAATGAGCCGTTGGCCGGGAAGTGGCGTATCAACGGTGAGTTGGGTGAGGGCAGCCGGATAACGGTGGTCAGCGACCTCAGGATGGTCGTTAATCCCCTGCCAACTACGTTCACTGCGGACAAACCACTGGAGCTCCGGGTTGGCTTTTTCGAGGAGCAGGAAAAGATCACCAATCCGGACTTCCTGAGTGTGATCGAGGTTAGCCTCAGTATCACCTCGGAGGATGGCAGAAGCGGAACAAAGGTATTGTCCGGTGAGCAGCCGCCGGAAGACGGCACCTATCGGGATACCGTGAGCCGTTTGCCCGCTGCGGGCCTTTACACGGTTGATGTGGTTGCCGACGGCCAGACTTTCAGCCGCAAGTTCAGTGCTACCGTCGGGTTCACGATGCCTGAAGGGGCAGAGCCTGCTGATTTGCCGGGAGAGTCGATGGCAACGGAGGAAACCGAGCCGGCGCCCACAACTGGACCGTCTGAACCTGAGCCTTCACCTTCAGTCTCTGAGCCGGCGCAACCCGAGCCCGAACCGGAGATTGCATCGCCCATCGACGTGAGCCAGGCAGAAGGGCCAGTAGCGCCGGCTGAACAACAACCTGAACCGGCACCAGAGGAGCCGGAAGAAGCGGAAACCGGCTTCGCCGTACCTTTGTGGATGGTCGGCGCGGCAGGCGGTGGCCTGGTGGTGATTGGCGGCCTGGTGTGGTTTGCACTGCGCCAGCGGAAGCAACGCCAGGAAGAGCAGGCGCAAGCCGCCGCCGAGCGGGAAACGCTGGAAGATCTGGAGGAGGAGCCGGAGCCAGAACGAGAGCCAGAGGCGGAACCAGAGGAAACCGCGGAGCCCGAACCGGATGAGATTCCGGAGGTCACCGAGGAAGCGCCAGAAGATGACATGGCTGAACTGGAGGCCGTGATTGATGAGCATGAGGCGGCTCTGAAGGCGGAAGATGAAGAGCTTTCGGAACCCGAGGTTGAACCGGCCGAGGAGCAGGAAGACGACATCCCGGTAGCGGACACGCCCGTGGAGGAAGATCCACCGGAGCTGGACGAGGATATCCCGGAGCTGGAAGATGTTGCCGATCCCTCGGACGCTGATGCGCCGGAAGAAGACGACGAGGAAGAGTTCGGGCTGGAGGATTTTGATCTTTCCGAATTTGACGATCTACCCGATTATGATCAGGACGAGTCCGGATTGCCCGAGGATGATCCGAAGAAGAAACCCGATCAGAAAGACCAGAAAAAGTAACCAACAGGAACCAGAGCATGAAGTTTACCGGTACCGAGAAGTACGTAGCCACCGATGACCTGCAAATGGCCGTCAACGCAGCAATTGCGCTCCAGCGTCCGCTGTTGATCAAGGGCGAGCCGGGCACCGGGAAAACCCTGCTGGCGGAGGAAATGGCCGCCGGTCTGGGTATGAGGCTGATTCCCTGGCACATCAAGTCCACCACCAAGGCCCAGCAAGGGCTGTACGAATACGACGCGGTTTCCCGTCTGCGGGACTCCCAGCTGGGCGATGAAAAGGTCAAGGACATCAGCAACTACATCGTGAAAGGAAAGCTCTGGGAGGCCTTCGAGGCTGACGAGCAGGTGGTGCTGCTGATCGACGAGATCGACAAGGCCGATATCGAATTCCCCAACGACCTGTTGCTGGAACTCGACCGGATGGAGTTCTTCGTCTACGAGACCCAGCAGTCTGTAAAGGCGAAAAAGCGTCCGATCGTGGTGATCACCAGTAACAACGAGAAGGAATTGCCGGACGCCTTCTTGCGCCGGTGTTTCTTCCACTACATCAGCTTCCCGGACCATGACACCATGCAGAATATCGTGGATGTGCATTTCCCGGGCTTGCAGCAGGAAATCGTTCGTGATGCCCTGGAAGTCTTCTTCGATGTGCGCAAGGTCCCGGGGCTGAAGAAAAAGCCGTCTACCTCCGAACTGATCGACTGGCTGAAACTGCTGATGGCAGACGAGCTGTCCGCAAAAATGCTGCAGGAAAAGGATACCAGCTCGGCGTTGCCACCTCTGTACGGGGCGCTAGTGAAGAACGAGCAGGATGTGCATCTGTTGCAGAAGCTCGCCTTTATGGCCCGTCGCCGCAGCTGATTCTCGGCAAGCCCATTGGCAAGAGTCATGTTTTATGTTGATTGATTTTTTTCTTGAAGTCCGGCGCGCAAGGGTACCTGCCAGTCTGAGAGAGTTTCTGGATCTTCTGGAAGCTCTGCAGAAACGGCTGGCCTTTGCGGATATGGAGGAGTTCTATTATCTGTCCCGTCTTTGCCTGGTCAAGGATGAGCGCCACTTCGACAAGTTTGACCGCGCGTTCCAGGCTTACTTTGAGGGCATCGAGAATCTCGACGACCTGCTGGAAGCCCTGATTCCGGACGACTGGTTGAGGGCAGAGTTCGAGAAGCACCTGTCCGAGGAAGAGAAGGCGAAGATCGATTCCCTCGGAGGCCTTGAGGAGCTGATCGAAACTTTCAAGAAACGCATGGAAGAGCAGGAAGAGCGCCACGCCGGCGGCAACAAATGGATCGGCACCGGTGGCACCTCACCATTCGGCGCCAACGGATACAACCCGGAGGGCTTCCGGATCGGCCAGAAAAACGGTCGCCACGGCAGGGCCGTGAAGGTCTGGGAAAAGCGCGAGTTCAAGGATCTGGACGACAGCGTGACCCTGGGCATCCGGAACATCAAGGTGGCGCTGCGCCGGTTACGGAAATTCGCTCGCCAGGGTGCGGCGGACCAGCTGGATATGGACGATACCATTCGTTCCACGGCTCGCAATGCCGGCTATCTGGATCTGAAAATGGTGCCTGAACGGCACAACGCGGTGAAAGTGCTGATCTTCTTCGATGTGGGCGGCTCCATGGACCCTCACGTTCGTGTGTGCGAGGAGTTGTTCTCGGCCGCGCGGCTGGAGTTCAAGCACATGGAATATTTCTACTTCCACAATTTCATCTACGAAAGTGTCTGGAAGAACAATATTCGCCGGATGAATGAAACCACCAGCACCTGGGACATCCTTCACAAGTACACGCCCGACTACAAAGTGATCTTTGTGGGTGACGCGACCATGGCGCCTTATGAGATCTCCCATCCCGGTGGCTCGATCGAACACTGGAACGAAGAAGCAGGAGCCACCTGGTTCCAGCGTATCACCGAGCACTTCCGCAAGGTTGTCTGGATCAATCCGCTCCCGGAGAGTTACTGGGGCAATGGCGGTTCGTTGGGCATGACCAAACAGCTGGTGAATGATCACATGTACCCGTTGACCGTCGAAGGCCTCGAATCGGCCATGAAGCAACTGAGCAAATAAAAAAGCCGATGCGGTTGAGGGCATCGGCAAAGCTCGGCATATCAAGCGGGGTTGCCTGAGGGCACTCCCGCCGCTTTTCAGGGAGCAAATACAGGGCCAGTTGGATTAAAGGCTGTTAAAACAGTCGTTTAAAATTCAACTTGTCCGCCTGAGCTCCTTTGCGCTTCCATCTCCTCCCTGACTCTGTCAAATAACTCGACACTTTCCCCGCCCTTTCAGCTTCAGATGTGCGTTTCTCATTTGGTGATCTGGATACCGTTCTTGGCGGTTACCAAGTGTTACGCTTTCTGCCGATCTGTTACAGAAGTTTGCATGCGCTACACGGGCTACAGGGGCAGGAGGCTTATGTTCGGCACAAAACAAACACAAAAGCGCCGGATAGCACACCAAAGGATAGTCACCATCGCGTCAGTGGTTCTGGCATTGCTGGCTGCTCCTGCGTCTGGTGCGGCTGGTCTTGACGAGGAGCTCGAGCGCCTTGGTGCCGAGGTAGCCAGTCATTCCGAACGCGTATTTGCCCTCGAGCAAAAGGTCCTGCATCCAGCCAATACCCGACTGGCAGTTTTTCTGACACTTCAAAGTCGGGATGCCCTGGATCTGGATTCCGTGGAACTGTTTGTGAATGGCAAACCTGTGGCGTCCCACCTGTATTCCGAGAGAGAACGGGCATCCCTTGAACGCGGTGGAATCCAGCAGCTATTCACCGGCAATCTGAAGAATGGCGAGCACGAGCTGAAGACCGTGATTACCGCCCGCTCAGCGGATGATGATTTTGTGCGTCGGGAATCCACTCACCGGTTCAGAAAACGCCCCGGCGTGCTCCGTTTGCAGATGAGTCTGGAGGCCCGGGCGCCTGATTACGAACCTCGGGTTTCATTCGTGGAGTGGGAGTAGGGCGCCATGATCTTGCGGCTCCTGCTGGTTCTGTCAGCACTGACCGTTTCCGGTGTTTCCGGTGTTTCCGTGGCGGCTACGCCGGTTATGCCGGAGGATGTCCTTTCTGGTCTCAAGCAATTCCGGCAGGCAGGCGAAGTCGGCGTTGATCTTGGGGATGGACGCCAGCAAGCGTTTTATGAATCCGCGGAAAAGGCGCGAACCGCAGGCCGTACTGATGAGGCCGGGCAGATCCTGGCCGGTATGAAAGAGGGCTACTGGGCGGCTCTGGGTTATCTCAATCTTGCCAGCGATTACGCAAAAACCGATCTGAATCCGGCCAGGGCACTGGTCGCCCTGCGGGTGGCGTTGGCCATGTCCGACGGTGATACCAATTCCGGGCGCAGTCAGCACCTGAAAAATAATCTGCTGGTTCGGGCGGGCTACCTTGCCTACCAGCACGGCGACTTCGAGAAGGCCATCAGCTTTCTGGAAAAGGTCGATCTCGATAGTTTTAACACGCCGCGGGCCCTTTACATTCATGGTCTGGCCCTGGCAGAAAAGGGCAATCACCGGGCTGCCATGCAGAGCTGGCATCGGGCCCGGAAATATCCTCTGGCGTATCCCGGGGTTGCTGACGCCTGGATTGGCATGGGGCGCGGCTACGATCTTTCCGGCTATCTTGGGCAGGCCGGTGAAGCCTACCTGGCCGCCAATGCTGCGTTCGAGAGTGAACGGGTAACCCTTCGCAAACTGGCCGACAAAATTCGGGAACAGGGCGCCTATAAAACCCTGGTGGAAGATGCCCGTGAAACCGGGGTCGACTGGTTTCTGGCCGATAACCGTACACTGACTCAGCCGCGGATGGCCTACCTTCTGGGCTTCATGGCAGACCCGAATGTTCAGAAAGCCGCGGGGCGGGTGGCAGCGCTTCGTTCAATGGCGGTAAAACTTGAACGTTACGGTCACGATCTAGAGGTGTTTCAGGGAGCGCTGACTGACCAGCTGGACGGCATTCATCAGCAGGATACCAGGCAAAGCACCGACACCCTTTCTTCGCAGGGAGAAAAGCTGGAAGCGCAGTTGTCACGCCTCGCCAGCAACGCAGGTCCTGGTGATCAAGCCCGTATCAAGGCGCTTCGGAAGACCCTGGCGGATGCCCAGACCCGATTGAGACAGGTCCGGAGCAAGGTGTCGGGGCATCCGGAAGTCCTGGAGCGTTTACGTCGCTCAGCGCTGGCGCTGGGAGAGCGCAATGAATTGCTGGCATCGTCTGTTCGCCAGTTGCTCGAAGCATCGGAAAAGGCATTGGATGAACTGGCTCTCGACTATGTCGACGCCCGGGACCAGCAGATGGCCTTCGCGCTGGACAAAACCGAACAGCAGATTGCTCACCTCTATGAATATCTCGCCCTTCAGAACCTGGAGGAGACCCAGCCATGAGTCGGTCGATCCAGCTCTTTTGTCTTTGTCTTCTCGTGGTTGCGCCGGCCCTGGCCCAGGAGTCCTTTCGTGTGGAACTCGGGCGGGACGGCGAGACCATTGGCGATATGCGTCCGGTGTTCCTGACCTTTGAAAGCAGGCCGATGCCGGCGATCTCACCGTCGGAGGTTGCCCGCCGTTATCATCGCCTTTTCCGGACGTCTGATGAGCCGGAGGTCCGGATTGATGCCCTGAACCGCCTGAGCAATATCCGGGACCGTTCAGGTGAAGACATAGGCTTCTCTCCGGCCGAAGAGGAAAAGGTCTACAGCGAAGCAATCAGCAGTTATGAGTCCATTCTGGCGCGAGGCTCTTATGGTGGGCGGCTGGACGAACTGCTTTACCAGATGGCCAAGGCCCATGCACTGACAGGACAGCAGGATGCGTCGATCCAGAGACTGAAACAGTTGGTCGGGCTCTACCCGGATTCCCCTCTGGTACCGGAGGCCCGTTTCCGGTTGGCGGAATCCGCCTTTGCAGCGGGCCAGTACGCGGAGGCGGAAACCGGGTACCGGCAACTGATTGAATCCGGTGACAGTGAGGAGTTCAGCAACAAGGCCAGATACATGCTTGGCTGGAGCCAGTTCAAACAGGGGCCTTCGGCCTGGAACAGGGCAGCAGCAACCTTTGTCGAGGTTCTGGATGAGTTTCTGCCGCGCAGACAGAGCCTCGAGTCAGTCAGTGAGTCCAGCGTGGATACCATCGACGATACATTCCGGGTACTGGCATTGATGGCGGCCCGAAAAGGTGGCCCGAACACGCTCATTTCCTGGCTGGATAGGGAGCGCCCGCGTCCCTGGGAGCACCTGTTGTTTGACCGGCTTGCGGACTACTACGCCATTAAGGGCCAGACCCAATCAAGCGTCGCTGCCAATCGGGCTTTTATCGAGTACGCCCCAAATCACCACGCTGTTCCCGCCTTCCGGTTACAGGTGGTGGATGTCTGGCAGGCGACGGGCGACACGCAGAAGGTTCGCGTTGCCCGGTCCCGATTCGTTGAGAGTTATAGCGGGGATTCTGCCTTTACCGAGCTCAATGAGAGCCAGCAGGACAAGTGGCGGAGTTACAGCAGACGGCTGGCGGACTATCACTATGATGTGGGCGCCCGCTCGGCAGGTCAGGGGCAAGTTGCAAACTCTGAGTCTGCCTTTGCACAGGCCGCCACATACTATGAAGGTCTGGCGCCCAGGGTTGATCGAAGCGGCGAGGTTTTGCGCCTTGCCGGGGATGCCCGACTGCAGGCAGGCCACTCTACCAGGGCGCTGGCGAACTTTCGCAAGGCTGGCTACGAAGCGCCCGGTTATGGGGAGGCGGCTGATGCTGCCTGGGCCGCCGTCACACTGTTGAGAGACGGCGTCGACCAGCAGCCGGGAACTGCGACATTCAGACCTGTGCTGCAGGATCTCTCAGACGAAGCCGATCACTTTGACAAGCGGTTCGCGGATGACAGCCGGACTTCCGGTCTGATGGCGGATCTAGCGGCCCGTTGGCTTGCTGCCGGCGATCATGAGCGGGGATTGCATTATGCGTCGCAGGTACTAACTGCAGCCGGGGCATCGCCTGCAGAGCGATACGCGAGCTGGCAGGTAACGGCCCGGATTCGCCAGAAACAGGGCGATTATGGATTGGCGGAACGTGCCTGGGGTCAGGCGCTGGATCTTGCGGAGGCCAGTCAGCTCACGGATGTAACCGTCGATGAGTTGGTGGCCGTTCGCAGGCAACTGGCGACCGCCGTGTACCGCCAGGGAGAGGTGGCAGCAACCCAGGGCAGACTCGAAGAGGCTGTGGGCCACTTCCGGCGGGTTGAATCGGTGTTGCCGGGCTCGGAAATCGCCATCCGGGCAAGGTATGACGCCGCCAATACCCTGCTCAGGGCATCAGACTGGACCGCTGCGGTTGTCGACCTGCAGGCATTTCGGGCTGACCATCCACAACATGAGCTGGCTTCGGGTATCAGTGACAAGCTGGTACACGCCTGGATTCAGTCCGATAGACCGACCCGGGCGGCATCGGAATTACTCCGGGCTGCCGAAAATAGCGTCAAGCCCTGGGAACTGCGGCTGCGGGCTGCCGAGTTGTTGAATGAAGCCGGGAATGTCGCGGAACGGAATGCTCTTTACAGGGATTATCTGGCGACCGGCCCGAAGGCTGGCGATGGTTCGGAACATGAGCGCCTCCAGACGTTCCGTTATCGACTGGTAGAAACCGGAGACGATCCGGATTACTGGCGGGAAGCGCTGGTCCAGTCAGAACTCAACAGCGCCTTCCATAGTACCAACACCCTTGAATGGGCATCCCGGGCGTCTCTGGTGCTTGGCGCCCGTGCGGCTGCCGCGTTTACCAGCATCAGTCTGAGCCAGCCGCTGGAACAATCTCTGGACCGCAAGCAGAAAGCCCTGGAAACGGCGCGCCAGAGGTTCCTGGATGCCGAAGCTCTTGGCGGCGAGCGGGTTCTGTCCGAGTCGTTGTTCCGAAGGGCGGAGCTTTATCGGGGCCTGGCCAGAGACCTGATGGCCTCGGCCGTGCCTTCGGACCTGAATGAGCTCGAGACCATGCAGTACCAGATGCTGCTGGAGGAGGAGGCGTATCCCTTCGAAGAAAAGGCCATTCAACTGCACACTGAAAACCACCGCCGGATCACATCGCAGGGCTATGACGCCTGGATTGGTCGGAGTCTCGGCGTTCTTGCAGAACTGCATCCGGGACGATATGAGCGGAGTGTCAAATGGTTCAGCTGGAACATGGGGTCTAACGATGGGGTGTAATCCGTTGCGTAGCGCAGGCGTGCTCTGGGCATTCCTGCTGATGGTGTTTCTCGCCGGGTGTGCTGGTCAGGAAGTTCGGCCACCTGAGGAGGCGGTGAAATCCGATCCGGAAAAGGCGGCAAACTTTGCAAAGGAAGGGCGCAAGGCGTTCGAAGAAGGTCGGAAAGGTGCAGCGGTGCAAGCATGGCAGAAAGCCGTGGAGTTGGATCCCACTAATGCCGTGACCGTGAATAATCTGGCGCTGGTTCTGAAGGATCAGTACCGGTTCACCGAAGCGGTCAGATTGCTGGAAACAGGCATTGCCCATTCACCGGAGGTGGCGGAGCTGCATTTCAATCTGGCGGTGATCGCCGAGCTCTATCTGCTGGATCTGGAAACGGCCCTTGAGCACTACAACCGTTACCGGGAGCTTTCGAAAGCAGAGGACCAGGAGGTGTCCGGATGGATTGCGGACCTGGAAAGGAGGCTCGAATAAATGATGACTTTCAGGAAACCCGTTAAAAGCCTCTTCAATGCGCTGCTTTTGGCAGGCCTTCAGGTGCTGTTCTTCAACCAGGCGCTGGCCGATCAGGATGATACTGTCAGGCTCAGCGTTGAGGGGCTGTCTGCAAGTCTTGGCGAAGATGAGCCCCGGGTGCTTTACATATTGCCCTGGCAGGCGCCGAGCCTGCCAAGACGACCAAGGGCCGATCTGAATGACGAAGCGCCGGAACTGGTCCGTCCGGCTGATCCGGTCGCCCTGGAGCGCCACCGTCTGTTTCGCGAAAACCTCAACCCTCTGATCCTGAGTCCCCTCGGAGACTCGGCAGTGACTGTGCAGTAATAACGGGAGAACAATCATGCTGGACACCATCGTACGTTTTTTCCAGGAAGGCGGGCCTTTCATGTACCCCATTGCCATCGTATTGGCGTTGGGGCTGGCCATCACTCTGGAGCGGTTCTTTTATCTCTCGGCGGTGAGGCGGCGCAACCGGATTGCCTTTGAGCGAGGCATCCTGCCGCTACTCAGAAAACGGGACTATCAGCGGGCCATGAAAGCGGCAACCAACTCCGACAGCGCCATTGCATCAATCATGGGGGCGGGCATTGGCCGGTTGCTCAGTAACAGCCGGCGAGAGGATATTGAATACGCCATGGAAGAAGGCTTGATGGAAGTACTACCGCGCCTGGAGAAACGCACCCAATACCTTGCGACCCTGGCCAATATCGCCACTCTGCTTGGTCTGCTGGGAACCATCATTGGTCTTATCGCGGCGTTTACCGCCGTGGCGGCGGCAGATCCCTCCCAGAAAGCCAGCCTGCTCTCGGAAAGTATTTCCGTAGCCATGAACACCACGGCCTTCGGCCTGATGTCGGCCATCCCGCTGTTGATGTTCCACGCGGTGCTGCAGACCCGTACCAACGAGATCGTGGACAGTTTCGAAATGGCCGGGGTGAAGCTGCTGAACATTGTTTCTGATCCCGGTTCAGACCCCGTGGCGGGTGATGCTGCCCGGCCGGCCGTTGCCTGAGGGCAAGCCATGAGACGCCGTCACCGCAGGTTAAGTACATCGCCGGAGCTGGATATTACCGCCTTTCTCAATCTCATGATTGTGCTGGTGCCCGTCCTTTTGCTTGGCATGGTGTTCAGCCAGATCCGGATGATCGAGCTGAATTTTCCGGGCATGGACGCCGGGCAGGCGCCGGAGCCAGAGGAGTTCCGGCTCGTGGTTACCCTGATTCCGGAGGGTATCGAGATCGCCGACAGCGACCGCGGCCTGATCCGGGTGCTGCCCGTGGGACAGGAAGGGCAGGATTTCGGGAACCTTCGTCAGGTACTTCGGCAGATAAAAACCCGTGTACCGGATAAAACCGACCTGGTGCTGGAAGTTGGACCGGACATCGATTACCAGACACTGGTTACGGCAATGGACACCGTTCGCTCGTATCCCGCCGTCGTTGCGGCCAGCGTGATCGAGGGCGAGCTGTTTCCTGATGTCTCGCTGATGGATGCGCCCGAGGACAGACAGCTTGCGGCAAACGCCAGTGCCGAATCAGGGGAGGGGGCATGAAGACGTCCCGTAAGGCGAAAAGAATTCGTCGGCATTACGGTCGGATGCACAAGCCCGGGGGCCTGAACCTGGTGTCGCTGATGGACATCTTCACCATCCTGGTTTTTTTCCTGATGGTGAATTCCTCGGATGTAAAAGTGATGCAGAACACCGCAGACGTGCCACTGCCGAAGTCGACGGCGCAACAGGAGGCTGTTGAGAGCCTGACCGTTCAGGTAACAGGCAACGCTATTCTGGTCCAGGGTAGCGAAGTGGCAAGACTGGAGGGTATCGAGAGCGGTGACACCTACATCGCCGGTCTTTCGGAAGAGCTTTCCTGGCGCCGCAATCGCTGGTCCGAAATCCCGGAAGAGGGGCTTGAGGTGACCATTATGGCCGGGCGGGATACCGATTACCGGTTGCTTCGCAAGGTGATGCAGACCTGTGTGGATGAACAATATCGACAGGTGCGGCTGGCTGTGGAAGGGGAGGTCCGCAATGGCTGATGACGTAAATTCCCCTTTGGCTGGTTCGGGCCTGCCATGGAGCCGTGATCTCGGCGAGCGTCGAAGATTCACGGTAATCCTGGTGGTGATGCTGGCGCTGTTTCTGCCACCGGCATTCCTGGTTCCTATGCTGGAAGTGCCGGAGATTGAGCGCAGCGAGGCCGAGAAGGTTCCTCCCCGGCTGGCGCGCCTGGTGGAGAAGCCAGAACCGGTGGTGCCACCGGAGCCGGTCCAGCCGGAACCTGAACCCGAGCCCGAACCAGAAGTGGTGAAGGAGAAACCAGAGCAGCCGGAACCGGAGGTGGCCAAGGTTGAGCCAGATCCTGTGCCTGCCCCGAAACCGGAATCCAGGCCTCAGGCCGTATCCGAGCCGAAGCCGAAACAGACCGCCGAGCAAGCTAGAGAGAAGGCGTCCCGCTCCGGTTTGCTGGCGATGAGAGACAAGCTCGCTTCACTCAGGTCTCCCGAGCCCACGCTAGAGAGGGAGTTTGCGGTCAATACTCAGACAAACGCAGCCGAGCAAACCAGATCGCCCGATAAGACTGAGCAGGTCTTGAGTGGCAGTGGTGGGGTTGAAGACTCTGCCGCCCCGGAGACCAACGTAGCCGTGGCCGGGCACGAGGTGAAAACGGTTGACGCCCCGGTGGAGGAATCCCGAGTGGCCGCCAAACCGGCAAAGGCTGAGCCATCGGTTGGCGAGCGGGCAATGAGCAATATCCGGAAAGTCTTCGATGCCCAGAAGACGGCGCTCTACTCCATGTACCGCCGGGAACTGCGGCAGGACCCGACCCTGGAGGGCAAGGTTTTGCTGGAACTGGTGATCGAGCCTGATGGCTCAGTCTCCGCCTGTGAGGTGGTCAGCTCGGAGCTTGAGCATCCCAAGCTCGAGCAGCGGATTGCCATGCGGGTACGTTTGTTCAACTTTGGGGCTGATAAGGTTGAAGCCCGCAAGGTTCGATTCCCGATTGATTTCCTGCCCGGGTGAACGGGCTCACCGGGCCGTCAGTAACAACTGCCCGGTGAGTGCTCTCAGCTTTCGATCGTGATCTTGGGCAAGCGGGGCTTGTGCAGAGACACTTTCTCCGATGGCGCGATTACCTTCGCTTCCCCGATGACAACCTGCTGATCGTTCTGGTTGCGAACGTCGCATTCGACCACGACCCGGCCTTTCGGTTCTTTCCTGAGGACTTTCAGCTTCACGGTGAGCGTGTCGTCCAGCTTCACCGGCCGCTTGAAAGACAGGCTCTGCTCCAGGTAAATGGTGCCAGGACCAGGCATTACCGTCGCCAGCGCTGCCGAGATCAGGGAACCGCTCCACATACCATGGGCAATCCGTTCCTTGAACATGGAGCCGGCTGCAAATTCGGAGTCCAGGTGTACCGGGTTTACATCACCGGAAACCGCGGCAAACAGCACCAGCTCATCCTCGGTAAGGGTGCGCGTAAACGTGGCGGTGTCACCCTCATTTAGCTCGTCGTAGGTGATATTTTCCAGGGTATCAAGGGTATCGCTCATCGCATGCTCCGTGCTGTTGGCATTTGAGTACAGGTGTTCGGGACAGAGTCTCGAAAACTACCTCATCGGTTACAAAACTGCTATTCTCTCCCCACTTTTTTGAGGCTGATACTTTTGTAGGGTTGATTTTTTGAGCAACCTGACATCGGTAAATCATTACAATCAAAAGCGCCAAACAGGAGATGGTGATGGATTTTGAGCAGTTCTATCAGGATAAATACCCCGCAGGCGTACCCCGCGAGGTGGACCTGAACAAGTACAAAAGCATGGTGGATGTATTCGAACAGTCGGTCAAAAAGTTTGCCGACCGTCCTGCATTCAGTGCTGTTGGCGCAACGCTCACTTACCGTGACCTCGACACCCAGAGCCGTAATTTCGCGGCCTGGCTCCAGAACAAGACAGATTTGAAACCTGGCGACCGTATTGCTGTGCAAATGCCTAACGTCAGCCAATACCCGGTGGTTGTGTTCGGCGCCATGCGTGCGGGCATGATTGTGGTGAATACCAACCCCCTGTACACCACTCGGGAAATGGAGCACCAGTTCAATGATTCCGGTGCCAAGGCCCTGGTTGTTCTGGCCAACATGGCCGAGAACGCCGAGAAGGTGCTGCCACATACCGGCATCGAGCACGTGATTGTTACCGAAATCGCGGATATGCACTCGCCGATCAAGCGCACCCTGATGAATGCCGTGGTCAAGCACGTCAAGAAAATGGTGCCGCCGTTCAATCTGCCGCAGGCGCACAAACTCCCGGCTGTCCTGAGCGCCGGCGCCCGTGAGACATTCACTCCGGTCGAGTGCAAGCAGGACGACATTGCGGTGCTCCAGTACACCGGTGGTACCACCGGTGTGGCAAAAGGCGCAATGCTGACCCACGGTAACCTGGTTGCCAACCTGCTGCAGACCCGTCCGATGATGGAAGACATGGTGGTAGAAGGGCAGGAAGTGGTGATTGCGCCGCTGCCGCTTTACCATATTTATTCCTTTACGCTGAACTGCGGGATCATGCTCGAGGCGGGCGCCCACAACGTGTTGATTCCGAACCCGCGTGACATCCCGGGGTTTGTGAAAGAGCTGAAGAACCACAAGTTCACCGCGTTCCTCGGTCTGAACACGTTGTTTGTTGCGCTTTGCAACAACGAAGAGTTCCAGGATCTGGACTTCAGCAGCCTGAAACTGACTTCCTCAGGCGGCATGGCGCTGACCAGTGACACCGCAAAAATGTGGGAGCGGGTGACCGGTTGTGAGATTTGCGAAGGCTTCGGCATGACTGAAACCTCACCGGTGGTGACCTTCAATCCGCACAGCGCCATTCAGATCGGCACCATCGGCCTTCCGATTCCGTCCACGCAGGTCAAAACCATTGACGAAGAGGGCAATGAGACGCCTCTTGGCGAGCCCGGTGAACTATGCGTGAAAGGCCCGCAGGTTATGCGCGGCTACTGGCAGCGCCCGGAGGATACCCAGAAATCCTTCACCGAGGATGGGTACCTGCGCACCGGCGATATCGCCCTGATTCAGGAAGACGGCTACATCCGCATTGTTGATCGCAAGAAAGACATGATTATTGTCTCGGGCTTCAATGTGTTCCCGAACGAGATTGAGGATGTGGTCAGCAGCCATCCGAAGGTTGTTGAGTGTGCCGCCGTTGGTGTGCCTGATGCCAAGAGCGGTGAGGCGGTCAAGGTTTACCTGGTACCCACGGCTGAAGGTGTGACAGAAAACGAGCTCAAGGAATTCTGTCGTGAGCGGCTCACCGCTTACAAAGTGCCCAAGCAATTCGAGTTCCGTGACGAACTGCCCAAGACTAACGTGGGCAAGATCCTGCGCCGTGAACTTCGTGACGAGGCGAACAACAA
Organism: uncultured Marinobacter sp.; assembly: GCF_913055835.1. GTDB lineage: Bacteria > Pseudomonadota > Gammaproteobacteria > Pseudomonadales > Oleiphilaceae > Marinobacter. The sequence continues at coordinate 171,816 of NZ_CAJXKQ010000003.1, read as the reverse complement.
GTAAGCCTTTCCGATAGTTGTTCAAGGAGAACCCTGCTTCGGCGGGGTTTTTCCGTTTTTAAGCGATCGACTTTCCCGATAGACTGTCGCCCATTCGATTCCGAGTGAGCGCTATTCCGGCAATTAAATGACAGACACTGTTTCTTCTACTTCCAGAACACCCAAACCGAAGCCGGACGGCGAGGCTGCCGTTAAGGCCATGATGGAGCAGCTGGACGCCTGCAACCAGCAGGAAGCCGCCCGCATTGTAAAAACCGTTGCCCGCACCAAGGGCAAGCCGGGCCAGAAAGACCTGGAGAAAATGGCCAGGTGGCTGGAGCGTGGCCTGGAAAAGGTTCAGCAACGCCACGCCCTGCACAAACCGGCAAGCTTTCCCGAGGGATTGCCGGTGTCCGAGCGGGTGGACGACATTCGTGAGGCCATCGAAAACCATCAGGTGGTAATCATTGCCGGGGAAACCGGTTCCGGTAAAACCACGCAAATTCCCAAGATCTGCATGAACAGCGGCCGGGGGATCCGTGGCCTGATTGGTCATACCCAGCCCCGGCGCATCGCGGCGCGTAGCGTTGCAGCCCGCATTGCCGAGGAAATCGGTGAGCAGACCGGCCAGCAGATCGGGTATCAGGTTCGCTTCACCGACAACACCTCCGAGCAGTCCCGGGTAAAGGTGATGACCGACGGCATCCTGCTGGCGGAGGTTCAGCACGACCGGTTTCTGGATCGCTATGACACAATCATCATCGACGAGGCCCACGAGCGCAGTCTGAATATCGATTTCCTGCTCGGTTACCTGCGCCAGCTGCTGCCCAAGCGTCCCGATCTGAAGGTGATCATCACCTCGGCGACCATTGAGGTTGAGCGATTCAGTGAGTTCTTCGACAAGGCACCGGTGATTGAGGTGAGTGGCCGTACCTATCCGGTGGATGTGCGCTACCGGCCGCTGACCGGCGATGAGGATGATCGGGACCAGGGCTGGACGGATGGTGTGCTGGGTGCCCTTGATGAAATCGAACAGCATGAGCGGAGTCAGAAGCAGCCACCGGGCGACGTTCTGGTGTTCCTGCCCGGGGAGCGGGAGATCCGCAATCTCAGCAAGTTTTTGCGCCATGTGGACCTGCGGCACACTGAAGTGTTGCCACTGTATTCCCGGCTGAGCAATGCCGAGCAGAACAGGGTGTTCCAGTCCCACAAGGGGCGACGGATCGTGCTCTCCACCAACGTGGCGGAAACGTCGCTGACGGTTCCGGGTATCCGTTATGTGATCGATACCGGCGTTGCCCGGATCAGCCGCTACAGTGTGCGCTCGAAGATCCAGCGGTTGCCGGTGGAGCCCATCTCCCAGGCCAGCGCCAACCAGAGGGCAGGCCGGTGTGGCCGGGTAGCGCCGGGTATCTGTTTCCGCCTGTACGATGAGACAGATTTCATCAACCGCCCGGAATACACCGATCCGGAAATTCTGCGTACCAACCTGGCCTCCGTCATTCTGCAAATGGCCACGTCGGGGCTTGGCGAAATCCGCCAGTTTCCGTTCCTCGAAGCGCCGGACAAGCGCCAGGTCAACGATGGCTACAAACTTCTGGAAGAGTTGGGTGCCGTGGACGAAAAGCGCCGGGTTACCCGCCTTGGTCGAACCATGGCCCGGCTGCCTCTTGATCCGCGCCTGGCCAGAATGCTGGTCACGGCCGCGGAGCTTGGCAGTCTGTCAGAAACCCTGGTGATCATTGCCGGGCTGAGTATCCAGGACCCACGGGAACGCCCCCAGGACAAACAACAGGCCGCGGATCAGGCCCATGCGCCGTTCAATGACAAGGAATCGGATTTCGTCACCCTGTTGAACATCTGGAACTTCTACGAAGAACAGCGCCAGGAACTGTCCCAGAATCAGCTCAAGAAGGTCTGTCAGAAGAGCTTTCTGAGTTGGATGCGAATGCGGGAATGGCGGGATATCCATCGCCAGCTCACTCTCATCTGCCGGGAGCAGAAGCTGCCGGTCAACAGGGATGCCGCCAGTTACGAGGCCCTGCACAAGGCGATACTGGCCGGACTCCTGGGCCAGGTGGCGGTGAAAGTGGAGAAGAAGGAATACCTGGCAACGCGAAACCGGAAGGTGCTGATCTTTCCCGGCTCCAAGGTGGCAAAGACTGGCCCAAAGTGGATCGTGGCCACCGAAATTGTGGAAACCAGTCGGGTATTTGCCCGGGTGGTGGCCTCCATTCAACCGGAGTGGATTGAGCCGCTGGCCGGTCATATTGTCAAGCATCACTATTTTGAGCCTCACTGGGAGCAGAAGCGGGCCCAGGTGATGGGTTATGAGAAGGTCACCCTGTACGGTCTGGACATTGTTGCCAAGCGCCGGATTCCCTACGCCAAGGTGGATCCGGCGGAATGCCGTAATTTGTTTATTCGCCGTGCGCTGGTAGAGGGCGATTACCGGTCCAGGGCGCCGTTTATTGCCCGTAACCGGGAGATGCTCGACACGGTTGAGAACCTTGAGAAAAAGACCCGCCGCCGGGATCTGCTGGTTGACGATGAAGTGCTGGTAGCCTTCTACGATGAACGCCTGCCTGCAGACATCATCAGTGGCCGGCATTTCGAGACCTGGTGGAAGGCGCTCTCCGTTGAGCAGTTGAAAGAACTGGAGCTGACCGAAGCGGACATTCTGCAACGGCCGGTGGATTCCCAGGCCGCCGACCTGTACCCCGACTTTCTCGAATGGCAGGGCGTGCGTTACCCGCTGAGTTACGAGTTCGAACCCACCAGTGAAAAGGATGGTGTCACGCTTCAGGTTCCGCTGATGGCTCTTAAACAGATTCCGTCCCGTCGGCTGGAATGGCTGGTACCGGGGCTGTTGCGGGAAAAGTGCATTGCCCTGGTAAAGTCCCTGCCCAAGGCGTTGCGACGGAACTTCGTACCGGTACCGGATTTCGTTGATGCGGCCCTGGAGAATCTTCAGCCTTCCAACGAGCCATTAACGCTCCAGCTGGGCGAGCAGTTGCGCCGGATGACCGGCGTGCAAATTGATCCCGAGGCCTGGTCCGACTCGGAATTGCCAAAGCATCTTCGAATGAACCTGCGGGTCATGGGTGACAGCGGGCGCACTATTGCCGAGAGTCGCGACACGGCTGACCTGCAACACCAGCTTGAGGGGCAGGCCGAGCAGGCGCTTGAGTCGGCGACAAGGGATGACTCGTCGGCGGAGCCGAGTGCCGAGTACACAGAGTGGCGGTTCGGAAAATTGCCCGAACAGGTCCAGACAGAGAAGGGTGGCATGCAGGTGACCGTGTACCCGGCGCTGGAGGACATGGGCAAGCACGTGCGCCAGATTCGCTGTCTGGACCCGCTGACCGCTGAAGATACCACCCGGAGGGCTATTGCCCGTCTGATTCTGAACAGGTTCGGCAGGACGCTTGATGATCTCGAGCGAAAACTGCCCCGTTTCAAGCAATCTGCACTGATGTTCGCTCCGGTAGGGCAATCGAAAGTGTTGCTGGACGATCTTTTGTTGGCGACAGCCATGCAGCACTTTTTATCAGAGAGCTTTCCTAGGACTTCGGAGGACTTTGACCGGGTGTTTGACGCTCACCGTGGGGATTTCATTCCGGCGCTGGAGCAGGCAGACGAGCGGTTGTACCAGGCCATGTCTGGTTATCAGAAAGTGGCAAAGCAGTTGAAGGGCAAAATCAACCTGGCGCTCGCCAACAGCATGGCCGATCTCAAGTTTCAGCTGCAGAACCTGGTGTACCCCGGGTTTCTGGTGGAAACGCCGCCTGAGTGGCTGGCTGAGTTCGGCCGTTACTTCGAGGCCGCCTTGATTCGTCTAGAAAAAATGCCACGCGAAATGGGCAGGGAGAGAGAGTTTCTTCATACCATTGAACCGCTGTGGTCCCGATACGCGGTCAAACGGGACGAACAACAGCGGCAGGGAGTGCGGGATCCTGAACTGGTGTTGTACCGCTGGATGCTGGAGGAGTTCCGGGTATCGTTCTTTGCCCAGCAACTTGGCACGGTGATGACCGTGTCGGTGAAACGTCTGGACCGGCAGTGGGAAAAAACCAGAGTCTGAGGAAACGGGTGTGCACCAATCCGGTGCTGCTGACTGATAGCCGACGGGCAAAACCCCGATACTGTGTTAGTATTTCTGGCAGTAGGTCAACGAACGAATCAGACGGGACGCCAATCATCCCGTTTTCACAATCATGACGTGGGGTTAGCGTGATTAAAGCCGTTATTAGCGGGACCGGTCTCTACACACCGCCAGCAACCATTGATAATGACGAACTGGTTGAAGCTTTCAATCAGTATGTTGAACTGTTCAACGCCGAGAATGCAGACGCCATCGCCAGCGGCGATGTGACGCCGCTGCAGCCATCGTCTTCCTCGTTTATCGAGAAAGCATCCGGTATCAAGCGTCGCCACGTGATCGACAAGGACGGCATTCTCGATCCCAAACGCATGAAGCCCTACATTCCCGATCGCAGCAACGAAGAGCCCTCGGTGCAATGCGATATGGCCGTTACAGCCTGCCGCGAGGCCCTTGAGCAGGCAGGCAAGTCGGCACAGGATGTCGATGCGGTGATCGTTGCCTGTTCCAACCTCCAGCGAGCTTATCCGGCCGTCTCTATCGAGGTTCAGGATGCCCTGGGAATTGACGGCTTCGCCTATGATATGAATGTGGCCTGCAGCTCGGCCACGTTCGGCCTTCAGGCAGCGGTCAATTCCGTCGAGAATGGCAGCGCCCGTTCTGTTCTGGTGGTCAGCCCGGAGATTTGTTCGGGCCACCTGAACTTCCGTGACCGGGACAGCCATTTCATCTTTGGCGACGCCTGCACGGCCATATTGGTTGAGCGCGAAGAAGATACTACTGAGGGCCAGGGTTTCGAGATTCTCGGGACAAGCCTGAAAACCAAGTTCTCGAATAACATCCGGAACAACTTCGGGTTTCTGAACCGTGCTGACGACTCCGGGGTCGGTAAACCGGACAAGCTCTTCGTGCAGCAGGGCCGGAAGGTGTTCAAGGAAGTGTCACCTCTGGTTGCCGAGACGATTCAGAAACAGCTGCAAAGCCTGTCTCTGACGCCGGATGATCTCCGCCGCATGTGGCTTCACCAGGCCAATCTTAATATGAACCAGCTGATTGCCCGTAAGGTGCTGGGGCGGGATGCGACCGAGGAGGAGGCGCCGGTAATTCTGGATGAATATGCCAACACCAGCTCCGCCGGTTCGATTATCGCGTTCCACAAGCACAAGGAGGATCTTGTCAGTGGTGATCTCGGGGTGATCTGTTCGTTCGGGGCAGGTTATTCCATCGGCAGCGTGGTGGTACGCCGCCGATAGGCGCACTTCGGATCAGGTTGTTGCCAGCGCTCTGAGGGTGTCTGGCAGCGGGGCCGATGAGCGCGTTTTTCGGTCGAACCATACGATTTTCGCATAGCCTTCCGCATAGACAGCACCGGTATCGACATCTGTCAGCAAATGGTAGGTGTCGAGGCTGGTTTTACCCGCCTTGTCAGCGTATGTTTTCACCTCAACGGTTGCCGGGTGGTTCAATTCCTTTAGAAAGGTGGCACTGGTCTTTATAATAACGGGGCCGGTCGGCTCTTCGGGGCCGCCAAGCTCCAGTGAAGCCAGCCAGACAATGCGCGCTTCCTCAAAGAATCGGAAGTAGACTGTATTATTGGCGTGGCCGTATGCATCCATGTCTCCCCAGCGGAGCGGCATGGTAATCGTGTTTACAAGATTTCCCGGTACTGACATCGGTTTCTCCGGAACAACGGTTTAATAATAAAAAATAGCGCCGGTATTCTCGACGAATTGAAACAAATTACACAACCCAAGAGCAGATGATGAAACACATTTTTATCCGGCGCCGGTTGATTACGCTCACCATGTTGCTGTCCCTGGCTGTATTCGTTCCCCTGGCTGTATTCGTTCCAGCGGGTCAGGCTGTTGCCCAGAATATGCAGGAACCGGCGCCCGAAGGGTCTGTTCCTGTTGATCCCAAGGACCCCTGGGAAAGCTGGAACCGCAAGGTGTTCACCTTCAACGAGACCATTGATCGGTGGTTCCTGAAGCCGGTGGCGCAGGCCTACCGGACGTTTACTCCGAACATTGTGGACCGTGGCATTACCAATTTCTTCAACAACCTGACGGAGCTCAGGAACTTCACCAACAGTATATTGCAGTTGAAGGGGGAGTCAGCTGTGGTGGCCGTCGGCCGCTTCACATACAACACCACCTTTGGGCTGGGTGGCCTGATCGATGTGGCAACCGCTTTTGATCTTCCGGAGCGCCCCGAAGATTTCGGCCAGACGCTGGGCTACTGGGGCGCCGGCTCCGGACCTTATCTGATGCTACCTTTTCTCGGCCCTTCCACGCCCAGGCACTTTACCGGTTTTTTGACCGACGGCTTTGCGCTACCTTCAGCGTGGGATGAGGTGGACAGCCCGGAAGTATACTATGCCCGGGGACTGCAGATTGTTGACCGGCGGGCAGACTTGATTCCCGCGGAGAGCTTTATCTCTGGCGACAGCTATGTATTTGTCCGAAATGCTTTCCTGCAGCGTCGGGAGTTCCTGATTAATGACGGGAAAGTGGTTAACGATCCGTTTGCCAGCGGTGACGATGAGGATCTGATGCTCGAGGATTTCTGAGCATCATCCGGATTGATAGGAGGTCAGCGGTGCTGAAGGATCCAAGAATAGCCAAATTCCGGAAGATGCTTGCCGAGGCGCCGAACTACGAAGTCTGGAAGGCTGCTGCGCTGGAACTGGATTTTCTGGAAGGTAGCGCCGAGTGGAAGGAGGATTTCGCCTCCGATCTCTACCACTATGAACTGATTTACGACCGCCTGAGCAACCTCAAACAGTATCGGCAGCAGAACGATGTAGAACGTCTGAAGCGCGCACTGCGGGAGGGGTTGCACCACGATCTGGGTAATATGGGCAACCCGGCACTGTATACTCGGTCGCGGGTTGGCACCAAGCATCTGATCGAAGAATACATCACCCAGGTTTGTGAGGCGCTGGACTATCTCTGCGATCAACCGGTGCCCAACTTTTCGGTTGCAGACAAACTCCAGTTCTTCCGCGATACCCTCACGAGCTATGGCCGGCCAGCATTGTTGCTCAGTGGCGGGGCCACACTTGGTATTTTTCACTTCGGCGTGATCAAGGCGCTCTGGGAAAAAGGACTCCTGCCTCAGGTTATCGCCGGCTCAAGCATCGGTGCCATCATCGCGGGTATTCTCGGTGTTCACACCGACGCGGAAATCCCTGAAATGCTGGTGCCGGAAAACCACAATCTGAAAGCCTGGAAGTGGCGTGGCCTGCTCAGCGCAATGCGTGGGGATGGGCTCATGGATCAGGAAGAACTACGCAACTGCCTGCGCGGCAACATCGGTGAATACACCTTTGAAGACGCCTACCAGCGTACCGGCCGTTCGATCAACGTGAGTGTTTCCCCGGTGCAGGCTCACCAGAAGGCTCGGTTGCTATCCGGATATACGTCTCCGTACCTGATGGTCTGGAGTGCGGTTCTGGCCAGCGCCGCGGTGCCCGGCATCTTTCCGCCGGTTACCCTGATGAAGAAAGACATACAGGGCAATACACTGCCTTACATGCCCCGACTGCGCTTTGTTGATGGTTCCGTGGTGAGCGATCTGCCCATTGAGCGGCTAATGCACCTGTACGATGTGAATTACACCATTGTGAGCCAGACCAACCCCCATGTGGTGCCCTTCCTGAGCCAGCGGGGAAGGGATGAAAAGTTGTCCCTCGGCAACCTGCCCATGCACTTGCTGAAATCGGAAATCCAGTTTCATGGCCAGGGGGTGTTTGATTACCTGCGCAAACGGGTCAGGCCGGAACTTCTGCGGCAGATGTCCGGTCAGTTGTACACCATCATGGCACAGCGGTATTCCGGAGACGTCACCATTGCGCCTTCCTATTCGATCAAGGACTACAGCAGGATGTTGGCGAACCCCGATCCGGCCTATGTGCGGCAGATGATACTGGCCGGCGAACGCGCTACCTGGCCGAAAATCTCCATGATCCGTTCCCATGCACGAATCTCGAAAACCCTTGAGCGGTGTGTGCGCCGGCTCAAGCAACAGAACCGGCGCACCGCCGAGCTCAGGCTGATCAGTAACGCGGATTCCGGTACGTCCTGATATGTATTACGACTTCTTCGGCTTTCGCGAACCGCCGTTTTCCATTGCCCCCGACCCCCGTTACCTGTATCTGAGCGATCGCCACAAGGAGGCGCTGGCGCACCTGATGTATGGGGTTCAGGGGCAGGGCGGCTTCATCGTGATAACCGGTGAAGTGGGAACCGGGAAAACGACGGTTTCCCGCTGTTTTATCGAGAACGTGCCGGATAATGTGGATATCGCGTTGATCCTGAACCCCAGGCTCTCTGCGCGGGAGTTGCTGTCCTCCATCTGCGATGAACTGGAGATCCCCCACGAGATCAGCGCCACGATAAAGGAGCTGGTGGACCTGATTAACCAGGATCTGCTCAAGGCTCATGCGGCCGGGCGCCACAAAGTACTGATGATCGATGAGGCCCAGAACCTGTCTGCAGAGGTGCTGGAACAGCTCCGGCTACTGACCAACCTGGAGACGGCAGAGAAGAAACTGCTTCAGATCGTCCTGCTCGGGCAGCCCGAATTGCAGGAGATGCTGGCGCTCCCGGAGTTGCGTCAGCTCAATCAGAGGGTTACCGCACGCTACCACCTGGATGCCATTGGCAAGGAAGAGCTGCCTGCGTATTTGCGTTACCGCCTCAGCGTGGCCGGAATGCGAGGCGATATTTTCTCGCAGCGGGCAGTTAATCGTCTCTATCGCGAAAGCCACGGTATCCCCCGCCTGATCAACCTGATCAGTGACCGGGCCTTGTTGGGCGCCTATGCCGAAGGCGAGCATGAAATCACCACTGATCATATCCGCCACGCGGCAAAGGAAGTGCGCGGGCATTCGATTGGTCCTGCGCCCTCACGTACAGGCCGGTCACCTGACAGATCCCAGTACCTGGTTGTTGCCGCCTCGATTCTGGTGGCTATCATCGGCACCGCCTGGTTGTTCGACCGGTGGACTCCTGGCGAATCAGCTTCTACCGGCCAATCATTGGCTGAGCCCCTGGTGGGGGCGGTTGAAAGGGCGGAGGAGCCGCCATTGGTAGAGGCCGGGGAAACGTCAGAACCCTTGCCTGAAGAGCCTTCAGTAGCCGGCGAACTGGCCGTACCGGATCAATTGCTGGATTCAGTCTCGGCGTTCCAGGTGCTTTTCGGAATCTGGGGGCGGGACTACCAACCTGCTGCCGCTCCTGTAGCCTGTGACTGGGCCAGCGGACAGGGACTGGGATGTCTGAGTCGGCAGGGTAGCCGCAGAAGCCTGGAGTTTCTTGATCGCCCGGCGATGCTTCAGCTGCAGGATGAGGCCGGCAATACGGGGTTTGTCGTTCTCCGCCATCTCAATAGCGATACGGCAGAGGTGGCCTTGCCGTCTGGCAATCAGACGGTTTCCTTTGCCAGTATTGAGCGCCACTGGTTTGGTGAGTATCGGGTACTATGGCGCCTGCCGGAATACCTGACCGGAGACGGTTTCTACGGCAACGGTGGCGGTGAGCAACTCTGGATTGGCGCACGAATGATGGACCTGGCAGACAAGCACGCCGGTTCCCGGGCAGAGAGCGACCGCGTCAAACGTATGGAGGCCGAAGAGCAGATTCGCTGGTATCAGGCCTTGCGGGGCCTCACTGTGGATGGCATTGCCGGCGCGATGACCATCATCCAGATCAACAACGACCTGGAGGCCTCCATTCCCCGCCTCAAGCCCCTGCAGTCGGAAGGTCGAGAGTAACCATGTCTTACATTCTTGACGCATTGCGAAAATCCGAAACCGAGCGGCGGCAGGGTCGCGTTCCGGACCTTGGCCAGCAGGTGCAGTTGATTCATCGGCCGAAGAAAAAGCGGGGCTCTGCGGCGCTGTGGGTAGCACTGGCATTGATGCTCAACGCGGGAGTCCTGGCCTTCGTGTTCTGGCCGGGAACACCGCTGCCCTGGAGTTCCGGAGTGCAAACCGAGGTGTCCGAGGCGTCGGATAGGGCCGGCAATGTTCCTGAACCCGCGCCCGTGATGCCTCCAACGGAACCAGATCCGGTAGTCGAAGATGCAGTCGCGGAAACCGGCGCTATTCCGGAGACCGATCCTTCCGAGGCAGCTTCTCCGCCCACTGCTTCGGAACCTCCGGTAGCAGAGACCAGGGAGCGGGCGACGGTTATCGTGCCCTCATCCGCAATATCCGAAACCGCGGTCCCGGTTGTTGAACAGGAGCAGGCAGGCAGAGTCCCTCATCTGGTAGAGTTGCCGCTTTCATTCCAGAAGAGCGTTCCCGATTTGACCTTTAACAGCCACATATACTCTTCGTCTCCTGCATCCCGCCGGGTGATGATCAACAACACCTACCTGAGAGTGGGCGACTCCTTTGAGGGCCTGCGGGTGGACGACATCACCGAAGAGGGCGTCGTGCTCAGCCGTGACGGGCGGCGCTTCCGGGTTGGGGTTGTGCGGGACTGGGTGAGCCCCCGCTGATGGCACTGACTGACGAGATCAAGCAATCCATCCAGCAAGGTTATCGCGATGTGCTGGCCGGCAAAGACATTCGGGCCCGCTATGGCCAGCGTCTGATGATTGCTGAAATTGCCAAGTACATGGGCGACATCACAGAAAACGATGGCCAGCGAACGTCTCCGGCCTCGGCCTGTGTAGTGGAGGCGGGGACCGGGACGGGTAAGACCCTGGCTTATCTGATCGCTGCGATACCGGTGGCAAAAGCCCTGGGCAAAACCCTGGTCATTTCCACGGCAACTGTAGCCCTTCAGGACCAGATCGTGCTCAAGGACCTCCCCGATCTGAAGAAGCACAGCAAGATGGATTTCAACTGGACGCTGGCCAAAGGCCGGGGTCGCTACCTGTGCATGTCGCGGCTGGAAGCCCGCCTGCACGATGAGGGCAATACCGACAGTGACACCATGCCCCTGTTCTTGCTGGATGGCCCGAAAAATGAAGAGCCCGGTACCCGGGCATTCTTTGAGGAGATGCTGGCCAGCTATGGTTCCAGGGAATGGGATGGTGATCGTGACCACTGGCCGGAGCAGATCCCGGACGATGTCTGGCGACAGGTGACCACGGACCATCGCCAGTGCACCAATCGCCACTGCAGCTACTTCGACAGTTGTGCCTTTTTCGATGCCCGCAAAGAACTCGACGATGCGGATATTGTGGTAGCCAACCACGATCTGGTGCTCGCGGACCTGGCGCTGGGCGGCGGGGCGATACTGCCGGAGCCGGAGAACGCCCTCTATATTTTCGATGAGGCCCACCATCTTCCGGACAAGGCGTTGAATCACTTTGCCGCGTCGCTTCCCCTGAACGCCACGCGGCAGTGGCTGAAACAGCTGTCCCAGGCTCTGGTCAAAATGCAGCCCTACCTGGCGGCCGGTACCCAGGCCGCGAAGTCGCTGGATCGGATCAGTTCCGCCTCAAGGGAAGTGGATCTGGTGCTGAACCGGGTCTACGAGGAAGCGGAGCAGAATACGGGCTGGGAGTTCAACGAGGAGCGCCGTACGGCCCAATGGCGCTATCCGGAGGGAGAGTTGCCAGAAGCCATGGCGGATCTGGCAGCAGAGAGCCGCATTGCGACCGCGAATATGGTCCGTCAGCTTGGCGTTCTGGCAGATGAACTGCAGGGCGCCTTCGACGAGCGTAAGGAACATGAGATTGACAGGGAAACCGCTGAAGCCTGGTATCCGGTGATTGGTTCGTTTCACGCCCGGGCCGAGGATCAGCTGCGGCTTTGGACGGCCTGGTGCGAGCAGGGCGGCGCTAAACCCCGCAGCGAAGCAGAGGCTGACCCCGACGAGGGTGAGCAAGCCGAGGCCAGGCCAAAAACCCAGAAAAGCCCGCCACCAGCCCGCTGGGCGGTGCGTCAGCGCTGGGATCATGCGGAAGACATCACCCTGTACAGTTCGCCGGTATTGGCAGACAACCTGTTGTACTCCAGGCTCTGGTCCCGGGCCTACGGGGCCGTTCTTACCAGTGCCACACTGACCGCACTGGGACGGTTTGATCGCTTGAATGCCCGGGCGGGGTTACCCCAGGACAGCCGGTTCCTCGTTGTGCCCAGTTCTTTCCGGTATGGGGATATGGCGACGGTAGAGGTGCCGGCGATGTCGGCCATGCCCACGGATGACGGTTTCGCTGATGAACTGATCAAACGACTGCCAGACCTGTGGGCGGGCGAAAAAGCGACCCTGGTGTTGTTCACTTCTCGCCGCCAGATGCAGCAGGTCCGGGACGCACTGGCGCCGGAATACCCAGATTTGATTATCACTCAGGACGATATGGCCAAGGGTGAGGTACTTCGCCAGCATTGCAGCCGGGTGGATGAGGGGCGGCCCAGTGTCCTGTTTGGCGTTGCCAGCTTTGCCGAAGGCATCGACCTGCCCGGAAAATACCTGCACCACGTTGTGATTACCCGTTTGCCGTTCTCGGTCCCGGACGACCCCATTGAAGCGAGCCTGGCAGAGTGGGTGAGCCAGCGGGGCGGCAACCCTTTCATGGAGATCACGGTGCCGGATGCGTCAATCAAGCTGGTTCAGGCGGTGGGGCGGCTGCTTCGAACCGAGCAGGACACCGGCAGGGTGACCATTCTGGATCGGCGGATCATTACCCGGCGCTACGGACAGCTGTTGCTGGATGCCTTGCCGCCGTTCCGTCGGATTATCGAACGCTGAACTCCAGCCACCGATCATTGAGCCATAAAAAAAGAGCCAGCCCGTGAGGGTTGGCTCTCATCAAATGGGTTCTTTCGAACCCGGGCGTCGAAACAACGCGGAACAAGAAATCTGAAGGCCTGAAGTTTCAGAATTCCTGGTGAGGTTTCCCTCACCGTTGGGTTAATAATAGGGGATTAGAGGGCGTAGACGGATCGTCCAAAGGGCGTAGCGGGCTTAGATTGCTCGCATAAAATGTGACGCGCGTCACGTTTCCGGATAGTCCGATATCAGCCTTCCAGCAGCCCCAGGTCCCGGGCCCGGGCCAGTGCCTCGGTCCTGCGGCCGACGCCCAGCTTGCCGTAAAGGTTGCGGATGTGCGCCTTTACGGTAGCCGGTGCGACCTTCAATTTGGCTGCAATTTCCTTGTTGGCGTGGCCCTCATGGATCAACGCCAGCACTTCCAGCTCTCGCTGACTTAAGGGTTCGGGTAGTGCTGCCGCCTTGTTTGTTGGCTGCTCCATCGGATTGGGCGCTGGGCTTTCGCCGATTTCCGAATGCATCTGGCGCGATTCCATTTGCTCCGTGAGCATCTTTCTTACGTTGGCGTTCCAGCTGCCGGGGGTTCGCAACGCGGGCAGATCCAGCAGCAGGGCGCGAAGCTGCGGGCTTTCCTCGGCAAACAGCCGCATGAATCCGGCCTCGGCGGCCAGGTTTACCGCCCGGGTCAGCATCTGTTCCGATTCTTTGTGCCTGGCCTGTTTTGCCAGGGCCTCGCCATAGACGAGCAGTATCTCAACCAGGTGACGGTTGTGGGCGTTGCGTTCCGCGGGTTTCAACAGGGCGCTGAGTATTTCCTGGGCGCGTTCGGGCTGGTCCAGTGCCACCAGCACTCGGGCTTCGCTGATCCGGCTCTGTTCCAGGTGGAGCGGGTTGGTGAACTGAGCATCGGCCCTGGCGTCGAGGCAGGCGCGGGCTTTATCCGGGTGACCGGCAGCAAGATAGCACCGGGCGAGAAGCGCAGTGCTGGCAGGTGGCTCGAAAACAATCTGCTCACGGCGCTTTCGGCCGGTCTGGGAAGCGTCTTCCAGGGCTTCAATCGCGTCCTGGAGCCTTCCTTCGCTGAAGGCCAGGTGACCACGAACGTACTGAATGATCACGTGTTGTCCCGGTTCGGTGCCGCGCTCAACATGTTCGAGCAGGGGCTGCAGGTGCGTGGCGGCGAGTTGGGGATGGTTCCGTTCCCGGTGAATCTCACACAGGGTGCTGTTTTGCCAGCAGGAAATGAGCCGTGGTTGGCTGGGGTCTGCATAGTGCCTGTCCACCCATTGCCGGATGTCGGTGCAGGTTTCCAGCGCCAGATCGATATCGCCGCGATTGTACTGAATCCACGCCAGCAAACCGCCACTTGAGAGTACAGTGCTGGGTTTATGCTCGACCTGTCCGTAACGAACGGCTGACTGGAGCGCGTCCTCGGCTTCGGTTAGCTCGCCATCGCCATAGTAGTCCAGGCCCAAACCGTAATAGGTTACGGATTTCAGGGGAATGCGGGTGTGGTCTATCTCCCTGAGCACCTGGCGGGTAAGGTCGGCGGCGCTCTTGTCATCACTCCGGGTCCGGGCCAGGTATGAGCGCATCAGCGAGATTTCGCTCTGTAGCCCGAGAGCCCCCTCTGCATCCGGGTGTGAATCGGCTACCTGGCGGTCCAGAAGATCCTCAAGTGCTGATAAAAGCGGCTCCAGGGTATCCACCCGGTTGGCAAAGAACAGCCCCCAGATCCGTAGCATCTGGAGTTGCGGATTGTCGGTTATAAGATCCTGTGGAAGGGCCTCGAGCCAGTCCAGTACAGGGAGGTGATAGCCTCCATGGATCAGATTGTTGCCATGCTCGGCCAGCACGCGAGCGAGCCACGGCCAGTCTTCCTGACGAACAATCTGGGCAATGGCTTCCTGAACATGGCCATGGGCCAATAACCAGGTTACGGTGCGTTGCCAGAGCCGCGTTGCCTTTTCCGGCTCTGTGTGACTGATCCTGAGCAGCAGTGCATCCCGGAACAGGTCGTGGTAGCGGAACCACTCGTTCCGGGTATCCAGCGGGATCAGGAACAGGTTCTGGCTCAGAAGCGTTTCGAGCATTTCCTGGCTGTCGCCGGATTCACGGATTGAGTCACAAAGGGAGGCGCAAAGCCGGGGACAGCAGGCGGTTTCAAGCAGGAAATCGGCAATATCCCGGGGTTGCTGTTCCAGAACCTCGCTCAGCACATAATCGCTGATGTAGCGCTCATCCAGACTGATCTGACTTCCCTGTTGAGCTGCATCTTTGCCGGAGAATGTCGAAGAAAGCGCGGAAAGCTGCATGGCGGCCACCCAACCTTCGGTTTTTCGGCAGATGGCGAGGACATCTTCCTCAGCAATATCAAGGCCCATGGTGTCGCGGAAGAACTGCCGGCATTCCTCTTCCGAGAAAGCCAGCAGGCCGGGATGGATGTCCTGAACCCAGCGGCGGACGCGCCAGCGTGCCAGCGGCAGGGGAGGCTCCGTTCGAGACGCCAGGGTAACCAGGATGCCTGGCGGCAGATAGTCGATGAAATAGGCGAACTGCCTGTGGATCGCCGGGTTTGCGATAAAGTGGAAATCGTCCAACACCAGGGCCCATTCACTTCCATCCTGGGCCAGGATGTTGAGCAGGCCGGTGATGGCCTCGGTAAAGGTTTCATCGGATTGGTGAGACAGCTGTTTCCGCAATTCCGCCGCACCGGTCAGTCCGGCCTGTTCGAAGGCGCCGATGACGTACTGCCAGAATCGCCTGGGTTCATCATCGTGTTCGTCCAGGGAAAGCCAGGCCGTGGGTGAGGAAACCCGTGAGCACCACTGGGCCACCAGGGTTGTCTTGCCAAAGCCGGCGGGCGCAATTACCAGATTCAGCCGTTTGGGGCTTTGCTGCTCCAGCAGGTCGCTCAGTCGCTCACGCTTTACGGCGCGCGAATCGGACGTTGGTCTGAGAAACTTGGTGGTGAGCAGCATGAATTCCCTGGAAACCGAGTGTTGAATTGCCCAGGCAGGGCATAAGGGATTGTGTCCTTTGTAATTACCAAGTCAAGGGCTATGAAGCCACTTTAACCACGCTTGGGTTTTATCAGGGGCTGCGTAAATGCAATTTTGGTCTAAACTGTGTGAAAGTAGTTGCCTATATTAAAAAAGAATGAAAACCTGTATTTTTATGCGTATTCTTCGACAAGATCTTTCGGTCTCCAGGGAGCAGCAGATTCAATGAAACTACAACAGTTGCGCTATATCTGGGAAGTTGCGCATCACGATCTGAATGTGTCCGCAACCGCACAAAGCCTCTTTACCTCCCAGCCCGGGATCTCCAAACAGATTCGCCTTCTTGAGGACGAGCTGGGGCTGGAAGTGTTTGCACGAAGCGGCAAGCATTTGACCCGTATCACGCCGGGCGGCGAGATCATTATTCGGGAGGCGGGGGAGATCCTGCGACGGGTTGAGGGCATCAAGAAGATTGCCCAGGAATTCAGCAACCAGCGCAAGGGCGACCTGAGTATTGCGACGACTCACACCCAGGCGCGGTATGCGCTGCCACCGATCATCAGTGGTTTCATTGAGGAGTACCCGGACGTTTCCCTGCACATGCATCAGGGTACTCCCATGCAGATCTCCGAGATGGCGGCCAATGGGGCGGTCGACTTCGCCATCGCCACAGAGGCCATGGAGTTGTTCAGCGATCTGATCATGATGCCCTGCTATAAATGGAATCGCTGCGTGATCGTGCCGAAGGATCACCCCCTGGCAAAACTCCCGGAACTGACGCTGCCGGAGCTGGCGGAATACCCGCTCGTTACCTACGTGTTTGGCTTCACAGGGCGCTCAAAGCTCGATGAGGCGTTCCAGTCGCAAGGGCTCACTCCAAAGGTGGTCTTCACGGCCGCAGACGCGGACGTAATCAAGACCTACGTTCGGCTTGGGCTCGGTGTCGGCATTATTGCCAGTATGGCTTTTGATCCCAAAACGGATACCGACCTGGTGGCCCTGGATGCGCGCAAACTGTTCAGACCCAGCGTAACCCGGCTGGGCTTCCGGAAGGGCACCTTCCTGCGGGGCTACATGTACGACTTTATTCACCGGTTTGCGCCCCATCTCACCAAGGAAATGGTGGACGAAGCCGTATCTCACCAGGGTAGCCGGTCTGAAATCGAAGAGTTATTCAAGGATATAGAACTGCCCACTTATTAAATGGGCAGAGAGGGTGTCCAGACGCCCGGTTATTCCCGGGCGATCAGGTTGCCAGCATGAAGGCCACATTCTTTCTGGGTGGCCTCTTCCCACCACCAGCGGCCCTCTCGCTCGTGCTGTCCGGGGAGAACCGGGCGAGTGCAGGGCTGACAGCCGATGCTCACGAAGCCTTGCTCATGGAGCTTGTTGTAGGGCGCCTCGGACATCCGGATGTAATCCCACACCTCTTTTGATGTCCAGTTCGCCAGCGGATTGAACTTAACGAGGGGTCTGTCATCGGTTGAGAACGCAGTGTCCTCCTGGACAACCGGCACGTCATTGCGCGTACCCGGGCTCTGATCCTTGCGCTGCCCGGTAATCCAGGCGTCAACCGTCGCCAGCTTCCGGCGCAGGGGATTGACCTTGCGAATGCCGCAGCATTCACTGTGCCCATCCTCGTAGAAGCTGAACAGGCCTTTCTTGTTCACCAGATCCTGAACTTCCTGAGCATCCGGGAACAGGACTTCAATCTCGATGCCGTAATGCTTGCGCACCCGCTCCACAAACTCATAGGTTTCCGGATGCAGGCGGGCCGTATCCAGAGTGAAAACCTTCAGGTTGTCGGTCAGCTTGTGCGCCATTTCAATCAGCACAACATCTTCGGCGCCGCTGAAGGAGATAGCGATGTTGTCGTACTGTTTCAGGGCAGTTTTGAGAATCGAACGGGGGCTCTGGCCTTCGAGCTCTTCCCGCAGGGTTTGAATATCGGTCATGGCCCGGCATTGCCTTATCTTGGTGTGCAAGGAAATCCAACTGAACGAAAAGGCTATCATTAAACGCCTAATATCCTGAAGGAATGACAATCTATATGGTTATTCCCGGGGTAAAAGCCAGGGTTTACACTTCTACGATGCAATCCCGCCCGGTTTTTCTTATCATACGCTCCGAATAGAGGCAGACGGACATACCGTCGTCGCCCTTAACCAATTGAAGCAGGAGATCGTTGTGGAACTGGCATGCCTTGACCTTGAAGGAGTATTGATCCCGGAAATCTGGATCGCGTTCGCCGAAAAGACCGGCATTGAAGAGCTCAAGGCCACCACCCGCGATATTCCGGATTACGACGTGCTGATGAAGCAGCGCCTGAAGCTGCTGGACCAGCACGGCTATGGGTTGCCTCAGATCCAGGAAGTGATCGGCGAGCTCGACCCGCTGCCCGGCGCCCGGGAATTCCTGGATTGGCTGCGTGAGCGGTTCCAGGTGGTGATTCTTTCAGACACCTTCTACGAATTCGCCATGCCCCTGATGAAGAAGCTGGGTTACCCGGCGCTGCTCTGTCACAAGCTGGAAGTGGCAGACGACGGCCAGATTACCAATTACCTTCTGCGCCAGCGTGATCCAAAGCGCCAGTCGGTGAGAGCATTCCAGTTGCTGAACTACCGTGTGATTGCGGCCGGTGATTCCTACAACGACACCACCATGCTGGGGCAGGCCGAGGCCGGCATCCTGTTCCATGCGCCGCAGAACGTGATCGATGAGTTCCCGCATTTCCCTGCGGTGCATAACTTCGATGATCTCAGGCAGGAGTTTCTCAAGGCCAGCGCTATTCACAGCGCCTGATTGGAAGACTGAAACCGGGGTCAGAAGAAAGCCTTCTTCTGACCCCATGTTCACTTTTACTCAATAAGCAACTCTTCAAGAAACCGCATCAAAGGCCCGACTTTCGCGAGCGTCTCCTGATACTCAGCCTCGGGATCCGAATCTGCAACAATACCGCCACCGCCCCAGCAGCGAATGGTTCCCTCGCTATCGCACAGCATGGTTCGAATCGCAATATTGCTGTCCAGCGTGCCGTCCAGTCCGCGATAGAAAATCGAGCCGCAGTAGGGGCCACGCCAGTGGGGTTCCAGCTCCCGGATGATCTCCATCGCCCGTATCTTCGGCGCTCCGGTAATGGAACCACCCGGGAAAGCGTCAAACAGGGCCTTCATGGGTGTGATGCCGTCTGCCAGCTCGGCGCGGATGTGGCTGACCAGGTGATGAACGTTACGGTAGGACTCAAGAGCAAACAGCTTGTCGACTTTCACGCTTCCAGCTTTTGCGTTCAGGCCCAGATCATTGCGGAGCAGGTCGACGATCATCAGGTTTTCAGCCAGGTCCTTTTCGGACTCTTCCAGTTCAGTTGCAAACGCTGCATCGCTCTCCGGAGTGCCACCCCTCGGCCGGGTGCCCTTGATGGGACTGGTGGTGACGGTTCGGTCGTGTATCTCGAGAAACCGCTCGGGAGAGACCGAGAGGATGGATGCGTCTCCGGCGCGGATAAAGCCACTGTAGGGCGTTGGATTGGCATCCGAAAGCGCCTGGAATGCTTGCCAGGGATCCCCCGCGAATTCTCCGGAAAATTCCTGCGAGAGATTGGCCTGGTAACAATCTCCGGCTTCAATGTATTGGCGAACCCTTTCTACGTTCTCCCTGAAGGCATCCGGTGTTTGCTTGGGTTGGAAGCGGGAAACCATAGCCCACCCGTTTGTAGAGCCTTGCTCGCTATCGATCAACCACTGCTCCAGAGTAGCCCGGGTCGCATCCGGGCACTCCGGATGAATCCACAGCCAATATTGATCTGTTTGTCGATTATGACTGGCCGTCCAGAGGTAGAATCCTGCCGAAATGAGGGGTACATCCAGTGACGGGCAGAGTTCCCGGAGACGTGATTCTCTGACATACCCAAGCTCATACCCAAGAAATCCAATCCATCCGCCGAAAAGGCATTCCGGATTTGCGTGTTGTGCGATCTGGAATTTTCGGACGAGGCTTTCCATTTTTACAGCGAGCTGGTCGGAACAAAAATCCGTTTGAACAGGAGCGTGGAGAAGTTCGGTGGCATGTGCGCATGCGGAAAAACCGCTCAAGACGCCGCGTGCCGGACCGTTACCGACACTCCCGATATAGGCAAAATCCTCTTCCCGGCAGGCATGGCTGAGCAGGCGATGGTAAGCCTCCTGATTAAGTTCACGCATGGTTGCCGGGTTCAAGACTCCTCCGGATTCTTTGAAAAATGATAAACAGAACACAAAACGAGCGTTGTCGCGTTTACCGAGCCGCTGCTCTAATGGTGGGCTGTTCCTGTTGTCCGCCAATTCGGGACACCGGTGGCTATTCTAACTGAGTTTAGCGACCATTCTTACCATAAAAACAAATCAGGGCACGTCATTTGAGCGAATAACTGACGTGTCTGAGGAAAGAACGGAGATTGCCGATGAAAAATCCTATACACCTCAGAAAGGAGTTTGTGGCACTGTTTGCGATTCTCGCCTGTATCCCTTTTCTGGTAGCTGCTCAGGGCGCTGATGAGTCAGACAAAGAAGTAAAACAGATGATTCAGAAGCAATTCGAACGAATGTACGAGAAGGGAATTGAAAACCTCTCAGAACGTATTGTTCTGACCGGAGGTGTGAAGCCTTTTGCAGTGGTTTCTGATACAGGAGATAACGTAAAGGCGATTCGTATCAGGCAGGCAGAAGAGATGCCGCCGGAAATGGCACTTGCAGTTCTCCGGCGCTCACTAATAGCACTTGTCAAAAAGGGAAAGATTGGGGCCACTGCGATTTTTTACACTGCTGACAATCCAAACAAAGAATCAAATGCTGAAAAGGTCCTCGTCGTGGAGATGGAGCATATTTTTGGGCCAACTCTGGCGCAGCTCGTTCCATTTACGATCAAAGGCGGCAAGGCAACCTATGGAGAGCAGGTCGTTGTCGACATGGAAAAGCAGATATTCAAAATCAAGGTCGATGAAGAGCCCGCGGAGTGAGCTCTTTAGTGTCGAACAATCTAATTATTGGTTAGTGTGAAGGTGTTCACGGAACATTCTGTAACCTCTGACGTACTCTGTATCCGTGCAGATACAAAAGTAAACCAAACAGTCTGCATGTATGGAAATAACAACAATTTGTTCCGTAAAGGAGAACGTTATGAAAGGCCTGAAGAAACTCGCACTGGCAACAGCCGTTGCTGCAGCACCGTTTGCAGCTCACGCTGACCTCAAGGCACTGGATGACAGTGCAATGGGTGACGTGACCGGTCAGGCTGGTGTGTCTATTGAACTGGAAACCGAAGTCAGCATCGGCGAGTTCCGCTATACCGACGAAGGTTACCTGTCGGTCAACGATATCTACATCGGTGGCGGAACAGTTGAGCGCGATGGTAGCGGCAATGTGACTGGTGTGTCTGGTCTGCTGGACGATCTGTTGATTGACATCGATGTAGAGGCCGATGGTGACGCCTACATTGATGTCCACAGCATTTCTGGTGCTCCGATTGACTTCGCTGTTGGTGTTGGTTCCGCGTCACTGAACGCTACCGACGGAAGTGGCGATTCCACACTCCTTGCCAGTAACATTGGTATAGAAGGTGGTCTGGCGCAGCTTAACATCCGTGTTGATACCGCCACTGACGACCTGATCATGAACGTTGGTTTCAACGTGACTGACATGGATATGAATGTTGACTTTCTGGGCGTGAATATCCGTGACATGCGTGTTATGGGTGCCAACTTCCTTGAAAGCGGCGGCGCTGTAGATCCGGCGGATCCAAGCACTCTGTCTAACGCGTATGCTTTTGCCACCATTACTGTTGGTAAGGGTGTTTCTGCCGCGACTGGCAATGATGCTCTGGAAATTGCTATCCCGAATTTCCAGGCCGACATCCTCGTCGGTGCTGTCGAAATTGGTGGCGCCTCCATCGGTTCGTTCCAGATGGACAACCTGGCGGTAACCAATACCAACATGAAGGTTTATGGTCACTAATCTGACCTAACACCCAAGTTGGTGAAACGCCCCGCTCCGCGGGGCGTTTTTATTGGCCAGAAGAAAACCCGAGCCAATAAAAAAAACGGCAGCCAACCCTGGCTGCCGTTTTCTAATCGAATGAATGAATTCGGCGCTACTGATCCGGCACCGCAATAGAAAGATCAAACCCACCACCAGGCCGCGGCGTCAACGTAATCGGTCCCTCATTAATGGCCTGCGGTACCTGTATTTGATCAATCCCCGGCGGGTTACCGATACTGAAGTTCAGATTCTGGCCATCAAAGCCAATCCCCAGTTGATCGTTAAGAAACGTCTGTGTAAAAGGTTCCTCCGGAATCTCTGCCTGTTGCCCAAAGATTATCGGTGGAATTGTTGGGGTGAATTCTGCTGGCGGCTGTGCCCGCGCCAGTTCTTCCTGGGGCAGGAGCAGGGCGCGCCGGAGAAATTCCTCTTCTGCGTTTTCCAGGGCATCGCTCTTACCCTCATCAACGTATCGTTGCAAGGCGTCCCGGTAGGCTTCTTCTTCCGCTTCAGTCAGAACAGGTTCCCCGGGAGAAATAGTGAGGGAGCGCAGGATGCGTTGCCGGTCGGCGTCGGATTTCTTCTGCTCTTTAGGCACAACAATAACGGCAGAGTCCTTCACATAGGTTTCTACCATCTCGTCCGAGGTCATGGTTTGAACGCCACCAAAGGCAGGTAAAGCAACAACCAGACCGCTGATGGCGGTGGTGAGCAGGTGTCCGCGTTTCATAATCTGGCCTCTTTTGTTTTAAAAATACGCTCCCTGAAGCGAGTATTCGGTTTGTAGGACAGGAATTCAAGCTGGAAGATCCGGGATTGTGATCAGAATCTTTGATTTTTCGGTACTGTTACTAATCACAGCAAAAACATGGTCGAATACCATGAACTTTTTTGGCGTTGCAGGGCCACAGTGACACTATGAAAAATCCGTTCAGAAACCGATTCAGTCGCTGGATTAACCGACGGATTCCGCGGTCCGATCTCCAGACCTTCAGCCAGAAAAACATCTTTATCTTGCCCACGGGCGCTGGCGTGGTCTTTGGTCTGTTACTGCTTATCATGCTGCTAACTGGCATCAACTATCAGAACAGCCTGATCTATCTCAGTACCTTCTTGCTGGGCGCCGTGTTTGTTGGCGCCATGCATCAGACCCATCGAAACCTGTCTGGCCTCGAGCTCACCCTGGTTCAACCGGGGGAGGGATTTGCCGGCGATGATATCCCTTTCCGGTTTCGCCTCAAGGGTGGCAGGGATGACGCCATTGCAATCCTGCTCTCCTGCGATGAATCCGGCCTGGCACCGGTGCATGTCCACTCAGGACAGTCCCGGGATGTTACTTTGCCGGTCCATTCCGCCCATCGAGGGTATTTGAGGCCGGATCGGATCCGTATTGAAACCCGCTTTCCCTTTGGCCTTCTGAAGGCGTGGTCGTGGGTTCGGCCAGTGTCAGCCGGAGTTGTTTTTCCCAGGCCGATTCCCGCACCCGAGGCATTCGGTACTGTCGAAGATGGTGAGGAATCAGTCGACGCAAGATCCGTTGACGGCAATGACCACGCCGACATCCGACCCTGGAGGGAGGGAGACCTGAGCCAGCGAGTACTCTGGAAGCGGTTTGCTCGAACCGGGCAACTGGTGGTGGCCGACTGGGAGGGCGAACAGGGCAGTCCCCACTGGCTGGATTTTAACGCCTATCCTGGCGCAGACCATGAGTTGCGGCTCAGTTATCTGGCGTTTTTGGTGAACGAACGGGGCCGCAATGGCGTTCGGTTTGGATTAAGTCTTCCCGGGCAAATCATTGAGCCCGATTCTGGCCCGGCGCACGTATCCCGGTGCCTCAGAATACTGGCGACCTGGGGCGAAGAGCGACCCAGGGATGCGATGACCGAGCCCCACGGAACGCGCAAAAAATTGAAAGAGAAAGCACCCCATTGGGTCGCGGAGGGGCAGGCTTGAGTTTTCTGGACCGCTTGAGAAGCAAGGAACAGGATGACGTCGCAGCGACCAATCTGCCGTCCAGGGCTCTGCTCTGGCTGATTGTCAGCTTTGCCTTGCTATTAACACCACAGTGGGACCGTTTGCCCTTGTGGCTGATCGCGGCCTGTGCGGTGCTGGCGGCCTGGCGGTGGCTTGCGCAATATGGTCGCGTAAGACTCCCGGGCCGCCTGTTGCGCACCGGAATCATGCTGGTTCTGACTGGTGTTTACATTGCCACGGTGCAGGGACGGTTTACGGTGGACACGGCCGCTTCGTTCTTCGTGCTTGCGGTGGGTCTCAAATGGCTTGAGACCCGTTCAGTCAGGGACTTCTATGTCCTGTTCTTTATCCTCGTTTACCTGGCCACTGTAAACTTCCTGTTTCACCAGGAAATCCTCTGGGCGTTGGTGAATTTTGCAGGCATAGCGTTGCTGCTGGTCGGGCTGCAGGTGCTGAATGCGCCTGAATTACCTGGTGGAATGACGTCTGGCTGGCGCAGACTGGGCGCGATGTTCCTGAAGACGTTACCGATTGTCGTTCTGTTGTTTGTGTTTTTCCCCAGAATGTCGCCGTTGTGGAGCGTGCCGCTGGTTTCCGGTGAGGCTCGAACGGGTATCAGTGACACCATGCGACCGGGTGATATCTCCAACCTCGCCCAGAGCAGTGAACGGGCCTTTCGGGTAACGTTTGGTGGCGAGATGCCCGCCTATCGCGACCGCTATTGGCGAGGTCTGATCCTCGATTATCTGGATGGAGAAACCTGGCGCCAAGGCCAGAGGGAAGGCTATCGTCCGCTGGGACGGGTTGCGGTTGACGGAGGCATAGGAGAGCTCGAAGCAAACCAGTATGACGTCCTCCTCGAACCGACCGATCAGCGCTGGGCGTTCGCTCTTGAAAATTCCAGGGCAGTATCAGACAACGTTTTCGAGGACAGCGCCGATCTCTTCCGCTTTCGCCGGCCGGCTGACAGCCCGGTGCGTTATCGCCTGGCTCTGGATGAAGAGGCCCCGGAGGTCCAGGCGCAAAGCTTTGCTGAATTGCGGCAGTACCTTCAGTTACCAGGCGAAGGTAACCCCCGTGCCCGGGAGTTGGCGCGGGAGCTTCGTACCAGTATGAGCGATGAGCAGATCATACGAACGTTGATGGAGCGCTTTCGGGAGCAGGAATATTTCTACACGCTCAGGCCACCGGCCATGCCGGATGACGGCATAGATTCCCTGCTTTTCGACGAAAAACGCGGATTCTGCGCCCACTACGCGGGCGCAACCACGTTTGTTTTGCGGGCGGCCGGCATTCCTTCCCGCGTTGTGGTCGGTTACCAGGGTGGTGAAAGCGGAGCCGGTGGTGATTACCTGATCGTGCGCCAGTATGATGCCCACGCCTGGGTAGAAGCCTACCTAGATGGACGAGGCTGGGTAAGGATCGACCCCACAGCAGCCATTGCGCCAGACCGGATCGAGTCCGGTCTCAGAGACGCCGTTGCCGAAGAGGGATCCTTTCTGGAGGACAACTGGGCGTCGCCCCAGCGTTATGCGGATGTTGCGCTGGTCCAATGGGTTAGCCTTCAGTTGGACCGCATCAATTACCAGTGGCAGCGATGGGTTGTCGGTTACCAGGGCCAGAGCCAGATGGACCTGATGTCCCGGCTGCCGGGTGGTTTTGGCATGCGCGAACTGGGGTATATGACAGCCGGTATCGTTGGCGCCGGGTTGCTGATTGCCGGGTTAATTTCTGCTTTCCAGATGCGCCGTGGAGAACGACGTGACGCCTTCCGGAGGGTGGTGGATACCTGGCACCGGTTGTGCGCCAATGCCGGGGTGCCTGTCCGTCATGGTGAAACGCCATCGGTGCTGGCGTCACGCCTGGCGAAAGCGGAACCGGCTGCGGCAGATTCGGCCCGGCTTTTTGCCCGCTTGGTTAACAGCCATTACTATAGCGCTGGTCAAGACGAGGAAAATGGTGAGCAGCTCAGGCGAATGCGGCGTCTGCTCGCCACTATGAAGCGTCAATTACGGAAGCGCCAACTGCGCAGATCCAGGACCCGGACAGGAAAAACCAGTGACTGATATTGCCCAAGACATGCCCTGGCTCGGCCGCGCCTGGCAAACCGTGCAGAGCCGGGTGGCGGAAGACAGGCTGCCACATGCGCTAATCCTTGCGGGAGAGCGCGGCGTGGGTAAGCGTGCCTGGGCCGAAGCTGTTGGCGGATTACTGTTGTGTGAGAAGCCTCTGAACCGGGAGTCCGGTCAGCCGGTTGCCTGTGGCAGCTGTAAGCAGTGTGAACTCCTGGCCGCTGCCAGCCACCCTGATATCCGGGTTTATGCGCCGGAGAAATCCCGTATGGTCAAGGTTGATCAGGTGAGGGCGCTGTCTTCTTTTGCGGTGGCTTCACCTCAGGTGGCCCACCACAAGGTGGCGATCATCGATCGTGCGGACCAATTGAATATCAATGCGGCCAATGCGCTGCTCAAGACTCTGGAAGAGCCGCTGCCTGATGTAACCCTGATCCTGCTACAGGAAAGCGGGCGTCCGGTGCTGCCTACCATTCGTTCCCGCTGCCAGACATTGACTGTTCCCGTGCCCGCCAACAACGAGGCCAATCAGTGGCTCGCGAGTCGGGTTCGGGAACTGCCCGAAGAAGCCCAACCGTCTGCAGAGGTTCTGGCCAAAGCGTTAATGCTGGCCGGAAACGCGCCGAGGCTCGCTCTGGATTACGCAACCGGAGACTTCATCGAACTCCGTGATACGGCTCTGGAGCGGTTCAAGGGATTCATGAAATCGAAGATTCCGGTGGGTGAGGCCGCCAAGGCCTTCAAGGCGATGGGCCTGGAAGATACCCTCTGGTTGTTTGAAACCTGGGCTGCAGATCTGGCCCGCCAGATAGCGGGTGGCAATGCACGGGATACCGACGCCGCGGATATGCTGGGTTTCCTGGCCCGAACAACCCCTGCCTGGCAGGCCCATGAACTGCTCGATATGGTAAAGGATTCGAGGGCGGCGGGCGTTTACAATGCAAGCCCGGAGTTGGAGGCGAGTCGGCTTCTTATCGCCTGGCAGAAGTTGATGCCGGTCAAACGCCCGGCGGCATAGGCGGGTGGGCATGGCCCGCAGTATTGCGCCTTTGGTGCCAACAGCTGCTATGATTCCGGAATGAAAGGGATTTTCAGATCCCGACAAACGTTCAAAACGATCCAAGACAAAAGGTGTCAGTTATGGGGCCAGGATTTGGTGCGCGCAGTGGCATACTCACCCTGACAATAAAGGATAAAGCAGTACTCTACGCTGCCTACATGCCTTATATCCGCCAGGGTGGCCTGTTTATCCCGACCCAGAAACAGTACCAACTGGGCGACGAGGTTTTCCTGCTTCTTAACCTGATGGACGAGCCGGAAAAAATCCCGGTTGCCGGCAAAGTCATCTGGATAACGCCCAAGGGGGCCCAGGGAAACCGCGCGGCGGGAATCGGTGTCCAGTTCAACGGCGACGACGAAACCGCCCGCACCAAGATTGAATCCTATCTGGCAGGTTCGCTGAGTTCCGATCGCCCAACCCACACAATGTAGAGGCGGGAACTGGATGAACGACATGGCGATTCCCAAGGAAGCTTCCTGCGGCCAACCAGACGGTAGCGGCATCCAGGAAACCGCTCCGGCATTCCGGGAGTCCGAGTGGAAGCTCCGGCACATCACCCTGGCCGGTCTCAGTTGGCCTCCTGCGAGCGAGGCCCACGATAATACCCCGATCATCATGCTGCACGGCTGGCTGGATAACAGCCTGACCTTTGTAAAACTGGCACCGGAACTGACTACTCTCGGGCCGATTTATGCCCTGGACTTTGCTGGCCATGGTCATTCGGGACATCGCCCGGAAGGCCAGAGTTATCTGTTGATGGATTATGTTGCCGATCTGGCCGAGCTGGTTGAGCGCTATTTCCAGGAAACCCCGGACGGCAAAATCAACCTTGTTGGTCACTCCCTCGGTGGCATTGTTGGTGCCCTATACGCGGCAGCTTTTCCTGAGCGGGTAAAAAATCTGGTAATGATCGACAGCCTGGGTGCACTCAGTCGTCCGGTACAGGAGACCATTCCCCAGCTCCGAAAGGCGATCAAGAAACGCATTGCCGGGTCCGGGAAGCACGTTGTTTACCCGGATATCGCCACCGCGGCCAAAGCCCGGGAGGGTGGACTGAGCCCGCTCAGCCCTGAAGCCGCACTGACGCTCATTCCACGAAACATGAGGCCCGAGGGGGATGGATACGTCTGGCAGACCGATCCCCGGCTGCGGCACCCCTCACCACTGATGATGACTGAAGAGCAGGTACTGGCCTCGCTGGCTGCGATAGAAACCCCGGCGCTTTTTGTCAGAGCCGATGAAGGACTTCTTTCGTACAGAAAAGATCTGGATGAGCGCGCTGAAGTTATTGCCAACCTCCAGATCGTGAATGTGCCGGGAGGTCACCATTGCCATCTGGATGGAGAGACCGGGCCGGTTGTAACAGCCATCAGACAATTCCTGGAAAATGAGTAATCGCTTGCTGAAATCACTGTTCACACGTCGCCTTGCCCCAATTCTTGGTTTACTGGCTCTGTCGTCGGTTTTGCAAGCCGCTCCGGAGGAGATGCCCGAAGCGTTTGAGCAGTCGACGCTGGAAGATACGGTCTCCATTGAGTCTTCGGGCCACCTCGTTTTGTTCAGCCCGGTCCGAGAGGTCAACAACGAGATCCGTTCCGAATCCCTGGCCCGGTTACCGGTAGCGGGAGAAGGGCGCCTTTATCGGATTGCCCGGGACTCCAGCCGGGAAGAGGCGAGGGACCACTATCTTGGCCTTTTGCGCCAGAGAAATGCGCAGATTCTCTTCGAGTGTTCCAGCATTCGTTGCGGGAGAAGCAACGTGTGGGCAAACCAGATCTTTAATCAGGCAGTTCTCTATGGCCGTGATGCCACGCAGGATTATCTGATTGCGGGCGCCGTTGCGGAGGATGGTTCCCGTTGGCTGACCCTGGTTTATACAGTTACCAGGGGCAATCTGCGGGAATATGTCTGGGTGGAGCATCTGCGGGTGGAGCCTGGAGCTACGATTCCGGGGTTTGGTAGTGTTGCCAACCGTGTCGATGGGCCCATCATCGTTCCCTGGCAGGGAGGCATAACTTATCGTTTTGACTGGCAGGCTACGGACCGCAGACGGGTAACCGATCTGGCCCGTGAAGAGGGAACAGTGGCTGTACTTCTGGGCTATTCTGAATTGGCGGCCGATGAATCGTTCACTGATGCCATGGAGCGTGCTCGTCAGGCCACTGAGTCTTTGGCGGAGGTATTGTCCAAGACAGGAGTTTCCCGCGACCAGCAGGAAATCATCATTGTTGGACCAGCAGGTGTATTCAATGATCCGGACAGGCAAGGCGATCGGGTGGAAGTGGTCGTAATTTCGAGGTAATCATTATGGGCGCATCAAAGGACGAGGATAAGAACCAGAAGGACAAGCCCTCAGAGAAAGATCCCCAGGACAATGTGTCCAAGGTCCTGAAAAGCTCGGATGTTTCCGCTACGCATGCCCCTGCCAACCCGGAGAAGGGGGATGACCGAAACAGACCACGTAAAACCGTTGCATTGACGCTGGGAAGCGGCGGCGCCCGGGGTTATGCGCACATTGGCGCCATAGAAGTGCTGGTGGAGCGAGGCTACGACATCGTTGCCATCTCTGGCTGCTCCATGGGGGCGTTGATAGGGGGTATGTTCGGGGCCGGCAAGATGCAAGACTACAAGGACTGGGTCACGGGCCTGGGCCAATTTGATGTTCTGAAACTGCTGGACGTTACCTTCAATTCCGTTGGTGCCATTCGCGGCGAGAAGATTTTTTCGGTGGTCCGGGAAATGCTGGGGGATACCCGGATTGAGAACCTGCCCATCGCCTTTACCGCCGTGGCCACCGATCTGCTTGCCCACAAGGAAATCTGGTTTCAGGAAGGCCCTCTGGATCAGGCCATCCGAGCTTCGGTAGCGATTCCAAGTGTGGTCACTCCGCTGGTTCTCAATGGCCGTGTTCTTGTGGATGGCGCCTTGCTAAACCCGCTGCCGATCATTCCGACCATATCCTCCCACGCCGACATGATTGTCGCGGTCAATCTCAGCGGTGAAGATGACCGCAGACGGCGTATTCCGGATGCGGCTTTTTCACCGGTGGAGGATGAGCACACGGACATGGACGAATGGGTGGATACGATCCGCGAGAAGGCGTCCCGCTGGTTCGACTGGGACGCCTTGAAGTCGCTGACAGCCCGAAAACCGGACAACGGAGACAGCCCGGAAGAGAAAATCACTCGTGCGGTGCACAAAAAGGAGCATCAGAAGCAGCACGAAAAAAAACCGACTGACAAAAAGAGCCAGGAAGAACACGAAACCATCGACTGGGACAAGCTTGGTATCGGTAAATTCGATGTGATGAACCTCACCATCGAGACCATGCAAAGTGCCCTGGTTCAGTACAAGATTGCCGGGTACCCACCGGATTTGCTGGTCAATATCCCGAAGAATGCCTGTCGGAGCTACGATTACCACAAGGCGCCGGAACTGATCCAGCTGGGCAGGGAGCGTATGGCAGCCGCTCTGGACCGGTTCGAGGAAAGCCGTAACAGCTCCGGCCCCCTGGCGATTTGAGCGAATCGGCAGCTGCTGTTGCATGTGGGCTGCAGCCGAGCGGATAAACAGCGTATAATCCGGCGCTGACACGCTCTCGCACAGGATTTACGTTTGTGACCAGCCCCATTGACGACCTTCAAAGCGTTCGGGATTACCTTCGCTACACCTCCTCACAGTTTGCCGCTTCGCCCCTGTTTTTCGGCCACGGCACGGATAATGTCTGGGATGAGGCGGTTCAACTGGTCATGCGCAGCCTGCATCTTCCCCTGGAGAACAACACGGTATTTCTGGATGCCCGTCTTACCCGTGAGGAACGTGAACTGGTTCTGGACAGAATCCGCCGCCGGGTAAATGAACGGGTGCCTCTTGCCTACCTCTTGGGGGAGGCCTGGTTCATGGGTATGCCGTTCCATGTGGACGAGCGGGTACTGGTGCCGCGCTCTCCCATTGGCGAACTGATTGAAAATGGTTTTCAGCCCTGGCTGGGTGATAAGCCGGTTGATCGCATACTGGACCTCTGCACCGGTAGTGGCTGTATTGGCATTGGTGCGGCGTCCGTTTTTACTGAAGCGGAAGTGGATCTGTCGGACATTTCTCCAGAGGCACTGGAGGTGGCAGAATCCAATATCGAGCTTCACGGAGTCCGCGGACGAGTTCGTACCGTACAATCGGATGTCTTTGAAAACATTGAAGGCCGTTACGACATCATCGTGAGCAATCCGCCCTATGTGGATGCGGAAGATCTCTCCAGCATGCCGGACGAATACCGCCACGAGCCCGAACTTGGCCTCGCCGCCGGCAAGGACGGGTTGGATATTGCCCACAGGATCATTGCGAGCGCAGCTGATCATCTTACCCCTGGCGGGCTTCTGGTGGTGGAAGTGGGTAATAGCTGGGTGGCAATGGATGAGGCTTATCCGGATCTGCCGCTGACCTGGCTCGAGTTCGAGAACGGTGGCGATGGCGTCTTTCTGATTACCGAACCGGACCTGCGTCAGTGGCAGGCTTCCAGTTAATCTGAATTCTCATAAAAGCTGAACAAGATACTGAATTATGTCGGGAAATACCTTCGGAAAACTGTTTACGGTCACCTCATTCGGCGAGAGCCACGGGCCTGCGCTGGGGTGCATCATTGATGGCTGTCCTCCGGGGCTGGAGCTCTCGGAAGCGGATATGCAACGGGATCTGGACAGGCGCAAACCAGGCACCTCCCGGCACACGACCCAGCGCCGGGAAGCCGATGAGGTAAGAATCCTTTCCGGTGTTTTTGAGGGCAAGACCACGGGCACGCCGATCGGCCTGGTGATCGAGAACACCGACCAGCGTTCGAAGGATTATTCCAAGATCTCCGAACAATTCAGGCCAGCACACGCCGACTACACCTACATGCACAAGTACGGTGTTCGCGACTATCGCGGCGGCGGTCGCTCGTCGGCCCGCGAGACTGCCATGCGGGTGGCGGCCGGCGCGGTTGCCAGGAAATTCCTTGAGCAGCGCCTGGGCATCCGGGTTCGCGGCTATCTCTCCCAACTTGGCCCAATCAAGGCTGAAAAGCTGGATTGGGACCAGGTTCACCAGAACCCGTTTTTCTGCCCGGATGCCGACAAGGTTGCCGAGATGGAAGCCTACATGGATGCACTCCGGAAAGAGGGAGATTCCATCGGCGCCCGAATCAATGTGGTAGCCGAGGGCGTGCCGCCGGGACTGGGCGAGCCAATTTTCGATCGTCTGGATGCGGATCTGGCCCACGCATTGATGAGTATCAATGCGGTGAAGGGCGTTGAGATTGGCGCCGGCTTCGACTGCATCGAACAGAAGGGCACCGAGCACCGTGATGAGATGACGCCGGAGGGCTTCCTCTCAAACAATGCGGGTGGTGTGCTGGGTGGTATTTCCTCGGGGCAGCCGATTGTGGCCAGTATTGCCCTGAAGCCCACATCGAGTTTGCGCTTGCCGGGCCGTGGCATTGATGTGAACGGCGATCCCTGTGAAGTGATCACCACCGGGCGCCACGATCCCTGTGTGGGTATTCGAGCAACACCGATTGCTGAAGCGATGATGGCCATTGTGTTGATGGACCATTATCTAAGGCACCGTGGGCAGAATGCGGATGTTTCTGTTTCTACGCCGGTGATTGGGCAGCTCTGAGTTTGCTTTTTTAAGGTTTGGTGAAGCTGCTTTGGCGGGCTCTATTGCCCAAAAAACGCCCGTGAATACGTCCATGTAGGGCTTGGTCGCGCCATCCATGGCGCTCCACATTTTTGGGCAATAGAGCCCGCCAAAGCAGCCAGACTATAGCGATGCCCTCCTGGAGGGTTAGGTTACAGCCGGCGTAGGTCGGATTAGCCAAGGGCGTAATCCGACAATTCCGCTCGGCTCTGTCGCAGTCAATGTAGGTCGGATTAGCCAAAGGCGTAATCCGACAACACGCCAAGGCTCTGTCGTCGCGAATACGATTCTTTTTACCGATAAGAGGTTTCGTTATCTACTGGCGCCTTTCCAACCTCTATTTCTGGTTTTTCGCTCTCCTCGGCGGTCTCCTGCCGTATTGGTCCCTTTACCTCGAAGGCCAGGGCTTCTCCTATCTCCAAATCGCCACACTGATGGCGACAATCCAACTCACCAAAATCATTGCTCCCAGTGTCTGGGGCTGGCTTGGTGACAAAACCGGCCAGCGGGTTCGTCTGGTCCGATTCGGCGCTATCACCGGTTCACTGTTCTTCGCCGGCGTATTCATGGAGCCGGGATTCTACGGCCTGCTGTTGGTGATGCTGGCCTTTACGTTTTTCTGGAATGCCATCCTGCCCCTTTATGAGGTGATCACACTACGCACCCTGGGAACGAACAAAGAGAAATACGGGCGAGTTCGACTCTGGGGCTCCGTAGGGTTTATCGGGGCGGTGGCGCTGGTTGGTGGGTTGCTGGAGCTGGTACCGATTCAGAATCTGCCCTGGTTGTTGCTGCCGGTGTTCGCAGGCATTGCAGTATCAGCGTTTCTGGTGCCTGCAGAACGGGGAGAGCGGAAGCCGCCGGCGCCGAAGGGTAGTTTGAAGGCCATTGTCACCCACCCGGCGGTGGTGACGTTTTTCCTGATGAACTTCCTGCTCCAGGTATCCCACGGCGCCTATTACACGTTTTTCAGTATTCATCTGGAGCAGCACGGATACAGCAAGCTGTCCATCGGTCTGTTGTGGTCGCTGGGTGTGTTTGCGGAGATCGCGCTGTTTCTGGTGATGCATCGATTAACCCGTCATCTCACGGTACGTCAGATCGCCATAGGGGCCCTGACTTTAACCATGATCCGCTGGATTCTGATTGCTGAGGTAACCGACGTTGTTGCCGTGCTGCTGTTTGCGCAGCTGCTTCACGCAGCATCCTACGGTGCGCTGCATGCGATTTCAGTTCAGTACATTCAGGGCTTTTTCGGCAAACACCACCATGGCCAGGGGCAGGCCCTGTACAGTGGGCTCACCTTCGGCGCCGGTGGCGCGTTGGGCGCCTGGCTGTCGGGGTTCCTGGTGGATGGCTTCAGTACCTCTGCCGCCTTCTGGGGTGGTGCTGCCGCAATGGCCATTGCAATCGTGATCACCTGGCGGGGCCTGCGGCCGCCGCCTGTGCATGGTGAGGATTGAATCTCAGGCGCTCTCTTCTTCCTGAACAATGCCCAGCAACGCCTTGGCCGCGTTGCTAAGCTGCCGGCCGGAGAGGCCAATTCCCCCAAGCACCCGGGAAACCGGCTTGCCCACCTCCAGTAGTCTCAGGCTGTCGTCAACCATGCGCAAAGGCAGAACGCTCCAGCCCAGGCCAACGCTGGTCATCATTTTGAGGGTTTCCAGGTAGTTCGTGGGCATCTGTGGATTCAGGTGAAGGTTCGCCTCCAGAAACAGTCGGCTGACAACCCGGTAGGTTGCGGTGGTGGTGTCCGGCAGAAGCGCAGGGTGGTCTGCGAGATCTGACAGCCCGGGATTGTTCAACGACGCCAGAGGATGCTCGGCGCCAGCCACAAACACCATCGGGTCCGGCCACTGGGCAAAAACGTGAAAACTGGGTTCCATGCTGTCGCTGAGTGTTACGAACGCCAGCTCCGCATTACGTTTGCGCATCTGCTCGTAGGCGGCATCGGATTCCATGAATTGCAGGTTGATGGATACCTGGGGATATTCCCGTTTGAACCGTCGCAGCCAGTTCGGCAGGTGGTGCAGGCCGATGTGGTGGCTGGCGATAATCTGTAGCTCGCCTTCTACCTGTGCGGAGTCTGGCGACAAGGCTACCCGGGCATTATGGATTTCGTCCAGGATCCGGCGCGCATGCGGCAGTAACCGGCTCCCGGAGTCAGT
Source organism: uncultured Marinobacter sp. (assembly GCF_913055835.1). GTDB lineage: Bacteria > Pseudomonadota > Gammaproteobacteria > Pseudomonadales > Oleiphilaceae > Marinobacter. The sequence goes on along the minus strand of NZ_CAJXKQ010000003.1, from coordinate 137,043 downwards.
TAGCCGAATCTGGCGGTGGCTCCGGTCGATAAGGCTGGTGCCAAGCTGGTTTTCCAGGGCGGCCAGGCGTTTGGAGATGGCCGGCTGCGTCAGATGCAGGGTTTCCGCGGCTTCCGAAAAGGAGCCCTGGTCGACGATTGTCAGAAAAGCTTTTAATGCGTTTGAGTCCACGAAAGGCTCCTATGGCCTGGAACTTGGGAGCAGGTTGCCAGGAGTGGCAAACCACCCAAAACACGCCCGTAAATACCTCCCTGTAGGGCTCGGTCGCGCCATCCCTGGCGCTCCACGGTTTTGGGAGGTTCGCCCCTCCAGGCGCCTCGGGCATTATTGCAGGCTGCTCAATTGTCTGGGGAGCGGGTTGGGAGGGCACTTTCAAAACCGTAGAGGGCCACGGATGGCCCGATTCGAGCCCACATGGATGTGCTTGTCGGCGTGTTTTGAAAGTGCCCTCCCAACCCGCGACCTCCACCCAAGTATAACCAAAACGGATGCCAAAGATAAAAAACATGAATTGAGGTTATCCGGCTCCAGGCGGTAAGATAACGTCATCAAACGTCAGAACCAGAAACCCCCAGAGAGTGAGAGAGAACCATGGCGGGCAAGACCTTATACGACAAATTGTGGGACGACCATCTCGTCAAACAGCGCGATGACGGCTCGGCGCTGATTTACATCGATCGCCAGTTGCTGCACGAAGTGACATCACCCCAGGCATTTGAAGGCCTGCGTCTGGCTGGGCGTAAGCCCTGGCGGATTGATGCCAACATTGCGACGCCGGACCATAACGTTCCGACTACCGACCGCGACCGTGGTGTTGAGGGCATTGTTGACCCGGTTTCCCGGATTCAGGTGGAAACGCTGGACAAGAACTGCGATGAGTTCGGGATTCTTGAGTTCAAGATCAAGGATCAGCGCCAGGGTATTGTTCACGTGATCGGGCCTGAGCAGGGCGCAACTTTACCGGGTATGAGCATTGTGTGTGGGGATTCCCATACGTCTACCCATGGTGCGTTTGGCTGCCTGGCTCATGGTATTGGCACCAGTGAAGTGGAGCATGTGCTGGCCACACAGTGCCTGGTTCAGCAGAAGATGAAAAACATGCTGGTGAAGGTGAACGGCAAACTTGGCCCCGGCGTTACCGGCAAGGATGTGGTGCTGGCCATCATTGGCAAGATCGGGACGGCCGGTGGCACGGGTTATGCCATCGAATTCGGTGGCGACGCTATTCAGGGCCTCAGCATGGAAGGCCGGATGACCATTTGCAACATGTCCATCGAGGCCGGTGCGAGGGTTGGCATGGTGGCGGTGGATGACACCACCATCGAGTACGTCCGCAATCGTCCGTTCGGGCCCAAGGGAGAACAGTGGGACGCTGCGGTTGAATACTGGCGGACCCTGCACAGCGATAGCGATGCCGTGTTCGACAAGGTTGTCGAGCTGGAAGGTTCCGAAATCCAGCCACAGGTAAGTTGGGGCACATCGCCGGAAATGGTTGCCGGAATTGATGGCAAGGTGCCTGACCCAGAACAGGAAGCCGATCCCATCAAGCGTGAGGGTATTGTTCGGGCCCTGAAATACATGGGTCTGAAGCCGAATATGGCGATTACCGATATCAAGCTGGACCGGGTGTTCATTGGTTCCTGTACCAACAGTCGGATCGAGGACCTGCGTGAAGCGGCTGCCGTGGTGAAAGGGCGGAAGGTCTCTCCGATCCTGAAGCAGGCCATGGTGGTGCCGGGTTCCGGGCTGGTGAAAGCACAGGCGGAGCAGGAAGGTCTGGACAAGATCTTTATCGAGGCGGGTCTGGAATGGCGTGATCCGGGCTGCTCCATGTGTCTGGCCATGAACGCCGACAAGCTGGGGCAGGGTGAGCACTGTGCCTCCACGTCAAACCGGAACTTCGAAGGCCGTCAGGGCTTTGGTGGACGCACCCATCTGGTGAGTCCGGCCATGGCTGCCGCTGCTGCGGTAACCGGCCATTTCGTTGATGTCCGTGAACTGATGCACTGATCCACAGGAGAGAACCATGCGCGCATTGAAGCAACATCAGGGCGTTGTTGCCCCCATGGACCGTTCCAACGTGGATACGGACATGATTATTCCCAAGCAGTTTCTGAAGTCCATCAAGCGTACCGGCTTCGGCCCGAACCTGTTTGATGAACTGCGTTATATGGATGAAGGCAAGCCGGACCAGGATTGCTCCACCCGGCCAATCAATCCGGATTTTGTCCTGAACCAGGATCGGTACAAGAACGCCAGTGTACTGTTGGCGCGGCGTAATTTCGGCTGCGGTTCGAGCCGCGAGCACGCCCCCTGGGCGTTGGAGGATTTCGGATTCCGGGTGATTATTGCTCCGAGTTTTGCCGATATCTTCTACAATAATTGCTTTAAGAATGGCCTGTTACCCATTGTTCTTTCTGAGGAAGTGGTCGATCAGCTGTTCAAGGAAGTTGAGCAGAGCGAAGGCTATCAGCTGGCGGTGGATCTTGAGGCCAGGACTGTCACTACTCCGTCTGGTGAGACCTTCACGTTCGAGGTTGATGATTTCCGTCGTCATTGTCTGCTGAACGGCCTGGACGATATCGGGGTCACTCTGGAAGATGCGGAGTTGATCCGATCCTACGAGGAAAGCCGGCGGAAGACGGCGCCCTGGTTGTTTGGCGCTGGCAGCTGATTTTAGTGTCGGATTACGCTGGCGCTAATCCGACCTACCTGTCATCTCGCAGGAATACCCGAAAATGTAGGTCGGATTAGCCGGAGGCGTAATCCGACATTGAGGAATAGAACAAGGAAACAAGCATGTCCAGAACAATCCTGATGCTCCCAGGCGACGGTATCGGCCCGGAAATCGTTGCCGAAGCGGAAAAGGTACTTCACAAGACTAACGATCAGTTCAATCTGGGACTGAGCTTCGAGTCTGGTCTCGTGGGCGGCGCTGCGATTGATGAGGCCGACACGCCACTGCCTGACGAAACGCTCGAGAAGGCGACCAAGGCCGATGCCATCCTGTTGGGCGCTGTTGGTGGTCCCCAGTGGGACAGCCTGCCCATGGCCAAGCGCCCCGAAAAAGGCCTGTTGGGCCTGCGCTCCAACCTCGAACTGTTCGCCAACCTGCGGCCGGCAATTTTGTACCCGCAACTGGCCTCCGCCTCGTCCCTTAAGCCGGAAGTCGTTTCCGGTCTGGATATCATGATCGTCCGGGAACTGACCGGCGGTATCTATTTTGGTCAGCCTCGCGGTGTTCGTGAGCTTGAGAGCGGCGAGCGCCAGGGTTACAACACCTACGCCTACACCGAATCGGAAATTCGTCGTATTGGTCGGGTCGCCTTTGAGGCCGCCCAGCAGCGGGGCAAGAAACTGTGCTCCGTGGACAAGGCCAATGTGCTGGAAGTGACTGTTCTTTGGCGGGAAATCATGAACGATCTGCGTCGGGAATATCCGGATGTGGAGCTGTCACATATGTATGTGGATAATGCCGCCATGCAGCTAGTCCGGGCGCCCAAGCAGTTCGATGTGATTGTGACTGGAAACATGTTTGGTGATATTCTTTCCGACGAAGCGGCTATGCTCACCGGCTCCATTGGCATGTTGCCATCGGCGTCGCTGAACTCCGAAAAGCAGGGTATGTATGAGCCCTGCCACGGGTCAGCGCCGGATATTGCCGGGCAGGGTATCGCCAATCCGCTGGCCACGATCCTCAGTGCCGCCATGATGCTGCGGTATAGTCTGAATGAGGAGAAGGCCGCCGAGGCCATTGAGGCGGCAGTCAGCAAAGTTCTGGATCAGGGGCTGCGAACAGCGGACATCATGTCCGAAGGCGCAAAGAAGGTGTCCACCCGTGAAATGGGTGAGGCAGTTCTGGCAGCGCTGTAAACGTCAGGCCCTGACTGGCTTATTTGAGACCCGACGGCAACGGGACGCAGTTGCCGCGGGATCATCCATCCTGTCCCTGCCAGCGATAGAGGTAGAGGGCGGGCATAACACGAGGTCTGAAGATCGCACATGAAGCGAGTTGGACTTGTAGGTTGGCGTGGCATGGTGGGCTCTGTCCTCATGCAACGCATGCGTGAAGAAAACGATTTCGCCGATATCGAACCGGTCTTTTTCACCACGTCCCAGGCCGGCAAGCCTGCGCCGGACGTTGGTAAAGAGGGCGTGCCGCCGTTGCAGGACGCGTTTGACGTCGAGATTCTGAAAACCATGGATGTCATCGTGACCTGTCAGGGTGGCGACTACACCGGAGCGGTTTATCAGAAGCTCCGTGACGCAGGCTGGGAAGGTTACTGGATTGATGCTGCCTCTACGCTGCGGATGGTCGATCATTCCGTGATTGTTCTGGATCCGGTCAACCGTAACGTGATTGATGCTGCGCTCGAGAAAGGCGTCAAGGACTATATCGGTGGCAACTGCACCGTGAGCCTGATGATGCTGGCCCTCGGCGGACTGTTGGAGCAGGATCTGATTGAGTGGGTGTCCCCCATGACCTACCAGGCCGCTTCCGGCTCCGGCGCACAGAACATGCGTGAGCTTCTCAATCAGATGGGCGAGCTCAACAAGAGCGTCAAGACTGAGCTGGACGACCCGTCCTCCGCAATTCTGGAAATTGATCGGAAGGTCACCGAAAGCATGCGGTCGGACGGCTTCCCGACCGAACACTTCCAGGTGCCCCTGGCGGGTAGTCTTATTCCCTTCATCGACAAACAGCTCGATAACGGGATGAGCAAGGAAGAGTGGAAGGCCGGTGTCGAGACCAACAAGATCCTGGGTCGTTCCGACAACCCGATTCCGATTGATGGCATCTGCGTGCGGATTGGCGCCATGCGCTCACACAGTCAGGCGCTGACCATCAAACTGAAGAAAGATCTGCCGGTTTCCGAGATCGAATCCATCCTGGCGAAGGCAAACGACTGGGTGAAAGTGATCCCCAATGATCGTGATGCGACCATTGAGGAGCTGACCCCGGCAAAGGTTACCGGTACCCTGAGCGTGCCGATTGGCCGTATCCGCAAGCTGACCATGGGGCCGGAGTACATTTCCGCGTTCACCGTGGGTGATCAGCTGCTGTGGGGTGCTGCCGAGCCACTGCGCCGTATGCTCCGGATCCTTCAGGAGCGTTAAAAATTGTTACACAGAGGCAATAAATGCCAACTGTGTCCGGTTTCGGCAAACCGGTGAGGGGGCGGAGGCTGATTTCAGTCTCCGCCCCTGTTATTTTCAAGAGCGCTAGGCAGTTCCGCGCGATAGATAAAAAAATGGTACAAGGATTGCGGCTGATTGATTGATAAAAGAGGTTTTATCAACAATACTTGCCGGACTGAAAATTAAAAAGAACACATAATAACGAGAATTATCCAGACGGAAGTCATCCAACCTCGTCCGATTCTGTTTGAAAGAGAGCAGTAACGAATAACGGAGACTGGAAAGGAAAAAGCATGAAGGTACGCAAGCTTGCGGTTGCCCTGGCTCTGGCGGGAGGGCTCGGATCCGGCGTCGCACAGGCCCTGGGGCTGGGTGAAATTGAACTTCAGTCCTATCTGAACGAGCCACTGGATGCAGAGATTGTTCTGCCCCAAAGCCGTGGCGTCAATCCAGCGGACGTGTTCGTCAATATTGCTTCGGAACAGGCGTATGAGCGGGTGGGGCTGGATCGTAACCAGTTCCTCAGCAAACTCCGGTTCCAGGTTGTTACCGGCAACGATGGCAGTCTCATTGTCAATGTTTCCTCCCGTGAACCACTCAGGGAGCCGTACCTCAACTTCCTGCTCGAATTGACCTGGCCGAGCGGCCGGTTGATGCGGGAATACGCCGTGCTTGTAGATCCGCCTGTTTACGCGGAAGAGTCCGGTATGCAGGAGCAGGTAAGTACCCCGACAGTCTCCACTACCCAGACAACCAGCCAGCCGCCTGCTACTCGCAGTGCCGAGTCCGTGCGCCGGCAGGCTCAGGCTGAGCGGTCGCTCAGATCCGGATATCAGGCCGATACCTTCGGGCCCACAGGGCCGTCTGACACGCTGTGGACCATTGCCTCCCAGATGCGTCCTGACAACAGCGTCTCCATGCAGCAGGTCATGCTGGCAATTCAGGATCTCAATCCAGACGCTTTCATTGGCAACAACATTAACCGCCTCAAGCGTGGTGAAGTCCTGCGCGTTCCGTCTCTCGATCAGATCCAGAGTCGGACCCGCGCTGAGGCTACGCGTTTGGTCGCCCAGCAGAACGAGGCATTCCAGGCTCCCCAGCGCACGGTGGATGCAACCGCTGAGCGGCAGCCAGAGCCTGCGGCTCAGCAAGAGGCTGCTGCCGGTGGCGGTGAACTGAAACTGGTGGTTTCCGAGGAAACCGGTACCGAGTCGAGCGAAAGCGGTTCTGCGGGCGGTGACAGCGAACTGCCCGGCGGCGTTGATGCGGGCACAGCGGTCGCGATGGAAGAGCTTGAAAGTGCACGTCGCGAAAACGATGAGCTGAACAGTCGTGTAAATGATCTCCAGGATCAGGTGCAGACCCTGCAGCGACTACTTGAGCTGAAGAATACACAGCTTGCTGAAATGCAGCAGGCAAGCGGTGCGGAGCCGGCAGAAGAGGCCGCGCCCGTTGATGGCGAAGTTGCAGAAGCAGCAGCGGACGAGGACCTGGCTCCGGAAGAAGCGGCAGCAGCAGGCGAAGTTGCTGAGGCTGAAACGCCAGTAGCCGTTGATGCGGACATGACGGACGCGGAAGCAGAAGACACTGAAGTTTCGGAACCCACAGGCATGGCCGATTCCGAGGCCACGGTCGATGAAACCGATGGAATGGCCGAGTCTGGTGAGACAGCCGATGATCAGCTTGTTGCTGATGCCGGCGAAGCGCCGGAAGAGACAGGCATGGCCGATGCGAAAGAGTCGGCTGGCTCCGACGCTGCTGAAACCGGTGAACAAACGTCTGCCGCCGCTCCTGCTGCTTCAGAGCCAGGTCAGGCTGAGGAAGCTGCTCCCAAGCCGGCACCCCAGGCGCCTGCAGCCGACAAGGGCTTCCCTGGTAACGTTATTGACGCCATTACCGGTAATCCGATGTATCAGGTTGCCCTCGGTGGTGGTTTGATTCTTCTTCTGTTACTGCTTCTGCTGCTTGCTCGTCGCAATGCAAATCGGGAAAAGGCGTTCTATGAGCAGTTGAACAGTGAAGCTGACGAAGGAGCCGATTCATTCGACCTGAGCCTGGATGAGGAGGATCAGGAATCGGCCGCAGGCGATGCCCTTGCAGAAGCGGATTCCTACATTGCTTACGGCCAGCATGATCAGGCAGCACAAACCCTGGAGACTGCGATCTCCCGGGAGCCCAGTCGGACGGATCTGCGCCTGAAGCTGCTGGGTGTCTACGCGGACACCCAGGATCGCGACTCCTTCGAGAAGCAGTTTGGTGAAATCGAGGCTCTGGACGATGAAGAGGCACTGACGTCGGCCAACGAGCTGCGCGCCAGGTTGGAAGAAGCAGAGTCGATGCCCAGCATTGATGATCTGGAATCACAACTGCGTTCAGACTCCTTTGCGACCTCTTACGATACCGAAGAGACTGCTGAGGAGCAGGGCGAGGCGAAGGATAAGCCGGAATCCGAGGAGCTTCTGGCCGATCAGTTCGATTCAGAGCAGGAAGAGCCAGCAGAGAATGAGTTCGGTGACTTCGACTCTGACTTGGCAGAGACGGACCTGTCCGATTTCGAGCTTGATGAATTTGAAGAGCGCGAAGCCACAGCAGAGTCTTCCGACGGTGAAGAGGCTGAAGGCGCCAAGGACGATAGCCGAGACGACATGATCGAGTATGATCTCTCGGGCCTCGAGATGGAATCTGAGGAAGAAAAGGATTTGACCGAGGACGCCTCGGAACTGGAAGAGTCTGGTGACTGGGATCTTTCGTCGGAATTCGAGGAGGGCTCGGAAGAGTCACCCGTTGAAGAGCAGGCGATTGAAGAGTCAGAAGATGATCTGAATCTTGATCTGGATGAGGATGATCTTGCTGAAAGTGATCTGGCTGAAGGTGATCTGACAGAAGATCAACCAGCAGCCGAGCCGGAATCGCCGTCTGAAGAGCTTGCTGAACCGGATACCGACGCCGACATTGACTCCCTGGATGAATCCTTCCTGGATGAGCTTGATGCCGAGCTGGACAAGGTGGCAGGCGAAGAGGATGAGCTTGGCGGCAGCGAGATTGAAGAGTCCTCGCTGGACGATCTGGAACTTGATGTCTCGGATGAAGACCTGGCCCTGATGGAAGAGTTTTCCGACTCGGCCGATTCGGCGAATCCTGAAGAGACCGAAGAAGCGTCTCTGGATGAAGAGCTTGGCCTTGAAGACACCCTTGGCGAGGGCGACGCGGATGTGGCGGATCCTGAGCAGACTGTGGAAGGTGCCGAGGAGCTCGAGCAGCAGGGGATCACTGAAGAGCTGGAAGAGCCGGAGTCGCCAGTCGGTGAAGAACAGGCGCCCGAAGAGGATCTCGATCTGCCAGTAGCCTCTGATGAGGTTTCCGACGGATCAGGTAAATCACAGGTCGCGGACATAGAAGAAAGCGAGCTGGGTGATGAAGACGACTTCGACTTCCTGGCAGGAACCGATGAAGCGGCGACCAAGCTGGACCTGGCGCGGGCATACATCGAGATGGGTGATGCCGACGGAGCCAGGGATATCCTTGAGGAAGTCGCATTGGAAGGAAACGAAGATCAAAAGGCGGAGGCTCAAGACCTCCTTAAAAATCTGTCCTGATTCGTTATAATCGAAAGTGACAGGCAGCAAGCGCCGGCTGCCGGGTTAACTCCCGGCTAAAAGCCGGCGCTTTGTTTTTACAGCAACACTCTTTCCGGATTCACACTTGTTTCTCGACACCCAGCAACTGAACACAGATAACGCCATAGGGGCAGGGCGCGTCGCGCTTGCGTTTGAATACGATGGGCGCAGTTTTCATGGTTGGCAGTTGCAAAAATCGGGCGTTCGCTCGGTGGAGTCGGAACTGACTCGTGCCGTGGCAAAGGTTGCCAATCATCCGGTGGATCTGGTGTGCGCAGGGCGAACCGACGCCGGTGTTCATGCCAGTTATCAGATCGCCCATTTTGATACCCCCTCTGTCCGTAATCTTCGTTCCTGGGTTATGGGTATCAATACGGCCCTGCCTGAAGACATTTCTGTGCATTGGGCCGGGAATGGCATCGGCGATTTCCACGCGCGGTTTTCCGCCACCTACCGTCGCTACCGTTACATAATCTTTAACCACCCCGTGCGCCCCGGAATTCAAAGAGGCCAGGTAAGCTGGACTTTCCGGCCTCTGGATGCTGATCGCATGCATGAAGCGGCGCAGGCGCTGGCCGGGGAGCATGACTTTTCCTCTTTCCGGGCCGCCGGGTGCCAATCCCGAACACCTATCCGGTTTCTCGAGCGCATATCGGTAACCCGGAAGCGTGACTTTGTCGTAATAGACGTGCAGGCCAACGCCTTTTTGCATCATATGGTCCGGAACATTGCCGGTGCCCTGATGGCGGTTGGTTCGGGAAAGCAGCGACCGGAATGGATTCATGAGATACTGGTTGCCCGCGATCGGACAGCTGCAGGTGTAACCGCGCCTCCCCATGGTCTGTATCTGGTCGACGTTGGCTACCCGGATGAGCTCGGGATTCCAGCAGCTGAATGCGGGCCGGGATTTCTGCGACCGTGGTTCAGCAGGGCCGAAAACAGTCCGGTCTCTCCGACACACATTCATGTTAAACAGCGGGTCTCGAGCCAATGAACGCAAGGGTCAAAATTTGCGGCCTTACCCGTCCCGAGGATATCGACGGGGCTGTGCAGAGCGGCGCCGATGCACTGGGCCTCGTGTTCTACGGCCCCAGCCCCCGTTCCTTGTTGGTAGAGCAGGCAGCGGAGCTGGCGAAACGCGTGCCGGCATTTGTGTCGGTCGTGGGACTGTTTGTGAACCCCAGCCAGCAGGACGTTGAAAGGGTTCTGGAACAGGTGCCGCTTGATTTATTGCAATTCCACGGCGATGAGGATGCCGGCTTTTGTGCCGGGTTCGGGCGCCGGTGGATCAAGGCCATTCGGGTACGTGAGGCCGGTCAGATAGAAGCCGCCTTTGACGAATTCCGGGAAGCCTCCGGCCTGTTGGTAGACGCCTGGGATCCGGACCGGTATGGCGGAACCGGAAAGTCGTTCAACTGGGATCTGATCCCCGACCGGCGTCCGCTCCCGATCATATTGGCCGGTGGGTTGTCATCTGATAACGTATTTGCCGCTGTGAAGCAGGTGAAACCCTGGGCTGTGGACGTCAGTGGCGGCGTTGAACAGGACAAAGGCATCAAGGACATCCAGAAAATTTCTCATTTCATTAAAGAGGTTCACCGTGTCTGTAAAACTGACTGAAGAAATGCTGAGCGCACTGCCGGACGCGCGGGGTCACTTCGGGGCCTTTGGTGGGCGGTTTGTTTCCGAGACTCTGATGGACTCTCTGATGACGCTCGAGAAAGAATACGCCCGCCTGAAGAAGGATCCGGAGTTTCAGGCGCGGTTTGACAAGGAGCTGGCAGATTACGTTGGCCGGCCGACGCCATTGTACTTTGCCGAGCGTCTCAGCCGTGAAACCGGTGGTGCCCAGATCTGGCTGAAGCGCGAAGATCTCTGTCATACCGGCGCTCATAAGGTGAACAACACCATTGGCCAGGCCCTGCTCGCAAGCTTCCTTGGCAAGAAGCGTATCATTGCTGAAACCGGTGCCGGTCAGCATGGTGTTGCTACTGCCACGGTCTGTGCGCGCCTTGGCCTTGAGTGTCATGTCTTCATGGGCTCAGAAGATGTCCAGCGCCAGTCCTTGAATGTATTCCGAATGAAGCTGCTGGGTGCCACAGTGCACGCCGTTGAAAGCGGCTCCAAAACCCTGAAAGACGCCATGAACGACGCCATGCGTGACTGGGTGGCGAATGTGGATGACACTTTCTATATCATCGGAACCGTTGCCGGACCGCATCCTTACCCGCTCTTGGTCCGGGATTTCCAGTCGGTGATAGGCCGGGAAACCCGCCGTCAGGCGCTGGAAAAGACAGGCAAGTTACCGGACGCGCTGGTGGCCTGTGTTGGTGGTGGTTCGAACGCAATCGGCATGTTCTATCCTTTCCTCGCTGATGAATCAGTACAAATCTACGGTGTCGAAGCGGGCGGCCTTGGCATTGATACCGGGAAACACGCAGCGCCCCTGTGTGCTGGGCGCCCCGGTGTGCTCCATGGCAACCGAACCTACCTGATGGAAGACGAGAATGGTCAGATCGCGGGTACGCATTCGGTGAGCGCCGGCCTCGATTATCCGGGTGTGGGCCCAGAGCACGCATGGCTGAAGGACATCGGCAGGGCGAATTACGTGTCCGTGACAGATGATGAAGCCATGGAAGGTTTCCGCAAGCTGACCCGGGTTGAGGGCATCATGCCCGCTCTCGAAACCGCACACGCAGTGGCTTACGCCATTAAACTGGCGGCCACCATGAACAAAGACCAGACCGTCGTTATCAACGTTTCCGGGCGTGGCGACAAGGACATCAACACGGTTGCCAAGCTTGAAGGCATCGAGATCTGAAGAATTAACAGGAGCAGGCATGAGCCGAATCGAAGGGGTCCTCAAGGCCCTGAAAGGACAAGGTCGTAAGGCACTTATTCCCTACATTACCGCCGGCGACCCCCATCCCGATAACACGGTGGATCTGATGCACACGCTTGTGGATGCAGGCGCCGATATCATTGAGCTTGGGGTTCCGTTTTCCGACCCCATGGCAGATGGCCCGGTTATCCAGTTGGCCTGCGAGCGTGCACTGGTTCATGGCACTTCCCTGAGACAGGTGATTGCCATGGTCAAGGAATTCCGTAAGACCGATGACGCCACGCCCGTGGTGCTGATGGGCTATCTGAATCCGATGGAAGCCATGGGCTACGAGACTTTTGCCGATGCGGCCAAGGATGCCGGCGTTGATGGAATCCTGACAGTGGATCTGCCGCCGGAAGAAGCCGAGGAGGTCGCGCCGCTGTTCACCCAGCGAGATCTCGACGCCATCTTCCTGCTGGCGCCGACCACGACCGATGACCGGATTCGGGCAATCAGTCAACACTCTTCCGGTTATGTGTACTATGTTTCTATCAAGGGTGTGACAGGTTCCGCCACCATCAACGTGGATGAGGTTGCGCAGAAAGTGAGCCATATCCACGAACTGACCGCGCTACCCGTTGGTGTTGGCTTTGGCATCCGCGATGCGGAAACAGCTGCCGCCGTGGGTCGGGTATCCGATGGTGTAATTGTTGGTAGCGTCCTGGTCGATACAATAGCCAGAAATCAGGCAGATACCGACCAGCTCAAACGGGCATTGACGGATCTGCTCCACCCGATGCGTGAAGCACTGGACAGTCTCGCCTCCTGATGAAGGGGAGGAGGGCAAACAGGCGTCAAAGGACAGGATGAGATCATGAGTAACTGGCTGGACAAGATCATGCCGAGCAAGATTCGCTCGGAATCCAAGCAGAGAACCGGAGTGCCCGAGGGGTTATGGAAGAAGTGCCCCAAATGTGGCGCCTTTCTCTACAAGCCGGAACTTGAGAAGAACCTGGATGTTTGCCCCAAATGCAACCACCACCTGAGGGTTGCGGCCCGCCGTCGGCTGGACGTTTTTCTGGATCCCGATGGACGGGAAGAAATTGCCGCCGAGCTAGAGCCCTGGGATCGCCTCAAGTTCAAGGACAGCAAGCGCTACAAGGACCGTTTGTCCCACGCCCAGAAAGGCACGGGCGAGAAAGACGCGTTGGTGGCCATGAAAGGCACCACGCTTGGTGTACCTCTGGTTGCCTGCTCCTTTGAATTTGGCTTTCTCGGCGGCTCCATGGGGCAGGTTGTAGGTGAAAAATTCGTTCAGGCTGCCAATGTTGCCCTGAAAGAGCGAATTCCCCTGGTCTGTTTCTCTGCCAGTGGCGGCGCCCGTATGCAGGAAGCCATCCTGTCGTTGATGCAGATGTCGAAAACGGCCGCGGTGCTTGAGCGCATGAAGCTTGAAGGGATTCCCTACATTTCGGTAATGACAGACCCCGTGTTTGGTGGTGTTTCCGCCAGCCTTGCCATGCTGGGGGATCTCAATATCGCCGAGCCAAATGCATTGATTGGCTTCGCCGGCCCGAGGGTCATCGAGCAAACCGTTCGTGAAAAGCTGCCGGAGGGCTTCCAGCGCAGTGAGTTCCTGTTGGAGCACGGTGCCATCGACATGATTCTCCATCGTCATCAGATGCGTGAGCGCATTGCCCACGTATTGGCCAAGTTCACCGGCCAGGAGCGTCCCGGAACCGAAGAGCCTATCGAGTTTGAAGTAACGGAAAAGCCTGAAACCGATGCCCCCGCCGAGTAATCATCCAGACCAGCCTCCGGCTTCGCCGGGGGCTGGCGCCACTGTTGACCAGTGGCTTGCCTACCTCGAAGCGATACATCCAACAGAGATTGACCTCGGCCTGGATCGGGTGCTGGTAGTTCTGCGCCGGCTTTTCCGGCGAAAGCCGCAAGCCCGGATCATTACTGTGGCAGGTACTAACGGCAAAGGCAGCGCTGTGGCTACTGTAGAAGCGCTTCTGAGAGTCGCCGGCCGTCGCACCGGCGCCTATACCTCACCGCATCTCCAGCGCTACAACGAGCGTGTGCGCCTGAACGGTGAGGATATTTCCGATGACGCGCTGGTCAAGGCGTTTGAGGCGGTTGAGGCCGCCCGTGGCAATGTTTCGCTCACCTATTTTGAATTCGGGACCCTGGCAGCCTTTGTAGCCTTTGCCGACGCGGGCCTTGAGGACTGGGTCCTGGAGGTTGGTCTTGGCGGGCGACTGGATGCAGTGAATGTTCTGGATGCCGATTTTGCCATACTCACATCGGTGGACATCGATCACGTTGCCTTTCTCGGTGATAACCGGGAAGTCATCGGGTTTGAGAAAGCAGGGGTGCTCAGGCCGGGTATTCCCGCGGTCTACGCGGATTCCGAGCCACCACGCTCGGTGCTGCAGCAGTCATCGGCCCAGAAGGTTCGGATGGCACTGTTCGGGCAGGACTATCAGTTAAAGCGGGAACCGGCGACTGCGTCCGGGTTTGCGTCGGTGGTACTCAATTATCAGAACCAGCCTATCCGTCTGCCAGCCGGCCCTCTACCGGTTAAAAGCGTTGCGGCGGCCGTCATTGCCGTGCGGCAGCTCGAACCCGACCTGTCGGTTGCTGTTATTGAGCAGGTTCTTTCAGGCATCAGCGTGCCAGGTCGATTCGAGCGTCTGGGTTCCTCGCCGGATATTTTTCTGGATGTCGGTCATAACCCCCATGCGGCGGGATGGTTGGCCGGGCAACTGGAAAACCTGAAATCGCCTGGAAGGCGCGTCCATGCGGTTTACGGTGCCCTGGCGGATAAGGATGTGGAAGGTGTCGGAAAAGCAATGGCTGGCGTGGTTGATGCCTGGTACCTGGCCGGCCTGAAAGTACCGAGAGGGCTTGCGGCTCATCAGTTGCAGGCACGATTGGCCGACGCTGGTATCGATCATGCCCCGGCGTTCGAATCAGTAGCAGAGGCGCTCGGATCGGCGCTGTCCGCGGCGGCACTGAACGATCTTGTGGTCGTTTTCGGGTCGTTCTACACGGTTGCCGAGGGCCGGGAAATTCTGCTCGCTCAGGATTCGGAAGGGCGCTAGATAGCCCGCCTTAAACTTTGTCCATGGCGGCGGGTAGCACTTTGAGTTCCGGCTTCCGGGCAGTTAGTATCTGCGGATGGGTGCCTCTCGGGGCGCAGTCACAACAGTTGGGAGCCAAGCAACGTGGATGGACTGAAACAGAGAATAATCGGGGCGCTGGTCCTTGTTTCCCTGGCGGTTATCTTTGTTCCCATGCTCTTTGATGAGCCGCATTCCGAGCGTACCTCCACCACCATCAAGATTCCCGAGGAGCCGCCGTTCCCGGAAGTTGAAGCGCCGGAATCCGAATTGGCGCCCCCGCCTTCCTATGGTCCTGAATCCAGTGACAGTACTCTGGCTGCGCCACCGGCCGAACAGGGTGGTGCTGATTCCCCGGGCTACCGCATTCTTGAGGAATCGCCGGGCCAAGAGACCACTTCTGATGTGGCGGAATCACCCGAGGCCGGTCAGGAACCGGATGATGCATCTCAGGAGCAGGCCAGTGCGCCGGTCGAAACCGGAGATCAAGCCTCGGAGAGCCCAGTTTCGGAAACCGCCGAGTACGAGAGATCCCTCGAAGGCGCCTGGGTGGTGCAACTGGGAAGCTTTGGTAATTCCGATAACGCCCGCCGACTCAGGGACCAGGTGCGAGAGAAGGGCTACGGGTCCCATCTGCAGGAAGTTGTCCGCGGTGACACGACACTGACTCGCGTCTTCAGTGGGCCTTTCGCATCCAAATCCGAAGCCGAATCCGCCAAGAGAGCACTGGACGACGCTTTTGGCCTGAACAGTCTGGTCACCTCCGGAGAAAAATAGCGGTCGGGATCGGGTTTATGTGTCTCCGGCGGTTTGGCGAGCCAGGGTTTCCTGATAGAATTCGCGCTTCCTTTTCTCCACCGGGTTTTCAATGGAAGCGCTGATCTGGATTGACTGGGTCATTATCGCCCTCATTACAGTTTCCACCCTCATCAGTCTGAAACGGGGCTTTGTACGGGAAGCCCTGTCTCTGGTGACCTGGGTAGGGGCATTCATTCTGGCCAGAACCTTCCACCCCCAGATGCAGTCCCTGCTGGAAAGCACGGTTGAAACGCCTCTGGTTCGGCTTATCGCCGCGTTTGCCATACTCTTCTTTGGAACCCTCATCGTCGGAGCCATCATCAATAACATGATTGGCCACCTGATTCGGGCCACAGGTCTGTCCGCCACTGATCGGGTGCTTGGCATGGGATTCGGGCTTTTGCGGGGCGTGGTGGTGGTGATTGTTGCCATTGCATTTACCCGTTACACGCCATTGGCGCAGGATACCTGGTGGCGAACGTCCATAATCATTGATCGCCTGGCTGTGGTAGAGGACTGGTCCAGACGGACCCTGGGCGATGAATTTGCGCGCTTCCTGGGGCCTGCACCCGAAAACGCGCCGGATCCGGAATCCGTTACAGAGCATGAAGGCGTGGAACCTGCGTCCGCGTCCCGCTAACATTCAGTTTTAACACTCGGAGATACCCTTATCCATGTGTGGCATTGTCGGCATCGTCAGTACTTCCAACGTCAATCAGTCGCTCTATGATGCGCTGACTGTACTTCAGCACCGGGGCCAGGACGCGGCGGGCATTGTGACATTTCAGGATGATCGGTTTTTCCTCCGCAAGGATAATGGCCTGGTGCGGGACGTATTCCATACCCGGCATATGCGCCGGCTGGTGGGGAATGTTGGCATCGGCCATGTGCGTTATCCAACCGCGGGCAGCTCCAGCTCCGCTGAGGCCCAGCCGTTTTACGTAAACAGCCCGTACGGCATCACCCTCGCTCACAACGGCAACCTCACAAACGCCGATGATCTGAGCAAGGACCTGTTTCGCACCGACCTGCGCCACATCAACACCAACTCCGACTCGGAAGTTCTGTTGAACGTGTTTGCCCACGAGTTGCAGAAACTCGGCAAGCTCGACCCGACCAAGGACGAGATTTTTTCCGCAGTCAGAGCCGTTCACAAGCGTTGCCGGGGCGCCTACGCCGTTATTGCCATGATTACCGGTTACGGTATCGTGGGCTTCCGTGATCCGAATGGCATCCGGCCGGCCTGCTACGGTGAGCGCACGGCCGAAGATGGCCGCAAGGAATATATGATTGCCTCGGAAAGCGTTGCCCTGAATGCGGCAGGCTACACCCTCGTGCGGGACATTGCGCCGGGTGAGGCAGTCTACATTGAAACCGACGGCACCCTTTACACCCAGCAGTGCGCAGAGCAGCCCCATCTGTACCCGTGCATCTTTGAGCACGTGTATTTCGCCCGCCCGGATTCCATTATTGACAAGGTGTCGGTCTACAAGGCCCGTCTGCGCATGGGTGAGACCCTGGCCGAGAAGGTACTGCGAGAGACGCCGGATCATGACATCGACGTAGTGATGCCGATTCCTGACACCAGCCGTACCTCAGCCATGCAGATGGCACACCGTCTGGGTGTGAAGTTCCGCGAAGGTTTCATCAAGAATCGCTACATCGGTCGAACCTTCATTATGCCCGGCCAGAAAATGCGCAAGAAGTCGGTCCGTCAGAAGCTTAACCCGATCGACCTGGAATTCCGTGGCAAGAATGTAATGCTGGTGGACGATTCCATTGTTCGTGGCACCACCTGTAAGGAAATCGTCCAGATGGCCCGGGACGCTGGCGCCCGCAAGGTCTATTTTTCCTCTGCGGCGCCCCCCGTACGCTACCCGAACGTATACGGGATCGATATGCCTTCGGCCAGCGAACTGATCGCCCATGACCGATCTGTTGAAGAAATCCGGGAGCTGATTGGCGCCGACTGGTTGCTCTATCAGGATCTGGAGGATCTGGTAACCTGTGTCAGTGATGTCAACGACGACATTGAGGGCTGGGAATGTTCCGTGTTTACCGGCAATTACGTGACCGGCGATGTCGATGCAGCCTACCTGAACCGCCTGGAAGAAATGCGCAACGATGACAAGCGGTTCAAGAGCGCCGGCGCCACATCCGGCGATAACGGTATTATTGATTTGTACAATGACGAAGACTGAAGCAGCCGTATCAGGCAGGAGTAATTGATGACCTTTCGCCGTGAAGAGACTGTCTGGATTCCGGAATCGGATCTTGAAGGTATGTCCGTGGACACACTGGCGGTGAGGGCAGGGCAGATCCGCACCGGGCAACTCGAGCACAGCGATGCCATCTTCCCCACGTCCAGCTTTGTGTATGGCAGCGCAGCCCAGGCAGCGGCGCGATTTGGAGGCGACGAGCCGGGCAACATCTATTCTCGCTTTACCAACCCGACGGTTCAGGCTTTCGAGGGCCGGATCGCCGCCATGGAAGGTGGGGAGCGGGCTGTCGCTACAGCCTCGGGAATGTCCGCGATCCTGAGTACCTGTATGGCACTGCTGCAGAGCGGCGACCATGTGATCTGCTCCCGGGGTGTGTTCGGCACCACGAACGTGTTGTTCCAGAAATACATGGCCCGTTTCGGGGTGGAAACCACGTTTGTCAGTCTGACGGATATGGACGAATGGCAGGCGTCGGTGCGTCCAGAAACCCGAATGCTGTTCATCGAAACACCGTCCAATCCCCTTTGCGAAGTAGCGGATATGGCGGCCCTTGGGCAACTGGCCCGGGATAATGATGCGCTGTTCGTGGTGGACAACTGTTTCTGTACGCCTGTGCTTCAGCGACCACTGGAGCAGGGCGCGGATATCGTGATCCACTCGGCCACCAAATACCTTGATGGTCAGGGCCGCTGTGTGGGCGGCGTTGTGGTCGGCTCCGAAAAGATGATGGAAGAGATATACGGCTTCCTGAGGTCCGCCGGTCCTACCATGAGTCCCTTCAACGCCTGGGTGTTCCAGAAGGGATTGGAAACCTTACCAATTCGTATGCGCGCCCACTGTGACAATGCGTTAGAGTTGGCCTTGTGGCTGGAGCAACAGCCGGCGGTTGAACGCGTTTTTTATGCCGGGCTACAGAGTCACCCCCAACATGAGCTGGCTAAAAAACAGCAATCCGGGTTTGGTGGAGTGCTGTCGTTCCAGCTCAAGGGTGCAAGGGAAGAGGCCTGGGCCTTCATTGATGGCACCCGGATGATTTCCATCACGGCAAACCTTGGTGATGTCAAAACCACCATCACACACCCGGCCACGACCACTCACGGGCGACTATCACCCGAGGACAAGACGCGGGCCGGGATCACGGAAAACCTGATCCGGATTTCCGTGGGGATCGAAGCTGTTGAAGACCTGAAAACCGATCTTGAAAGGGGCTTTCAGGCGCTTCGGAACGCAAGCACCGATAACGTCTGAGCATTCATGGCCGAATCTGCAAAAGCGAAGAAAGCACCACAGGAACTGACAGAGAAGCAGCTGCGCTTTCGCCGCCTGGCAGCCCAGGGCGCCCGGGAAGGTGCCGTTATCGCACTGATAGCGCTCTGCATCTATCTTTCCATGGCCCTGGTCACCTTCAGCCCCTCAGACCCCGGCTGGGCCAGCATTGGCCATGACACCAGTGTCCAGAATTATGCCGGCCGCACCGGCGCGTGGCTGGCCAGCCTGTTCATGGATTTCTTCGGCCACGTCGCCTATCTGTTTCCGGTGATGATTGCCGGCTATGCTCTGATGCTCATCCGGCGGCGCAACGATTCCCTGGATTTGCACTGGCCGCTGTTCATGATGCGTTTCGGTGGCTTCCTGCTGATCCTTCTCTCGGCAACCAGCCTGTTGTCGCTGTATTCCGTGTTTGGTCTCGGAGCCTCCTCTGGCGGCGTGCTCGGAACGGCCGTGGCCGATGCCATGGTGCGGTTCTTCAACCTGCCGGCCACCACGCTGCTGCTGATTGCCATCTTCCTCTTTGCGTTGACCGTCACTACCGGCCTGTCCTGGTTCTGGTTGATGGACCAGGTGGGTGGCCTGACCCTCAGAACAGGTCTTGCCATCAAGAGCCTCTTCAAAGGCAATGCGAAACCGGAAAAACCGGAGCCCAAACCGGAACCGAAAGCTGAGCCACCGGTAATCAAGGATCGCGTGCCGCCGGTTAACAGCAAACAAAAGAAGGCCGGTTCAGACAAGCCTCGCTGGTGGCAACGAATTCCCGGCTTTGGTCCGAAGAAGCCAAAAGCCCCGAAGGCTGCGCCCAAGCAGGAATCCGGGCGAAAGGAGCCGGCACTGGATGGGCTCTCTGCCGAGGTGGATCCGGAGCCGGCGAGGCTCGAAAGTTTCAGTTCGCGGGACGATACGCCGGTTGCTGACAGTAGAGCCGCCAAACCCGAGCCAGCTCCGCAGCCGGCCGGGCGGTCGCTGAAGATCTCGCCGTTCAAGAAAGATGAGCAGCCGTCACAGCCGAAAGACAAGGGCAGCAAACAGCCCTCGTTACTGGAAGATATTGAAAGCCCGATTCCGCCGATATCCCTGCTGGACCCGCCGGAGGAGCACAAGGAAAAAGGCTATTCCGAAGAGTCCCTCGAACATATGTCCCGGCTGCTCGAGGAAAAGCTGGGCGACTTCGGAGTCTCTGTTGAAGTTGTCGAGGTGAATCCCGGCCCGGTTATTACCCGGTTCGAGATCAAGCCCGCTCCGGGCGTGAAAGTCAGCAAGATTTCCAACCTTGCCAAGGATCTGGCCCGCTCACTGGCGGTACTGAGCGTTCGCGTCGTCGAGGTGATTCCCGGCAAGTCTGTGGTCGGTATCGAGATTCCCAATGAAGAACGGGAGATGGTCCGGCTCAGCGAGGTGCTTGGCGCGCGGGTGTTCCAGGAGTCCAGCTCCCCGTTGACCCTGGCGTTGGGTAACGACATTGGTGGCAACCCCATGGTGGCCAACCTGGCAAAAATGCCGCACCTGTTGGTGGCCGGTACCACCGGTTCCGGTAAATCCGTCGGCGTGAACGCCATGCTGCTCAGCATGTTGCTGAAAGCGGGCCCCGAAGAAGTACGCTTCATCATGGTGGACCCGAAAATGCTGGAACTGAGCATCTACGATGGCATTCCGCACCTTCTGGCGCCGGTAGTCACCGATATGAAGGAAGCTGCCAATGCGTTGCGCTGGTGTGTGGCTGAAATGGAGCGCCGGTACAAGTTGATGGCCAACCTCGGGGTTCGCAACCTTGCCGGTTACAACCGCAAGATCAAAGACGCTGTGGCCGCAGGCGAACCACTGCTGGATCCGTTCTGGAAGCCGGATGAGTATCTCGCCAACGACGAACAGGAGCGCCCCGAGCTCGACACCCTGCCGTTCATCGTGGTGGTGATTGACGAATTTGCCGACATGATGATGATTGTCGGCAAAAAGGTGGAGGAGCTGATTGCCCGGATTGCCCAGAAGGCGCGGGCAGCCGGTATTCACCTGATTCTTGCTACCCAGCGGCCCTCGGTGGACGTGATCACCGGCCTGATCAAGGCCAATATTCCCACCCGGATGTCGTTCCAGGTGTCGTCCAAGATCGACTCGCGGACGGTATTGGACCAGGGCGGTGCGGAGCAGCTCCTGGGGCATGGCGACATGCTCTATCTGCCACCTGGATCGGGCCTGCCGGTACGTGTGCACGGTGCGTTTGTTGACGACGACGAGGTCCATCGCGTGGTCAGTGCCTGGAAAGCCCGGGGCGAACCGGTGTATGTGGACGATGTTCTCAACGGCGCTGAAGGCGAAAGCCTGCCGGGGGTACCGAACCTTTCAGAAGGCGGTGGAGATAGCGAAGGTGATGCGCTCTACGATGAGGCGGTTGCCTTCGTTACCGAAGGGCGACGGGTGTCGATCTCCTCGGTACAGCGAAAATTCAAGATCGGGTACAACCGGGCGGCAAACCTGGTTGATGCCATGGAAGCATCCGGCGTGGTAAGCGCTGCAGGCCACAACGGTGCCCGGGAAGTTCTGGCTCCGCCGCCACCCAGAGATTAGGAGTAACAAGCAATGGGACAATCTTTTTTGAAAGGCCTGGCCACCCTGGTAATGGCCGTGTTGATTGCTGGCCATGTAAATGCCAATGAAGGGAGCGAGAGCGCGAACGAGTTGGCCTCGTTGCTGAAGGGCTATGAGTCCTACCAGGCCGATTTTATCCAGATTGTAGTTAACGAGAACGGCAACAAGGTTCAGGAAACCCGGGGCTCCCTCAAGGCCAAGCGGCCGGGGCTGTTTTACTGGGAGACCAGCGCGCCCCTGTCCCAGTTTATTGTCAGTGATGGCGAAAAGGTGGAGGTCTACGATCCCGACCTGGAGCAGGTCACGATCCACAATCTGGATGATCGTGTGCAATCGACACCAGCGCTTCTGCTGAGCGGGGAAGTGGACAACCTTGAGGAGACTTACAAGGTCTCCGGGCGGCAGATCGGTGACAACACCCGCGAATTTACGCTGGAGCCGCGCAGCCCGGATTCGCTGTTCACGTCGCTCAGGCTGACCTTTTTCAAGGGTGAGCTGCAGGAAATGCGTATGCAGGATTCCCTGGCGCAGCTCAGCGTCTTGAGTTTTGACCGGATCAGGCTGAACGAACCGGTTGAAGCGGGCGCGTTCACTCTCGACTACCCGGAGGGTGTGGATATTATCCGGGACGGGGCCTGATGCAGGACAGCCTGTTTTCGGAATCCGCCGGCTTCCGGCCGCTTGCCGCGAGGATGCGGCCGGCCAGTCTGGAAGACTATGTCGGACAGGCCCATCTCGTCGGGCCTGGCAAACCGCTGCGACGGGCGGTCGAGCAGGGCCAGCTTCACTCCATGATCCTCTGGGGGCCTCCCGGAGTCGGTAAAACCACTTTTGCCCAGCTTCTGGCGAACGTCAGCGACCTCAGTTTCGAGACGGTCTCCGCGGTACTGAGCGGTGTAAAAGAAATTCGGGCTGTTGTGGAACGGGCCCGCAACCGGAAACAGTCCCAGGGCCGGGACACGCTGCTGTTTGTTGATGAGGTGCATCGCTTCAATAAAAGCCAGCAGGACGCGTTTCTCCCCCACATTGAAGACGGTACCTTCATCTTCGTGGGCGCTACCACTGAAAATCCTTCCTTTGAGCTGAACAGCGCCTTGCTGTCCCGGACCCGGGTCTACGTGCTCAAGAATCTTGAGGAAGAGGACATCCTTCAGCTGTTACGCCGTGCGCTGAAAGCTGACGAGGGCTTTGGTGGCCGGCTTCTGGTTGACGAGGACGTGCTGACAATGATGGCCTCGGCGTCTGGTGGCGACGCCCGCCGTGCGCTGAATATCCTGGAAGTGGCAGCCGATCTGGCTGAGCCGGATGAGTCCGGAGCGGATCGCGTTACCGCCGATCAGCTCGAGCAGGTGATGCAGACCAGCCTGCGCCGGTTCGATAAAGGTGGTGATGTGTTTTACGACCAGATCTCCGCGCTGCATAAATCCGTTCGCGGTTCCGATCCGGATGGCTCGCTGTACTGGCTTTGCCGGATGCTCGACGGTGGCTGTGATCCGCTGTATGTGGCCCGGCGTCTGGTGCGCATTGCCAGTGAAGACATTGGCAATGCCGACCCCCGTGCCCTCCAGCTCAGTATGGATGCCTGGGATGCCCAGGAACGCCTGGGGTCGCCCGAAGGGGAGTTAGCCCTGGCCCAGGCGGTGACCTACCTGGCGCTGGCTCCCAAGAGCAACGCCGTCTATAACGCCTTCAACCGGTGCATGGCAGATATCCGCCAGGATCCGGACTACGAGGTCCCGGTGCACTTGCGTAACGCGCCCACCAAACTGATGAAAAGCATGGGGCACGGGGATACCTACCGGTACGCCCACGATGAACCCGAGGCCTTTGCGGCCGGGGAGTCCTACCTGCCCGAGGCCATTCACCAGCGCCGCTATTATGAGCCCGTAAACCGAGGCCTTGAGATCAAACTGGCGGAAAAGCGCCAGCGTCTGGATTCCCGCAACGCTGAAAGCCCCCGCAAACGCTACACCTGAGCCTTTTGCTGCGGTAGCCACGAGCGCCAGTGCAGGTATAATGGCCAGTCATTCAAACCATCGCTAACCGGAAGATTCAGGATAATCATGCTCGATCCCAAACGTGTCCGCACCCAGACAGAAGAGATCGCCCGTCGGCTGACCATCAAGAATTTCAAATTCGATACCGCCGCCTTCGAGCAGCTTGAGGAACGCCGTCGTGCCCTTCAGGTAAGCACGGAAACCCTGCAGAGCGAGCAGAACAAGCGGTCCAAGTCGATTGGCAAGGCCAAGGCGGCCGGTGAGGATATCCAGCCGCTGTTGGACGAGGTGGAAGACCTGAAGAAAAGGAGATCCGAAGCGGAAGATGAACTCCGCACCTTGCAGGAAGAACTCAATGCCTTCCTGGCTGGAATCCCGAACCTTCCGGACGAAGACGTACCAGCCGGTGAAAGTGAAGACGATAACGTCGAGATTCGGGCCTGGGGCACGCCAAAGACCTTTGATTTCGAGCCAAAAGATCACGTTGCCCTGGGCGAAGGCCTGAAAGGCCTGGATTTCGAGACAGCGACCCGCCTGGCGCACTCACGGTTTGCGGTCATGCGCGGACAGGTGGCCCGGCTGCATCGGGCACTGGCCCAGTTCATGCTGGATCTCCATACCCGCGAGCATGGCTACCTGGAGACCTACGTACCCTATCTGGTTAACGCCGATAGCCTCTACGGAACCGGCCAGTTGC
The DNA here is from genome assembly GCF_913055835.1 of uncultured Marinobacter sp. Taxonomy (GTDB): domain Bacteria; phylum Pseudomonadota; class Gammaproteobacteria; order Pseudomonadales; family Oleiphilaceae; genus Marinobacter. The sequence goes on along the minus strand of NZ_CAJXKQ010000003.1, from coordinate 112,763 downwards.
CCAAGTTCGAGGAAGATCTGTTCAAAACCGAGGGCGAGCATCCGCTCTACCTGATTCCTACTGCGGAAGTGCCCGCCACCAACCTGGTATCAGACTCCATTCTCGATGCCGCGGAATTGCCGCTACAGATGGTCTGCCACACGCCATGCTTCCGCAGTGAAGCAGGCTCTTACGGCCGCGACACTCGCGGCATGATCCGTCAGCACCAGTTCGACAAGGTGGAGCTGGTTCAGGTGGTTCGTCCGGAGGATTCAGACGCCGCGCTGGAAGCCCTGACCGGCCATGCCGAAAAAGTGCTCCAGTTGCTGGAACTGCCGTATCGTGTGGTTGCACTCTGCGGTGGCGACATGGGCTTTTCGGCGGCCAAAACCTACGATCTGGAAGTCTGGCTGCCAGGGCAGGACAAGTACCGTGAGATATCATCCTGCTCGAACACCCGTGATTTTCAGGCACGCCGCATGCATGCCCGTTGGCGTAACCCGGAAACCGGAAAGCCGGAACCTGTTCATACGCTGAACGGGTCAGGGCTTGCAGTTGGCCGCGCCCTGATCGCGGTCATGGAGAATTACCAGCAGGCAGACGGCAGCATCGTGGTTCCGGAAGTTCTCAAGCCGTACATGGGAGGCATTGACAGAATCCAATGAGTGATCAGCCAGAAAACGCACCAGGGAAGGGCGTTGGTGCAACCCCTGCACCGGTAAGGTACAGGGTTAACCCGGTGACCTCGAACCCGAACACGTCCGCAGGCGAGGTGGCTCTGGTCGGGGCCGGGCCTGGGGACCCTGAACTGCTGACACTCAAGGCCTGGCGGCTGATCAACTCCGCAGAGGTTGTACTCTACGATCGTCTGGTTTCACCGGAAATACTGGCTATGATCCCGGAAACCGCCGAGATGATCCATGTGGGCAAGCAGCGGGCCAATCACACTTTGCCCCAGGACCAGATCAATCAGCGCCTGGTGGATCTGGCCAGGCAGGGGCGAAAAGTCGTTCGTCTCAAGGGTGGAGACCCGTTTATTTTCGGTCGAGGCGGGGAAGAGATCGAGACCCTGGCCGATGCCGGTGTCCGGTTTCAGGTTGTGCCGGGCATTACCGCCGCCTCCGGTTGTGCCGCCTACGCCGGTATTCCTTTGACCCACCGGGATCATGCCCAGTCGGTCAGGTTCGTGACCGGCCATCTCAAGAATGATACCTGCGATTTGCCCTGGAAGGACTTTGTCCAGAACAACCAGACCCTGGTGTTTTACATGGGGCTGGTGGGGCTGCCGATCATTTGCAGGCAACTGGTCGCCCACGGAATGTCCCGGGACATGCCCGTGGCGCTGGTCTCAAAGGGGACAACCAGGGATCAGCGTGTGGTGACAGGGAGTCTCAGTACCATCGTCGAAAGGGTCGAGGCTGAAGCGGTCCAGCCGCCGACGCTGGTAATCATCGGCCACGTCGTTGCGCTGAGGGAAAGGCTGGACTGGATAGGCGGGGGCATGACAACGGGGAGCTGAGGCTCCCCGTTTTATCTTGGGATCAGGTCAGCCGATTTTGCGCTTGGGCAAAACGTCCTTCAGCTTGTCGCGCATATCCCGAATGGCTTTCTCGGTGGTTGGCCAGTCGATACAGGCATCGGTCACCGACACGCCGTATTTCAGATCGGCCAGATTCTCGGGAATAGACTGGTTACCCCAGTTAATGTTGCTCTCCACCATCAGGCTCTGGATCGAGGTATTGCCTTCCAGAATCTGGTGGGTGACATCCTGCATGACCAGTGGCTGGATGGCCGGGTCCTTGCTGGAGTTGGCGTGGCTGCAGTCAATCATCATCGACTTGCGCAGGCCCGCTTTTTCAAGCGCCTGCTCGCACAGGGCAACACTTACCGAGTCGTAGTTGGGTTTGCCACCGCCACCACGCAGAACAACGTGGCCGTAGTTGTTACCCTTGGTGCGGATAATTGCCACCTGGCCCTGCTGGTCGATGCCCAGGAAACTGTGCGGGTGAGATACAGACTTCATGGCATTAACTGCGACATCAAGGCTGCCGTCGGTGCCGTTCTTGAAACCGATCGCCATGGACAGGCCGCTGCTCATTTCCCGATGGGTCTGTGATTCAGTAGTACGGGCGCCGATGGCAGACCAGGCGATGGTGTCCTGCAGATACTGCGGTGAAATCGGGTCGAGCGCTTCGGTGGCTGCGGGCAGGCCCAGCTCGTTGATATCCAGCAGCAGTCGACGACCGATGTGAAGCCCCTGCTCAATATCAAAGGTGTCGTTCAGGTGCGGATCGTTAATCAGACCTTTCCAGCCGACGGTTGTGCGTGGCTTTTCGAAATAGACACGCATAACAATCAGCAGGGTATCGCTGACTTCATCGGCAAGCTTCTTCAGGCGCGCAGCATAATCCCTGGCGGCTTCAACATCGTGAATGGAGCAGGGGCCCACCACCACGAATAGCCGGTGGTCTTTACCATCCATGATGTCGTAGATGGCCTGGCGGCCCTTTGAGACGGTTTCTGCGGCCTTGTCGGAGAGTGGCATCTCCTTTTTCAGCGCTTCAGGAGTGATCAGTGCTTCCTGGCTCGCCACATTCAGATTCTCTAGTTTGTTGCCCGGCATGTTGTTCTGCTTCCCCGATTCTGATCGTTGCAGCCCTGGTGGACCATGGAATATGCCAACAGGGTTGCAGATTAACGCGAATAGCGCCGGTGCACGGTTGCGGTAAACCCCGGCGAGTTGGTTATACTGCGTTATTTACAGGGCCTTTTCAACGCTTCTTAGGTATGGGGAACGGATGTCGCAAAACAGGCGGAGACCGAAAGATGTGCCTTCCGTTGCAACGGTTTCAGGCAAGATTGACGATGTCCTGGCCGGCATTCGTGTTCCTGACCTCCCATACCCGGCTGGCAAGCTGGAACCAGAGGCTGTCAGTGACTGGCGCCCGCTGCTGATCTCGTGCTGGTCCGAGCAGCGCGACGAGCGGGTTACCCACGTAATCCGCTCTGTCCATCTGGAATGGTCAGCCCGCCAGGTAAACGCGGCTTACGTGGCCGACCGCATCATGGATGTCTTCCTGAAAACCAGTGGCCTGCACCCCAGCCTGGCCCGGCGCGTGGCGAGGCTGCGTTTCTACCTTGCCTGGCGAATGAATCTCGAAGGAAAGAAAGCGTTCAGCGAGCCGATTCTCAGCTGGCTGGACAGTTTGCAGGAGTGGCGGGGCTGGAGCGATTCCGGAGGTCGCTCCTCCAAAGTTCTGCTGGATCAGCTTGATTCGCTGGTAATAGCCGTTTCTGCCAGTTTCGAATCCGGCAAGACGGAACCTGTGAACGATTTCTGTTATCGCTGGCAGGAAGACGCTGAGAAGAGGGATGCCCAAGTTGGAAAACTTCGCCAACGGCTGCTGGAAACAGAGCAGGGGGCTGCCAAACAACGCAAAGCCGACCAGACGGCCCGGGCCCTCATCGGTCGCGCACTCCAGGGTCGTCGTCTTCCTGTACCGATTGTGCGGTTCATTCTTGATTACTGGCAGCGCCTGCTCAAGCAGTCGGTCTGGGATTCGGGCCTTGAGGGGGAGGCTTTCCGCCATGGCAGCAAGCTTCTCGAGTGGCTGGTCTGGATTGGTGATCCCTCCCTTTCCGACAAAGACCGAAACCGGCTCTATCACGTTGGTGAACAGATCGGTGACCGTGTTCTCGACGTCTGGAAACGGGTATACAACGAAGCGCTCCCGGCGGAATCCCTGGCCGGTATTGAAGCCGTCATGGTTTCGAGGCTCAGGGGAGAGGCGCCTGATCTGGTGGAGGCTCTACCCGCAGCAGGCAATTTTCATTGGGATAGCAGTTGGCTCGGCTTTGAGGTGCCGGCTGAGGAAACCTTCAGGCCCTTCGAGGGGCAGTGGTTTGTTGAAGGCGAAGGTGCAGCAGAGCAACGCCGGTTTTTCTACGCGTTTCTGCCCGAATCGGCAGAAATTCTCTGGACCAACGGCGCCGGTGTAAAATTGGGCCTGCAGACCTGGAATGAATTCCAGGCTGAACTGGAAAAAGATCAGATCCGACCACTGCCCAAGCTGACGCCTTTCGGGACGGTTCTGACGGAAACGGTTGAGCTGTTGGCGCGCGTATGCGACAAGCAACGCCGGCAGCGGGAGCAGGCCGCGGAGGCTGCCAGGCAGCGAGCGGAGGAACTGCGGCGGGAAAAAGAAGCGGCCGAGGCACGACGCAGGGCTGAGGAGGCAGAGCGTGAGGCAGAGCTGGAGCGGCAGCGACACGCCGCCGAAGAGCAGCGCCTCGCGGATGAAAAGGCGGAAGAAGAACGGATCCGGAAGGAACGCACCCTGCTGGCGGAAAAACAGGTGGACGCCATTAAACTGGGTGGCTGGATTGTCGTTGAGCCCGAGGAAGCGTCCGATGAACCGGCCCGTCTGAAACTGGCCGTGCGCATCAACGCATCCAGAAAGCTGGTGTTTGTGGATCGTCTGGGCCTCAATCGTCGTGAATTTCTTGAGGACGCCCTTGTAGAGGGTATTGTCGAAGGCCGGATCCGGGTTCTGGGAACCTCCGCAGAATTTGATGACACCCTCAGCAGGGTCGTTGGCCGTATCCGTGTCGGCCGCAACTGATATTGCCGAAGCAGGAAAAACAACAATGGCAGATAACGATTACAGCTTTGGAACCCGGAATGATCCGCCCGTTGATCAGGACAACCGTGCCGATTACCGCCTGACTGCCCGTGCCCGGGCCATTCTTGAACTCGAATCCGGCATGCCGGAGGAGGCAACGTCCGAGGCCAGGGAACTCGTCTGCGGTATTCGTGATATTTCCGCAAGCGGACTGTGTCTGTCCTCCGGGGAACCCCTGTCCCTCGGTGCCCTGTTACCGGCGAGCGTGTCCCTCGGTAACCACGCCGAGCCCTTCGGTTTGATAGTTGAGGTGGTCTGGTGTCGACCACATGAGTCGGGATTTCTGGTGGGAGTGCGGATTATCGAGTCTGACCAGACTGCCTACGTTGAGTGGGTAGAGGCTGTGGCGTCCGCGATGGATCAGGATTGACGAATCATCCCTCGTCAAACGAAAAGAGCCGGCATAAAGCCGGCTCTTTTGCATCCGGGTAGAAGAACTTACTCTTCCAGTTCGGCCATACCGGTGATGTTGAAGCCCGCGTCCACATACATGATCTCGCCGGTAATACCGGAGGCCATATCGGAGCCCAGGAACGCGGCGGCGTTACCGACCTCATCAATGGTGACGTTACGGCGCAGCGGTGCGCGTTTGGCGTTTTCGGCCAGCATCTTGCGGAAACTCTTGATGCCGGAGGCGGCCAGGGTCTTGATCGGGCCTGCCGAAATGCCGTTCACGCGAATACCATCACGGCCCAGGCTGGCAGCCATGTAACGAACGTTGGCTTCCAGGGAGGCCTTGGCCAGGCCCATCACGTTGTAATTCTGCAGAACCCGCTCGGCGCCCAGATAACTCAGGGTAATCAGCGAGCTGCCCTCGTGCATCATGCTGCGGGCGCCCTTGGCCAGAGCCACAAAGCTGTAGGAGCTGATATCGTGGGCAATGCGGAAGCCGTCACGGGTAGTAACGTCAACATAGTTGCCGTCCAGCTCGTGGCCCGGAGCATAGCCAACAGCATGAACGATAATGTCGATATTGTCCCAATGCTTGCCCAGTTCCTTGAAGACATTTTCGATTTCTTCGTCGCTGGCGACATCGCAGGGGAATGTCAGCTTGCTGCCCCATTGCTCGGCGAATTTCTCAACCCGGGGCTGAAGTTTCTCGTTCTGGTAGGTGAAAGCCAGTTCAGCGCCTTCGCGGGCAAATGCCTCGGCAATGCCGTAAGCAATGGACAGTTTGCTGGCTACGCCAACGATCAGTGCTTTTTTGCCACTGAGGATTCCCATGGGTCGTTCTCCCTGTGTTCCTGATTTGGGTGCATTATCCCTGAGTGCTCTGGCCGGGGTAACGCTCAAATAGTCGTAGTTGTGTTCTGATAAAAGAACGCGGCATTCAGCAGCTCGCGGGTATAGTCCGCGCGAGGTGTATGGAAGATCTCGGCCGCGTCGCCATACTCCACGATCCGGCCATGCTGCAGCACCAGTAGTTTGTGGCTCAGGGCGCGGACAACGGCCAGGTCATGGCTGATAAAGATATAGCTTAGACCATAACGGGTCTGGATATCCCTCAACAGTTCAATGACCTGCTTCTGTACCGTGCGATCCAGGGCAGAAGTGGGCTCATCCAGAATGATCAGATCGGGCTGCAGCACCAGCGCCCGTGCGATCGCGATGCGCTGACGCTGGCCGCCAGAAAATTCATGGGGGTAACGGTGCCGCGCTTCCGGATCAAGACCGACATCGGTCAGCGCACGTATCACCTTCTGGTCATGTTCGGCATCGTTATCCGGGTCGTGGATTTCCAGACCCTCCCGGACAATTTCGGCAATGGACATTCTCGGACTCAGGCTCCCGAAAGGGTCCTGGAAGACAATCTGGACACGTCGCCGCCAGGGCCGGAATTCCTTCTGGTTCAGAAATGCCAGTTCTTCACCGGCCAGGCGGATACTGCCAGTGCTGGCGGTGAGCTTCAGCAGCGCATGGCCGATGGTGGTCTTGCCACTACCGCTTTCCCCGACGATTCCGAGGGTTTCCCCCCGGTTCAGCTGGAAACCGGCACTTTGCACCGCGTGAAAGGATTCCTTGACCTTGCCCAGGAGGCTCTTGCGGATCGGGAAACGCACGTCCAGGTTTTCAACGGCCAGCAAAGGCTCGGCGCGTTGACCCAGGGCCAGGGGAGCTTCGGGAGGTTCAGCATCCAGCAGCTTTCTGGTGTAGGCGTGTTGTGGGCTGCTGAACAGGGTAGCGGTATCGGCCTCTTCCACCAGCTTTCCGTGCTCCATCACCGCCACCCGATCCGCGTAGCGGTGCACGATGGTCAGATCGTGGGTTATCAGAAGGATGGCCATGCCCAGCTTTTTCTGGAGATCCCGGAGCAGCTCCAGGACCTGTTTCTGTACGGTTACGTCAAGTGCTGTTGTAGGTTCGTCTGCAATAAGGAGATCGGGTTCGTTGGCCAGGGCCATGGCGATCATCACCCGCTGCTTCTGCCCGCCCGACAACTGGTGGGGATACGCGCCCAGCTTGGACTCCGGATTCTGTATGCCCACGAGGTTCAGCAGTTCCAGGCAACGTTTTCTGGCCTGGGGACCCCGCATCCCTTTGTGCAGTTCGAGTGTTTCGCCAATCTGCTTTTCAACCGTGTGCAACGGGTTCAGGGACGTCATCGGCTCCTGGAAGATCATGCCGATCTCCCGGCCCCGGATCTGGCGCATTCGCTTCTCGGTGGCCGCCAGCAGGTCCTCGCCCCGGTACCGGATTTGCCCGCTGGGGTAGCTTGCATGGCGTGCATCGAGGAGTCGAAGGATCGACAGTGCGGAAATAGACTTTCCGGAGCCACTTTCGCCCACCAGCGCCAGGGTCTCGCCTTCCCGAATAGCCAGCGACAGGGATTCGACCGCTGCGGGCCCCTGATCGAAACAGATGGAGAGGTCGGAGATCTGAAGCAGTTGGTTCATATCAGCTCTTCCTCGGATCAAAGGCATCGCGTACGGCTTCGCCAACAAACACCAGCAAGGTGAGCATCAGCGACAACGAGACAAAGGCGGAAATGCCCAGCCAGGGCGCATGCAGATTGGCCTTGCCCTGGGCGATCAATTCACCCAGCGAGGGGGAGCCAGAGGGCAGGCCGAAGCCAAGGAAGTCCAGGGAGGTCAGCCCCGTGATTGCACCTGTGAGGATGAACGGCAGGAAAGTGAGGGTAGCCACCATGGCATTGGGCAAAATATGCCGGAACATGATCTTGCGGTTATCCAGCCCGAGCGCTCTGGCGGCTTTCACATATTCAAAGTTACGGGCCCGTAGGAATTCCGCCCGGACCACATCCACCAGTCCCATCCAGCTGAACAGCAGCATGATGCCCAGCAGCCACCAGAAATTGGGCTGCACAATGCTGGAGAGAATGATCAGCAGATACAGCACCGGCAGGCCGGACCAGATCTCGATAAAGCGCTGGCCCAGCAGATCGATCTTGCCGCCGTAAAAGCCCTGGATAGCGCCGACAACAACGCCAACAATGCAGCTGGCGATCGTCAGGGTCAGGCCGAACAGCACCGAAATCCGGAATCCGTAAATCACGCGGGCGGCGACATCCCGGCCCTGGTCGTCGGTTCCCAACCAGTTCTCGGCGCTGGGCGGCGCCGGTGAGGGTACTTCAAGGTCGTAATTGATGGTGTTGTAACTAAACCGGATCGGTGGCCAGATCATCCAGCCGTTGGCGCTTATCTCATCTGAGATAAAGGGATCGCGATAATCCGCTTCGGTGGGCAGGAAGCCGCCAAAGGTCTCCTCAGGCACCGACTGGACCACCGGGAAATAAAGCTCTCCCTTGTAGGACACGACTAACGGGGAATCATTGGCAATCAACTCTGCCAACAACGACAGGCCAAACAGAGCAAGAAAGATCCAAAGCGACCAGAAACCGCGCCGGTTTTTCCGGAAATTCCGCAGGCGTCTTTGCTGGATCGGAGTGAGAGAACGCAAGCTCACGCGCCCTCCCGGCTTTCAAAATCGATCCGTGGGTCGACCAAAACATAGGTGATGTCGCTGATCAGCTTCAGGATCAGCCCCATCAGGGTGAATATGTACAGGGTACCGAAGATCACCGGGTAGTCGCGGTTCAGGGCGGCTTCAAAGCCCAGCAGCCCGAGCCCGTCGAGGGAAAAAATCACTTCAATTAGGAGCGAACCGGTAAAGAACAGAGCCACCAGGACACCGGGCAGGCTGGCAATCACAATCAGCATGGCATTACGGAACACGTGGCCGTAAAGCACTTCTTTCTGGTCCAGGCCTTTGGCGCGGGCAGTCACCACATACTGTTTGCCGATCTCATCCAGGAACGAATTCTTGGTGAGCAGGGTCAGGGTGGCGAAGCCGCCAATCACGTTTGCGGTGACCGGCAGTGCCAGGTGCCAGAAGTAGTCTCCAATTTTCTGATACCAGGTGAGCTCGTCGAAATTGGAAGACGTCAGTCCCCGGAGCGGGAACCAGTCGAAATAACTGCCCCCGGCAAACAGCACAATCAGCAGTATGGCGAACAGGAAGCCCGGTATGGCATAACCCACCACAATGGCAGAACTGGTCCAGACATCAAACCTGGAGCCATCCGTGACGGCCTTTCGGATGCCCAGGGGGATGGAAATAAAATAGATGATCAGTGTCGACCAGAGGCCCAGTGAGATGGATACGGGCATCTTGTCGAGGATCAGGTCGATTACGCTTTTTTCCCGGAAGAAGGAATCACCGAAGTTGAACGTGGCGTAATCGCCGAGCATCTTGAAGAAACGTTCGTGGGCTGGTTTATCGAAGCCATACATGACTTCGATTTCCTTCAGGAGCTCATCGGGAATACCGCGGGAGCCGCGTGTATCGCCGGAAGAGTCGGCTACCTCACCAGCGGTACCACCGCCAGAAGCCCGGGCAAGGGCGCGGCCTCCGTGGCCCTCCATCTCCGCGATAAGCTGCTCAACAGGACCACCCGGCGCGGCCTGCACAATAACAAAATTGAGCAGCATGATTCCGATCAGCGTGGGAATGATCAGCGCCAGACGCCGGAGTATGTAGATGCCCATTTAGCGGCGCTTTCCTCAGGGCTTCGCCCACCAGTTGTCCAGGTCGATGCCGTTCTTGGGCGTTTCGGCCGGACGTTGCAGATGGTTCCAGTAGGCGACGCGGTCGCTTCTCAGGTGCCAGTGGGGAATTACATAGTGGTGGTGCAGGAGAACCCGGTCCAGTGCCCGTACCCGCTGTACCAGCTCCTCACGATTCGGGGCCTGGATAACCATGCTCACCAGTTCGTCGATGACCGGATCGCTTACGCCCATGTAGTTGCGTGAGCCCTTGGCGTCCACGGTGGAGGAGTGCCAGTATTCCCGCTGCTCGTTCCCCGGTGAATCAGATTGGCCGAACACCTGGGTGATCATGTCAAAATCGAATTCCCGCAGGCGCTGGATATACTGGTTGCTGTCCACCAGTCGAACAGTCACATCAATCCCAAGCCGGCCAAGGTTGTTCTTGAAGGGCAGAACCACTCGCTCGAAGCTCTTCTGGAACAACAGGATCTCGAAGGCCAGTGGTTCCCCGGATTCGCCGTGTACCATCTTGCCATCCCGGATCTCGTACCCTGCTGACTTCAGCAGCTCCATGGCCGTCCGTAGATTCTGGCGCAGTCCCTGCTGACCCTCGGTGGTGGGTGGCTGATACTCTTCCGTGAAGACATCTTCGGGAAGCTGATCCCGGAACGGTTCGAGTATTTCCAGTTCACGACCGGTTGGCAGACCCGAGGAAGCCAGTTCGCTGTTCTCGAAATAGCTGTCGGTCCGGGTGTACTGATCAAAGAACAGGTTCTTGTTGGCCCATTCAAAATCGAAACCATAGGCCAGAGCCTCACGCACAAGCGGATCCGAAAACACCTTTCGGCGGGTATTGAAGGCAAAACCCTGCATGCCGGAGGGGCGGTGGTGCTCAATGGCTTCCTTGATTATGGTGCCATTCTCGAACCGTTCACCGGTGTAGGCGGTGGCCCAGTTCTTGGCGGAAGACTCCAGCCGGAAATCAAAGCTGCCGGCTTTAAAGGCTTCCAGGGCTACGGTGTCATCGGTGTAGTAATCGTAGGTGATCTGATCGAAATTGAACCGGCCTTTACGAACCCCCAGGTCCCTGGCCCAATAATCCTCGACGCGCTCATAGGTAATGGACCGGCCGGCCTCGAAGTCGCCTATCCGGTAGGGGCCACTGCCAACCGGCGGGTTGAGGCCATTTTTGCCAAACTCACGATCGGCCCAATAGTGCGCCGGCAGAATGGGCATCTGGCCCAGGATCAGCGGCAGCTCACGGTTGCTGGTATCGCTGAAATCAAAACGTACCCGGCGAGGACCCTCTACTGTCACGCTGCTGACGTCCGCATAGTAGTTGCGGAAGAAGGGATGCCCCTTGGTAGTGAGCGTGTCGAAAGAAAACTTCACGTCTTCGGCGGTAATGGCTTCGCCATCGTGGAACCGCGCCTGCTCACGGATGTTGAACACAACGTAGCTTCGGTCTTCGGGCGTTTCCAGGGATTCAGCAATCAGGCCGTAGGCCGAGAAGGGCTCATCGTCGGAGGACTCCAGCAAGGTATCGTACAGATAGGTGCTTATCCCCGCTGCAGCGACGCCACGGATGTCAAAGGGATTGAAGGAGTCAAAGCCGTTGGCAACAACGGCCATCTTTAGCGTGCCGCCTTTCGGGGCATCCGGATTAACGTAATCGAAGTGGCTGAACCCGGCCGGGTATTTGGTTTCGCCGTGCATGGCAATGCCATGTGCGGGCATTGCCTCTTCGGCGACGGAAAACGGAGAGATGAACGGTGTGGCAATAATTGCCAGGGCTGAAAAAAACGACGTAAGGGATGAGGCTTTCCGTGTTCTTGTCATAAGTCTCGCACGTCAGGGACTGTTTCGGATATCAACGTAGAGTACCAGACTTTGCCCGGGTTGCAGATAACGGGCGGTGTTCAGATCGTTCCAGCTTGCGATATCCCGCACATTCACGGAAAACCGGCTGGCAATCCGGGCCAGGGAGTCGCCTTTGCGTACCCGGTAGCCTACCTTTCGAACCATTGCCTCGCCGCGGCCACTGTTAGCTGCCATTACCGTGGGCTGACTGGTTTTGGACCAGATAACCAGTTCCTTGCCCGGTATCAGCGGGTCGCCAGGCGCCATACCGTTCCAGGCAGCAACCTCACGCACGGACACCCGATGCTCCCTGGCAATGTCCCAGAAGGTGTCGCCTTTACGAACCGTATAGCGAACCTTGTTGCCGTCCCGCTTACGGTCCTGCTTGCGCTCGAGCCGCTGGGAAGCACTCAGGGCATAGGCGTCGCTGCCCTTGGAGGCAGACGGAATCATCAGCCTCTGGCCAATCCTTATCAGGTCGCTGTTCAGGTTGTTCACCTGCTGGAGAACCGACGGCGTGGTCGAGAATTTCCGGGAAATAGAATTCAGGCTGTCGCCGGATTTGACCTTGTAGTTACGCCACGAAACCCGTTGCCCGGCAGGGATTTGCGCCAGAGCCGTGCGGAAGTTCCCGGCGTTCTGAACCGGAACGAGCAGTCGGTGCGGGCCGTCCGGTGAAGTGGCCCAACGGTTGTAGGAGGGGTTGAGCAGGTAAATCTCATCCACATCCACGCCGGCCAGCTCCGCCGCCTGGGCAAGATCCAGCTGGGAGCCTGTCTCAACAACCTCGAAGTAGGGCTCGTCTTTCAGCGAGGGTAATTCAATGCCATAGGCCTCGGGATTATCGAAGATTTTGGCCAGTGCAATTAGTTTCGGCACGTAATGGCGGGTTTCCCGTGGCAGTTGCAAAGACCAGAAATCGGTCGGTTTGTTGCTGTTGCGATTCCGGCGCATAGCGCTGGAGACCGTGCCACCGCCGCTGTTATAGGCCGCAAGAGCCAGCGTGTGGTCGCCGTCAAACCGGTTGGCCAGGCGGTCGAGATAGGTTAGGGCAGCATCGGTGGCGGCGATCACATCACGGCGATCGTCATGCCACCAGCTCTGTGTCAGCCCGAAGTACTTTCCTGTGGAGGGGATGAACTGCCAGAGACCGGCTGCACGGCCATGAGAATAGGCAAACGGATCAAACGCACTCTCAACGATGGGGAGCAGGGCATACTCGGCCGGGAGGCCTCGTTTTTCGGTCTCATTGACAATGTAGTGCAGGTAGCGGCTACCTCGCTCAACCACACGGTCAATATAGCCGGGGTGACGGGCATACCAGTTTAGCTGGTCCCGGACGCGCTCATTGTCAATGTCATGATCCAGTGCAAATCCCGACCGCAATCTGGCCCAGAGATCCTGTTCGACCACCGCTGTTTCGGCGGTCTTTTCCACCGGATTGTCGAGCTTCTCACGGGCATCCCTGGCTGCATCCTTCAATTCCGGAGCAATGGCTTCATCGAGCGGTTCGTTTCGAGTGGCGTTGCCGTTCTCTCCGGTCTCAACCGCTTTCTTCAGCCCCTCATCGCCGGCGGCAACAGTGACTTCCTGCGTATTCAGCGGACTTTCTTCCCCCTGCTTGACCAGGCTACTGCAGCCGCTCGCGAGGGCTCCGGCGAAAAACAACAATGACAATCGACTGACCGACATAACAACATCCGGTTCCAGGTTGAGGCCGGGCGCAGACAGTGAAAACCCGGCGTATTGAACAATTTACGGTCACAAAGTTGAAACGATTCTATGGGACCACTTTTAAAGCGGTCAAGAAACCTCTCGTTACGGCTGTGAGAGGATTTGTTAAGTGCGTATCGCCGGGCGTCAGAAGTTGTCCTTGCCATGGCGAATGGCCGCAAAGATGGCGTTTTCGGAATCCGCCGGCAAGCCGTGGCTGGCGCAGTAGCTGCGGGCCGAGTCCACCACAGCCGGATCATCCCAGCGGAGGAAAGGATTCAGCCGCTTCTCGTCTTCAAGTACGGAAGGAACGGTTGGCTTTCCTTCATTGCGGGCAGCCTGACACTGCTGCTCGAAATCCCGGAGTCCCTCATCTTCAGGAAGCCAGCTGCGGGCGAAACGGAGATTCGCGAGGGTGTACTCATGGGCACAGTAAACCGCGGTTTTACCCGGCAGGGCTCTCAGGGTCTGGAGAGACTGGCGCATTTGCTCCGGAGAACCCTCGAACAGCCGGCCGCAACCGCAAACAAACAGGGTGTCGCCGCAGAACAGCACGGGCCGGCCATGAACCTCGACATCCGTGAAATAGGCAATGTGATCCAGGGTGTGGCCGGGCACGCCGAGAACCTGGAAGGTGATGTCCTCCCAGATAACCTCATCGCCTGGGTGAACCAGGTTGGTGCTGCCTTTATAAGGCGAATCAGCAGGGCCGGTTACACGGCAATCCGGAAAGCGGGAAACCAGTTCTTTGACCCCTCCAACATGATCCGGATGGTGATGGGTTACCAGGATGGTATCGAGTGTCAGACTGTGTTCGACCAGATGATCGAGAACCGGCTGGGCCTGGCCGGGGTCGACAATCAGCGCTTTGCCGCTGGAGGAATCGGAAAGGCACCAGATATAGTTGTCGCTGAAAGCGGAAATGGCAGAAATGGTCAGCATAGGGCCCCACATGTGCTTATCGAATGTGACTGATATGATAGAGCATTAAATACAAGGCCCCAACCATGGCAAAGGGCTTCCGGGAGTGGCGCATTGGTGAGTGAACCTGACGCAGTTGATTATTCCGCCAGACATGAGAGCTTTGAGCGCTGGTTCCAGACCCCACTGGGCCGGGCGCTGCTGGCAGATCAGAGGCGTTTTGTGGATGCTGAGCTCCAGCGCCTGACGGGTGCCAGACAGTTGCAGGTGGGAATCAGCCATCGGCTACCGCTGGCTTCAGGCACGGATTTTTCCCAGAAGATCATGACAACACCCCGATGGTACCCGCACATACCCGACGGGGTAGCCATTTGTGATTCTGATGAACTGGCCTTTCCCGGAGACTCTATGGATCTTGTGGTGCTGCACCACACTGCCGACTTTTCTCCCTATCCGCACCAGGTGATTCGGGAGGCGGCGAGAGTGCTTCGGGGTGAGGGTACCATGGCCTTGTTCGGCTTCAACCCGCTCAGCCTGTGGGGAGCGCGTAAATTGATCACGAGGAGCAGCGAGGGCCCGTGGGGAGGTCGTTTCCTGTTACGTGGGCGGATGGAAGACTGGCTGCGCCTGCTGGGGTTCAATGTCGAGGCATCGGTTACCCGTTTTTTCAGAACTCCTCTTCAACGCAGCGGTCGTAAACCGTTGAGCCGGATTGACAGCCGTCTATCCGGAAATCGGCTCCTGCCAGTGGGCGCCTATTACTGTATCCTTGCCAAAAAACGCGTGCATGCCCGGCTGCCGAGACGCCCTGTATGGCGGCAGAACAAGGTTATTGCCCTACCGGGGACCGGCACCGTTGGCGCTTCCCGGGGCTGCAGCCGGAGTGGCGCACTCCCAGACAAGCTCAAGTGACTTATTGATAACCGAACCAGGAGACTGAATGGCCGGCAAGGTAATCCTGTATACAGACGGCGCCTGCAAGGGCAACCCTGGCCCCGGCGGCTGGGGTGTGGTTTTGCGTTATGGCGATAACCGCAAGACTCTGCATGGAGGCGAGGCCACCACCACCAACAACCGCATGGAGCTTATGGCGGCCATTCGTGGCCTGGAGGCCCTGAAACGCCCCTGCGAGGTGGAGTTGTTTACGGACTCGCAGTACGTGCGCAAGGGTATCACCGAATGGATGGCAGGCTGGAAACGCAATGGCTGGAAAACCTCTGCGAAAAAGCCCGTCAAGAACGAGGATCTGTGGCGTGAACTGGACTCGGAAGTCGCCCGGCACAAGATCAATTGGCACTGGGTAAAAGGCCATTCCGGTGTTCCCGACAACGAGTTGGCTGATGAACTCGCCAATCGCGGTGTCGAAGAGCTTTCAAACGCATAAATGCAGATAACCAGGTTTAGCAAATGAGACAGATCGTACTGGATACAGAAACCACGGGTATCGATCCCGCCGAAGGCCATCGGATCATCGAGATCGGCTGTGTTGAACTGATGGAGCGCCAGCTCACCGGACGCAACTACCATGTTTACATTAACCCCGACCGCGAAGTTGAGGCCGAAGCGATAACCGTTCACGGCATTACCAACGAGTTCCTGGCCGACAAGCCCCGTTTTGCCGACATTGCCGACGAGTTCTTCGAATTCATCAAAGGCGCCGAGCTGGTTATCCATAACGCCGCCTTCGACGTCGGCTTTATGGATTCGGAATTTGCCCGCCTGAAACCGGTGCGTAAAACCGCTGACCATTGCGGAATTGTCGACTCTCTGGCTATCGCACGGGCGCGTCACCCTGGGCAGAAGAACAACCTGGATGCGCTCTGCAAACGCTACGGTGTGGACAACAGCAACCGTGACCTCCACGGAGCCTTGCTGGATGCGGAGATCCTCGCCGACGTATACCTGCTCCTCACTGGTGGCCAGACGGCTCTGTCTCTGGACGCCGGTTCCGAAAACGGTGGCGTCGCCGGCGGCATCAGAAGGCTTCCAGCGGACAGGGCCCCACTGTCGGTGGTTCGGGCTTCCAGTGCGGAAAATGAAGCCCACGAGGAGTTCATGTCGCTGCTGGAAAAACAGGCGGGCGAAACCGTGTGGGGCAAACTCCAGACCGCAGAATGAGAACTGGGTCGGTCTGTACCAAATGTTACATTCCGCCTTTCTTGAGGTACTTGAGTTTTATGTTATAAGTAATGATAAGTTCGCCAGTTTTTTGCGAACTCGCTTTGGCCGGAAAAGGGGTTAGCCGGCCCAGAACAAAAAGGCCTGGTTCGCTATCGCCAGACCAGTCGCCACCAAAGAGGATGCGGTAGTCTCCGCAACATTAACGGGAAGCGTTTATGGTTCAGTCGTCTCTCGCGACGAAATCGCAGTCGTTTGATCTGGTCAAAAGTGAAATAGAACAGACCATCAAGCAGGCAGAATCCAGCCTTGAACGCTTTCAGGAAAACCGCGAAAGAGGTGAGGATCTCCAGAACTGTGTTGATTTCATCAATCAGTTGCGGGGCATTTTTATCCTGGTGGAGCTGCGCGGCGGCACCCTGTTGTGCCAGGAAGCGGTCACCATGGCCAACGATGTGCCTGTTGGTGCCAACGACGACAAAAACATCCTCCTGACCACACTCAACAGCGCGCTGTTTATCCTCCGCCGCTACGTCGAGTATTACCACCAGCAAAGGGAAGATCACCCCGAATTGCTGCTTCCTGTCATCAACGATCTTCGTGAGGCCCGGCGGGAAAAGCCCTATCCCGAATCCTGTTTCTTTGATGTCGACGTCAAGGAACGCCCTGATTTCTGCGCTGGCGTGACGGTGGAGCCCTTTGACGGCAACGAGGCTGATTACGAAATCATGGCTCGCCGTATGCGCCTGACCTTTCAGGTGGCGCTTCTAGGCATTCTGCGCGACCGCAACGACGTGGTGAACAAGAAGCTCATCGGGCGCGCCTCCCGTGGGCTTGCGCGCCTGTGCCAGGGTGCCCCCATGGGGCAGATGTGGTGTCTCGTTGGCATCGTTGCAGACACGATGCTTGATCGGGCGATGATATTTACCAAGGCCCGGAAGCGCATGTTCATGCGGATCGAAAAATACGCCCGGGAAGTGGTTTACGTGGGCAAGGTTGCTACGGCCAAAGACGCGCCGGATTCGCTGATCCGTGATCTGGTCTACTTGCTGTATCGCAGTGGCTCCGCCAACCCTGAAGTGACCCAGGTGCTCTCCGCTTACCATCTCGCACCGGCCGACTTCCCGGATTCCATGCTCGAGGCCCATGCCCGCAGGTTGTATGGTCCCGGGACCGATGTGCTCAAATCCCTGTCGGAAGCCCTGCAGGACGAGCTGAACCAGTTGAAAGACAAACTGGATATTATTGAACGCGGCATCGAGCCGGATCTGGCAGAGCTGTCTTCCATTGCCGATGCCCTGGAGCGTCTGGCGAACACGCTGGTGATGCTTGACCTGAACAAGTTGGCGGGCATTTCCCGGGAAGAAGCCAGCAAACTCCGCAGCTGGGAGGCAGAATCGCGGCTCCCGGGCGACGATGAGCTCTATCGCCTGGCGGATTCAGTGCTGGGTATTGAAGATGCGGTCATGCAAATTGTTACCCGTGGCATTACCTCCGAAACGGATGCGCTGGCAGGCGGCGAACGTAAACGGGAAGAATCCGTGTACCTTCGGGAGGCGTTGTATGTGGTCGCGGATGAGGCCCGGGGAGCTCTGACCCTGGCAAAACGGGCCATTACAGCCTTTATTGAATCTGACTACGATAAACTTCACCTGGCCAACCTGCCAGCGACACTGCACAGCATCTGGGGTGGCCTGCAGATGGTTAACGACCCCGGGGCAGCGGGGGTTCTTGAGCGTGTGGCCGCTTCTATCCAGGAGCGTTTGCTGGATGCCAAGGAAGCCCCGGCCGCTCAGGTGCTTGAAGCTCTCGCCGACGCGCTGACCTCGCTGGAATATTACATTGAGAGCATCGGTAAGAGTGAAGACCGCAACATTGACCTGCTTAAACTGGCAGAATCGTCGCTGGACGATGTAGGTTTGTAGTTTCATGTCCCAGTCGCTCGCTACCATCGTACTGGCCGCTGCAGGCGCGGTAATGGTAATCGCGGGCCTGGTGTTTTTCAGACACCCCCGTTGGTTGTTGTCCTGGCTGAAAGGAATGGCGGTATTTGGCGTCATTCTCGCCGGCCTTTATGTCCTCGTTATCGCAGTAAACCTCACCAGCTACCGTTCGTTGGTTGGCTTGCAGACCGTTGCAACCATCTCCACGCAGCGACAGGCCGAGCAGATCTGGCAGGTCACGCTCCAGAGTATGGGCGAAACAGTAGCGGTAAGGACGCTGCAGGGGGACCAGTGGCAGATTGATGCGCGGATTATGCGGTTTTCCGGTCCCTTCCGCTGGCTTGATATCGCACCGGGCTATCGGTTGGAACAATTGAGTGGGCGCTACACGTCGCTGGAGCAGGAACGATCTGCCCCCAGAACAGCAATCGGACTTGCTGAAAGCATCTGGCCGGACCTCTGGCAGTGGGATCAGCAGTTCAACCTGCCGTTTGTGGAGGCTGTCGGTGGCAACATGACCTTCATGCCCATGCGGGACGGGGCGGTTTTCGAAGTCAAACTTTCCTCCACGGGCCTGGCTGCTGTTCCGGTAAACGAGCAGGCAAGGGCCGCAGTTCAGTTCTGGGATCAATAGTATCCCGGGGCATAAAAAAACCTGCGCCGAAACGCAGGTTTTCCTCACAACACGTGCCGGGGCCAATCAGCCCATCTTGAACAGCTCGCCCAGCTTGGTTGCCAGCATCATGTCGCCTTCAGCGCGCAGCTGGCCTGCCATGAATGCCTGCATACCGTCAGTCTCGCCGGAAACGATGCCCTTCAGGGTTTCGGAGTTCATGATCAGGGTGACAGAAGGATCGTCATGGGCGCCTTCGTGCATCTTGCAGGTGCCGTCATTGATGACGAGGTGATAGGTCTTGTCGTCTTCGATGTCGAACTGGAAGACCAGGTCCAGGCCTTGAGCTGCGTCTGCGTTGAAATTCTGTTCGAGTTGTTCAAATACCTGAGCTACAGACATTGTTTTACCCTTTTGATGGTTGTCTAGTCATGATCACGACGGCTTGATGTCCCTGGCTTCACGAGCCTGATCGGGTGCCCGGGTAGAGCCGACCTCGCCATCCGACTTTATGGTTAGTGGTCGGCTCTGTCAAGGTCGATCGAACGCTTGTTTTAATTTTTTTGCTCTCCTTATCACCATAAATTCGGTAAGTTACACTCTTGCCTTTGTACATCCAGTTGGAGAAGCACTTTGGAGTTCCTGACAGAATACGGTTTGTTTTTGGCCAAGATCGTTACTTTCGTGGTGGCGGCCCTGGTGGTGATCTCTGTCATCATGTCTGCCGCCCAGAAGGATCGGGGCGATCATGAGGGCGAGGGAGAGCTCAAGATCCGGAAACTCAACGAGAAATACGAAAAACTGCGTGAAACGATCCAGTCCAAGTTGATGTCGGATCAACAACGCAAGCTCTTCCAGAAGGCCCGAAAGAAAGAGCAAAAGGCCGAGAAGAAGGCGGCCAAGGGGAAGAAAGATAGCGACGAACAGAGCGACAGTCGCGGTCGCGTTTATGTTCTCGATTTCGATGGCGATATCAAGGCAAGCGACACGGATCCGCTTCGCCGCGCCATCACTGCAGTATTGAGCATCGCTGATCCGGAAAAAGACGAAGTCGTCATCCGCCTGGAAAGCGGTGGTGGACTGGTCCACTCCTACGGTCTTGCCGCCGCGCAACTCGACCGGATTCGCAGCAAGGGTGTACGCCTTACCGCTTGTGTCGACAAAGTCGCCGCCAGCGGTGGTTACATGATGGCTTGTGTTGCTGACCGGATCGTCGCCTCGCCGTTTGCCATTCTGGGTTCTATTGGCGTGGTTGCCCAGCTCCCGAATTTCCACCGTTTTCTCAAGAAGAACGATGTGGACTTTGAAGTGCTGACGGCCGGGGAGCATAAACGCACCATGACCATTTTCGGAGAAAATACCGACAAGGGGCGTCAGAAGTTCCTCGAAGATCTGGAAGATACCCACGGTCTGTTCAAGGAGTATGTGAGCGAGCGACGTCCGGATCTGGATATCGCCGCGGTTGCCAATGGCGATATCTGGTTTGGCAAGCGGGCGCTGGAGGTGAAACTGATCGACGAGATCAAAACCTCCGACGAATATCTCATTGAAGCCTGTGACCGCGCGGACGTAGTCTCAGTGGCATACCAGCGCAAACGCACCCTCCCGGAAAAGCTCGGGCTGGCAACCAGTGCGGCGCTTGAACACACGGTCTGGAAAGTTTTGGGTGCCTTCCGCAACCAGAAGTTCCAGTAGCCTACTGAAAACGGGGAACAACGATGACAACCAATACCGAATTCAAAGCCTGGCGTGTCGAAGAGCAGAACGGAGAGTATGTCGGCGCCGAGACAACCCTGAGCACCGCAGACCTTCCCGATGGCGAGGTCCTTATCCGGGTCAGCCACTCCTCGCTTAACTACAAGGACGCGCTGTCAGCTTCCGGTAATAAGGGTGTCACCCGTTCTTTCCCACATACCCCGGGTATCGACGCCGCAGGTGAAGTTGTTGAATCTGCCACGGGAACCCCGTCGAACGGCAGTCCCGTTATCGTGACCGGCTACGACCTGGGCATGAATACCGACGGTGGTTTTGGCGAATACATCCGCGTTCCTGGCGCCTGGTGCGTCCCCATGCCTGCCGGCTGGAATGCCCGCACCGCCATGATCTATGGCACTGCCGGCCTCACCGCCGGCCTCTGTGTCCAGAAACTCCTGACCATGGGCGCCAAACCGGAGCAGGGTAAAGTCGCTGTTTCAGGGGCCTCTGGTGCGGTTGGCACCGTTGCCGTTGAGCTGCTTGCCAAACTCGGGTTCGACGTCGTTGCCATCAGTGGCAAGGCCGACCACGCGGAAGATCTCAAGGCTCTGGGCGCCAGCGAAGTGGTGGGCCGTGAGACCCTGGCGGAAGAGAAGAAACCTCTGGTCAAACCTGCGTTTGCCAACGCGGTGGATACGGTGGGTGGTGGCCCCCTGGCCGAACTGCTCAAGCAGATTCAGCCTGGCGGTTCCGTTTCCTGCTGTGGCCTCGTGGCCGGTCCGGGCCTTCAGACCACGGTGCTGCCGTTTATCCTGCGCGGGGTTAATCTGCTGGGTGTGGATTCCGTAGAGATTCCACTGGCGGAGAAAGAGGCCGTTTGGAAGAAATTCGCGGGGGAGTGGGCGTGTCCGAAGACGGAGGCGTCTGCGCGTGATATCGGTCGTGGTGAGCTTGATGGGGCGCTGAAGGCGTTTTTGAAAGGGGAGTCAGCCGGGAAGATTGTTTTGGATCATTCGAAGTAAGCGGTTGTTTGTCGGATTACGGCTTTGCCTAATCCGACCTACGATACCGTACTGAGAGATTTGTATAGAAGAGAGGGGATTCACTTTCCAAAACTGTGCGGAGCCATGGATGGCGGAGCCCAAGCGTCACAGGGATGTGCCGCAAGGAGCGTGTTTTGGAAAGTGAATCCCCTCTCTTCGTACTTTAAAGTCTGATAACTAAGACGCGCGACGTCGGAAGAGCGGAATGTCGGTGTCGGTTGCGGCCTGGTAGCCCTGGCTGAAGAAGTTCAGGCACTTCTGCGCCTTG
Source organism: uncultured Marinobacter sp. (assembly GCF_913055835.1). Taxonomy (GTDB): domain Bacteria; phylum Pseudomonadota; class Gammaproteobacteria; order Pseudomonadales; family Oleiphilaceae; genus Marinobacter. Next base: position 90,922 of record NZ_CAJXKQ010000003.1, on the reverse strand, counting down.
GTGATGTCCTTGTCGGCCCTCAGCACATAGGCATCGAATCCGCAGCGCTTCATGAACTGCAGCTGATCCAGCAGAACGTCGCCGATAGCACGTAGTTCGTTCTTGTAGCCAAAGCGCTCCCGCAGCAACCGGCCAATGCTGTAGCCCCGGCCATCACTGAATTTCGGGAAGTTTACTGCAATCACCGGCAGCTCATTCACGTGGCCTTCCAGAATCTCCGGCTCGTCGTGGCTGTCAAACCACACGCCGATATCCTTTCTTCCGGTGAAGTGCTCGTAACCGGCCAGCCAAAGATCCGCAGGGATCAATGCCGGATGGTCCGCCGGAATATCCAGAGATTCGCCTTCGGCCGGGCGGGGGACCACAACCCAGTTGTCCTGGCGGATGCTTCCATCCGGGGAAATAACGTTAGGCATATACCCGCTCCTTGAAGGGATCAATTCCTACACGACGATAAGTATCCAGGAAGGTTTCTTCTTCCGTGCGCTTATCCACGTAAACATCAATGATCTTGGAAATCACCTGGGGCATTTCATCCCGGGCAAACGACGGTCCCAGAATCTTGCCAATCGAGGCGTCATGATGGGACGAACCGCCAAGGCTGATCTGATAGAACTCCTCACCCTTCTTGTCGACACCGAGAACACCGATATTGCCGACATGGTGGTGACCGCAGGCATTCATGCAGCCGGAAATGTTCAGATCAATGTTGCCAAGGTCGTACAGGTAGTCCAGATCATCGAACTGCCGCTGGATGGCTTCGGCCACCGGGATGGACTTGGCATTGGCCAGGGCGCAGTAATCGCCACCGGGGCAGCAGATCACGTCCGTCAGGGTATTCAGGTTCGCGGTACCGAAGCCCATCGGAGTGATTGCCTGCCACAGCTCAAAAAGGCGATCCTGGCGCACATCGGCCAGCACCACATTCTGCTGATGAGTTACCCGGATTTCGCCAAAGCTGAACTCGTCAGCCAGATCGGCAATCTGTTCCAGTTGTTTGTCGCTGACATCCCCCGGTGGCGTACCGGTCTTCTTCATGGTCAGGGTGACAATGGCATAGCCCGGCTTCTTGTGGGTGTCCACGTTATGGGTCAGCCACTGGTCGAAACCCCGGTTCTCAAAACGCTGGCTGCCCAACAGGTCTGTGGCATTTTCCAGCGCTGCGTAATCCGGCTCGGTAAAGTAGGCCTGGATACGCTGAACCGCATCGGGTGTCAGCCGGGTAGGGGAATCCTTGATGTGCTGCCACTCGGCTTCCACCTTCTCGGCAAAGCCCTCGGGCGTGAGCGCTTTCACCAGAATCTTGATCCGGGCCTTGAACTTGTTGTCCCGCCGGCCATAGCGGTTATAAACCCGCAGCACGGCTTCCAGATAGGTCAGCAGGTCCAGCTCCGGAAGGAACTCACGAATCACCGGGCCAACCATGGGGGTACGGCCAAGGCCGCCACCAACATGAACACGGAAGCCGAGCTCGCCAGCCTCATTACGCACCATCTGCAGACCGATATCGTGAACCTGGATGGCGGCACGATCGGTGTGCTCGGAAGCATTCACGGCCACCTTGAATTTCCGTGGCAGGAAGGCGAATTCCGGGTGAAAGGTGGACCACTGGCGAATAATCTCGCAATAGGGACGAGGATCTGCGATCTCATCGGACTGAACACCGGAGAACTGGTCTGTGGTGGTGTTACGGATGCAGTTGCCGCTGGTCTGGTTGGCGTGCATTTCCACTTCTGCGAGTTCCGCAAGAATATCGGGAACGTCTTCCAGTGCCGGCCAGTTCAGCTGTACGTTCTGGCGCGTGGTGAAGTGCGCATAGCCTTTGTCATAGTCCCGGGTAATCCGGGCAAGTCGGCGAAGCTGGTCTGAACGCATCATGCCGTAGGGAACACAGATCCTGAGCATAGGGGCAAGACGCTGAACGTACAGGCCGTTCTGCAGGCGAAGGGGAAGAAACTCATCTTCTGCCAACTCACCGGCCAGGGCCCTTTCGGTCTGGTCACGGAACTGGGCAACCCTCTCGGCAGCCATTTGCCGATCGTGTTCATCGTATACGTACATAGTGGGAAGATCCTGCTTGAAAGCGACATATCGAGGCCGACGGCCTTATATCTGACGGGAAGGATAACAGCGGGTTTTTATTCTTAAAATGATTATTTCAAAATATGTTTATCGATTCAGGCGATAAGCAACGGGAACAATGGACTGGACGAATATCAATTAACTGCTTAACTTAATAAAGGCAGCAGGGCCGGTGCGCGGTGCTGCCCTGAAAACAAGAAGAACACGAGACACAACTCGGAAAGAGGAACAGACATGAAAAAGACCGTACGCTCTGACAGTCAGGCCGATGCCGTTGCCGCCGTTCTTCTGGTGGTACTCGCCGTTGCGTTCGCCGTAGTCTGGGTGGCTGGCCAGTAACCCTACTGGCTCGCCAGTACCAGGTTCACGATAACAATCAGACCCACCACGAAGCTGGCTGTGAACAGAATGCCGGCGATGATGTAAGGCCAGGGGCTGTGGCTTGAGAAGTCCTCTTCCCGGCGCTTGTCGGACTGTACTCCGAAAGCGCCGGCCAGAATGCTTTGCATGACTTTGAAAACACCAGGTCCGCGCCGCTTTTCCTGATCCTTCTTCTCTGCCTCTGAAGACTGCGTCATACGTCTGCCCCTGATCTTTATTCTGCCTGAAGCTTACTCTGCCGGATCGTAGGCCAGGCTTGGTGCAAGCCAGCGTTCTGCTTCGGCCTTGGAAATGCCTTTGCGTTCAGCATAGTCCTCAACCTGATCTGCGCCAATTTTCCCTACCGCAAAGTACTTGGATTCCGGATGCGCAAAGTACCACCCGGATACGGCCGCGGTCGGGAACATGGCGAAATGTTCTGTCAGTTCAATGCCCGCTGTGTCGGTAGCCTCGAGCAGGTTGAACAGGGTTGCCTTCTCGGTGTGGTCCGGGCAGGCCGGATAGCCCGGTGCAGGACGTATCCCGCGGTACCTTTCCTTGATCAGGTCGTCATTTGCCAGCTTTTCATCAGCGGCATAGCCCCAGAACTCCTGACGCACCCGCTCATGCATACGCTCTGCAAAAGCCTCCGCCAACCGGTCGGCCAAGGCCTTGACCATGATGGCGTTGTAATCGTCATTGGCATCCTTGAACTCGACTGAAAATTCCTCTGCACCGATGCCGGTGGTCACCGCGAAACCGCCCACGTAGTCCACGACATCGGAACCTTCAGGCGCGACAAAGTCAGACAGTGCCATCATGGGTTTGCCCGGCGCCTTCTCATCCTGCTGACGCAAGTGGTGCAGGGTGGTCAGTTCCTCGCTGCAAGACTCGTCTGTATACAACACAATGTCGTCGCTGCGGCGGTGGGCAGGCCAGAAACCGATGACGCCACGGGCCGAGACCCGCTTTTCGTCAATCATCCGGTGCAGAATCTTCTGGGCATCATCAAACAGGTGGCGTGCCGCTTCGCCCCGCTTGGGATCATCAAAGATGGCCGGGTACTTGCCGGAAATATCCCAGGACAGGAAGAATGGCGTCCAGTCGATGTAATCCACCAGCTCATTGAGGTCATACTCCTCGAATACCCGGATGCCGGTGAACGCTGGCTTCGGAGGCTGGTAGCCTTCGAAGGAGATCTCCGGAGCGCGGTCGCGGGCTTCCTTCAGGGAGATCAGCTTGGTTCGGTCGCCCCGATTCTTCCTGCGTTCACGGATCTCGTCGTATTCGGTGCGGGCCGCTTCCACGAATTCCGGTTTCGCAGTCTTGCTGAGCAGCTGCGATGCCACGTTCACGCAGCGGGACGCGTCCGACACGTACAGGGCAATGTCGTTCTTGTACTGGGGTTCGATCTTGACGGCCGTGTGGGCCTTCGAAGTGGTCGCACCGCCGATCATCAGCGGGATGTTGAAATCCAGCCTTTGCATCTCACGGGCCACGTGTACCATCTCGTCCAGGGATGGCGTGATCAGCCCGCTCAGACCAATCAGGTCGACGTCATGCTCCCTGGCAGCGGCGAGGATCTTGTCGCAGGGCACCATCACGCCCAGGTCAATCACCTCGTAGTTGTTGCACTGCAGCACCACGCCCACGATGTTCTTGCCGATGTCGTGGACATCGCCCTTCACCGTAGCCATGAGGATCTTGCCCTTGGCTTTCTGGTCTTCGGTTTTCTCGGCTTCGATGTAGGGGATTAGGTGGGCAACCGCCTGTTTCATGACGCGGGCGCTCTTCACCACCTGGGGCAGGAACATCTTGCCGTCGCCAAACAGGTCGCCAACCACATTCATGCCATCCATCAACGGCCCTTCGATCACCTCGATGGGATGGGTGGCGTTCTGCCGACAGGCTTCAGTGTCTTCAATAATGTAACTGGTAATCCCTTTCACCAGGGCGTGTTCGAGGCGCTTTTCGACAGGCCATTCACGCCAGGCGAGGTCTTCTTCCTGGGTTTTGCCGCCTTTACCTTTGTAGCGTTCGGCAATCTCGAGCAGGCGGTCGGTGGCATCATCGCGACGGTTCAGGACAACGTCTTCCACCAGCTCCTTGAGCTCCGGGTCGATCTCGTCGTAGATCACCAACTGACCAGGATTCACGATGCCCATGTTCATGCCCGCCTTGATGGCGTGGTAGAGGAACACCGAATGGATCGCTTCTCGAACCACGTCGTTGCCCCGGAACGAGAAGGACACATTGCTCACACCGCCGGAAATTGAGGCGTAGGGCAGGTTTTCCCGGATCCAGCGGGTGGCGTTGATAAAGTCCACCGCGTAGTTGTTGTGCTCCTCAATGCCGGTGGCAATGGCGAAGATGTTGGGGTCGAAGATGATATCCGCGGGGTTGAAGCCGATGCCGGTCAGCACGTCGTAGGAGCGCTTGCAGATTTCGGTCTTGCGCTCGTAGGTGTCGGCCTGGCCCTGTTCATCAAAGGCCATGACCACCACGGCGGCGCCATAGCGCATGCAGTCCCGGGCGCGCTTGATGAACTCTTCTTCGCCTTCCTTGAGGCTGATGGAGTTCACCACCGCCTTGCCCTGGATGCAGCGAAGGCCAGCCTCGATCACATCCCACTTGGAGGAGTCGATCATGATGGGCACCCGGGAGATATCCGGTTCGGAGGCCACCAGGTTCAGGAAGGTAACCATCACCTCTTTCGACTCCAGCATGCCCTCATCCATGTTGATGTCGATGATCTGGGCACCGTTTTCAACCTGGTCCCGGGCGACGCTGAGTGCTTCTTCGTACTGCTCTTCCTTGATCAGGCGCAGGAAACGCTTGGAGCCGGTAACGTTGGTTCGCTCACCCACGTTAATGAAGAGCACATTGTCGTCACCGGTAAACGGCTCAAGGCCTGACAGGCGCAAAGCCTTCGCACGCTCGGGAATCTGCCGGGGAGGGTACTTGGCCACTGCCTGGGCAATCGCTTCAATGTGGTCCGGGCGGGAGCCGCAACAGCCACCGATAATGTTCAGGAAACCGTCACGGGCAAAGCCTTCGATAATCTCGGCCATTTCCTCCGGTGTCTGGTCGTATTCGCCAAACTCGTTGGGAAGACCGGCGTTCGGGTGGGCGCTGACATAGGTTTCGGCTTTGGCCGCCAGTTCTACGACATAAGGGCGCAGGGCATCCGCCCCCAGCGCACAGTTCAGGCCAACGGAAATCGGGTTGGCATGGGCCACAGAGTTCCAGAAGGCTTCGGTAGTCTGACCGGAAAGGGTTCGGCCGGAAGCGTCGGTAATGGTGCCGGAAATCATGATCGGCAGCGTGATGCCACTGTCTTCAAAGTATTGCTGGGTGGCGTAGATGGCCGCCTTCGCGTTAAGGGTATCGAAAATGGTTTCGATCAGGATCAGGTCGCAGCCACCCTCGGCCAGGCCCTCGACCGCCTTGTAATAGTTGTCGACCAGGGTCTGGAAATCGACGTTACGGTAGCCGGGGTTGTTCACGTCCGGTGAGATGGAAGCGGTACGCGACGTTGGCCCAACGGCACCGGCCACAAAGCGTGGCTTGTCGGGATTTCTGGCGGTGTACTCGTCAGCAATCTCACGGGCCAGCTTCGCCGCGGCCACGTTCAGTTCCTTTGCAATCGACTCCAGCCCGTAGTCCGCCTGGGAAAGCTGGGTGGAGTTGAAGGTGTTGGTTTCGATGATATCGGCGCCGGCATCCAGATAGTCCGCATGGATATTCCGGAGCAGGGCGGGCTGGGTCAGGTTCAGGAGATCGTTGTTGCCCTGAACTTCCCGATCGTAGTCGGCAAACCGATCACCACGGAACGCCTTCTCGTCCAGTTTAAGATTCTGGATCATGGTGCCCATGCCGCCATCAAGGATCACAATGCGTTCCTGCAGGGCCTTGTGGAGCTGGTCGAGACGGGTGGTGCGATCGGTCATAGAATTACTTCCGGATGTCGTTAATAACGTTGTATCAATGTCAATGGCGCGGGATCATAGCAAAAATGCCTGAGCCCGTCTTAGTACGAATGACGATTATCAATTGCCTTTCGCAAATACCTGCCAATACGGGAAATTCATTACCCTGGTAAAGCCCGACTATTTTACTTGGTCTTTCATGTTCCCGCGAACTCCCTTAAAATAAACTCAAACTTTCAAACGGGTTGGTTGAAAACATGGCTCAGGTTACTGTGACAGATCCCGCACGGGATTATCTTGCACAACTTATCGAAAAACAGGACGTGGAAGGCATGGGTGTGCGTATATTCGTTACCCAGCCCGGCACCAAGAACGCCGAGACCTGTCTGGCCTACTGCCCGCCCAATGAAGTCGTACCCACGGACGAGCAGGTTGATCTGGACAAGTTCATCCTGTATCTGGATCACAATTCCGTACCCTTCCTGGAAGAGGCGTACGTGGATTACTCCAAGGACCAGATGGGTGGTCAGCTCACCATCAAGGCACCGAACGCAAAAGTGCCCAAGATTGATGACGACGCACCGCTTCCGGACCGCGTGAACTACATTCTGGCTTCCGAAATCAATCCCAATCTTGCTGCGCATGGCGGCGAGGTCTCTCTTGTCGAGATTGTGGATGAGTCCGTAGCCGTATTGCGTTTCGGCGGTGGCTGTCAGGGCTGCTCTGCGGTCAGTCTGACCCTGAAGCAGGGTGTCGAAACGACCCTGAGGGATCGCGTACCGGAAATCACTGCCGTTCGTGATGTAACCGACCACTCCTACACCGAAAACGCCTACTACCAGTAAGGCGATCGTTCTCCGGTGTACTGCGCCTCCTGTTCCTGGAGGCGCGGCACCCGCTCCAGACTGCCGCAATACCGTCACGATCATGGCTACACGGCCAATGTTGTGACATTTCAATTACTTCATCATTTGTCGCATACACAGAAACATCAGGCAGGTACTATCCTGACTGGCCGTTAACGGCATTATCACCGGCTTAAACGGATTACACTCTTACACCGGGGTTTCACTTGTTCGACGTTGCGCTTCTGTCCCTGCCACTCATGGCGGCCGTAGTGGGTTGGCTGACCAACTGGCTTGCCATCCAGATGTCCTTTTATCCGGTGCAGTTCATCGGCGTGGGCCTGGTTGGATGGCAGGGGGTCATCCCCCGCAAGGCCGAGAAAATGGCGCACATCTGCATCGACAGGACCCTCCAGCAGTTCGGCGATCTGAACGCCGTCTACCAGAAGCTGGAACCCCAGCGCATCGTTGAACAGGTTATTTCCCAGGTAACTCCGCGGATGGATGAGTATATTGATGAAGTCATGTACGAAATCCAGCCGGTTCTCTGGGACAACCTGCCTTTGTTTGTCAGAAACCGGATATACCAGTGGGCCCGGGAGCAGTTACCGTCCAGGGTAGAGGAGCTGGTTGAGGACTTCGGCGACGATCTGGATGAGCTGGTGGATCTGAAGGCCCTTCTCAGCCGGGAACTGGAAAAGCACCCGGATATGATGAACCGGATCTTCCAGCAAGCCGGCGCGGTGGAACTGCAATCGGTAATCAACCGCGGGGCGATTATTGGCGGAATCCTGGGAGCGGTACTGGTGCCTTTATGGACGCGCTACCCGGAACCATGGCTGCTGCCAGTGGGTGGCTTTGTGGTTGGTTTCGTGACCAACTGGATTGCGATTAATCTGATCTTCGCGCCACTCAGGCCCCGGCGTTTTCTGTTCTGGAAAATTCAGGGGCTGTTTCTGCGCAGGCAACCGGAGATCAGCGATGTCTGGGCAAAACTGGTGGCGGAAGAGCTGATTACCGTGGAGAAAGTCGCCGACGCCATGATCAATGGCAGTCATGGTGACAGAACCCGGGCGATCATCCAGAAGCACCTGCGGCCACTTTTGGACAACTCCGTGATCATGAAGCTGACAGCTCAGGTGACCATGGGCATGACGGGTTACACGGAGCTGCAGCGGGTCATGAACCAGAAGGCCGTATTGGCGACCTCTGATGTGTTCAGCGATCCGGCCTTCAACCGGGAGCGGGCACCGGTCGTCGCAGAAGTGCTGTCGGGCCAGATGAAAGCGCTAAAACCGGATGAATTCCAGGACATACTTCGCCCCGCGTTCCGGGAAGAAGAGGTGCAGTTGATGCTGGTGGGCGGTCTTTTTGGCGCCCTGGCAGGGTTGCTTCAGTTTCTGTCCCTGGCGGGTTTTTGAGACGGCCTTAAAGCCCTACAGACAATTCGTGGGGCGGGGTAGCCCGGCAATCCGGCAGGCGGTTTTTGCCGGTGTGCCGGGAAACAGCTGCATCAGATAAATACTGTTGCCTTTGTCCTCCCCAAGCGCCTCTTTGACAGCCTTCACGAACAGGCGGTTTGAGGGTGGCGACATTTCATGTTCTTTATAAAAAGACCGAAGAAACTGGATGATTTCCCAGTGTTTTTCGGTGAGTTCTACCTCATCTTCGGCCGCAATGACTGCCGCGACACCTTCGGTCCAGTCGAAGGCGTCTTCCAGAAAGCCTTCATTGTTTCGTTCTGGCATTGATTCAGACATCATGGCCTACCAACTGATTACCCGATTTGCCTCAAGTGAAAGCTCGACCATCCGGGCGAAGTCTACAAGTTCGGCGTTGCTGCCTTTGAACTCCCCAAGCCCCCGGGCATCAATGTCCGGCGAGAGCGCAAATACCTTGCCGGGGCCGGACAGATGTCCGGTTGCAAGAAACAGGACACCTCCGCCGGTAAGCAGCAGGCCATCATCCTCCGACACCATTTCAAGGCAGCGGGCCGCACGGGGGTGGTCCGGTGATTTGTTCAGTATGTGCAATGTCTGGATGGTAGCCATGATGGTTAACCTGCAAAAGCGGTGTGATCATAATCGTTGAGCAAAGCAGCGTCGGCATCCACCAGGGTCACGCCTTCTATAAGCGAGTTCTCATCCAGCCCATAGGTTTCGCAGGCGGCGCGGTCGGCCAGGATCGCCTCGATACCGAATATCGGCGCTGCTGACAGATTCTTCTCCACCGACTTCTGGCCGATACCGCCGGCTTCCTGATTCTGCCTCAGCCAGTTCACACCGGCTCCGGTGAAGAACAATGATGCCGGCTGGTCAAAGGCTGCAAGCGAGAACGCCATGTCCAGTGCTTCCCGCCCCGTCCACGCACCGTAGGGAGCCTGGTCAATCATGATCAGTGTGCTCATGGTCAGTCTCCGGCGTGGAAGTAGAGCGTGCGCGTGGATTTGATGCGTCCTTCAACCCATTCTCCGAGACCGGCAATCTCAAATGGCGTCCGGAGATTGGCTGCCGGCAATTCATAGCGTTTCTGTTCTGTTTCGTTCACCAGACCACGACGCAGCGCCGACGCAATACAGGCGACACCGGGAACACTGTGCTCGGAAAGAAATCGCGACCATTCTTCGGACCAGTTGGTCTCGTCAGAGGGCGGTGCGGACAATGCCGAGGCCAGATGGACACCGTCTCCGTAGAGAAATACCCGGTCAATGCGATGGCCGGCGGTTACCGCAGCCTGTGCAAAGCCAAGGGCAGTCTGGGGCGCCTGGGACGAATAGGGGGCGCCGGTGATTACCAGGGTGAAGGTTTCAGAAGCAGTTTCGGCCATGGGCTCTGTTCGTTGTTGATCTGCCGTGTACGGGGTTTCAGTTTACCGAAAGCAAAAACCCCGGCAACTGCCGGGGTTTTGAACCAGCTTATTCAGCCTGGTATCAATCTTCGCCACTGAACGCAGACAGCAGGTGCAGCAGGCTGACGAACAGGTTGTAGATGGATACATACAGACCCACGGTGGCAATCACATAGTTGCGCTCTCCACCTTTGATGATCTGGCTGGTCTCAAACAGGATCATGATGGACGCAAAGATGGTGAAGCCAGCGGACACCGCCAGATGAAGGGCAGAGCTCTCCATCAGGAAGGCCAGCAGCATGGCACCGATCAGCACGAATGCACCAGCGGTCAGGAAGCTGGACATGAAGCTGAAGTCTTTCTTGGTGATGATCGCTGTGGCAGACAGACCGACAAACGCAACGGCTGTCAGTGTCAGCGCCTGGGCGACAATCTGCGAAGCGCCGGCAGCCACGAAGGCACCGATGATCGGGCCCAGGGTGTAACCCATGAAGCCGGTCAGGGCGAACGTGGTCACGATGCCCCAGGGGCTGTTCTTCAGCTTATAGGTTGCGAACAGCAGGCCAATGTATCCTACAATAGTAATCAGGAAGCCCGGGTGGGTCCCGTTCATGTTCAGGAATGCTGTCAGCGCCGAGAAGGCGAGAGTCATGCCCAGCAACATGTAGGTGTTGCGCAACACCTTCATCGCATCATCGCTGATGCCAGTGGTCGCGCGCTCCGTCTGGGGAGTCGAGTAGGCTCCCTGAGAGTTCTGAACGCCGAATCGTCTGTCTTCCATTGTCATCTCCGTTTATAACGACTGGATACTGTGTCCCATAATAGTGTCAGATACGCAACTTTCAATCATTTACGACAGGAAACCGCCTCCCGGATTCCATTAAAAACCGTTAATGTTGAAAAATGCGGCGGGTTTTATGCAGAGCGTTGACAGCACAGGCAATTCCGGTATCATGCTCACCGCTGTCGCAATGGCAGCGAATGGAAAAACCGGTGGGCTGGCAGAGTGGCTGAATGCAGCGGTCTTGAAAACCGCCGAAGGTTAGTAGCCTTCCCGGGGTTCGAATCCCTGGCCCACCGCCATTTTTCCTCTCCCTCTTTTTCTCTCCAAAGCATTTCGTCTCCAGACAGATCGTCAAACCGTTTTGAAGCTGCGGTAATCCCTACTTGGTTCAGGGCGAGTCGATCCTCATTATCGAGTTATAGATCTGGAGGCCTCATTATGACCGACTCTCAAAAATTCCAGCCACGTGACAACAGCCCGAGTGAACGCAGGGACCGGAAATTCTCCGTGTCTGCCAATCGCGGCAAGGCAAGTCATAAAGTGCGCTACGTGGAGGCGGGCGGTGCAGCGGTCGATACGGAGGAGTGCGCCTTCTGTCAGTCTGTTCCGGATCTATCAGCAGACCCGTGGGAGAAGGGGGAAGACCGGAGCAGCTGATACCACTCCGGCACTGAGCCCGGGCCTGGTCAGAGATCCCGGCCCGGATAAATCATCTCTTTTTGCTCATCGGCTCGTTCTTGCCGCGCAGCCAGGGCCTCAGGCTCGTTCTTTGGCACCTGCCAGCCTTCCAGGTTTTCCTCGATCAGTTTCACCAGGGCTTCGATATGCCCCGGCGTGGCATTCAGCGCGGTGATATAACTGAATCCCTCGCCGCCGGCCTCCATGAAGTATTCACGGTTCTCCTCATCGATTTCCTCAATGGTTTCCAGGCAATCCGAAGAGAAGCCAGGGCAGAACACATCGATGGATTTCACGCCCTTGCCGGGCAGTGATTTCAGGGTTTCATCCGTGTAAGGCTTGAGCCACTCCTCCTTGCCAAATCGGGACTGGAAGGTGGTCATGTAATCTTCCTTGCTCAGCCCAAGCCGTTCTGCCAGCAATCGCGAAGTCTTGTGGCACTCACAGTGGTACGGGTCGCCCTTGGTCAGGTACTTGAGTGGAACCCCATGGTAGGAGAACACAAGCTTCTGATTGCGCCCGTGATTCGCCCAGTGCGCCTCGATATGGCGCGCCATGGCCTCAATGTATGGCGGATAATCCGGGTAGTGGGAAATAAACCGGAAATCCGGCAGCCAGCGCCGTTTGGTGAAATCTTTGGCGATGGCGTCGAAAGTGGAAGCAGACGTTGAGGCGGAGTATTGCGGATATAGCGGCAGAACCAGTAACTTCCGCACACCCTGTTCCTGCATCTCATCCAGAACCCGGGCAATCGACGGGTTGCCATAACGCATGGCAAACCCGACCACCACATTGGGGCCGTATTTGCGCTTGAGCGCCTCTCGGATGCCTTCGGCCTGCTTCGCGGTGTGAAGCAGCAGGGGAGAGCCTTCCGGTTGCCACACGCTGGAATAGGCTTCTGCACTGCGCTTGGGGCGAATGCGCAGGATAACGCCGTGCAAGATCAGCCACCACAAGGGTCTTGGTAATTCCACCACCCGTGGATCCGAGAGAAATTCAGCCAGGTAGCGCCGGAGTGCCGACGTGGTCGGCGCGTCCGGGGTACCGAGATTGGTTACCAGCACTCCCAGTCGGTCAGGCTGGTTGTGGCTGAAATTCTCTGAACCTTTGTATTGCATGCGGTGGATCCTGAACGTTGATTAGGCAGTTGGATTGTCAGCCTTTGTCGGCGGCCTGCTGAGCCATCCGTGGTGCAAGGCCGGAAATGTCGTAACCGGCGTTGCGCGCCTTGGTAAAGATTTCATTGGCTGACGTGTTTCGGGCCGCACTCAGTGCCCAGAGAACGGTGCAGCGGGTTCCGGAGCGGCAGAATGCCAGTACGGGCTTTTCGGCATCCCGGATCATTGGTGCAAAGCGGTTTACGTCGTCATCGGTGATGTTGCCCGATTCCACCGGCATATAAACCCATTCAAGGCCCTGTTCCCGGGCAGCCGCTTCAATATCAGCCATTGCCGGCTGGCCCGGCTCTTCGTGATCCGGTCGGTTTGCCACCAGGGTTTTGAAACCCAGCTTCGCGGCTTCTTCAACGTCGTCAACGGAAATCTGGGGCGCCACCGAAATAGTGTCGTCTATCTTTCTGATATCCATGGATGTCTTCTCCGAATCGGCTATTAAAGCTGCCGCCATAATGGCACAGCCTCGGGGCTGTGTCAGAGTGGCGGCAGGGAAATTAACAGAAACTACTTACGCTTTCGCGCGGTTGCGCTCAATCACTTCGAAGATGCCCATCCCCGCCACCATGGCTGCAACAAAGACCGCCGCCTTGGTTTCGCCGGCACCGAGTGCTACCAGCCCGGGTCCCGGACAGAAGCCGGCAATACCCCAGCCGACGCCGAACATCAGACCACCAAGGATCAGCCGCTTGTCGATATGGTTGCTGGTGGGCATTTTCATGTGGAAGCCGAGGAAGGACAGGGTACGTTTACGGGCAACGGCAAACGCGACCACACCTACCATGATGGCGCCGCCCATCACAAAGGCCAGTGACGGATCCCAAAGACCGGCGATGTCAAGGAAGCCAAGTACTTTCTCGGGGTTTGCCATGCCAGACACGATGAGCCCCAGGCCAAACACGAGACCGGCAAAGAGGGAAGCAAGGGAAAATTTCATGGCATCAGACTCCCAGAAGATGACGAATGACATAAACAGTGACAAACCCGGCACCCATGAAACTCAGGGTGGCAGCAAGGGAGCGAAGAGAAAGTCGGGAGAGGCCACACACACCATGCCCACTGGTACACCCGGAGCCGTATCGAGTGCCGACACCCACTAAAAGTCCGGCAATAATAAGTGCTGGGTAGCCCGCCTCGATTTCAATGGGGGGAAGTTCAGTGGCCAGTATCCAGACTGCCGGAGCACCGATCAGCCCGAGGAGAAACGCCAACCGCCAGGCGATATCGCCTTTTGCCGGTGAAAGAAGGCCGCCAAGAATTCCGCTGATGCCTGCAATCCGCCCATTCAGAAGCAGAAAGCTGGCGGCAGCGATGCCTACCAGAATGCCCCCCGCCAGCGCAGACCAGGGGGTGAAGTTATTCCACGCGATTTCAATCATTCGATACTCCCAAGGTTAACATTGGTTATTTTGGAATAAGCATATATCTGGGGGCAATAATACCAAAAAAAAGCCCGGCAAAGGATGCCGGGCAGAGGCGTGCGAGTAGTATCCATGAAAGACTTCCAGACAAACCGGCATCAGCAGGGACGCCGGTATTGGGAAGTATTGACCATATTTTGAACACTTCAAGCGAGAACAACTTTCGTTTGAAAACATTTTTTCATATTGGATACGTCTTTATACTGCGGCCTGTCATGGTGCGGCTTTCAGGCCGACTGAAATCCGCCCGAAGCTGTAATACAATAGGCCTTCAAGAGAAATATCCGTACCCCCGAGGTTGTTACATGTCTGATGAGAAAGACGATAAGCCGGAGAATGATCCGCAACTGGCGGCAAAAATCAAGGATTCTGCCCGCCAGATCTGGTTGGCGGGGCTTGGCGCCTACACCAAAGCCGAGGAGGACACCGGCCGCTTCTTCGATCGTCTCGTTCAGGAAGGTGAGCAGTTGGAGAACAAAACCCGGGGCGTGGTCGAAAAACAGATCAGGTCTGTTGAGGACCGGGTTGAAGGTGTTCGTGAACGTGCCACCGGCACCTGGGATCGGCTTGAGCACATGTTCGATGAACGGGTGTCCGGAGCACTGAGACGCCTCGGAATCCATCGTCGGGAAGAGATCGAATCCCTGGAGCGGAGAATCGAGGCCCTCGAATCGGAAATCGCTCGCCTGCGCAATCGCGCCGGCGACGATGAAGAGGAGTAATTCCGTCGCTCAGAGATAGTCCCGGCTCATCAGCCGGGCTTCTTCCCGGTGGCCTGGCTCAAGGTAGGGAAGGATCAGGTGCATCATCTGGTAGACCCCACGGCCCGGATCGACTGACTCCCTGTCATCCAGATGGGATAGGGTATCAAAAGCGCTCCAGTAACAGGCAGTTAGAGTCAACTGCACACACAATGACTCAAGTTCTTCCGCTTCAATCTCCATGAATCCCTGGCGCCGGAAACTTTCGCAAATGGTTCTGAAGGCGACCATTTTCTTCTTCTGGATGCGTTTGAACCTAACCTGCAATTGATCATATCTCGACAAAACGTTCACCAGATCCTGGTAAAGAAAACGGTAGCGGGCAACGGTCTCGAACAGCAGGTGCAGGAAAAAGCCCTGCTGATCGAGGCTTATGTCGGCGTCTTCCGGCACCGCCAGAAGATCCACCATATCATGCTCGTACTGGTCGAAAAGCTCCTCGACAATGTCGCCCTTGCTCTTGAAGTGGTAGTAGAGGTTGCCAGGGCTGATGTCCATCTCATCGGAGATCAGCAGCGTTGTGACATTGGGCTCGCCGACGCTGTTAAACAGCGCCAGGCTGGTGTCGAGAATACGGTCGCGGGTTTTGATTTTTTTCATGTCGCGCCGGGCCAGCTTCTAGAGTTCGAAGCTCGCCCAGACCGGACAGTGGTCGGACGGCCGTTCCATGGCGCGAATGTCGTAGGAAACACCCGCTTGTCGGGCTTTTGGCAGCAAACTGTCACTGGCCATAATCAGATCGATCCTGAGGCCTCGCTTGGGATCCCGCTCGAATCCCTTGCTGCGGTAGTCAAACCAGCTGAAGGTGTCTGCTTCCTCCGGGTGCAGGTGCCGGAACACATCGGTGTATCCCCGCGACTCTACCTGGCCAAGCCATTCACGTTCCTCCGGGAGGAAGGAACATTTGCCCGTCCGCAACCAGCGCTTGGCGTTGTCGGCGCCGATACCGATGTCCTTGTCGGTTGGTGAAATGTTCATATCACCCATAACCACCACATGGCCGCCGGCCTGCTTGAGCTCATCCAGGTAACGCATCAGATCAGAGTAGAACTTTTCCTTGGCAGGGAACTTCACCGGGTGGTCACGGCTTTCGCCCTGGGGAAAATAGCCGTTAATCACCGTCAGTTTTTCACCATTGACGGTGAAATGACCGGTAATCAGCCTGCGCTGGGAATCCTCGCCGTCCCAGGGGTAGCCTTTGACAACCTCTTCCGGCTCCGCCTTTGACAGCAGGGCAACGCCGTAATGGGTTTTCTGGCCGTGGAAATGCACGTGGTAGCCCAGTTCCCGTATTGCTTCCACCGGAAAGTCCTCGTCCTGAACCTTGGTTTCCTGGAGGCCGATAAAATCCGGGGCCAGGGCATCGATAACGGCCTCAAGCTGGTGCAGGCGGGTGCGGATACTGTTGACGTTGAAAGAGACGAACATCATTACAAAAACTCTCCGGCGTTGATTCCCGCCGGAGTTTAACACATTGGCCCCTCGGGTCTGCCTTGGCAGGGGCGACGGTTTCAGGGGGTCAGTTCACAATCCGGGGTGGTTTCCACGGAATAGCGGATGTGGGCAGTGTAATTTTCGTCCTGGTTTTTCCGGATATTGGTCAGGCCCAGATAGTCGGACAGTGAGCCAGAGTCGTTGTAACCCAGGACAATGGGGTCCACCAGGAACCTCAGCACCATGCCCGTCGGGCGTATCTGAACGACATGATCGGCATCCACCTGGTCGTTTTCGACCCGTTCCAGCACAAAGCCGTAGTGCTCGCCCCGGGTAGGCCCGAGAAACCGGAATTCCACAGGCTCGGCCGCGACCACGCTCTCCCAGTTCTGACGGACAAAGTTGTCGAATCCGGCGTCCACGACGGTATCGGAGGGAAATGCCACTTGGAAACGCTCCGAATCACCCTGGGGCGTCTGCCAGTCAATCACCAGCGTCTCCGGCTCGGGATAGGTGATCTCCATTTTTTCATCGAAGGTCGGCTGCACGAACTCTACCGTCGGGCGAAGCACTGAGGTTTTATATTCGAGCGTCTTGCTGGCGAACGATTCTTCGGAGTCCGGTTTGTGATAGGCCACTTGATGCTCTTGGGGCCGGAAGACCCCTTCCTCGCAGGTGCCATCAACGGAGTGGCGTTCCTCATAGAGGACTCTGCCGTCGTTCGCGGTAGCAGTGCCGGTAAAGCGGAAATCCTGTGCCAGGGCCGGCAGGGCAGTCGCCAAAAAAACAAAAGAAACAGACAGGCTTTCGTATCTCATCTCACCAGCTCCGGATAAAGCGTTTTACGTGCGAACAGGAGCAGCGGGAAAACAAACAGCCAGCCGAATGCGAGCGCAATCAGCGAGGGAATCAATTCCGGAAGTTGAACAGCCCCAAGCTGGCTTGCGGACCAATAGGCAAACGGCCCGGCGAAGGGCGCAAGCACGAATGGCAGCCACGCCTTCTTGCTGATCCAGTCCAGGGAATGACTCAGGGTGGTCATGAAGATGGCCCAGATCGCCACCAGCCAGGGTGGCGTCAATAATACCTGGCCAGAACCGTCGTCCAGAATACCGGTCCGAAACCAGATGCCGTCCAGAACAGAACCAACCACCGTGCCCAGGCCGATGAACTGCAATTCGGTCATCCGGTTCTGGCTGACCAGTAAAAAGTGCAGCACGAGAAATACCACCACGATCCCGGCCCCGATTAGCCCCGGGTAAAACACACAGGCAAACCAGCCCGCCTGGAACAGCAGGAAGTTCAATACGTTACGAGCCGTTTCTGACGCAATCATACGCTCAGGATATTCTCTCGTTTGTTGCCGGGCTTGGCGAAAACCAGCTGGGACACGCCGATGGCGCGCTCGCTGAAACCCGCCTCACAATAGGCAAAGTAGAAGTGCCACAGCCTCCGGAAAGCTTCGTCGTAACCCATGGATTCCAGCTTCTCCCGCTGGGCCATGAATCGGTCACACCAGTCGCGCAGTGTTCGGGCGTAGTGGAAACCGGTGTCTTCGGCATGGGTGAGCACCAGTTTGCTTTCCTTGCGGACCGATTCGAGGATGGCCCCGAACGAAGGAATAAAGCTGCCGGGGAAGATGAAGCGCTGGATGAAGTCCACATTCTTCAGGGCCCTCTGGTAGCGCTGTTCCGGCATATTGATGGCCTGCACGAGCGCCAGGCCATCGGGCTTCAGCAGAGCGCTAATCTGGGAGAAGTAGCTGTCCAGGAACTGGGGGCCAACCGCTTCGATCATCTCGATGGAGACGAGTTTGTCGAATTGGCCCTCAAGCTCGCGGTAGTCGTCGAACAGAAGCGTGATGTGATCTTCCAGACCTTCCTTCTGCACCCGTTCCTTCGCCAATTCCAGCTGTTCCCGGGAAATGGTGGTGGTGGTCACGTGGCAGCCGTAGTGCTTGGCCGCGTGAATCGCAAACCCGCCCCAGCCGGTGCCAATTTCGATCACCTTGTCACCCGGCTGGAGATCGAGCTTGCGACAAATCGTATCCAACTTGTGCACGGCGGCTTCTTCGAGTGTGGAGTCAGCACTTGGGTAGATGGCCGAGGAATACATCATGGTCGGGTCGAGGAACGTCTCGAACAGGTCGTTACCCAGATCGTAATGGGCGCTGATGTTCTTCCGGGAGCCTTCTTTGGTGTTCCGGTTCAGCCAGTGCAGGCCTTTCAGGGCGGGCTTTGTAACCCAGCTGAAACGGTCTTCGAATTCGTTCATGCGATCGACGTTGCGGGTAAAGAACCGGAGCAGGGCAACCAGATCGGGGGTAGACCAGTCACCGGCCACATAAGCCTCCGCTGCGCCAACGCTGCCGCCGGTCAGCAAGTCACGCCAGGTGCTGTGGTCATGGACAATCAGTTCCGCCGGCTGGTATTGGCTGTTGCCGTCTCCGAATACGAGGTCGTCAAAGCCGGATTCCTTCACCGTCAGTTGGCCTTCGCCGAGTAACCGGAGCTGCTGAATCACCAGGGTCCTCGCAAACCGGCTTAGGGCCGGCAGGCTGCCGGAGCCAGATGAGGTGTGTTCAACGGAAGTATTCACGTTCTCCATGAGCTTACCCTTCCACGAATCTTGTCATTGGTCTCGGAGCTGGTGACGTCCAGCCCGGCATCATCGTGCCCACGGCGGTAGGCATTATCGTCCTCGGGAAGTTTGTCCGGGTGGCTATAGAACGGTGCACCCTTGAGCTTGAGCCGGAGGGCATGCCAGTAAATGCCTGCCACAACCTTGAATGCCTCAAGCGGAAACTTTCGAAGACTTCTGTGCACATCTTTACGAGTGATAGGGGTGCGTTGGACTACCAGGGTGGCATCAAAATGTTTACGGCCTTCCTCCAGAACATTCATGTGGATTCTCAGCTCCGGACCCCGGAAACTGAATGTCCACTCGTAGTGCTGGTTCATGCCATTGAACGGCGACACATGAAAACGCTTGCTGAAGCCGAACTGCTCCGTGCGCCAACCCGCCTGGTTGGGTTCTGCCCCCGTGGTTTCGAGGCAATAGGCATGGCGATCGTGCCAGGGCGTGTTGGTAATCTGGGCAACGATGACTTTCGGCACCACGCCATCAGCGGGGCGTTCCCCGGCGCGGTAGCAGAAATAGAAACTGACCGGGTTGAACACATAGCCAAAGTAGCGGGGATGGGTAATCAATTCCACTTCCCCGTCCGGACGCCAGCCGGTGGCTTCCTCCACATGGTCGCGAACGGCAACCGACAGATCGTCTGTCTCCGGGCGGAAGTAATCCCTGCGCTTCAGGGACATCCAGTTGAAGCGTTCCAGCGAGAATAACGGGCTGACTCCGGCAACCTTGCCCCACTCATCGGTATCCAGGGCCAGCATGCCCGTGCTGTAGCTGAATTCATGTTGAACCGGGTACTTCCGTCTGTGCCGGACAGTACCCTCCAGCCACTGGCTGTTCATGGTCAAAGCTCCACCCCGAAGGCCTCGGTTACCCGCAAGGCACTGCGAACACCGTCTTCGTGGAAGCCGTTAAACCAGTAGGCGCCGCAGTAATGGGTGCGATTCTGGTTGCCGATTTCATCGTAGCGCTCCTGAGCGGCCACTGCGCCCAGGGTGAACACTGGGTGAGCGTACTCAAAGCGCTTGATGATCTTTTCGGGGTCGATATCGCGGCTGCGATTAAGGGTCACGCAAAAGGTTTCCGGGGCATCGTGGAAATTCTGCAGGATATTCATGTTGTAGGTTACAGACACAGGCTCCGTGCTGTGGGTCGGGATGAAATAGTTCCAGGCGGCCCAGGCGCGGCGGTTGTCCGGCAACACGCTGCTGTCCGTATGGAGCACCACATCATTATTCTGGTAGGCCATGGCGCCCAGGATATCCCGTTCCTTGTCGGTGGGATCTCCCAGCATGGCAAGCGCCTGATCACTGTGGCACGCAAAGATCACCTGGTCGAAATGGTGGTCCTCGCCCTTTACCGAGAGGGTAACGCCGGTTTCATCCCGGACCACCCTGTCGACAGGGCTGTTCAGGTGCATACCATCACCCAACCTGTACATCATTTTCTTCACGTACTGGGCAGAGCCTCCGGAAATTACCCGCCAGGTAGGGCGGTCGTCCACAGACAGCATGCCGTGATTGTTGAAAAACTGCAGGAAGAACCGGATGGGAAACTGTTCCAGGACAATCTCCGGCGCTGACCAGATGGCTGCACCCATGGGCACTATGTAGTAATTCCGGAAGTACCGTGAATAACCATTCCGGTTCAGGTATTCGCCTAGGGTTTCCTCATTGCTGATGTTACCCGCCTCGAGATCTGCTCGGGTTTCCTTGTTAAAGCGCAGGATCTCCCGCACCATTTTCAGGAACGGCAGGTTGAACAGATTCCGGCGCTGGGCAAACAGGGTGTTCAGGCTGGTGCCGTTGTACTGGAGGCCGGTGCTGCTGCAATCCACGCTGAAGCTCATGTCGCTGACTTCTGACGCAACTCCGAGCCGTTCCATCAATTTTATGAAATTGGGGTAGGTCCAGTCGTTGAACACGATAAAGCCCGTGTTAACCGGCCAGGTTCGACCGCCCGCTTCAACCTGCTCGGTGTTGGTGTGGCCGCCGGCATAGTCGCCCGCTTCAAAAACCTGAACCTCGTGCTTCTCGGCCAAGAGCCAGGCAGCCGTGAGGCCGGAAACGCCAGCCCCAATGACAGCAATTCGCTGACGTTCACTACTCATCCATTGTTTTCCTGTTCGGTGTTGCTTTTACGAGCCATGGAGGCCGACATGCGGTCGATCAGAGGCCGGGGAAGGGCGCCGAGAACTTTCAGCATCCAGGTGAAGCGCTTGGGGAAGGCAATTTCGTTCTTGCCACGGGCCAGGCCGCTGACAATCCGCTCAGCTGCATCTTCGGCAGAGACAAGGAAAGGCATGGGAAAATCGTTGCGGTCGGTGAGCGGTGTCTTGACGAACCCCGGCGAGACGACCACGACATCAATGCCTTCGGCAGCAAGGTCTGCCCTTAGAGAATGGGCGAAATACGTCAACGCAGCCTTGGACGCTCCGTAACCTTCGGCCCGGCCAAAGGGGAACCACCAGGCCGAGGAGCTGACAATCACCAGGGTGGCCGGTTGCCCCTTCGCTCTGGTGCGTCGCAGAGCGGGCAGGGCAATATCCAGGCACCTGGCCGTGCCAATCACGTTGGTGTGGATGTTTTTCTCGATCACATCGCTGCTGTAATGGGCAATCTCGAGGTATTCGCAGGTGCCGGCGTTGAGAATCACCATATTCAGGTCGCCGTGATTCTCGAGCGTCCCGGCAATGGCTTGCAGATCTTCCTTGCTGGTGGTGTCTGCCGCCGCAGGGATTATCCGCTCGGGTGCAACAGAGGCCAGTTCCTCGAGCGCCCCCTGGCGCCGCCCGGTAATAACAAGCCGATGGCCACCCCGGGCAAGCGCGCGAGTGACGGACTCGCCAATGCCTGAGCTGGCACCGGTTATCCAGATATTCGAGGTTTCCTGAAGTCGATCACTCATCCTGCCTGATCCTTGATCCAGCGAATGACCCTGCCAACGACCGGCAGGTTTTCGTAGAGCATTTCTCCCGCGTCGAAGTAATCGCGGTGGTAACACACCATGCCGTCCCGGATCTCCAGGTGGCTGATACCCTGTACCTGAACTTCACGGCCTTTGCGGATGCGCTTGTGACGCAGAACCATGACCCAGGGCAGGGCAGCGAACTCTCCCTCAACAACCGCTTCGCCAAATTCGAAGCGACAGGAGATTACGTTGGCATAAGCGCCCGCAAAATAATGGGTGAGTTCATCAAGCCCGTTCACCGTGCCAAGAGGATCCTGAAAGCGGATTTCCTCACTGTAGACCCGCGAAAGCTTGTTCAGGTTGCCTTTGTCCAGTTCGTTGAACAGCGCCCGGAAACTGTCCAGCGTTGCCGGCACAGCCGAATTACGCGTTCCTACTTCGATCTTTGAGGCGGTTGTCATTGCCTGCTCCTCCTCATTCTATCCAGTTCGCGTGTTTCTTCCTGAATATGCTTGGGTATCGGGTTCAGCTCCCAGATGATGCCCAGTTTGGACATCAGCCAGAGCCCGTACCAGGTGATGTCAATTTCATACCAGCGGAAGCCCTGGCGGACAGACTGGGGCCAGCGATGGTGGTTGTTGTGCCAGCCCTCGCCAAGAGTGATCAGGGCCAGCCAGAAATTATTCCGGCTGTCGTCGGATGTCTCGAAGCGGCGCTTGCCCCAGACGTGGGACAGGGAGTTGATCGAGACAGTGGCGTGGAACAGCACCACCGTTGAAATAAAGAATCCCCACACCAGCAATTGCAAACCGTTGGTGCCAAGACCCGGCGCCCAGGCGGCCAAAGCCTCACCCAGGGCGTAGATACCCACGGCCGCCAAGGCCGGTACGAGAGCATCGAAGCGGTTGATCAGTCTCAATTCGGGAAATTTGAGCCAATCACGGACCCGGCGTTCGTCGGTGGCGAAACCGGCGTCACAGGTGAACCAGCCCATGTGAGCCCACCAGAAACCGCCCTGGTGGGGTGAGTGGAGGTCTTTGACGTCATCGGAGTGTTGATGATGGTGGCGGTGGTGAGCGGCCCACCATAATGGCCCGCGCTGGGCTGCGCTGGCGCCCAGAACGGCAAAAACAAACTGGGCAGGGCGGCCGGTCTTGAAGGTCTTGTGGGCAAAGTAACGATGGTAGAATCCGGTGATTGCGAACATGCGCACGAGGAAAAACGCGATCGCAAACCCGATGGCGAAAGCGCTGGCACCGGTGTAGAACGCCAGCAGGCACGCCAGGTGAAGCGCTATGAACGGGATAACCCTTAAAAAATTGAACGATCTGGACGTTGTGTCGATGTGATCCGAACCCGCTTCGGAGTCGAACCATCTCAGAATGTTTGTAAGCCAATGCTGCATTCGGGTCATACCCTGATTGCCCTTTCTCTTTAATGGAACCTTGATCGCACAGTCAGCCGTGTTGCCAAAGCTGTTTCATGGGGAGTTGTACGATCTCACTACCGGAATTGGATGCACGATAATCCATGTTTAATCACACCTTTCATGCGCCACTTATACGCCGTATTGCCATTGTTGGTTCAGGCCTTGCCGGCCTGACAGCGGCCATCCAATTACAGGGGCTCGGCCATCGCGTCACTGTCTTTGAGAAAAGCCGGGGACCCGGTGGCAGGCTTGCAGCGAAACGGGTTACGGGCGGGTCGGCGGATGTGGGTGCACAATACTTCACCTCCCGAAACCCGGATTTTCTGCCGTTTCTCCGAAAATTTGCCGGCCCTGACAGCTTCGGACCTTGGCAAGGCCGGTTTGGTTTCCAGACGGAGGCAGGTCAATGGAAGCCGTTTCCCCAGGAGACCCGTTTCGTAGGCAAACCGCGTATGACCGCCATCAGCCGGGCGCTGTCCGAGCATGCCACGGTTGTCACGGAAACCCGGGTAGGCAAATTGGCCCGTAACGACCAGTCCTGGGCTGTCCTGGACACCGCCGGTGCTCACCTTGGCGACTTTGACGGGGTGATCATTACCGCGCCTCCGGCCCAGGCCCGGGATCTGCTGGCTGACAGTGGCCTCGACGCATTGGCGTCCCAGCTGGATGATCCCGTAAGCCGGGTTTTGCCGTGCTGGGCCGTGGCCGCGCACTTCCCGCTCTCGCCGTGGCCGCATCACGAAGGCATGCGGTGCCAGCACCCGGCCCTGTTCTGGGTTGCCAACAATTCCAGCAAACCCGGTAGGGACGATCATGGCCAGTGGTGGGTTCTGCACGCCAGCCCGGCCTGGACGGAGGAGCATGTGGATGCTCCCGCGGAGGAAGTGGCCGATAAACTCCTGGCTGCGTTCCAGGAACTTACGGGCTTCGAAACCGGGCCAGATGAGGTTGTCACTCATCGTTGGCTTTATGCCCGCTCCGAAGGGGGCGAGCAGCCCGGCCACCTGTGGTTCCCAGACTATCACCTTGGGCTGGCTGGCGACTGGCTCAGCGGTGGTCGCGTCGAGGGTGCGTTCGACAGCGCCTGCGGACTGGTTGCCGAACTCAATGCCGGGTCTGCTACTCAGTGAGCGATTCCTGGCTGCCGGTGGTGACATCCGGGCGAGTGTAGAAATGGGTGATGGTGCCGTCGCTGAATTTGCTGAAAAACGCGCTCACATCGGTGATCTTCTTCAGTGAACGGGAGCGGTGAATGGGCTCGCGAACCAGTACCTTGATACCGTTGAAATTGTCCTGAATGTTCGAGAACCGCGCCCGCATTGAGCAGGTCACCACCTGGGCCGGGCTGAGCGAAAGCTCGCCGGCCAGCCAGGTACTGTGCCGTTCAATGCCCCTGGCTGAGAGGTCTTCCCGGGTATCCAGATGGTTCAGCTTCACCCGGTTCACAATACAGAACGAGAAGCTCTTCGGGTGTTTGCGGGCCACCTTCCTGAATGCCTCCCAGAAGAAGTTGTCGGTGAGCTCCGCAAAGAAGGTCATATCACTCAGGCAGGTATCCACCCATTCAAAATTTTCCGGGTCATCGAGCACTTCATTGATCGCTTCCCGAAGCAGCCAGTCAAAGCCGAGAGCGGTCTTGTGGGCGTACACTTTCCGATACATCTGGTGGCGGCTGTAAACGAAGTCTTCGAGCGCACCCAGGCCCTTCTGGGTGATGGCCAGCCCCAGCCAGGGTTCGGACACATCCCAACCGAAACGCAGGTTACTCAGCAGGTGGTCCAGATTGAAGCCGCCTATGGTTACCGACGAGTGGAAGCCATCCCGCAACATATAATCGGCCCGATCGGCATCAATCTCCCCGGATACAATTGAAGACAGCAAATCCATCACCAGACCGGGGATGTTGTCACTCAGCGGCGAACCCGACGCCGCATCCTCACCGGCAATGAATGCCCAGAAGGTTCGGGCATGGCGACAGAAGGTCTCGCTGGGTTTCACTTCGGTAGTTTCCATGATGCCGATAACATCCCGGGCATAAAGACCGGCGCTTTCCAGATCCACTGCCATCAGCACGTCGTGCGCGACCCGCACGGAGTAATGCTCGTGTTCCAGTTCATCCGGCTCCTCCGGGTGGTAGGCGGAATAATCCACGCCCCGCCAGAGATCCCGGAATCGGCCGGGCCTCGACATCAGTTCCCGAATGCGTCGAGCCTGGGTGAACTGGTGGGAGAAGCTTGAATGGCCACTGTCGTGTAACAGGCAGCCCAGCCGGATGGTTTTGGCCAGGTAGTCGATGGCGTCAAGCTGGCTCAGGCTCAGGTCGGTTTGTTCGCTCAGTTGGCGTTCCCTGAGGTAGGCGTCAATCATTGACCGGAACATCCGGGTGCCTACGTGCATAACACCAATGCTGTGAAGGAATCGGGAATGGGTTGCGCCGGGAAAGACCAGGCTCAGGATGTCGTTCTGGCAGATGTTGCGCAGTCGCTGGAAAAGCGGATGGTCAATCACCTGAATCTCGTGCCGGTAAAGTGGAATACCACCGTGAACCGGATCCATGATCAGCTTGTCATAGGCTCCGAGAAGATCGTTAACGGCACGTCGCATCAGATGGAATCTCCCAATTTCATGAAACTGGCCTTGTTATATCACAGGGGCGTGCCAGAATAGGCTTAACAAAGCCAATTTATCGTTTATCGCTGGTAGTTTAGGGCAGTCGCCATGACCTCGCGCACCGAGCGCATACTTATAATAGACGCCGATGAAAAGGCCCGTATGGATCTCGCCCGATACCTCGAAGCGAGGGGCTTCTATGTAACGGGATACCCGGATCTCGCCGGCGCCAAGGCACTGTTTGACGATAACATTCCCGACGTCATCTTTGCAGATCTGTCACCGGAGGCCATCCGGGACCTTGCCAACCGCCTGGAAGAAGCCGAAACCTTCACCCCGATCGTCGCCTGTTCATCGAGCGAATCCAGTGCCGATGTGGTCAGTGCGCTTCGGGCCGGGGCTGCGGACTTCGTGCTCAAGCCCTGCAACGACGACAAGGGCGCCCTGGATGACGTGCTGGGAAAGCTGTTTGACAGGGTGCGGGTCAACCGGCTTAACCAGCTGTACCGGCAGGAACTGGAAGAGGCAAACCGGGATCTTCGGGACGGCATTGCGGAGCTGAGGGCAGACCAGCGTGCCGGCCGGAAAGTCCAGCTAAGGATGCTGCCTGAACACGAGCAGGTCATGAGTGGGCTGCACGTAGACCACATGATCAAACCATCGCTCTATCTGAGCGGTGATTTCCTGGATTACTTCCGAATTTCCGACGACAAGGTTCTGGTCTACATCGCGGATGTATCAGGCCATGGCGCAAGTTCCGCGTTCGTGACGGTTTTGCTGAAAAACCTGACAAACCGGCTGCAACGCAACCTGCGCCGCGGTTCCAGTGAGGACATTCTGTATCCGGATAGATTCCTGGAACGGATTAACTCGGAACTGCTTGATACCGGTCTCGGCAAACACGTAACCGTGTTCGTTGGCATTATTTGCCTGAGTGAGCGTAAATTGAATTACGCGGTGGGTGCACACTTTCCAATGCCCATTCTGTCCTTCGAGGGAGGAGAGACGGCTTTTCTCGAGGGTAGCGGGCTGCCGGTGGGGCTTTTTGAGACCCCGGAGTGGGAGGTGTACGAAGTACCCCTGAACAAGCCTTTCCACCTGACCCTGTTTTCGGATGGAATTCTGGAGGTTATCCGCGAAAAAGGTCTGGATGAAAAGGAGCGGACACTACTTGAACTCGTATCAGGAGGTCGTCACACTATCGCCTCTCTGAGCGAGGCTCTGAACCTCGATCAGATCACAGAGCTGCCGGACGATATCGCTATCGTGTCGGTAACTGATACCATAAACGGATCAGATAACACCCCGTCGAAATAGTGGCAGTGTGAAACATGGCTGGTTACAAGATCCTGCAAGCTGAAAAACAGGGCATTTATGTCCTGAAGTTTATCGGGGAAATCCGGCTGAACCTGTGTTCGACGCTGGACAATCTGGTTGAGTCCATCACCCAGGACCCACAGTTCAAAACCGTGGTGGTCGATCTGACCGAAACCGAGATCATCGACAGCACCACGCTCGGTCTGCTGGCGAAAATAGCCATGGCAGCCCAGAAACAGAGCCATTTCCTGCCCACGCTGATTTCGACCAACCCTGACATTACCCGCATTATCACTTCCATGGGCTTCGACAAGATTTTCATTATTGTCCGAGAACCCGCGTCCCGTATTGAAGAGCTTGAAGAAATACCTGTACTCAGGGCCAGCGAACAGCAGGTTCGGGATAAGGTTCTCGATGCCCACAAGGTGCTGATGGGCCTGAACAACCGAAACAGGGAAGAATTCAAGAATCTGGTGCGCGCTCTGGAATGCGAAGAGCCCGGTTAACGCCTCCTGCCTTTTGAGCGCGGCGCAGCCGGTTTCACACCCGATCTGACAAACGGAAGAACTATGTCTGAACAATCGACGCCTCGCGATACTGAGGCACGCGGACCGGTGCATGATGTAGCGGTTCTGGGCGGTGGCAGCTTTGGCACCGCCATGGCGAAGGTGCTGGGTGAGAACGGTCACCGTGTGCACTTCTGGATGCGCGGTGAGGCCCAGGCCGAGGAAATCCGCACCACCCGCATTAACAGCCGCTATATGCCAGGCATTGAGCTGGCCGGAGATATCCAGCCCACCACCGATCTTGCGGATGCGGTCAGCAAGGCTGAAATCGTGTTCGTCGCCATTCCCAGCAAGGCCTTTCGGGCCGTAATCCGTGAAAACTGCGATAAATTCCGCGATGACCAGATTGTTATCAGCCTGACCAAAGGCATTGAAGAGCACGGCTTCAAGCTGATGAGCGAGATTCTCCAGGAAGAAATTCCCCGCTGTCGGATTGGCGTTCTCAGTGGCCCCAATCTGGCGGGAGAAATTGTAAACCGCGACCTGACTGCCACCGTTATTGCGGCCAAGGATCCGGATGTGCGCCGCGCCGTTCAGGATCTGCTGGGCTGCGAGTACTTCCGGGTTTACGCCAATGTCGATGTGTATGGCGTGGAACTTGCCGGGGCGCTGAAGAATATTTACGCGATTGTCGCCGGCCTCGCATCGGCCCTGGAGATGGGGGAGAACGCCAAGGCCATGCTGATTACCCGGGGCCTTGCAGAAATGAGCCGGTTTGCCGTCAGCCTCGGTGCCAACCCGATGACCTTTATGGGGCTGGCGGGTGTTGGCGACCTGATAGTCACCTGCACCTCGTCCAAGAGCCGTAACTTCCGAGTGGGCTTTGCCGTTGGGCAGGGCCAGAAGCTGGACGACGCCGTTGCAGATCTTGGGCAGGTTGCAGAAGGTATCTATACCCTGAAGCTGGTCAAGGAGAAGGCCGAGGCGATTGGCATCTACATGCCGCTGGTTCGCGGGCTTTACGAAATCCTTTACGATAATGCGTCAATCAAGGCGGTGATCAACAGCCTGATGATGTCGGTCCAGAATTCCGACGTAGAGTTCATATTGCCGCGTACCATCAGCCAGTAGAACTGCCCGGAAACGCCTTAGAGGGTCTACAAGGAGAAGGTCTTTGCAACTGCTCATCATGCGTCACGGCGAAGCTGGCTGGCATACCCTGGATCAGGAGCGTGAACTGACCGAATCCGGCCGGCTGGGCGTTGCCGAGGTTGCTGCCCGCATCGCCGAGTCGCCCTGGCGGCCAAAACTGATCTGGAGCAGCCCGTATGTGCGGGCCCGGCAAACGGCTGCCATTGTCTCCGAGATCCTCAATTGCCCCGTTGAGGAAAAGATGTTCATCACTCCGGATGACGATCCCGGCGAATGTCTCGATGCGCTTATTGAGTATCACGATTCGCCATTGATGATTGTCTCCCACATGCCCCTGGTCGGCGGCCTGGCAACCCTCCTGGTAGACGCCCACCGCCGGGGCATCCCGTTCATGACCTCCCAGGCTGTGATGCTTGATATGCCGGTGGTTGGCCCGGGCTGCGCAGACTTGAAAGCGCAGTTTCTGCCCTGATACTTCCGTTTACCGATTTGTGAATCCTCCAATTCGAGCCTGACTATGTACAGCTTTCCGATTGACTACGTGGAGCCGGTGTTCCGGCCACCCAGTGAAGCCAAGTCACTGATACTGCCGGTGACCAACGGCTGCTCCTGGAACAAATGCACCTTCTGCGAGATGTATACCCAACCGCAGAAGAAATTCCGGGCCCGCAAGCCTGATGACGTGCTCAAGGATATCCAGAACGCCGCCCGTAGCCTGGGTGGCGTGCGCCGGGTGTTCCTGGCGGATGGCGATGCCATGGTGTTGCCTACCCGTCGTCTGCTGGAGATTCTCACGCAGCTACGTGAGGCGTTTCCGGACCTCCAGCGGGTGTCCAGTTACTGTCTGCCCCGCAATCTTGCAAAGAAATCCGTGGAGGAGCTGGCCCAGTTGAAAGAAGCCGGCTTGCAGATTCTGTATGTTGGCATGGAATCCGGTGACGACGAGGTTCTGCGCCGCGTCAACAAGGGCGAAACCTGGGAATCCACCCGCTCGGCGCTGGTGAAGATTCGGGAGGCCGGCCTGACCAGTTCCGTGATGGTGCTGAACGGGCTCGGAGGTGAGAGCCTCTCGCGCCAGCACGCGATCAATACCGCGACACTCTGCAACGAGACCCAGCCGGATTATCTGTCCACGCTCGTGGTCAGTTTTCCCCAGGGGGAGGAGCGTTTTCGGGAGGGCTTCGGTGATGATTTCACCCCACTCTCCCAGCAGGGGCTTTTCGAAGAAATTCGGCTTTTCCTTGAGCACCTTGAACTCGACAAAACCATCTTCCGCAGCGATCACGCCTCCAACTACCTGGTGCTGAAAGGGACCCTTGGTCGCGACAAGCAGAAAATGCTGGACCAGGTTAACCTGGCTATCACCAATCCGGGCGCAGCGCCGCTTCGTGCGGAGTGGATGCGCGGGTTGTAAATCATTGAACCGGGAGCCACGGTTATGAGCATGAATCCGGAAAATCTTGCTAAACAGGTGGAGGAAACCGTGAAAAAACCCGGTAACCCGCCAATTGATCAGTGGAACCCGGAGCTGTCCGGCGATATGGATCTTCGTATCAGCCGGGACGGCCAGTGGATCTTCAAGGGCGAGCCCATGGCTCGCGAAGCAATAGTGAGGCTGTTCTCCACCATTCTCCGCCGGGAAGAGGATGGCGACTACTACCTGGTGACGCCCGTTGAAAAATGGCGGATTCAGGTTGAGGATACGCCGCTGCTTGCCCATTCGCTCCAGGTAACCGGAGAAGGCGACAGGCAGGTCATCTCATTGACCACCAACGTGGGCGAGACGCTGGAGATTGGCCAACACCATCCTCTGGAAGTTGGAACCTATCCGGGCTCCGAGGAACCGCGTCCCGTCGTACAGGTACGCCACGGGGTCGAAGCCCGACTGGTAACCGCGGCCTATTATGACCTGGCGGAGCATGTGGTGGAGCGAAACGAGGACGGCCATCCGGTTCTGGGCGTTTTTAGTCACGGAATTTTCTACAAAATCGGGAAGGGTGGTTGAAAACCCGTACCGCGGCCCCAGAATTACGGTAGAAAACGCACTAACTCAGTTGTTAAACTGTGTTTTCATACTTGTTATGAGCCTGGCTCTCTAACGAGGCCCGGTGGTCGTTAGTCCCTCTGTGCAGTCTGGCTGTTCACGATCACTTTCGATTGCCTAAATCAATTAAACAGTCATTGCGACACGCAAGGAGATCACATGGCCCAACCTCGTGTTGTCACCATCCATTACACGCTCACCAACGATCAGGGAGAGCAGCTTGACTCCTCCCGTGTAGAAGGTCGTGAGCCTCTGTCTTACCTGGAAGGTGCACAGAACATTATCGGTGGACTGGAAAGTGCACTGAACGAAAAGAACGCAGGCGATCAGGTTAAGGTTTCTGTAGAACCTGCTGAAGGCTACGGCGAAGTTAACGAAGAGCTGATCCAGCCGGTTCCGCGTTCTGCATTTGAAGGCGTTGATACCATCGAGCCGGGCATGCAGTTCCAGGCGCAAACCCCGGGCGGCCCCCAGGTTGTTCGCGTGGTTGAAGTTGGCGACGAAACCGTCACCATCGACGCCAACCATCCGCTCGCCGGCCAGACTCTGCACTTCGACGTAGAAGTGGTAGAGGCTCGCGACGCGACTGAAGAAGAGCAAGAGCACGGCCACGCTCACTAAGCTTTTCTGAAGCGCAACGAAGAACGGCTCCCGAGGGAGCCGTTTTTTTATGCCCGGAGATAATCGTGTCGGATTACGGCTGCGCCTAATCCGACCTACAAAAACACACTTCGAAGCCTCACCCCAACCCCGTAGGTCGGATTAGGCGCAGCCGTAATCCGACAACAAAAACCACCCCAAGCGCACTTCAAACCAGTAGGTCGGATTAGGCGAAGCCGTAATCCGACAACAAAAACCACCCCAAGCGCACGTCAAACCAGTAGGTCGGATTAGGCGAAGCCGTAATCCGACGACAAAAACCACCCCAAGCGCACGTCAAACCGGTAGATCGGATTAGGCGAAGCCGTAATCCGACAATCCGAATCCAAAAAAAACGGCCCGCGAGGGGCCGTTTTTATCACCGGAATCCGAACTTACATATTCGGATAATTCGGTCCACCGCCGCCTTCCGGCGTCACCCAGGTAATGTTCTGGGCAGGATCCTTGATATCGCAGGTCTTGCAGTGAACACAGTTTTGGGCGTTGATCTGGAAGCGCTTGCCGCTGCCATCATCCTTCTCGACAACTTCATACACACCAGCAGGGCAGTAACGCTGCGCAGGCTCGTCGTATTTCGGAAGGTTATCGCGAATCGGAAGCTCCGGATCGGTCAGCTTCAGGTGTACCGGCTGGTCTTCCTCATGGTTGGTGTTGGAAATGAACACCGAGGACAGACGATCGAAGGTCAGCGTGTTATCCGGTTTCGGATAGGTCACCTTCTTGCACTCGGCCGCCGGCTTCAGGGTGGCGTAGTCCGGAGTGGTATCGTGGAAGGTGATCGGCAGGCTGCCACGCAGGATGTTCTGCTCGAAGAAGGCGATAGCACCGCCAACCACGTTACCGAACTTGTGCATGGCGGGACCGAAGTTACGCTCGGCGTACAGCTCCTTGAACAGCCAGCTGTCTTCGAACTTCTTCTGGAAGCTGGTGATTTCTTCACCGCTCTTGCCGTCCTTGAGCGCCTCGAAAACCGCTTCTGCACCCAGCATGCCGGATTTCATGGCGGTGTGGGAGCCCTTGATCTTGGAGCCATTCAGGGTGCCGGCGTCACAGCCCAGCAGCAGACCGCCCGGGAAGCTCATCTTGGGCAGGGCGTTGTAGCCGCCTTTGGTGATGGCACGGGCGCCATAGGAAACGCGCTTGCCGCCTTCCAGGTGTTTCTTGATCTCCGGGTGCAGCTTCAGACGCTGGAATTCCTCGAACGGGCTCAGGTGCGGGTTGCTGTAGGACAGATCGGTAATCAGGCCCACGTAGACCTGGCCATTCTCCAGGTGATACAGGAAGGAACCACCGGTGGAGCCGGTCTCCTTCAGCGGCCAGCCGGTAGTATGAACAACCAGGCCCGGCTCGTGTTTGGCCGGATCAATGTCCCACAGCTCCTTGATACCGATACCGTAGTGCTGGGGATCCTTGCCTTCATCCAGGTTGAACTCGTTGATCAGGCGCTTGCCCAGGTGACCACGGCAGCCTTCGGTAAAGAGGGTGTACTTGGCACGCAGTTCCATGCCCGGCATGTAGCCGTCTTTCTCGGAACCGTCACGGGCAACGCCCATATCGCCGGTAATAATGCCTTTCACCTGGCCATCCTCAACGATGGTCTCGGAGGCGGCAAAGCCGGGATAGACCTCTACGCCGAGCTGCTCGGCCTGTTCGGCCAGCCAGCGGCACAGGTTGCCCAGGCTGATGATGTAGTTGCCATGGTTGTGCATGTTCTTGGGCACAAACGCATTGGGGATCTTGGTGGCGCTTTCCTGGTTCTTCAGCAGGAAAATGTCGTCGCGGGTAACCGGGGTGTTCAGCGGAGCGCCTTTCTCTTTCCAGTCCGGGAAGAGTTCGTTGAGGGCAGTGGGCTCGAATACGGTACCGGCCAGAATGTGCGCGCCGATCTCAGAACCTTTTTCTACCACGCATACGGTGAGTTCCTCGCCAGCTTCCTGCGCCAGCTGCATGACACGGCATGCTGCCGACAGGCCCGCCGGGCCGCCGCCGACGATCAGAACATCAAATTCCATCGATTCGCGTTCCACGTTGGTCTCCTCAAACATCTTTAATGGGAATTATATGCCCGCAGGCCAATTATTCTGGCCGCCATCTTACCGGTAAAACCGCTTGTAGACGACCGCCCCAAGCCGTTTGTCCCGGCTTGCATAACCAAAAGGATACCGTATTTGAAGAATCAAACAAACGTTTGTTTGAAATTCGCTCTGTCCTTTGGCATTGTAAGAGCACACTGAAACATCGTGTGTTTTGAGTCGAAATCTAGTATCGTCTCATTGCCGTCCCCGGTCAATACCGGGGAATTGGCTGAAAGTTCAGTCCTGGCGCGTCGTTTGAGGCTATTGATTCTGCTGAGTGTTGCCTCCATCATTAGTGCGCATTGAATTTCGGCAGGCTCTGCGCGAGGACTGCAAGTCATAAACCCATCGTAGAAGAACGAGGAATCTATGAAGGTTCTGGTCGCTGTAAAACGAGTAATCGACTACAACGTAAAGGTGCGCGTCAAGCCGGACAACACCGGTGTTGACCTCGCCAACGTCAAGATGGCAATGAACCCGTTCTGCGAAATCGCGGTTGAAGAAGCCGTTCGCCTGAAAGAGAAGGGTGTTGCCAGTGAAATCGTGGTGGTATCCATCGGACCGAAGGCCTCCCAGGAGCAGATCCGTACTGCGCTGGCTCTGGGTGCTGACCGTGGTATCCACGTCGAAACCGACGAGGAGGTTCAGTCTCTCGAAGCGGCCAAGCTGCTCAAGGCTGTTGTTGAGAAGGAAGAGCCAAAGCTGGTTATTCTTGGCAAGCAGTCCATCGATTCCGACAACAACCAGACCGGCCAGATGCTGGCCGCGCTGACCGGCATGGGTCAGGGCACTTTCGCTTCCGAAGTGGTTGTTGAGGGCGACAAGGTTAACGTAACCCGTGAGATCGACGGTGGTCTGATGACCGTTGCCCTGAATCTGCCTGCGGTTGTTACTACCGACCTGCGTCTCAACGAGCCGCGCTACGCTTCTCTGCCGAACATCATGAAGGCGAAGAAGAAGCCGCTGGACAACATGAGCCCGGCCGATCTGGGTGTCGACATCGCTCCGCGCCTTTCCACCCTGAAGGTTGAAGCGCCTGCTTCCCGTCAGGCGGGTGTGAAGGTGGCCGACGTTGCCGAGCTGGTCGATAAACTGAAGAACGAAGCGAAGGTGATCTAAATGAGCATCCTTGTAATTGCTGAACATGACAACAGCAGCCTGAAACAGGCTACCCTGAATGTTGTAGCGGCTGCCAAGGCCATCGGCGGAGACATCGACGTACTGGTTGCCGGTGAGAACTGTGGGGCCGTTGCTGAAGCAGCTGCCAAGGCCGAAGGCGTTAACAAGGTACTGGTTGCCGATAACGCTGCTTATGGTCACTTCCTGGGTGAAAACCTGGGTGAGCTGGTCGCCGAAGTAGGCAAGGGCTACAGCCACATCCTGGCCGCCGCCGGCACCACCGGTAAGGACTTCATGCCGCGCGTTGCTGCGCTGCTGGACGTTGCCCAGGTGTCTGACATCATGCGCGTTGAGTCCGAAGACACCTTCGTTCGTCCGATCTACGCCGGTAATGCCATCGCTACCGTGAAATCCAGCGACAGCATCAAGGTTGTTACCGTTCGTCCGACCGCGTTCGATCCGGTTGCCGCTGAAGGCGGTTCCGCTTCTGTTGAGCAGGTTGATGTGGTTAAAGACGCAGGCCTGTCTTCCTTCGTGAGCGAGCAGAAGGCCGAGTCTGACCGTCCGGACCTGGCCAGCGCCGGTATCGTAATCTCCGGTGGCCGAGGCATGCAGAACGGCGATAACTTCAAGATGCTGGAGCAGGTTGCTGATCTGCTGGGTGCCGCCGTTGGTGCATCCCGCGCCGCTGTCGACGCCGGTTTCGTACCGAACGACATGCAGGTTGGCCAGACCGGCAAGATTGTTGCCCCGCAGCTGTACGTTGCCGTAGGTATTTCCGGCGCCATCCAGCACCTGGCCGGTATGTCTGACTCCAAGGTGATCGTTGCGATCAACAAGGATGAAGAAGCGCCGATCTTCCAGGTTGCCGATTACGGCCTGGTAGCGGACCTGTTCGAAGCGGTTCCGCAGTTTGAAGAAGAGCTGAAGAAAGTTTTGTAACTTTCTGGTTGGCTTGAGAAAAGGCACCTTCGGGTGCCTTTTGCGTTGGGTGAAACCAGAATACCTGCCATGATACCCGGCCCCGACTGTTGAACCGGATACACGAACCATGACGACGATGCCGTTTGATGCATTAGCCTGCCCACTAGATGGTTGCCCGCTTACCCCCAGTGAAAAGACCTGGCGGTGCGAGAATGGGCACAGTTTTGATGTTGCCCGGCAGGGCTATGTGAATCTCTTACCGGTTCAGAAGAAACGCACCCTGGACCCGGGTGACAGCAAGGAAATGGTCGCCGCCAGACAGCGGTTCCTGAATGCCGGCTTCTACACAAAAATCGCAGAAGCGGTTAGCGATCGGGCACTCAAATCGCTGACGAATGACGGGACGGGCTCGGTACTGGACGCCGGTTGCGGAGAAGGCTATTACCTCCGGCACCTGGCAAGCCTGGCCGGCGACACAGATCTTTCGATGATTGGCGTCGATATTTCGAAATGGGCGGTGCTGGCAGCGGCCAAACAGGACAAACGGACGCGGTGGGTTGTTGGCAGCAACGCAAACCTGCCGGTTCTGCCGGAATCACTGGATCTGGTGCTGTGCCTGTTTGGTTTCCCGGTCTACGGCGAATTTTCCCGGGTGCTCAAGCCCGGCGGGCAGATAATCCAGGTGGATTCCGGTGCGGATCATCTGCGGGAGTTGCGGGAAATCATCTATCCGGAGCTTAAGCCGCCGGCAGACGCTGAGAGTGCAGCCCCCGAAGGCTTTCGGCACCTGGATTCAACCGTGGTACGTTTCCCGCTGACTCTTCCAGACCAGAACAGTATTGCTGATCTCCTCGCAATGACGCCCCATCTGTACCGGGCCACCTCCGAAGGTCTTGAGAAGGCCTCGGCGCTCGACTCACTGGAAGTGACCGTCGACGTGGTTCTGAAGCGTCTGGAAAAAGCCTGACCGCCGAGATTCATTCAGCGCCGTTAGAGCCCTCAGCCTTTCCGCGCTTGCGGGACGCGAGCCGCTTTTCAGCTTTGCCAATGATCAGGGTGTCGGCAAGGATATGCAGCGCCTTGTTGGTGGTGCGCACGGTTCGGTAGATCTGCTGGCTGGTCTGGTCATGGGTGGCCCGCGCTTTACGGGCCGTCTGCCGGAACTCCTCATCCCTTGAGACCAGATCAATCAGCCCGAACGTGGTATTTGAGATCGCCTTGTGGAGTTTCTCCACTGCGCTGGCACCGCCAGAGACGGAATCCTCCAACAGTCGGGCACGATTTCTCACTTCCAGCAGGTCCATCCGGCTCTTCTGGATAGCGCTGTGAGCCGCCATCCGATGAGAATTCAGAATCCGGGCCTCACGTCGGCAGAGCAGCAGTTGCCAGTAGGCAACGCAGAACCCGCTCAAGGCTAGCAGCAGCAAGGCAACGATTACCGTAGTCATCATCCTGCACTCCCCAAAAACATCCCGAACGCCGTACTCATCGATATTCGATCTGCATGTCCACGTCTATTTCACGTTCTGTCATCTCAGCTTCGAGCTCTTTCATCACTTCCTGATACACCATCTTGCGGACCATGACGGGCAGTTTGTCAGCCAGCACGCGCGCAGAGCGCGATTCCCGCTTCGCCAGGGCAATCGGATCCAGCACCCGCAGCGTAATAACCAGCTCCGGTTCCTGCTCGGAATCTGCGATATCGTCGTTCTCCATCATTCGCGCGATCACTTTGCGTTGTTCAAGAACCTGCCAGCAAACAAAAACGCTGAACAGGACAAGCAGGATGCTCAATACCAGTAAAAAGGTGATCAATTCGAACCTCCGGAAATCGTTTCGTGCACTGGCTCGCAGTGTGCACCAGGAAGTGTGACAAACGATTGGCCGTGACGACGGATTCAAGGGCGCGGTCAGGAAAGTAGAACGGGCGCTCAAAACTGTTAAGATCGGTTGCAGTTGTTAAATGAGCTACGCAGAATCAACGAGTTAAGGCCAATTATTCATACCAACAGAGGATTGTTCATGGTTTGGTTCAAGGCGTTTGCAAGTGGTTTTCTCGCAACCCTGGTGTTTCATCAGGGCCTGTTCGCACTGTTCTGGCTGGGCGGTATTGTGCCGGCGGCGCCGTTTAACCTGTCTCCGGTACCACCGTTTGGCGTTCCGCAAGTTGTATCCCTGGCGTTCTTTGGCGGCCTGTGGGGCATGGTGCTCTGGCTGATTCTTGGACGCCTCGCAGGGGTGAAGTTCTGGCTGGGGCATGTCATTGTAGGGGCAGTAGGCCCCACTGCAGTCGCCATGCTGGTGGTATTTCCCCTGAAAGGGCTCGATGTGTCTGCCCAGACCTGGGTAGGCGGACTTCTTCTTAACGGGTTCTGGGGCCTGGGCGTGGCCGCATTCATGCGCCTGATGGGGGCGAAAGCGC
This sequence comes from uncultured Marinobacter sp., assembly GCF_913055835.1. Lineage (GTDB taxonomy): Bacteria > Pseudomonadota > Gammaproteobacteria > Pseudomonadales > Oleiphilaceae > Marinobacter. The sequence goes on along the minus strand of NZ_CAJXKQ010000003.1, from coordinate 52,804 downwards.
CCGTCGGAGTTCGTTAACGTCTGTACCAGTACCCGATCAATTTTCCATCAACCCGTTTTCAATACAGCTGACTAAGGAAGAGCAATGACCAAATCCGCTGAAACGGCCTATGACCTGGTGGTGTTCGGCGCCACGAGCTTCGTTGGCCAGATCCTTACCCGTTACTTGCTCGAAACCTACGGAGTGGGCCAATCGGTGAAATGGGCGATTGCCGGTCGCTCCGAGAGCAAGCTCAACACCCTGAAGGGCGAACTTGGCGACAAGGCCAAGGGTATTCCGGTCATTCTGGCTGATGCCTCCGATGAAAACGCGCTGAAAACCATGTGCGAGCAAACCCGGGTGATCATTTCTACCGTCGGCCCCTATGCCCTTTACGGTGAGCCGCTGGTACAGGCTTGCGTGCGCAGCGGCACGGATTACTGCGACCTGACGGGCGAAGTACAGTGGATCCGCAAAATGGTGGAACGCTACGAAGAGGAGGCCAAATCCTCCGGCGCGCGGATTGTTCACTGCTGCGGCTTCGACTCGATTCCCTCCGATATGGGGGTGTGGTTCCTGCAGAACCAGGCCGAGCAGACCTTTGGCGCGCCATGCCGGGATGTTCGTATGCGGGTGAAAACCGCCAAGGGCGAATTCTCCGGCGGAACCGTTGCCTCCATGATGAACGTGGCGAAGGAAGCGGCGGCGGATCCGAAACTGCGCAAGGAACTGGCCAATCCGTTCTCCATCTGCCCGCCAGACCATCGCTCCAAGACCCGTCAGCCGAGTCTCAAGGGTGCCGAGTTCGACAAGACCTTCAACGCCTGGCTGGCGCCGTTCGTGATGGGGGCCATCAATACCAGGGTGGTGCATCGCTCCAACGCCTTGCAGAACGCTCGCTACGGCAAGGAGTTTACCTACGACGAGGCCATGATGACCGGCCGTGGCACCAAAGGCCGTCTGGCCGCGTACGCCATCACCGGTGGGCTGGCAGCCTTCTTTACGGCGTCGGCGATCAAGCCTACCCGCTGGCTGGTAGAGAAGTTCGTGCCCAAGCCGGGCGAGGGCCCTAGCCCCGAAGCCCAGAAAGCCGGTTTCTATGACCTTCGGTTCGTAGGTCGCACGGAAGATGGTAAAACCATCATCACCAAGGTGACCGGCGACCAGGACCCGGGCTACGGTTCCACCGGCAAGATGCTGGGCGAAGCGGGCATGTGCCTGGCGTTCGACATTCCGGCGGATCAACCCGGCGGGTTCTGGACACCATCTTCGTTGCTAGACGGCAAGCTGATGGACCGGCTCACCAGCAAGGCGGGCCTGACCTTTGAGGTTCTGGAAACCCGCTAAACGCTAAGATAAATCACACGGTCGGTGCCCGGAAGGGCATCCGGCCCGTGTGCCAGGCTAACCACGGTTTTCCCTTCCAGAAGAGTTTCCATCCGTTTCGAGACACGCGCCCGGGTTTCGGCATCCAGGCCGGTAAACGGCTCATCCAGTATCACCAGCGGCGCAGGGTTCAATAACACCCGCGCCAGGGCCACACGCCGGGCCTCGCCGCCAGAGAGTCGGCTGCCAGCGCTGCCCAGCCAGGTATCGAGCTGATTCGGTTCACTGGCGAAGCGCTCAGCCAGCTCCATCTGCTCGAGAATGCTCCAGAGTTCAGTGTCGGAGGCCTCAGGGGATCCCAGTAACAGGTTGGCCCGGAGGGTATCTTCAAACAACACGGTTTTCTGGGTGAGATAGACGCAATCCTTTCGCGCCAGGCTACCCTGGGCAGTGGGCAGCAGGCCGGCGAGTACATCCGCCAGGGAAGACTTCCCGCTGCCGGAATGACCCAATATACCAATGCGTTCTCCGTTCTCGATTTCCAGATTGAACCGGGTGAACAAAGGCGCGTATCCGGGATGTTTTACCGCAATATTGTCGGCAAGAAGGGCCGTTTTCGGTGGCAACACTGTGGCGGTGGCTGTTACTGATTGCTCCTCTTCACGACAATCCCGGTTCAATCGTGCAGCGGATGCGACGGTTGCGCCCAGCTTGCCGAAGGCATCGGGCAGCATGGCGTAAACCTCGGCGAGGCCGAGCAGGGCAATGGGCATTAACACAAGCACCGGGCCGGAAACCGAACCCGACTGGAAAAGCGCAAAGCCGGCCCAGAGCGCCAGAACCGCAGACAGGTTGACGAACAGGTGGGATCCGGCCAGATGCCAGCCTACACGGGTATCGGCCTTCGCTTGTTCCGAAGTAACCTGATGGGCCTGACGCATCAGCCAGGCGGCATGTTTACCGGTACGCCCGGCCGCCGTCAGTTCGGGGAAACCTTCGATGTGTTCGATCACCGCCGTTCTCAACTCTTCCTGCCGGTCGCTTTGCCGGGCTGCCAGGCGCCAGGTTCTCAGGTAGACCCCAGCGGTGGCGATCACCAGGGCAATAATCAGCAACAGTCCCACCAGCAACGCCGTGCCGATATCGAAGAGAACCGCAGCCAGAATCACCACCAGAAGCGTTACCAAGCACGCAAGGGCCGTAGGCGCGATCAGGCGCAGGTAAAGTGTGTCCAGTGCATCCACATCGCTGGTGAGCCGGGACAGCCACTGGGCACCGCTCAGCTCCCCACGGCGAACGCGGCTGGCGCGTGAGAGGCGCTGGAACAAAGCCACGCGAATATCTGTCAGCAGCCTCAGAACGATATCGTGGTTGTAGACCCGCTCCAGGTACCGGAACACCGTGCGGGAAACGGCGAAAAACCGGATGGCGCCGCCGGGTACGTACAGGTTTATGGTCGCCGCCACGCCTGCGGCCAACAGCAGGCCGACCAGCGCGGTTTCGGTAATAAACCAGCCCGAAACCGCCAAGAGGCCTATGCCGGAGAGCAGGGTGGCGAGAATCAGAAACCCGCCCACAACCAGGCGCCCCGGGCGTTTGAAGATCAGGTCCAGCCACGGCTTCAGGTCACGCATCGCGTACCTCCCCGTCGGAAACCAACAGCACCCGGTTTGCCAGGGTCAGCAAGGCCTGGTGGTGGGTCGAGAAGATCAGGGTTTTGCCAGCCACCGCCAGTTTATGCAGGGCCTCCAGCACGAACACCTCACTGTCGCTGTCCAGGCCTGCGGTGGGCTCATCCAGCAGAATCAGGTCGTAATCCGCCAGAAAGATACGGGCCAGACTCAGCCGCCGGGCCTGACCACCGGAGAGCCCCTGGCCCTCCTCCGATACCGGGCTGTAAATCCCCTGTTTGCGACTGTCGAGCAGAGAACCGAGGCCGACATTGCGCAGAGCGGTTTCAATAGCAATATCCGAGGCATCAGGGGTGGTCAGTCTGAGATTATCGGCCCAGGTGCCCTGAACCAGAAACCCTTTCTGTCCCAGCCAGCCAAACCGGAAGCTGCCCGGAGCCTCGCCGAACAGGTGCATCTCACCAGTGTCTGGTGCCAGAAAACCTGCCAGGAGATGGAGCAGGGTGGATTTGCCGCCGCCGGAGGGGCCTGTCAGGGCTATCACTTCAGCTTTTCGAATGGTCAGTGTGAGATCCCGGAGCACCGATTGATCCGTCCGGAAGGTTTTGCTGACAGAACGCAGCTCAATCCGGTCGTCCGCACCCTCTACGGGAGCGATTTCCGTCGTGTTCTCAACGTTCACCGGGGATTCGAGCCGTTCAAGAATCTCGGTGCCTGCGCCCATCGCTGCTGCGCGATCATGGTAATGCTGGGAGAGTGTTCGCAGCGGCTGGAAAAACTCTGGAGCCAGCAACAGAATCAGCAGGCCTGAAAACAGGGTCAGATCCTCGGAGGGGCCGTAGGTGATGTATCCCAACAAACCAAAGCCGATGTAGATGGCAATAACGGCAATGGCCACGGAGGCAAAGAACTCCAGGACCCCCGAAGACAGAAAAGCGACCCGCAGCGTTTTCATGGTAACGCGCCGGTAGTGATCGGAGCGTTTGCGAATGAGCTCGGCTGCGCCTGCCGTCTGGCCAAACAATTGAAGGGTGGTCAGGCCGCGAACCTTGTCCAGGAACTGGCCGGACAGACGGCTGATGGTTTCAAAGTGCTGCTGGTTTAGCTTTTCCGCGCCCATGCCAACCAACGCCATGAACAACGGAATCAGCGGCGCAGACAGCAGCAGAAAAATACCGGCCAGCCAGTCCAGCCAGAACACCAGGGCGAGAATCAGCAGCGGCACAATCATCGACAGGGTCATCTGCGGCAGAAACCGCGCGAAATAACCGTGCAGCGCTTCCACGTGGTCAATCCATTCCCGGGCAAGGGTGCCAGCCGAAGACTGGCCCAGTTCCACCGGTCCGGTGGCCTGCCAGTGCTTATGGAGCTGGCGACGGGCATCGCGGCGAACCTGTTCGCTGCAACGGGCCGCAAACCGGGTCTGGAATCCCTGGCCCAGGGCGCGAATAACCAACGCGAGAATCAGGCTTAGAAAGAGGGGAGTGAGGTCCGCAACCGGGACCTCGTCAATCACACCCAGATGGATAATCCGGGCCAAGAGCACCATCTGAATAATGGTGGCAATGCCGGCAATGGTGCCGGCAACCACGGTGCCGCGAATCCACAGGCGGCTGCCACGGGCCAGGTCTGCAAGCCATCCGTTGACGGCTTTCTGTTCGGTGGCGGAGGCATTCCTCTCGCCACCCTCGCTACCCTTGGCCTGTGGCTCCGCCACTTAGTGGTATCCCTCGCCGGCACGCACCTTGCCGCGGAAGACCCAGTAGGTCCAGGCCGTGTAGGCCAGAACAATCGGGATCACGAACAGCAGGCCCAACAAAAGGAAGAGCTGGGATTCGTAGGCGGACGCAGCCTCCCAGAGGGTGTATTCCGGCGGAACCACATAGGGCCAACGGCTGACCACCAGGCCCAGATAGGTGGTGATAAACAGCCCCATGGTGGCCACGAACGGCATGCCGTCTTTGCGATCACGAACTGAACGGTAAATCTGGATAGCGCACAGCAGTGTCAGGACCGGCAGAATCCAGATGATGGTCAGGTTGGAGAACCAGCGTTCACGGACCATGTCATCCACAAAGGGCGTCCAGACACCGATGATGCCAAAGACCACAAGAACCGCCAGGAGCAAGGGCAGGGTGATCTTGTAAGCCCACTGCTGCAGATAGCCCTCGGTTTTCAGGATCAGCCAGGTGGAACCCAGCAGGGAGTAGCCGGCCAGCATGCCCAGCCCCGTCAGCACCGTAAACGGCGTGAGCCAGTCCAGTGCGCCGCCAACATAGACCCCGTTAGCGGTTTCGAAACCCTGGATATAGGCGCCGACCACGGCACCCTGAGCGAAGGAGGCGACAGTAGAGCCGCCGGCAAAGGCCCAGTTCCAAAGGTAGCGGGAAGTACGCGCCTTGAACCGGAACTCAAACGCCACGCCCCGGAAAATCAGCCCGGCCAGCAGCAGGAACACGCCAATGTAGAGGGCGGGCAGGAAGATGGAATACACCATGGGGAAGGCCGCCAGAAGGCCGGCACCACCCAGCACCAGCCAGGTTTCATTGCCATCCCATACCGGGGCCACCGAGTTCATCATGGTGTCCCTGGCTTCTTCATTCGGGGCGAAGGGGAAGAGAATCCCCACGCCCAGGTCGAAGCCGTCCATCAGCACATACATGATGATGCCGAAGCCGATAATGAATGCCCAGATAAGCGGCAGATCAAACAGTTCCATAATCAGTGACCTCCCTGGCGTGTGGGCTTGGCAGTACCAACAGTATCGTCGGAATTATGGTCGATTTCGAAAGGCACGTGTGCGGCGGAGAACGGACGCTTCGGCCGATCTGACTCGTGTTCGTCTTCATCCTGGTCTTCGAGACCCACATACAACACCCGCATCAGGTAATAGACACCGGCCGAGAACACCAGAGCGTAAACAACGATATAGCCGATGAGCGTAAACAGCGCCATGCCGCCGGTCAGAGACGGGGTAAGTGCTTGGGCCTGGGTCATCTGTCCGTAGACCAGCCAGGGCGCCCTACCGATTTCGGTTACAAACCAACCGGCCAACACCGCTATGAAGGGAGCAACACTCATGAATCGCATGCCCTGCAGGAACCAGGTGGTACGCCAGTAGCGACCGCCGGCCCGAAGGATCAGACCGGTTACAGCGAAGGCAATCATCAATAGACCAATCCCCACCATAACCCGGAACGACCAGAACACAATCGCTACCGGCGGCTGCTCATCGACGGCGATTTCATTCAACCCGGGCACTTCACCATCCCACTCGTGCGTAAGGATGAAACTGGCCAGGCTTGGGATGCCGATCTCAAACAGGTTCTGCTGGTTCTGCTGGTCAGGAATGGCAAACAGCAGCAACGGCACATTGCGGGAGGTTTCCCAGTTACCTTCCATCGCTGACACCTTCACCGGCTGGTGTTCCAGCGTATTCAGGCCATGAAAATCACCCACTACGGCCTGGGTGGGAGCAATGAACAGCAGCAGCCACAGGCACATGGACAGGGCTTTCTTGTTGGCCTCCACTTCGCGACCCAGCAGCAGGTACCAGGCACTGACGCCTGCCACCACAAAGCCGCCGGTCAGGAACGAGGCCAAAACCATATGGCTGAACCGGTAAGGGAATGAAGGATTGAATATGGCCTCACTCCAGGACGTTACGTAGAAAACGCCTTCCCTCAACTCGGTACCCGCAGGCGTGTGCATCCAGCTATTGGCAGAGAGGATCCAGAAAGAGGAAATGAACGTGCCTGTCGCCACCATGATTGCTGCCAGCAAGTGGATACCGGCCGGAACCTTGTCCCGCCCAAACAACAGCACACCGAGGAAAGCGGCCTCAAGGAAAAATGCGGTAACCACTTCGTAGCTGAGCATCGGCCCGAGGAAGTTGGCCGAGGCCTGGGCGAAGTTACTCCAGTTGGTTCCGAACTGGAACGACATCACGATGCCCGACACCACCCCCATGCCGAAAACCACGGCAAACACCTTGGTCCAGAAGGCAGAGAGCTTCACCCACACTGGATTTTCGGTTTTGAAGGCCAGGCCCTCGAGTACCGCGATGTAGGAAGCAAGGCCGATGGTAAACACCGGAAAAATGGCGTGAAATGACACCACAAACGCGAACTGGATTCGCGATAAGATGAGAGGATCAAGTTCCATGGGAACCCTCCGGTAACGGTCACATCAAAAAAACGGGCCCTGCGAACCCGTTCAGCCGCTGCCTTAGCTCATTTTGTTGTGTTGTTATTACCGGCAGATGATTACCATGCTACTAAACATGGCGTTAAACCCGATAGGGCGTTTTGTCGCACCCCTTGATTTAAAACAAGTATGGGTAAACCAATGAGCTTTTACGAAGACAGGATACTGCCACACATCATAGACCGCGCTTGCTCCATGGGCCAGGTGATGAAACTTCGTAGCCAGGTAGTTCCCCATGCCAAAGGAGTGGTACTGGAAGTCGGCATGGGCTCGGCCATCAACATGGAGTTCTACAATTCAGACCAGGTAGACATGGTGTACGGCCTGGAGCCCTCAGAAGGCATGCGCCGCAAGGCCCAGCCCAATCTGGCAAGGTCTCCCGTGAAGGTAGAGTGGCTCGATTTGCCGGGCGAAAAAATTCCCCTGGAAGATCACTCGGTAGACACCGTATTGCTCACCTTCACACTGTGCACCATTCCCGATTGGCAGGCCGCCCTCCAGCAAATGTGGCGGGTACTCAAGCCCGGCGGTGAACTGCTGTTCCTGGAACATGGCGAATCCCCCGACGACGGTACCCGCAAGTGGCAGCACCGCATCACCCCCGGCTGGAAAAAGCTCGCCGGCGGCTGCCACCTCAACCGCCACATCGCCGACCTGATCCGACACGCCGGCTTCGAAATCCAGGAACTGGAAAACCTCTATATCCCCAAGGCGCCGAAAATCGCCGGATACATCTACAAGGGCAGGGCAACCAAGCCCGCTAAGGCCAGTCCAGCCGCCTGAGCGCGAGGGCAGAATCCGAATTGCGTTACCCCACGCAGACTTATACAATTCTGCCCGTCAGAACCTCCCCCCGAATGCTCCGGTGGTGAAATTGGTAGACACAAGAGACTTAAAATCTCTCGACCTCACGGTCGTGCCGGTTCGATTCCGGCCCGGAGCACCACTATTTTTTCGACATAGCCTCCAGCATTTTATTCACCGCTTCCAGATGCTCTGGCTCGTTATGGCACATGCCCTGGAAGTTCGCACACACGTCGAGGAAATCCTTCAGCTCCATTCTCGGCGCCATTTTCATCAGGCGTTTGGTCAGGCGCGTGGCTTTCGGTGGTTGGCTGGCGATGCGGTTGGCCATGGCGTTTGCGGCGTTCAGCAGTTCTTCCGCTGGCACCACCTTCAGAACAATACCCAGTTCCTTGGCCTCGGCGGCATCGATCACACGGCCGGTGAGCGTGAGTTCGAACGCGCGCTGGTAGCCGATCAGGCGCTGCATGAACCAGGCACCGCCGTCGCCGGGGATGATGCCCAGGTTGAGGAAGGTTTCGCCGAACTTGGCGCTTTCCGAGGCAATGCGGATATCCGCCATGTTGGCCAGATCGAAGCCGGCGCCAATGGCGGGTCCATTTACGGCGGCAATGATGGGCACTTCCACATTCTGGAGGGCCAGGGGAATGCGCTGAATGCCTTTACGGTAACGGTCGGCGCATTCGGCCACGTCTCCGGCGAAATCGCCGCTGCGGTTGGCCATGTCCCGGATGTTGCCGCCGGCGCTGAAGGCGGAGCCCGCCCCAGTGATCACCAGTACCGACACATCGTCACACTGGTTCACCCATTCCGCGGTGGTCACGATGTCGTCAATCAGGTGTGAGCCTGTCAGCGCATTGCGCAGGTCGTGACGGTTGAGGGTGAGGGTGGCTACCCGGTTTTCCAGGGTGAGCAATGCGTCGGTGAGCTGGGGTACGGTGGTCATGTTTGCGGTTCCTTGTTTTTGATCAGCGCGTATCTTCGCGCGCGGGAACCGGATTAATCAACTGCCAGTCGCGCCTTGCGGTATCGGCTGACCTCCGTCCAACCGTGCGCCGCCAGGGCCGAGAACACAATGACACCACCCACCAGGCTGAGCTTCGGCGGCACTTCGCCCAGGAACAACCACACCAGGAAGGATCCGAGCACGGTCTCCAGAAGCAGCATCAGGCTGACTTCTGCCGCCGGAATGTAGCGTGGGCCAATCTGTATCAGAATGCAGGCGGTTGGCAGGAACACGAGGCAGAGCAGGGCGATAAAGAAGAAGTCCCGGCCCGATGGCATCTGGGCTCCACCAAACACAGCGGCTACGGCTGCCAGCACCAGGGCTCCGAACATGAGCATCACGCTCATGTCACTGTCGGGTTTGGAGCGCGCAACGTTGAGATTGGAAGCCAGAGCCGTGGCGGCAACCACCGCCATCAGCAGACCCAGCGGGTCACCTTTGCCGAATTCTCCCACGGCCATGAAGGTGGCACCGGTCACACACAGGAGGATGACCACCCAGGTTCGCAGCGGCAGGGTCTCCTTCCAGACCGCCCAGGCAATAACGGCGGCGATAACCGGTGCGGTGTTGAGAATTACCAGCACATTGCCGGCAGCGGTGTTCTTCATGCCCACCACGAATCCCAGGGTGCTGATAGCAAAGGCACCGGCGCAGAAAAGCCCTTTACGGCCGCATTTGCGGATTTCAGGCACCAGCCGGGAACGGTAACGGGCCCAGTTGATCACAAGGAAACTGAGGGCCAGCAATAAGCCCCGCCAGAACAGGAACACCACCGGGTCCACGGAGGTGATTTTCACAAGCAGCGCATCCGGGACGATAAACAGCACGCCGAGGGCGGCGATGGTCAGTCCTTTGATTCGGGTTGTCTGCAATGTGGGGTCGCCTGTTCCGGAGTGGTTTGTGGTTTAGCTTAAGGGTTGTCCTGTTCTGGCAACGGCTGGATGCTGTTGATGTCGCCAGTTGGTGTTGCTGGTTCGTCTTTGATGATGATGAAGATGGCTCCGCCAATAACCGCGATGGCAAAGATGGCTTTGAGGATTATCGATTTCGACATGCGTTTTTCCTCTCTGCATTTAGGCTTATACAAACAGCCTATGGGCGGCAGATCGCGATAACAACCTCAAGGCCCTGAAAACTGAGCATCCTACAAAAGTCGCTTCGACAGTATAGACGCAGTCAGCAATACTCTGGGTAAGTTTGCAGATTGCCCGGTGCAGCAACGTTAAAAATGGAGTGTCCCCATGACCGAACAAACAGCAGAACTGGTGCACAAGTACAGCGAGAATGGCATTACCACGCTCACGCTGAACCAGCCGGAGAAGAAAAACAGCCTTTCCATGGCCATGCTGGAGGCGCTGTCAGAAGAACTGGAGATTATCGCCTCCGATACGGAAACCCGGGTTGTGGTCCTGGCCGCCCACGGCAACGTGTTCTGTGCCGGCCACGACCTTCGGGAAGTGCGGGAGCAGTTTGATAGCCATGAGTTCCAGCTGGCGCTGTTTAACCAGTGCAGCAAGGTGATGCAGCAGATCGTGAACCTGCCCCGGCCGGTGATTGCCCGGGTGGCGGGTGTTGCCACCGCCGCAGGCTGTCAGCTGGTGGCCAGCTGTGACCTTGCTGTAGCGGCAGATACGGCGCGGTTTGCCACGCCCGGGGTGAACATCGGGCTGTTCTGTTCCACGCCGATGGTGGCACTGTCCCGCAATGTGTCCCGCAAGCACGCCATGGAAATGCTGCTGACCGGTGAAATGATCGGTGCCGTGAAGGCGGAACGCATCGGGCTGGTCAATCAGATCGTCGACGAGCAGCACCTGGACGAGATGGTCTACAAGCTGGCCCGCACCATTGCCGATAAGTCTGGCCACACTCTGAAGATCGGCAAGGAAGCTTTCTACCGGCAGCTGGAAATGCCGCTGGAAGATGCCTACGAGTACACATCGAAAGTGATGGCCGACAACATGATGGCCAACGATGCCCAGGAAGGTATCTGTGCGTTTCTGGAGAAGCGAAAGCCGGAGTGGAAAGACAGCTGAACCGGGTTTATAGAAGGAACCCGGGGCTTATTGCTCCGGGCAATTGTCTGTTCCGACGTAAAGCCGGTCACCTTGCCCGATTCCGTGTTCCTGGAAAAACCCGGCATTCATTTCCACCGCCTGAATAAAAGGCACGCCGGCGGGGTAGGAGGGGCAGCCCGCGCCACTGGCTGAGGCGCAGGGAACCATCTGGCGGATGCTGCCAATCACACCGTCCTGGTTCAGGTAGGCGATGTCCAGGGGAATCAGGGTCTTGTACATCCAGAAGCCGTGGCTGGCTTCCCTGAGCTCGCTGTACTCGAACAGCATACCGGCGTAGGGCGCCAGAGACGTGCGGCCCATCAATCCCTTCTGGCGCTGGTCGGCGCTACTGGCCACTTCCAGTTTTACCGGCACTGTGCTCGCTGCGGACACGAAACAGGCTTCAACAACCGGCAGACCCTCTTGCGGTGCGGCGATGCCTGAAGAACACCCGTAAATCAGCGAGCTGAACGCCAGCATAAGCCAGACTTTCAGCCCTCGAAAACCTCCCGATGCTGCCTTCACGAGCGCAACCGGTAGCCGGTTTTGAAGATCCACCAGATGCCCACCATGCAAGCAGTGAGGAACACCAGGGTCATGCCCACGCTGATGCCCACATGAACGTCTGACACACCGTAGAACGCCCAGCGGAAGCCGCTGATCAGATAGACCACCGGGTTGAACAGGCTCACGGTCTGCCATACGTCCGGCAGCATATCGATGGAGTAGAAGGTGCCGCCGAGGAACACCAGTGGTGTGACGATCATCATCGGCACAATCTGGAGTTTCTCGAACCCATCCGCCCAGATTCCGATGATGAACCCGAACAGGCTGAAGGTGATGGAGGTCAGCACCAGGAAGGAGAACATCCAGAAAGGGTGCAGCACGTCGTAATCCACGAAGAATTTCGCGGTGGCCAGGATGATCAGCCCCAAGATCACGGACTTGGTTGCAGCGGCGCCAACGTAACCCAGAACCACCTCGACATAGGACACCGGCGCCGAGAGGACTTCATAGATGGTGCCCGAAAACTTGGGCATGTAGATGCCAAACGAAGCGTTGGAAATGCTCTGCATCAGCAGGGACAGCATTACCAGCCCCGGGATGATGTAAGCCCCATAGGCGATGTTGTCGATATCCCCCATACGCGAGCCAATGGCGGAGCCGAAGACCACGAAATACAGGCAGGTGGATATCACCGGCGAAAGCACGCTCTGCATCACCGTGCGGCGCATGCGGGCCATTTCGAATTTGTAGATTGCGCGGATACCGTAAAGGTTCATGCCTTTCTCCGTTGGGCCGGCGGGCTTACTCGTGCACCAGGCCGACAAAAATCTCTTCAAGGGAGCTTTCCCGGGTTTGCAGATCCCGGTATTCGATTCCCAGATCCCCGAGAGTGCGAAGCAGCCTGGCAACGCCGGCCTGTTCCTGTTGGGAATCGAAGGTGTAGATCAGTTCGTAGCCATCTTCGGACAGTTCCACCGGTTCCAGGGTAAGCTCGCCCGGGACCTTGTCGAGCTTTTGTGCCAGGTGGAGGCGCAGCTCCTTCTTGCCCAGTTTGGTCATCAGCTGGGTCTTGTCCTCCACCAAGATGATTTCACCCTGCCGGATTACCCCGATCCGGTCCGCCATCTCCTCGGCTTCTTCAATGTAGTGGGTAGTGAGGATGATGGTTACACCGCTTTCCCGGAGCTTGCGCACCATCTCCCACATGTCACGGCGCAGCTCGACATCCACGCCCGCGGTTGGCTCATCCAGAAACAGAATTTGCGGTTCATGGGATAGCGCCTTGGCAATCATCACCCGCCGCTTCATGCCCCCGGACAGGGACATAATGCGGTTGTTGCGCTTGTCCCACAGGGAAAGGTCTTTTAGCACCTTTTGGATATGCGACGGCTTTGGCGCCTTGCCAAACAAGCCGCGGCTGAAGGACACGGCATCCCAGACGGTTTCGAACGAATCGGTGTTCAGCTCCTGGGGCACCAGGCCGATGGTCTCGCGGGCTTTGCGGTAATCTTTGACAATGTCGTAGCCGGCCGCTTTTACCTCGCCGGAAGAGAGATTGACAATGCCGCAGATGATGCTGATGAGCGTGGTCTTGCCGGCGCCATTGGGGCCGAGCAGGGCGAAGATTTCGCCACGGCGGATCTCCAGGTTGATGTTCTTCAGGGCCTGAAAACCGTCACCATATACCTTGCTCAGGTGCTTAACGGAGATATCCGGCTGCACGGGCGTGTCCTGTGGTCAAAATGGGTCGAATTGAAGGCGCGGTATTTTCTCATGACAGGCGCCAGTTTAGAAACCTTTGCCTTGGCGGGAGAAATCCCCATAATGCCCGGCAGGTTTGTTCGGGGTGCCGTTATGTTACGCGCTATTGCAGTGGCAGGATTGATTCTGGGGCTTATTGCCGTGGCTGTTTTCGGCCCCGGCATGCTTGAGGATGCGGATAAAAGCCGGGAAGGCAAGAGCGCAGCACCCACCGAACAGTGCGAGCTGCTCCAGGAAGGCCCGTGCCGGTGGTCAGACAACTCGGGGGATTGGGAAGTCAGCCTCAGTGAGGCGGGCGAGGGTGCCCAGGGCACTGAGTACCGCCTCACGGTTGTTACGCCGCAGCGGCCCGAACGTTTTCTTGCGGTGCTCCGGGGGGAATCCATGTATATGGGCGAGTACCCGGTGCCTCTGGGCAACCGAACCGGGAACGAATACTCGGCACGGTTCACGGCGCCGTTGTGTACAGTGGATGCCACCATGACCTGGCGCATCGATCTGCAGCAGGGGCAAGCGCCCATCGAAGGCATCCCGGTGAAGCTGGTTTTTCAGGCCGAACCCCACTGAGCCCGCGGGATCTGGCGGCCAGTCGGCTGACAAAGGGCCGGGATTGTGTAAAATCACTCTATCGCCACTACCAGGGACAACGTGATGGATTACGGAGATAGCGTTCAGAAAGTACTGCTGCGAAAAATCCGCAAGGCCGAGCAGGATCTGATTCAGCTCAAGCTGGATTACTGCCGGTTTGTCTTCGGCTTGACGCATCGGGCCAAAGTACTGGCCGATGGCGTGACCTATGTGGTGCGTTCGGTAGACGTGGACAGCATGGCCAATACCGATGATGGCGGGTTCAGCCGGCCCGAAATTACCGGCAGCCGTGCAGACGAACAGGATCACGCCGAACCTGTGGCGCTGGGCACCGACTGGGTGCTTGAAACCGCACCCAAACAGGCCGTTAAATAAACGCGTTAGCGGTAATAGCCTCGTAAAGACTCGATGTTGGCGGTACGTAGTGGTTATACCGCCAGAATTCCGCCCCTTCCAATCCCGCCCTGAAGCAGGCCAGGAAAACCGTACTGGCCGTCAATGTTGATATCGCCTGAACCGCCTCCGGCTGGCGAAGTCCGGTTTTTCGACTGGCAATCTGGGCAACGATGCCGGCAAGCGCTGTCGAGTGTCGGGTGCTTTTATCGCTGAGGGCACATCCGGCACCATAGAGCCAGGCAGCGGCATAAGCCTTGACGGCGTCTGGCGCCGTTGACAGTTCCAGGCCGTTAACACGGCAATCCCTTTCCTGAAGCCCTGCCAGAATATGCAGCCGGGTAATGAGCTCGGCACGGTCCGGGGCCGCATCGACAACCGGTTTGCGTACTGCAACAGGCCATTCTGAGGTGCCAGCGGTAAATTCTGGGGAATGAGACTCACCGGACTGTTTGCCTTGCCAGACCTTCTGATGGCCCGCCGCCAGGGGCTCTGTGCGCACCAGTGTGATCATCCTTATGGCGAGCAGGACAAGCAGGGCCAGAAGCCCCATCTGGATAAACACAATCAATCCGTTAACTATCATCACCAGAACTCTGAATGTTGCAGAAAGTGATCAGAGTGTAACGGAATGTATCCTGCTCATACCGCTAACCCGTCGCCATTAACGGGCCCCGGATTGACTGAAATGACGGAACTGTGACGAGGATCGCAACGGATCCTTAGCGTCACTGATTAACAGGTGGGCATGGTTTGAAGGGCCAGCTTGCGGCGAATGTAGCGGCCGAGGGCGTCGATGCCAATGTTCAGCAGGGCGGTTATCAGAATGAGCACCATGGCGCGATCAAAACGGATATTCTGGATCGCGCTGTCGACGTAGAAGCCCAGGGTGTAGATCCCGAGAATGCCCAGAATGGCAGTCTCCCGCATGATGATTTCCCAGCGATAGAAAAGGAAAGCCAGGAATGACCGGTAAATCCTCGGCACAAGTTCCCAGCTGTAACGGTTGAAACCGGTTGGCGCGTCTGGCCGCAGACGAATGCCATTGGTCTGCCGGCCTATCAGATGACCGATGATCCCGCCGTTATGAAGCGCAAGCGCGACCACCGCAGGCAACATCGAGGGCCCCCAGAGCTGCAGAAGAATATAGGCCAGGATGTATTCCGGGGTTGAACGGGCAATAACCAGAAACACATGGCCGGATGTGCGCCGAACCGGGCCACCGAAGTGGTTGGAGATCAGCGGGAAAGCGAGCAGGGTGAGGATACCGGTGGCCACCAGCGCAATCTGTGTGAGTATCACGGTATTCCAGATGCCGGGCATGGCCTGGTTGATCATCAGATCGTTGAACCAGGGGATCAGCCCGGCAAGGCCCTCACCATCACGCAGTGGACTGGGGACAATGTCCTCTGTGAAAAAACGCTCAACGTTGCCCCAGACAATGGGCAAGCCATCACCAAGGAAGAAGGGCGCGCCCACAATGTAGAAGGGCAGGATCTTCGGCTTAACCCACAAAGGCATGGTTGCGATCAGTACATAAAACAGAATGAGCATTGCGCCCGCGTCGGAATAGAGCCCCTGCGAGAACGAGGATTCCAGATAGAAGCCCAGCGTGGGCAGCCCTACGAACCCGAGAATGGCGCTTGAACGTAGGCCACACTCCAGGCGATAGGCTGTATAGGTGCGAAGCTGGACCCAGCAGTCCGGAATCCGGGTGTAAAGAAACGCCGCAATCGTTCCGGTGCCAGGAGGCAAGAGTCTTCTTGGCTCGGGGTCGGCTTCATCCAGGATTTCGGAATACACCTTGGCGAAGATCCCGGAATAAGGGATGGCGATTGCCAGCACACCGGTGAGCGGATGGAAGCCGAAAAACTGCAGAAAGATAAGGGCCCAGAAGAGCTCGTGAATAGCCCTTATAAAAGCACAGAAAATGCGCACCGGTAGGAAACGGTAGATCAGCGACAACAGGAAACCGCAAACGCTTCCCAGTGCTACTCCGACAAAAGCAAAGGCAACCGTTCTCAGCAGGGCGGTCATCAGACCCTCGCTGCTGAAAAAGTTGGGCGTTACAACCCCGAGGAAGAAGTTACCGAGGTCTCGCCACGGATTGGATGCCGTGATTGCAATGTCCGCGAATAGCAAGCCGATCAGGGCGACGGCAACAAAGATAAAGCTGGTGCGGACCGTTGGGGAAGAAAGCATGAAGAGGCCGTTCCCTAGTACAGCGACGTTACGTCGGTGGCAGTCAGGCGCTCACTGGATTCGTCCAGGGCCACCTGGCCATCCTGAATACCGACAATCCGGCTGCAGTACTGCAGTGCCATGTCGACATCGTGCAGTGCAATAACGCTGGTCTGGAACCGCTCCCTTAACAGATCCATTACCAGATGTGCCATGGGACCATCCAGGGCCGATATAGGCTCATCAGCCAGAAGTACCGGGGCATTACGATATACCGCACGGGCAATGGCCACACGCTGACGCTGGCCTCCCGATAGCGAGGCTGTAGGCAACCAGAATTTCTCTGCCATACCCAGGGTTCTCAACAGCTCACGCACGTCGTCTCGATCCTTCGAGAACGGACGGATCAGCGTGAGCGTGTTGTACCAGGTAGCGTGTTTGTCCAGTTGGCCCATAAAAACGTTATGGAACACAGGCAGAGCGTTAACCAGCCCGAGATCCTGAGGAACCAGAGAAGATTCCCGGTTTACCTGCTCATGAATCAGGCGGATCAGCGTGGATTTTCCTGCACCACTTTTACCAACCAGCCCGACCCGTTCGCCCTTTTGAACTCTCAACGAGAGCGGGCCTATAACCCGCTCACCGCCGAAAGAGGCTGTCAGACCTGCAAGATCAAACCCTGACATCAGTCCAGGATTCCAATCTCTTCCGCTGTCTTGCGAATGGGCTCGTAGTCGTCGTTGGATGCAGGAATGAAACCGGAACGTGGGAAGCTTTCCAGCAACGCCTGGTCGTCCAGGTTCAGCAGAGCCTGGGTTACACGCTCCTTGAAGCCGTCTCCAAACCGCTCGTTGACGTCACCGCGGATAGTCCACTGGTAGTCCGGGTAGGGTGGGGTTTCCCAGATTACCTGAACGGCGTCGGTGTCGATGTTGCCGTCGGCAAGCTCTTTCTCCCAGACCTGGAAGTTCAGTGCGCCAACCTGATAGGTGCCGGCTTCAACGAGGCGCAGGGTGCGGGTGTGGTTGCCGCTGAACCCAACGCGGGAGAAAAAATCCTCCGGCTGGGCACCAAACACATCACGGATGTAGAACTCGGGCATCAGACGCCCGGAAGTGGAACCTTTGGAGCCGAAGGTGAAGGTTTTGTCTTTCAATTCACTTTCAAGCGCGGACAGCTCTTCGGCAGGCTCGATGCCGGTGCTGGTATTGGCAATAAAATAGGTCTGGAATGCTTCATCTTCCACACCCTGGGCAATGGCCTCGGAGCCGGGCACCAGTCGACGTGCCTGTACACCGGATAGCCCGCCAAACCAGGCCAGTTGCACCTGGTTGTTACGGAATGCGGAGACCGCCGCGGCGTAGGATTTAACCGGAATGTAGCGCACGTCTACGTCCAGTTCCTGGGAAAGATAGTCGGCCACACCCTTGAATCGCTCGACCAGTTTGGTTTCGTCTTCATCGGGGATGGCGGTGAATACGAAGGTTTCAGCCGATGCGGTTGCCGCGGTGAAACAAAAAAGGCTGGAAAACATCAATTTCCGTATAAGATTAAGGGCCATTGGAGTTCCTTACTGTGCCAGACTGTGTGGGATTCAATACGAGGTAAGTCAACGCTTCTCGATGCCTCGCAGGATACCTTGATTTACGTTAACTCTGAACAGCTATACGGTTTGCGGGTTTAAACGGCTCAGACCCGAGAGCCTCTTTTTATCAGCAACCTTGGGCAGATCCGACACGATGCATCTCATAATGATCACCCCGGCGCAGCCGGGTTCGAAAGCAGGAAACCGGGCAACGGCGGAGCGGTGGAAGGCTTTGCTGGAAACTGCCGGGCACTCGGTCGAGGTGGTTACTCAATACCACGGTGAACCCTGCGATGCTTGTATAGCTTTACATGCCTGGCGAAGTGTCGATGCCATACGGCGTTTCAGTGAAACCTGGCCAGAAAAGCCCCTCATCGTGGCCCTCACAGGTACGGATATCTATCACCACCAGCACGAGTGCCCGGCAGATACCCGGTATTCCATGGAAATAGCCGATGCACTTATCGGACTGCACGATCTGGTAGCGCACGACATACCCGCCAGGTTTGCCAGCAAGCTGGTCACGCTTTACCAGTCGGCTGACGGGCCAGAAGCCTTTCCGGCGCCGCAAGCGGATACAACGGAAAAGACATTCGGCGTTTGTGTGATCGGCCATCTTCGGGACGAAAAGGATTCTCTTCGGGCGGCCTACGCTGCGCGATTGCTGCCGGAAGACTCGCAGATCCAGGTTGTTTGCGCCGGCAAGGCCCACAACGAAGAGTGGCACCACAAGGCCGAACAGGAAGTGGCTGGAAACCCACGCTTTCGATGGCTAGGGGAGCTGGATAAAACCAGCACTCGGCAGTTGATGGCAAACAGCCAGGTAATGGTGATCAGCTCGGTGATGGAGGGTGGCGCAAACGTGGTCTCCGAGGCCTGCCGGGCTGGCTTGCCGGTGTTGGCATCCGACATCCCGGGAAACGTCGGCTTGTTGGGGCGGGACTATGCCGGATATTTTCCCGTTGAGGACGAGCAGGCTCTGGCCGATCTGCTCTACCGCGCAGAGACCGAACCCGGGTTTCTGGACACCCTCAAAAAGCAGGTTGGCGGCTTGGCCGCGCGTTTTCTGCCGGAAAAAGAACAGGCATCCCTGGAACAGGCGCTACACCTTGCAATGCAGCGCTGTTTACAGAGACATTAATCCCGGAGGGAAATGGGCTCGATGGGCCCCGATTCATCCTGGGCGGTTATGCGGCCGATGATGGCGGTGTGCGGATAGCCCAACGACTTCAGTTCCCGAACGCACTCCTCGGCCTTGTCTGCCGCAACGCTCGCCAGCAGGCCTCCGGCCGTTTGCGGGTCAAAGATCAGTGGGTACCGCGCGTGATTGATCCACTTTTCCTGATCCCGGATACCGCGGCGCAAGCGGATGTTTGCGGGTTGCAGTGAACTGAGGATGCCTGCCGCAGCGGTCTCCTCGGCGCCTGGCAGAATGGGAATCGCAGAAAGGTCCAGCTCAGCATCCACACCCGAGGGCCTGGTCATTTCAACCAGGTGCCCGAGCAGGCCGAACCCGGTAACGTCGGTACAGGCTTTTGAGCCGAACTTTCTGAGGCAGTCTGCCGCCGCCTTGTTGGACTGGATCATGGAGGCCAGGGCAGAATCAATCCATCGCCCTTTGGCGGCCAGCTTTGCGTGGGCGGCAAAGAGGGTACCTGTGCCTATGGGCTTGGTAAGGATGAGAGCGTCTCCGGCTTTCAGCCCGCCCTTGCTCATGACCTCGTCCGGGTCGATCAGGCCGTTCACGGCAAAACCCAGGGCAAGTTCCTTGCCCTCGCCGGTATGGCCACCCACAAGCGCGCATCCGGCTTCGTTCAACACTTCCACGGCACCGGACATCATCTGGTAAACCACGTCCTCAACCTTGGATTCAATGCCGTAGGGCACGGTGGCCACGGCCGTGGCACTCTGCGCCTCCGCACCCATGGCAAAGACGTCACCCAGGCTGTGGTTGGCCGCCACCTTGCCGAAGATGTAAGGGTCATCAATGAAGGCACGGAAGAAATCCACGGTGTGTACCACGGCCTTGCCCGGCGGTACCTTCAGAACGGCCGCATCATCCGGGGCGTGAAGACCGATGAGGATATCGTCCCGCTCGATGGGTTTGAGTTCACCCAGAGCCCGGGAGAGAACGGTACTGCCGACCTTGGCTCCACATCCACCACAACGCATGGCCACCGCCGAAATTGCCTGGGAGGCCTCCTCCGCGTTCTGGGCCGCTGCGGTATCCGGCAATTTGGCGTCTTCCTCCATGGGAGGCAGATCATTGAATTTCTTCATGAACCGGCGATCGATCCAGTCCTTCCAGCGCCAGACCCAGGCGCCGTCAAACTGCATGTCGCCCCGGGAGGCGACGGCGTATTTATCGCCGGTGCTGATTAACGCCAGCCACTTTTTCTGCGGGTAGAAATCCTTCGGATCTTTTCCGGTGGCCAGGCGCTTGAGATTGTCGGCCAGGGGAGGGCCTTGTCTCACAGCAAACACGCCCGCTTTTTCGCGGGGGTGGTTCAGTACATTGGCAATGTCACCGGCAGCAAAAATGCTGTCGTCGTTCTCTACCTGCAGGGTATCGCGTACTCGCAGGAACAGCCCGTCGTCCAGCGCCAGGCCGGTATCCTTCAACCACTCTGGCCCGCCGGCCCGGGTCACCCAGAGCACTTCGTCGGTTTGCAGGGTTTCACCGGATTCGGTGGCCATTAACCCTTCCTGAACCTTGCTCACCGCAGACCCGAGGTGCACCTTTACGCCGCGTTCCGCCAGCGTCCTGCGGAAAACCTCACGAACCTTCGGGTTGTGGGTGGGGAGAATTTCCTCTGCAGCGTCGAAGAGGTGGAAATGGAGCTGGCTCGGGTCTTTACCGCGCTGCTTCAGTTCGTTCTTCAGGCGGAACTGCATCGCCAGGGTGAGTTCCACACCACCGGCGCCAGCTCCGACCACCGCAACCGTGAGTGGCCCATCGTGGTTCTCAATCCGGGAGAGCAGGGCGAGCCAGCGGTTATTGAAACCGGTGATGGGTTTAACCGGCACCGCATGGTCGGAGGCACCCTCCACCTCATTGACCCTGGGTGACGAGCCAATGTTGATGGACAGAATGTCGTAGGGCACATCCGGACGGCCACGGCAGATAACACGCTTGCGATCCCGGTCGATACCCATGGCCTCGGCACGATAGAACCGTGCGCCTGCGTATTCGGCCAGACGGCTCAGGTCGATGTGCACATCGTCGTAGCTGTAATGGCCGGCCACGTAGCCGGGCAGCATGCCGGAATAGGGGGTGTGGGTGTCGCGGCAGATGAGGGTCAGGCGCACGCCGGGGACCGGGTTCATGGCGAACCGTTTCAGTACCCCGACGTGGCTGTGCCCGCCGCCAATCAGGACAATGTCCCGTAAAACAGGCTGGTCAGGCGTTCGCATTAGCTAATTTTCTTGGCTTCGGCGGTAAATTGGCTATATCCCTTGACGTTAGAGAAGGCCTTCAGCTTTTCCTGGTCTTCCGCAGACGGGTTGGCGATCTGGTCGATGGAGGTGATGCCCGCGTCCTTCATCTTCTTTGCAGTGGCCGGCCCAATACCCTTAACCAGGGTCAGGTCGCTTTTATCAACCGGCTTGGCGGCTTTGGCAGCGGGCGCTTTCCTGGCCGCGGGCTTCTTCGCAGCAGGCTTCTTAGCAGCTGGCTTTTTGGCAGCAGGCTTGCTGGCAGAGGCTTTTGACTTGGAGGCCGTTTTCGCGCTCTTTTTCGGAGCGGACTTCTTGGCCGCCGTGCTGGCTTCCTTGCTCACTTCATCTGTGAGCTTCTTGACCTCTTCACCGGCTTCTTTCGAGGCCACACCCAGGCGCTCCAGAATGCTACTCTGCAGTTCGTGGAATTCCTCAAGGCGGCGTTCAAACTCTTCGTGGAAACGCTTCATCTCACGGTCGCGAAGCTCGTCAATTTCCTTAAGGAGCTTGCGCACCGGTTCCTGAACCTGATTCTGCAGGCTGTCGAACTGCTTCAGCGCATCGTTCACCAGGCCTTCGATCTGGGCGGATGTCTTTTCAAACTCCTTGTTGACCTTCTTCACGATCTTATCAACGTTCTGTTTGGCTTTCTTTGCCATGGAATGTCTCCTTACAGACAGTTTTCAACGAAAATTCAGGATCAGGCCATTTGCCGGAAGCCGGAAATGGAGCCAGGGGAACGACGTGATTTGAGTGACTGCTTTTTGGATACCACTTCCCGGATTCTGCGGAGCTTTTCTGCCAGAGAGGAGTTCCCGTTGGAGTCGAGTTCCACAAAATCGATGGAGTAAAAGAAGTTGCTGCAGTGTTTTCGGCGCTCGGTCACCAGACCAGACAGGCCTTCCGCACGGATCTTGTCGAAGGGCATATCCACGACCAGGTCCAGTACCACGGTGTCGCCGGGGTTGAACACCTTGTCGGTTTTCATCACACACCCATAACCGTCCAGTTCGTAAAGAGCGGCTTCGACAAGCTCCTTTCGGAAAAGGCCCTGTCTGATTCGAAATCGGGCGACAAGATCCGGCAATGCTTCGTTCATGAATCAGGTTCTCTGATGATTTCCGTATCCACAGCAACCTGTCTCATGGGGAGACAGGCTGGATATTGATTAAACAATAGACACTGGGTTCTGGTTTTGCAACGCCATCAGTGCCATACGAACAACCGCTAAGGCAGTTTTTTAACAATTCACCCTGGCCAATCGGGCCAGTTTATTTCGTTTTCAGCTCGTACATATCAACGCGGCGATCTTTCAGGTTGGTGACAGACCCCTCGTTGCGAACCAGCTTCAATTTCTCCAGGTCCATATCGGAGAACATGATCATCTCCGTATTGGGTGTTGTTTCAGCCATCACCGCATCATGGGGGAAGGCGAAATCCGACGGCGAGAATACGGATGACTGGGCGTACTGGACGTCCAGGTTCTCGACTTTCGGCAGGTTACCAACACTCCCGGTAATTACGACATAACATTCGTTTTCGATTGCCCGCGCCTGGGCGCATTGGCGAACCCGAAGGTAGCCGTTTTTGGTGTCTGTCCAGAAGGGCACCATGATGATATCGACTTCCTGGCTTGCAGCAATACGGCCCAGCTCCGGAAACTCGATGTCGTAACAGATCATGATGGCGACCCGGCCGGCATCGGTTTCGAAAACCTCAAACTGGCTGCCGCCCTCAATAACCCAGTCGCGACGCTCATGGGGCGTAATGTGGACCTTGCGCTGTTCATCCACGCGGCCATCCCGATGGCAGAGATAGGATACGTTGTATACCCGGTCGTTCTCGATCAACGGCATTGAGCCGGTGATGATGTTTATGTTGTAACTCACCGCCATTTCGGACATTTCTTCGCGGAACTGCTGGGTGAATCCGGCCAGGAAGCGGATGGCCCGGGTCTGGTCCATCTGGTCGGTGAGGCCCATCAGCGGCGCGTTGAAAAATTCCGGGAAGATCGCGAAGTCACTTTTATAGTCAGACAGCGCATCCACAAAGTACTCCACCTGCTTGAGCACTTCCTCAACAGAGGTGAATTCCCGCATCTGCCACTGTACGGCACCAAGCCTAACCTGCGTTTTCTTGACGCTCAGAACCGGCGAGGGCGGGGTATACAGAATGTTCCGCCATTCCAGCAAGGTGGCGTAGCCCTGGGATTTTTCGTCCTCTGGCAGGTACTTGTGCATCAGCCGGGTGACCTGGAAATCGTTGGAAAGCTGGAAACTCAGGATCGGATCGTAGATCTCCTTGCGATCCACACGCTGGATGTACTCCTCGGGAGAATACTGTTCGGCGTATTTGAAGTAACTCGGTATCCGGCCACCCGCGAGAATGGCACGCAGGTTCATGGAACGGCAGAGTTCCTTCCGCGCTTCATAGAGTCGACGCCCCAGACGGTAGCCCCGATAGTCCGGGTGAATGAAGACATCCAGCCCGTAGAGGGAGTCACCATTGGCGTTGTGCCAGATCTTCTCGTTCCGGAGGATAAGATCGTCGTAGGTGTGCGGGTTGCTGAAGCGCTCGTATTTCACGCAAACCGTCAGCGCTACCGCGATAAGCTGGCCACTTTCCTCAATGCAGATCTGCCCGTCCGGGAACTGTTCCACCAATGCCTTGATGGTCTCCTTGGGCCAGGCGCCTCCGATATCGTCGTAAACGCGGTCCATAAGCTTTTGAAGTTGCTCGTAGTCTTCAAGCTTCAGGTTCCGGAGGTTGAGGTGCAGTTCTTCATGGGCCATTGAGTTCGGCTCCCGTTCGTTATGGAGTGAGGACACGCTCGGCAATTGCGTTAATACCGTAAAAGTTTAACAGAAGCCGCTAAAGACTTCGCATTGCAGGCCGAAAGACACATTAACGAATATCAATTTTTATTTCTGAGGATTCGACTGTGCAGCTGACATTCGGGCAAAAGCTCCTGACTGCTTTCGGTATTCTGTTGCTGTTGGTTATGGGGGCTTTTACGCTCTCTGGCGATTTGCGGCTGCAGAACACCACAAAAACCTATGTGGACGCGCTGATCGACGACACCGTGCAACAGAGCACCTCAAGCATTGCCGAATGGCTCAACACCCGGCTGGTGATGACCGAAGCCACTGCCAAAGCCCTGGAAAGTGCGGAAAATGATGACGAAGCCAGGGTCGTTTTGCAGGCGATCACCACCGGCGGCGGGTTCCGGGATGTTTATGTCGGTCGTACCGATGGCTACATGCTGATGAAATCCCCCGAGGCCGACGCAACACTCCCGGATGATTACGATCCCCGTGAACGCCCCTGGTACAAAAAGGCCATGCGCCTGGGAAGCGCATCGTTTACCGAGCCATACCAGGATGCCAGCACCAACGACATGATCATTTCCACGCTCGCACCTGTGAAGCGTGGTGAATACGAAGGCGTGGCAGGCGCAGATATCGGCCTGGGCGCTATCGCAAAAACCCTTTCTACCGTGACCCTGGCGGATACCGGTTACGCAGCCCTGATCAACGAACAAGGCACGGTGCTTTTCCACCCGAGGCAGAATCTTGTTGGCAAGAACATCAGTGAATTGATCGGGGGCAAACCCGACTTCGACGGATCCGCCCATGAATACGCCAATGATGAAGGAAACTGGGAAGCCAGCTTCCACCCGATCAGTGAGGCCCGCGGCGTGGAATGGTACCTGGGTACCTTTGTGAATGCGGACAAGATCAACGCCCCGGTGCAAAGTGCGCGGATGACCGGGCTGATCATGGCGGTTATCGGCCTGATCGTGTCGCTGGTGATTCTGCACCTGGGCATAAAGGTGTTGATGGCGCCAGTTCGGCGTCTGAACACGGCCATGGCGGATATTGGTACCGGGGATGCGGATCTCACCCAGCGTCTGGACGACAGTGCCAAAGATGAGTTCGGGGAATTGGCCAGAAGCTTTAACCAGTTCGTCGAGAATATCCAGACTGTGGTCCGGGATGTTCAGCAGGGCAGCGCGGAACTGGGCCAGAACGTCAGTTCCCTGAGGGACACCGCCAGCACCAGCCGTTCAAGCGTCGAAAGCCAGCAGGCCGAGATCGATATGGTTGCCACCGCGATCAATGAGATGTCGGCCGCCGCTGGAGAGATTGCCCAGAACGCACAGCAAACCGCAGATGCCGCCAATACCGCCGACGGTGACAGTCGTGCGTCGCTTGAAACCGTGGCCGCCTCCCGGGATGCGGTTCAGAAGCTCTCGAAGGAGATCAATGCCGCGGCTGAGGTCATCGATACGCTCGGCAAAGACGTTGCCTCTATCACTACCGTGCTTGAGGTAATTCAGGGGATTGCGGAGCAAACCAATCTGCTTGCATTGAACGCCGCCATTGAAGCCGCTCGGGCCGGTGAGGCAGGGCGCGGCTTTGCGGTAGTCGCCGATGAGGTGCGCAACCTTGCGCAGCGCACCCAGTCCAGCACCGAGGAAATCAACAACATGATCGAGCGTCTGCAGAAAGGTGCCAACGATGCGGTTGATGTAATGAAGGCTTCCACGGCGGTTTCCAATGTGAGTATGGAGAAAGCCCAGGACGCCATGGAAGCGCTCAACCGTATTGCCGAGGCGATCACCTCCATCAGTCAGATGACATCGCAGATTGCCACGGCCTCCGAAGAGCAGACCTCGGTGACGGAAGAACTGAACTCGTCGATTACCCGAATTGCGGATCAGGGGCAGGAGGCAGCCGCTGCCGCGACGGAAAACGATGTTTATAGCGGCCAGATTGAAAGCATCGGCAAGGCACTGAACCAGAACGTGTCACGATTCCGGGTCTAGTGGACCGGACTAGCGGCTCAGAAGATCGAGGCGTCGGCGCAGGTTCTCCAGCGTGCTGCGCCCTACGTAGCGCGATTCCTCGCTGAGAAACGGATTTTCCAGCGTGATCACCGTGCGCGTATTCAGGTTCAGATCCTTGACGGCGCGGGCGTAGTAGGCCCTCAGGAAGTTGCTGAAACTCCCGTCGTGAATGGCACGCTCAATGCCCAGTTGCAGCCGATGTGCGGTCTCCTGATCGTGGGGGCCGACAAACAGATAGGAAGGCATGGGGTAGGCGATCAACAGGTTGGGTTCGATCACCAGGTTCGGATCCTGCTCCATTTCCAGGTCGTACAGGACTTCACTGACACCGCGGGCGAAACAGTCAAAGCGTTCGTTCCGGAGCATCCCGAACAGTATCTCGTATCGGGAGTGGGTAACTACCGGAATACCATTTGCCTCCAGCACGGGCGTGTCCGGCCAGTGTGAGCCCTGACCGATCCAGATCTGACTGGCTCGGAGGTCATCGAGATTCTTGATGCCTTCGAATTTCGGTAACGATTCCGGTAAAACCACGCAGACCCGAAAG
Source organism: uncultured Marinobacter sp. (assembly GCF_913055835.1). Taxonomy (GTDB): domain Bacteria; phylum Pseudomonadota; class Gammaproteobacteria; order Pseudomonadales; family Oleiphilaceae; genus Marinobacter. Next base: position 25,949 of record NZ_CAJXKQ010000003.1, on the reverse strand, counting down.
CCCAGAAGGCCGCCATCAACCGGGAAAGGAATTGCTGTCAGAAACTCTTCCCGCTCGGCCGAAGTGGCTACATTGGCAATATCAACCAGGCGGGATTGGCCATCTGCCAGTTCCCGAAGCACCCGACCCTGGCTTAGCTCCTCACTTCGAATAATCCGGAAGCCGCCGTATTCCGGGGTTTTCTTCAAGGCAAGCTCGACAAGCGCGCGGATAGCCGGGCTGTCGTAGTTCCGGTACCAGAGCAGATAGTCTCGACTGGTCGCTTCCGGCGAGCCTGTCGGTGACGTTGCGGCCGCGAAGGCTGGAAGCGCTGGCAGGAAGGCTGCGGCAAGACATAGAACCAGCACGGGCAGCCACAGAAACAGTCTTCGGAACCGGGTGAAGGCCACGAAAGCGGGCAGATAACATTCCAAATCAGAAATCCTTTCTTAATCCTGGAAAAGCTGGCCCGGTTAGCAATCGTGATTCAAACGGGCAACCCTCACTTTAGAACACAAATTCAAAAATAAACCGGACAATGTCCAAAAAAATTGTAAAAGATTCTTGCGGCTGCCGGAGCCCGTTGTAATCATCGGCTTCGACCAAAAAACGGAGCGATATAATGGCAATTATCGACAATCTCATCGGTGCTACCGGTCAATGGGTGGCCAGCACAGACCCGAAGGCCACATTGGCCAGCCCGCTGGCCTGGCTGAAGAAAACCGGTGGTTATGCGGCGGTGAACAAGATCATTGGCTTGTCCATCCCTTTTGCCCCGAGGAACAACTTCAGTGTTGAGGAAGTGAGACCTGGCTATGTGCGGGCGAAAATCCGGCTGAAGGGGAACAAGAACCACTTCGGAAGTCTTTACGCGGGTGCGTATTTTCTCGTGGCTGAAATCCCGGGCGGCGTCCTGACCCTGTTCGACCTGGGCCCCGCTTACACGCCAATCCTCAAGGAAATGACCCTGCAGTTCCTGCAGCCGGCCAACAGCGATGTGACCGTGGATTTCACGCTGCCGCCGGAAACCGTGGCGGGCATTCTTGCCGACGCTGATGAAACCGGCCGGGCCAAATTCACCCTGGAAGGGACACTCAGGGATGAGGAGGGCAACCATGTGGCTACCTCCATTGCCCATTACCGGGTGCGCAAGAAGGGCTTTAAAGCGGAGGCCTGAGGATCAGGCGGGATCAAGGCCGGCAATGGTCTCCAGGAATATCTCGCCGTACTTCTCGAGTTTGGCAGCACCCACGCCGCTGACCTCGGCCAGCTCATCCAGCGTTCGCGGCTTGCGCTCAAGCATTCCGAACAGGGTCGTGTCGTGAAAAATGACGTAGGGAGGCACGCCCTGTTTGTCGGCCAATTCCTTGCGGCAGGCTCGCAGGGCGTCCCAGCCGGCCTGGTCGGTAATCTGGTCCTTCACGGGGCTGCTGGATCGGCCACCAGAGGCCCGGCCTGCGGTCTTCTTGACCACCGGGTCCTTGCGCAGCTCGATGGTCTGCCGACCCTGCAACAGGGGGCGGCATTGCTCCGTTAGCTGGAGTGCGCCATAACCCTCCGGATCAGCACGGAGATAACCGTTGGCGACCAGTTGCCGGAACACGGATTTCCATTCGTTGGCGCTAAGCTCGGTGCCAATGCCGTAGGTGGAAACCTGATGGTGGCCGGACTGCAGAATCCGTTCGTTTTCCGAGCCCCGAAGCACATCAATCAGGTAGGTTACGCCGAAACGCTGGCCAGTGCGGAATACACAGGACAGGGCTTTCTGCACGGCCACGGTTCCATCCCAGGTCTCGGGCGGATTGAGGCAGGTATCGCAATTACCACAGGGTTGCTCGAGCTGGTCCCCGAAATAACGCAGCAACACCTGGCGACGGCAACTTGTTACCTCGCACAGACCCAGCATGGCGTCGAGCTTCTGGCGTTCCACCCTCTTGAAGTGGTCGTTGCCCTGGGAACTCTCCAGCATTTGCCGCAGTTTGATCACATCCTGCAGGCCATACACCATCCAGGCGGTAGACGGCTTACCGTCCCGTCCGGCACGGCCGGTTTCCTGGTAGTAGGCTTCAAGGCTCTTGGGCAGGTCCAGGTGAGCCACAAAGCGCACGTCGGGTTTATCAATACCCATACCGAAGGCGATGGTGGCGACGATAATCACCCCGTCTTCCCGCAGGAAACGTTCCTGGTGAAGGGCGCGTTGCTCTGACGACAGTCCGGCATGATAGGGCAGAGCGGTATAGCCTTTCTGGGCCAGGGTTTTCGCGGTGGCATCCACCTTGTTACGGGACAGGCAGTATACGATGCCGCAATCACCGTCATGCTCGGCTTTAATAAAGTCCAGTAACTGCTTGTTTGCGTTTGTCTTTGGTGCAATACGATACTGAATGTTCGGGCGATCGAAGCCACTGACGAAGTGACGTGCCTCGGTCAAAGAAAGACGTTCCGCGATCTCTTTTCGGGTGCGCTCATCGGCGGTTGCCGTCAGCGCAATGCGCGGGACGCCGGGGAACTGCTCGGCCAGCATGCTCAGCTGGAGGTAATCGGACCGGAAGTCGTGCCCCCACTGGGACACGCAGTGGGCCTCGTCAATGGCGAACAGCGAGATGGAGGCATCGTGGAGCAGTTCGATGGTACGTGGCTGTATCAGCCGTTCCGGCGCACAGTAAAGCAGATCAAGCTCACCGGTCATCAGCGCATATTCGGTGGCTCGGGCCTGCTCGAAATCCATGGTGGAGTTCAGGAATGCAGCTCGCACACCGAGCTCTTTCAGCGCGGCGACCTGATCCTGCATCAGGGCAATCAGGGGCGAAATTACAATCGCCGTACCGGAGCGCACCAGTGCCGGTACCTGATAGCAGAGGGATTTGCCGCCGCCCGTGGGCATCAGTACCAGAGCGTCCCGTCCTTCCGAGACTTCCCGGATGATGTCACCCTGCAGCGGCCGGAACGCTTCATAACCGAAAACTTCGTGCAGCACCTGTTCCGGATCCCGTCCCGAGGTGGTGGGGCGCTCGGTGGAAAGCTGTTCGAAATCCTGATCAAGATACATAGGGTAACCGGTTTCTGGGCCTGGAGCCGCTGTATTAAGACGGGTGAAATGCCGGTGTCGGCGCGGTGGCCAATGATACCAGATTAACCCGGAGCATTGACCAGCAAACCCGTTTGCCGGATGGAGGCAAAGTAGTGGAAGAAACGCTACAATACCGCGTTTTTAAACCACCGTTTCACGCCATATTGTGACAGACACAGATAATAACAGGGCTTCCATGCAGGAATTTGATGCCATCCGTCCGTATTCGGACGAAGAAACCGGCGCTGCTATTAACCGCCTGGTCAACGATCAGGAATTTCTGGATATGGTCGGTCGATTCAAGTCTCCGACTCTGGCTCGCTGGGCGCCGGCCATGTTGCGTGTATTTACCCGTCGCTGGCTCAGCAGCCATTTTGGCCACTACACCCGGGTTGACGATCTGCAGGCGGGACTTTCCGGTTACGTGGGCGAGCTGGTTGATAGCACGACCACACGAGTCACGACCAGCGGCCTGGATAACCTCGATAAACATGGCGCCTATCTGTTTATCTCAAACCATCGGGACATAGTTTTCGACCCCATGGTCGTGAATTACTTGCTGTTTCAGAACGGTTTTCACACCACCCGGATTGCGATCGGTGACAACCTCCTGGCTAACCGGGTGTTTGCGGAAATGATGCGGCTTAACAAGAGTTTTGTGGTTCGCCGTAGCATGACCAGCCCCCGGGAGATGCGCGATGCTTACATCACACTCTCCGGCTTCATCAACCACAGCATCGATACCAATCACAGCATCTGGATCGCCCAGCGGGAGGGCCGGGCGAAGGACGGCCTTGATTTCACCGATCCGGCCATCATCAAGATGTTTTACATGAGCCGCAAGAAAAGTGGGCTCAGTTTTGGCGAGGCCATGAGCCGGCTGCATATCGTGCCGGTTTCCATCGCCTATGAGTACGACCCCTGCGATGCCGACAAAGCCCAGGAACTGGAAACCCGGGCCAGAACCGGCAAATACATCAAGCGTGAGGGCGAGGACACCGAGCAGATCATGAAGGGACTGACTGGTTTCAAGGGGCACGTGCACGTGCACTTTGGTGCGCCCATTCATGAATCACCGGACAACCCGAAAGATCTGGCAACCCGTATAGACCGCGAGATGCATGCGAACTATCACCTGCATGCGTCCAACCTGGTGGCTTACCAGCAACGCGGCCTTCATCCCCAGTCCCATGACACACCCGATACGGTCAGTGATTCGGTGGTCACTGCCGAAACCTGGTCACCTGCAGAGATGGAAGCTGCGGAGGCGGAGATGGAGCGGCGCCTGGAGGCCTGTGATCCGGCCATTAGGCCCTATCTGCTGGATATGTATGCCAATCCGGTGGTCACCGCACTCGAAGCAAATGCCGCGAAATCCGGCCATTCCGAATAAGCCGGCCTTCAAACTTCAGACAAGAGGTAAACCGTGCAGGATCTTAAGTACATCGAGATTGAAACCGGAGAAAACCCGACCGCTGCCGTCATCTGGCTTCATGGTCTGGGTGCCAGCGGCCACGACTTCGAACCGGTGGTGCCGGAACTGGGGCTGCCGGAAGACGCCGCCATAAGGTTCATCTTTCCCCACGCGCCCAACCTGCCAGTCACCATCAATGGCGGGATGTCCATGCCGGCCTGGTACGACATCAAGGCCATGGATATTGACAGGGTGGTGGATACCGAACAATTGCGGGCCTCTGCCGATGCCGTCGCCAGATTGGTGGAGCGTGAAAAAGAGAAGGGCGTTCCGGCAAACCGGATCATCATCGCCGGATTCTCCCAGGGCGGGGCAGTAGCCTATGAACTGGGGCTCAGCTTTCCGGAGCGCTTTGCCGGCATTCTGGCGCTTTCAACCTACTTTGCCACGGCCAAGACGGTCCAGCGCTCGGAGGCTAATGCCGATGTGCCAATCAATGTCTATCACGGAACCTTCGATCCGATGGTGCCGGAATCCCTGGGTGTGCGCAGTGTCGAAACCCTGAGAGAAATGGGCTACGACCCCGCGTACCAGACCTATCCCATGGAGCACAGTGTGTGCCTTGAGGAAATACAGGACATCGGTCGTTTTATTCGCCGCCACCTGCTTTAAAGGTTCAGCCATGCCCGGGGTCACACCCAGAGCATGGCGCCCATTTCCAGCGGATGGGTCAGGGATTCATGATACGGATACATCCGAAGCCTGAGGGTCTGTAAGCCAGGATAGGGCGGCTGAACCTGGGTGGAAAATACGGTTCGGCCCTCGGCTTCACTCTCTTTCTCCAGCAAGAAACTGTCAGGGCCTGGGCTGCCGTTAGTTCCGGTGCACTCCGGGCTGACCAGGCATTCCACCCGAACATCCTCTGCGGACAGGCCATTGAGCGCCGCCTCAACACGAAGCTCCACAGCCCCATCGTGGGGACACGAGGATTTAACGCAGCCGACCACCGATAGTTCCACACCGGGCCAGGCCTGTCGAACCCTGGCTTTCCAGTCTGCCAGACCGGTTGCGACCCGGCCTCCGTCGGCCATCAGAAGCGCGCCCTGACTGGAGGCGGGATGATAATAATTATTCACGTAATCCATCACCATCCGCTGGGCGTTGAACCGGGGGGTTATGGATTTCATTGACGCCTTGGAGCGCTTGACCCAGCCCTTGGAAAACCCCTGGGAGGCGCGGTCATAGTAAAGAGGCACCACCTCAAACTCGATCAGGTCGATAAGGTCCCTGGCTTCTTCTTCGTTCCGGAACTCCGGGTCCAGCTCGGTATCCCTGGGCGGGATGCCCCAGCCGTTCTTGCCGTCGTAGCCTTCCCCCCACCAGCCATCAAGCACACTGAGATTCAGGGCGCCGTTTAGGGCAGCTTTTTCACCGGAGGTACCGCTGGCTTCCTTGGGGTATTCGGGCGTATTCAGCCAGACATCCACGCCACTCAGTAACCGGCGGGCCATGGCCTGATCGTAGTCTTCCAGCAGGATCAGATGCCCCATCAGCGAAGGATGCATGGACAGATCGTGAATAACCTTGATCAGCTGTTGCCCGGGTTTGTCTTTCGGGTGGGCCTTGCCGGCGAAAACCAGCACAACGGGGCGGTCCGGATTGGTGAGAATGCGTTCCAGCCGCTCCAGATCGGAAAAAATCAGCGTCGCCCGCTTGTAGGTGGCAAACCGTCTGGCAAAGCCGATGACCAGCGTGTCTTTTTCTGAGGAAATCAGCTGACGGGTCATCCGGTCAGTTACGGAGTGGCCGGTCCCATTGCGTTTATGCTGGCGTTTCAGACGCCGGACAATGTACTCGCCCATTTGCTGCTTCAGCGCCTTGTGTACGCTCCAGTAGTGATAGTCCGGGATCTGATCGATAAATTCCCAGAAATCCGGATTCCGCAGCTCGCTCTTCCAGGTGGGGGCCTGAATATCAAACAGGCTGGACCATTCCGGCGCAAGGAAGGTGGGCACGTGCACACCGTTGGTGATGTAGCCGATGGGGTTTTCTGCCGGAGGCACCTGGGGCCAGATATCACCCTCCATCAGCGAAGCGACGCCGCCGTGAATACGGCTGACACCGTTGTGGTAGCGGGAGCCACGCAGCCCCAGGCTGGTCATATTGAAACTGTCACCGCCATCCTTTGCGCCCAGGGCGAACACCTGCTCGAAATCCAGACCAGCCTCTTCAAGAAAACGACCAAGGGCGTGGTGGACCAGTGCCCTGGGGAAAATGTCGTGGCCCGCAGGCACGGGTGTGTGGGTGGTAAACAGCGTTGCGCCGGCAACGGCTTCCAGAGCTGCTTCAAAGCCAAGCTCCGAGTTGATCATGGTGTTTCGGCAACGTTCGAGGATCTGGAACGCGGCATGCCCCTCGTTGATGTGCCACACGGTCGGCTTGAGGTTCAGCGCCTCCAGAACCCGGGTTCCACCGATTCCAAGCAGCATTTCCTGGCTGATGCGCGTGGATTCATCGCCACCATACAACTGCAGCGTTAGGTTCTGGTCCTCGGGACTGTTTTCCTCGGTATTGCTGTCCAGCAGGTACAACCGGATATGGCCCACCCGTGCCTCCCAGACCCGAGCCACCACATCGCGACCAGGGAAGGGTACGGATACCTTCAAAACCTGGCCGTCGAGTTCAACTGGGGTTATGGGCAGTTCATCGCTGGAATGGGATTGATAGCGCGCAATCTGCTGGCCATGGGCGTCAATGCTCTGAATAAAATAGCCCTGCTGGTACAACAGCCCGACAGCCACAAACGGCAAGGCGAGATCACTGGCGGCCTTGCAGTGATCGCCGGCCAGGATGCCCAGGCCTCCGGAATAGATCGGAAAACTCTCGTGGAATCCGAACTCAGCGCAAAAGTACGCAACCAGGGCCTGCTCAGGGTCGAGCTTCTCCGTTACCTCAGGGCCGGGGCCCGCCTCCAGATAGGCATCGTAGCTGCTCAGCACCCGGCGATATTCGGCCAGAAACGCCCGGTCTTCCGAGGCTTCGTCGAGCCGGTCCTGGGCGACACGTCGCAGGAACAGCTTCGGGTTGTGCTCTACTTTTTGCCAGAGCCGAAGGTCTATCCGCGCGAACAGGCTGCGCACCCCGTGATCCCAGCTGTAAAACAGATCGTTTGCGAGCTCTTCCAGCCGCTCCAGGGACTCTGGAATCAGGGGGTGGGCCTCAAGTCGGAATTCAGTTGCTTTATGCATTTTGGTTGCCTCCAGGCGGGCAAACGCTCGCACTAGTCAAGCTTTTGTTGATCACGTTCTTTGAGAATGCGCTGATACAGTTCGCCATAGGTGCGAGCCCGCTGTTTCCAGGAATAATCGATCCCCATGCCGTTTTCCTGCAACCTCCGCCACTGTTTGCGTTTCTCGAAAACCTGCAGCGCCCGGTTGATGGAGGCAAGGAGGGCCTCGGCACTGGCGCCGGTAAATTTGAAGCCGTTGGCCTTGTCGATTCCAACATCCTGGGGGTCCTGTACCGTATCGGAGAGTCCTCCCACACCGTGCACCACCGGAATGGTGCCGTAGCGGAGGCTGTACATCTGGTTAAGCCCGCAGGGCTCGAACCTTGAGGGCATCAGGAACAGATCGCAGCCCGCCGTGATTCGATGGGAGAGCCCCTCGTTGTAGCCCAGGGTGAGGGACATCTGCCCCGGCCATTGCCTGGCAAGTTGTTTAAGGGGTTCCTCATAACGCTCTTCACCAGAGCCAAGAATTGCAAACTGGCAGCCTTGTTCCAGCAACATGGGCATCACGGACACTAACCAGTCCACGCCTTTCTGTTCCACCAATCGGCCAATAAAGCCCATGAGGGGTCTGCCATTTACCTCCAGCCCAAGTTCCTGTTGCAGGCTGGCCTGGCACTGGGCCTTGTTCTTCAGGTGATCACGTCCATAGTGAAAGACCAGCTCCGGATCCGTCTCAGGGTTCCAGACCCGGGAATCAATGCCGTTGAGAATGCCAGTCAGGGCGTGTTGCCGATGCCGGAGTAGTCCATCAAGGCCATTGCCGAATTCCGGAGTCTGGATTTCCCGGGCATAGGTGGGGCTTACGGTGGTAATCCGGTCACTGAATGCCAGTCCGCCTTTGATGAACGAGAGCTGGCCGTAGAATTCCAGTTGCTCAAGGCTCCAGAGTGAATCAGGCAGGCCCAGGGCACGGAATGTCTCATGGGAAAACAGACCCTGATAGGCGAGGTTGTGAATGGTATACACAGTGCCCGGGCGGTCTTGATAGGCCTCGAGAAACACGGGGATCAGCCCCGTTTGCCAGTCATTACAGTGCACCAGATCGGGCCTCCAGTTCACACCCGCTTCGCCCATGGCGATCATGGCGCCCACCTTGCCGAACAGTTCAAACCGGTGGGCGTTGTCCCACCAGTCTTTGCCTTCTTCGTTTCTATAGGGGTTGCCGGGCCGGTCGAAAAGCGGGGGGCAGTCTACCAGCCAAAGGGTTACTGCCGTACCTGGTAGCCTGGTCTGCCAGAGGCTGACATTGTACTGACCCAGCTGAAAACGAGCCTTTCTGCGCGAACCCGCCTTGCGAGCCGCTTTGACGGCATCCGGGTAGCCTGGCAGCAGTATCTGGACATCGTATTCCAGGCGGCAGAGTGCCTCCGGCAAACTGGCGGAGACGTCGGCAAGACCGCCGGTCTTCACCAGCGGATAAACCTCGCTGGTGGCAAATAGAACCCGGATCATAACGCTGGCCTCAGGATAATGGCGCCCAGAGGTGGCAGGGTAAGTTCCAGTGACCAGTTGCGGTTCATCCAGTGTTGTTCTTCCGCGGCCATGGGATAAGGGTTACCGAGGTTGCTGCCGCCGTAATACTCCGAGTCAGAATTAAAGATTTCCCGCCAATCGCCACCCCGGGGCAGCCCGATTCGATAGTGGTGCCTGGGCATGGGGGTAAAATTGACCACGATCACCGAGGTTTCCCCGTTAGCGGTTCGCAGAAAGCTGATCACAGACTGGGGCGAATCGTGGCAATCGATCCATTCAAAGCCGTCCGGGGTGAAACTGGCGCCGTGCAGCGAGACTTCCCGCCGGTAAACACCGTTCAGGTCCTGCACCAGCTTTTTGATGCCCTGGTGCTCCGGATATTCCAACAGTGACCAGTCCAGCTCCCGGGATTCGCTCCATTCCCGACGCTGACCGAATTCACCGCCCATAAACAGCAATTTGGCGCCCGGATAGCAGAACATATAGGTGAAAAGTACCCGCAAACTGGCCCGCTGCTGCCATTCGTCGCCGGACATCTTGTTGATCAGGCTGCCTTTGCCATGAACTACCTCGTCGTGGGACAGGGGGAGCAGGAAATTCTCGGAAAACGCATACAACAGGCCGAAGGTCAGCTTGTCGTGATGGTACTGGCGGTAAACCGGGTCCTGCGCCAGGTAATCCAGGGTGTCGTGCATCCAGCCCATGTTCCATTTGAGGTTGAAGCCAAGACCGCCAATTTCCGGTGGCCGGGTTACACGTGGCCAGGAGGTGGATTCTTCGGCACAAACCAGGGTTCCCGGAAAGCGGCTCTGACAGACCCGGTTCAGTTCACGCAGAAACTCAATGGCTTCCAGGTTTTCATGGCCGCCGTACTCGTTGGGGAGCCATTCGCCCTCTTTGCGGGAATAATTGAGGTAAAGCATGGAGGCCACGGCGTCCACCCGCAGCCCATCGATATGAAAGGCATCCAGCCAGAACAGGGCACTGCCGATCAGAAAGTTCCGCACCTCATGCCGGCCGTAGTTGTAGATGAGTGTGCCCCAGTCCTGATGGCGCCCCTTGCGAGGGTCTTCATGTTCGTAAAGCGCGCTGCCATCAAACCGGGCCAGGGCGTGTTCATCGGTAGGGAAGTGCCCCGGCACCCAGTCCAGGATAACGCCGATGTTGTGCCGGTGGCACTGGTCCACCAGGTAACGGAGATCGTCAGGGCTACCGAAACGACTCGTCGGGGCGTAGTAGCCTGTGGTCTGGTAACCCCAGGATTCGTCCAGGGGGTGTTCGGTTACGGGCAAAAGCTCAATGTGGGTAAAGCCCATCTCCAGGACATAGGGAATCAGCTGGTCCGCCAGCTCTCGATAGGTCAGCCAACGGCCGGATCCGTGATGGCGCCAGGAGGCGGCATGGACCTCGTAGATCGAAATGGGGGAGTCCTGCCAGTTCCAGCGGCCCCGTCTTGCAAGCCAATCGCCATCGCTCCAGCCAAAATGGCCCCGCTCGGTTACCCTGGCAGCCGTAGAGGGCCTCAGTTCAAACGCTTGCCCATAAGGGTCGGTTTTCAGGATGTGATGGCCTTTTTCCGTGGTAATGGCAAATTTGTAGAGTGCGCCGGTGCCAATGCCCGGAATAAAACAGGACCAGACGCCGGTTCCAGCATGCAGGGACATGGGGTGGGTGCCTGCGTTCCAGTGGTTGAAATCGCCGACAACGCTGACCGCCCTGGCATGTGGCGCCCAGGCGGCGAAACGAACGCCTTCAGCGTTTTTATTCCGGCAAACATGGGCACCCAGCACGTTGTAGATGTGCCAGTGACGGCCTTCGCCGAAGAGATGAAGGTCGAATTCGCTGAGCGTTGGGCTGTCCATAGACCGTGCTGTTCCTGACCAGGTGAAGCGCATTACGCGTCCGTTCATTGGACGCGAACGGGCCTGTTTAAAAAATGACCCAAAACAAGTTTACGTCATAATTCCGTGCTAGTGTTCTAATATAGTTTAAGGCGTCAAAAACGTGGCAAACCCTTGCGGTTGAACGACCGGTCACAGGGAAGGTTTTCTTCAGGGAAGCAGCTATGCAAACGGCCAAGCGTTTCGTCAGTCGTCTCACTCGTCAGACTCTTGCACTGGTTCTTGCCGGAGGGCGGGGCTCCCGCCTTCACGATCTGACCAAGTGGCGCGCCAAGCCGGCGGTGCCCTTCGGCGGAAAGTTCCGCATCATCGATTTTCCACTTTCCAACTGCATTAACTCGGGCATTGGCCAGGTTGGCGTTATTACCCAGTACAAATCCCATTCCCTGATACGCCATATCCAGCGTGGCTGGGGATTCCTCAGGGGCGAACTTGATGAATTTGTCGAGCTGCTACCGGCCCAGCAACGCATCGAAACCTCCTGGTATGAGGGAACCGCCGATGCCGTACTGCAGAACCTCGATATCATTCGCAGCCACCAGCCCGAGTATGTGCTGATTCTGGCTGGCGACCACGTGTACAAGATGGATTACGGCACCATGCTGGCCCATCACGTGGAAAATGATGCCGATATCACGGTTGGCTGTATCGAGGTACCGCTCGAGGAAGCCTCCGCATTCGGCGTGATGTCGGTGGATGATGAACTCACAGTCACTGAATTCGTCGAAAAGCCCGAGCAGCCAAGGCCGATGCCCGGCCAACCCGGGAAGGCACTCGCATCCATGGGTATCTATGTGTTCAGCACCCAGGTCCTGTTTGATGAATTAATGCGCGACCATCAGATGGATGGCAACTCCTCCCATGATTTTGGCAAGGACATCATTCCTTCGGTGATCAAGCGCCTGCGGGTGGTCGCTTTCCCGTTCCGCAACCCGGTGGAGAACAAACCCGCCTACTGGCGGGACGTTGGTACTGTTGATGCTCTCTGGCAGGCAAACCTTGAGCTCATCGGCATCAGCCCGGAGCTGAACCTCTACGATTCACACTGGCCGATATGGACCTACCAGGAGCAACTTCCGCCGGCCAAGTTTGTGTTCGACGACGATAACCGTCGCGGCATGGCCGTGGATTCCATGGTGGCAGGCGGGTGCATTGTTTCCGGTTCGCTGGTGAAACATTCCCTGCTTTTCTCCCAGGTTATGGTGCATTCCTTCAGCGAAATTTCAGATTCGGTTATCTATCCGGATGTTGAGGTGGGTCGCCATTGTCATATCCGCAATGCCCTGATTGATCGGGGATGCCGTATTCCGGAAGGCACGCGGATAGGTTTCGACGCCGCCGAGGACCGCAAGCGGTTTCATGTTTCTCCCAAAGGTATTGTGCTGATCACGCCCGAGATGCTCGGGCAGGATTATCCCCATGGCCTCTGACTCCAGAACCCCGGTTGTTTTGTGCTGGCATATGCACCAGCCGTCTTATCAGGACATGCGCACTGATCAGTTCCTGTTTCCCTGGGTGTACCTGCATACCATCAAGGATTACAGTGACATGGCGGCGCATCTTGAAGCGAATCCTGAGGCGAGGGCGGTGGTGAACTTTGCCCCCGTACTGCTTGAGCAGATTGAAACCTACCTGATACAGATTGAGAAATGGCGTCATGGCGCCGGCGAGATCGGCGACCCTCTGTTGGCCGCACTGGTAGCAGAGCAGTTGCCAGAAACCGGAACACCGGCGTTCCTCGGGTTGATGGAAAAATCCCTTCGCGCCAACCGGGAGCGAATCGTCAATCGCTATCCCGCCTACGCACGGCTGGCAGAACTGGCCGAGGTGTACCGTGGGAAACCGGAACTTCAGAGGTACATTTCCAGCCGATTCCTTTCCGATCTGCTGGTGTGGTACCACCTCGGCTGGATGGGTGAGACGATCCGCCGTAACAGCCATTGCATTCAGAGCCTTCAGGAAAAAGGCCATAGCTTTTCAATGGATGACCGGAGGGCTCTCCTGGATGTGATCTTTGACGTGTTATCCGGCATCGGCCCCCGTTACCGCCACCTTGCCCAGAAAGGCCAGGTTGAGCTGTCCGTAAGCCCCTATACCCATGCCATGCTGCCTCTGCTGATCGACCTTGAGTCTGCCCGCGAGGCCATGCCGGATATCGCACTGCCAGTGCATAGCCGGTATCCGGAGGGTGAAACACGTGCGGCCTGGCAACTACAGCAGGGCAAAGCCGTGTTTCAGCGGTTTTTCGGGGTCACTCCTTCGGGTTGCTGGGCTTCCGAGGGCGGCCTCAGCCAGGCGACCCTGGCCTTGCTAGACGACCATCAGTTCAGATGGACTGCCAGCGGGGATTCCGTAGTCCACAACAGTCTTAACCACGCCAGGAAAGAAAACCCGGACTTGCCGGACTACGGTATTCACCAGCCCTACACCTTCGGTGAATCAGACACGTCTGTGTTCTTTCGGGATGATGGCCTGTCAGACCTTATCGGGTTCACCTACGCGGACTGGCATGCCAAAGATGCCGTTGGCGACCTGGTTCACCACATGGAAAACATCGCGGGGCAGGGTAAAGGCAAAACGCGGCCTGTGATTTCCGTGATCATGGATGGGGAAAATGCCTGGGAATACTACCCGGAAAACGGGTTTCACTTTCTGGACGAGTTGTATCGCGTGCTTGCCAACCATCCGAAACTGAAACTGACCACTTACAGCGATCTGGTTGCGAACCCGGTTGCTGAGCCGGTTCGCCTGCCAAAGCTGGTCGCCGGTAGCTGGATTTACGGCACCTTTTCAACCTGGATTGGTGACCCCGACAAGAACCGCGCCTGGGATTTGCTGTGCGAAGCGAAAATCCACTTCGACCGCGTGATGGATAACGGCAGCCTCAACGCGGAGCAAAAAGAGGCCGCCATGCGGCAACTGGCGATCTGTGAAGGGTCTGACTGGTTCTGGTGGTTTGGCGACTACAACCCGGCTCAGATTGTCAGCGATTTCGAGCACCTTTACCGGCGCCACCTGGTGAACCTGTATGACATGATCCACTACCCGGCGCCGCCGCTGGTGTTCCAGCAGCTCAGCCAGGGCAGCGGAGAACCCGCCCGTGGCGGAACCATGCGTCCGGGACACGAAGCGGATAATCCGGCATGACGTTGACGAACACCAAGGATCTGTTCAGCCTCAGAAGGGCCGGCGTACTGCTGCATCCGACCTGCCTGCCGGGCACACTGGGCGTGCTGGGGGCCGGTGCACGCCGCTTCATCGATTTCATGGCCGCCAGCGGGATAACCGTATGGCAGACGCTGCCCCTCGGCCCAACCCATCAGGATCTCTCACCCTATCAGTCTTTGAGCGCCCACGCTGGCAACCAGGATTTCATCGACTTGTCAGAACTTCTTCAGTCCGGCCTGCTGGCAGATACAGAACTGACACAGCCCATCGCAGAATCTCGTGAACAGCTCCTGAGTATCGCCGCCCAGCGGTTTTTCGAAGGCCGGGGAGAAAACCTTCGGGGTCTGGATCTGGCGGGTTACGAGAACTTCCGGGCGAAGAATGATTACTGGCTTGATGACTTCTGCCTGTTTGTCGCCATTCGGGAGGTTCAGGAATCCCCCGGCTGGCTTCACTGGCCTCAGCCGCTGAGAGATCGCGATCCAGAAGCACTACAGGCATTTACTCAGCAACACCAGTCGCGGGTGGCCAGGATACGCTTCGAGCAGTTCCTGTTTCATCACCAGTGGCAGGCAATGCGCGACTACGCGAGAAGCAGGGGCATCCTGTTGTTCGGTGATATTCCTATTTTTGTTGCCCACGACAGCGCCGATGTCTGGGCCAACCGGCATTTGTTCAAACTCGATGCCCACGGCGAGCCCACGGTTGTTGCCGGTGTTCCTCCGGATTACTTTTCCCCGGACGGCCAGCACTGGGGAAATCCGCTCTACAACTGGCAGGCCATGGCGGAAGCTGGCTACCAGTGGTGGTTGGAACGCCTCGAAAGCCAACGCCATATGTTTGACCTGATCAGGATTGATCATTTTCGCGGCCTGCAGGCCTACTGGGAAATTCCGGCGGGTACGCCGGAACCCAGGTACGGCTATTGGGTTCCCGGCCCAGCCGACCATTTTCTACAGGCCTGCTTCAACCGGTTCCCGGACTTGCCCCTTGTCGCCGAAAACCTGGGAATCATCAGTGACGATGTGGAAGAGCTTCGTAAGCGGTTCCAGTTGCCGGGGATGACCGTGATGCAGTTCGGTTTTGATGGCAGCCCTGACAATCCCCACTTACTGCACAACCACCATAGCCGCGACCTTGTCTACACCGGTACCCACGATAACGACACCACGCTGGGCTGGTACCGAAGCCTGGATGATCACACCCGGCGCTATGTGGATAACTATCTGGGAACCAACGGTGACGGCATGCCCTGGCCGGTGATTGAGGCCGCTTTCCGGTCTGTCTGCTCTCTGGCTGTGGTACCCATGCAGGATTTCCTGGGGCTGGGAACAGAGGCGAGATTCAATACACCGGGCACGGTTACAAATAACTGGATCTGGCAACTGGACTGGAATTTTTCCGAGGAGGACCTGTCCAACCGAGTTGCCGAAGCGATAAAGCGGCATGGACGCCTCCGCCAAGACTGACCAAATTTTGATCAGAATCAAAGAGGCGCCCCCGAACCTTCGATATAAAATACAGGCAGTACTAACAATTGCGTTCCGGACGAGTCTCGAGGGGGGAACATGGAACACAGACTCAGTAAACGCGTACAGGGAAAGCTTGGCCTGTTGGTCTACAAACGCGGGATGCCGGTGGCCACCGGACAGATCCGCGATGCCTCCAAACGTGGGCTGTTTATTGCCACTGACTACACCGACGTTCAGTTAAACCAGACCGTAGAACTGGAATTCCGTTTTCCTGACACCCAGGAAAAGCGGTTCCGTCGCCTTAAGGCCCATGTGGTGAGAAAATCCGACAAGGGGATTGGGGTCGATTTTGAGGGCGTTGAAAACGATGGTTTCACCATCTCATCACTGATCCACTGGTTAAAAAGTCATCATATGCCCGTTAACTATTTTCCGGTTCGGCGCCAGCAAGCCTATTAGAAACAACAGGGAGAACTTTCATGGAACGACTGAAAGGTAAGGTTGCCGTAGTGACCGCTCGCTGATAAACCGACCACCCTGATCGGAGCTCAAACTTGACGCTGGCAGCCTACACCACGCGGTCCTTGCCGGAATCCCTGAATGGGCTGTTTAAGCTGGCATTGGACCTGCGATGGACCTGGCACCATGGCACAGATGATCTGTGGCGTGCCCTTGATGAAGAAATCTGGGACACCACCCGGAACGCCTGGCTGGTGCTGAACAGTGTATCCGGCGACAGGCTGGAAGAGCTGGCTGCCGATCCGGATTTCCGGAAGCGCTACCTTGATCAGATGTCGGCGCACAGTCAGTTTATCGAGGCCGATACCTGGTATACCTCGGAATGCCCCGGGGATCTGGGTGAGGGCGTCGCCTACTTCTGCATGGAGTACGGGCTGAGCGAATCTCTGCCGCTTTATAGCGGTGGACTGGGGGTACTTGCCGGGGATTTCCTCAAGGCCTCGAGCGATCTGGGTGTCCCCGTGGTAGCCGTGGGCCTTCTTTACCAGCAGGGTTATTTCCGCCAGGCCATCAGTACCGATGGTGAACAGCTCGAGTTTTACCCCTACAACGACCCGACGATGCTGCCGGTTTCCCCCCTCAGGGATGATGAAGGCCAGTGGGTGAGGGTGGTTGTGCCTTTCCCCGGGAGGCACGTACGCCTGCGCGCCTGGAAAGCACAAGTGGGCCGGTGCGAATTGCTACTGCTCGATAGTAACGATCCGCGCAATGAACCCGGCGACCGCGGGATTACCAGCGAGCTTTACACCGGCGACCCGGAAAAACGCCTGCAACAGGAAATGGTGCTGGGAATCGGTGGTTGGCGACTGCTCGAACAGCTGGGACGAAAACCCGCCCTGTGCCATCTCAACGAGGGCCATTGCGCCCTGGCACTGGTTGAGCGAGCCTTCAGTTGGCAAGATCAGCACAACAGCGATTTCCAGGTTGCCCGTACCGCAACCAGGGCAACCAACCTGTTTACCACGCACACCTCGGTGGCCTCCGGCTTTGACCATTTCTCCCGCTCGCTGCTTCGCCTGTACCTTGCGCCATGGCTTGATGGGCGGGAACTGGACATCGACCAGCTCATGGCTTTGGGAAGCGAAAACGGTGACACAGGCAATCAGCCCGGAAGCCCGAAACTCAATATGGCGCTACTGGCCCTGAACATGAGCGGCCGGTTTAACGGGGTCAGCCGGATCCACCAGAAGGTTACCCAGACCATTTTTCAGCCTTTCTTTCCCCGGTGGCCTGCCGAGGACATTCCAGCAGACTATGTGACCAATGGCATTCACACGCCAAGCTGGGACTCCCCGGAATCCGACGCTATCTGGACCCAGGCCTGCGGTAAGGACCGGTGGCGCCGCCCACTCATGAAGTCCTGCCCAATGACGGATATCACCGATGAGGCCTTGTGGGAAATGAGACGCCTGCAGCGGGCCCGGCTGATCAGTTATTTGCGCAGACGGCTCTCAAGCCAGCATTGCGAGCAGAATCCGGGCTTTGATCACTCTGCCGCCTGCGGTCTATTACTCGACCATGAAACCCTGACCCTGGGCTTCGCCCGGCGTTTTACCGAATACAAACGACCGGACCTTTTACTCAAGGATCAGGACCGGCTGCTCAAGCTCCTGGCAAGCAGGGATCGCCCTGTCCAGATTGTTCTCGCCGGCAAGGCCCACCCCTACGATAAGCCCGGAAAGGACATTATCCGCCAGTGGAAAGCGTTTTCAAGGCGACCGGATGTGGAAGGCAAGGTCGTGTTCATTGAAGACTACGATCTGGGCGTAGCCAATCAGCTGATCCAGGGGGTGGATGTCTGGCTGAACTGTCCGAGACACCCCTGGGAGGCCTGTGGCACCAGTGGCATGAAGGTGCTGGTAAACGGTGGGCTGAACCTGTCCCAGTACGACGGCTGGTGGGCGGAAGCCTGGAACAAGGACGTGGGCTGGGCCATTCGACCCGGCGCCACCTTTGATGAACTGAGTGGTTCCAACAACCATGACCACGACCTCTCGGACGCAAACGAGCTGTTTGATCTGCTTGAAAACGAGGTGGTTCCGAGCTTCTACGACGTGGATGGCGAAGGCATTCCCCGGCAGTGGCTGAACCGGATGCGAGCCAGCATGGATCAGTTGACAGCGGCTTACTCCGCCAACCGCATGGTTCGTGAGTACGTCGAAAAGCTCTACCTTCCCATGACCGAAAAAGGCCGGTATCGCAGCTGTGATACCGCGACGGAGATGCTGCAGGAATCCAGGGCAATAGCACAGCATTGGCCCCGACTGCGATTCAACAGTTTTAACGGGAGCGAAAGCCCGGAAGGCCAGATCTACACTGTCGAAGTCTATCTTGACGGGATTGATGAGCAGCGCATAGCGGTGGAACTGGTGGCGGAACCATCAGAGTTCGGGCCAAGAACCGTAGCCGCCATGCAAATGAAGCATCCGCTCAGTGGATCCGCCCACACCTGTCTTTACGAATGCACGGTGCCCACAAGGCCCGAAGGACACTACACGCCCCGTCTTCGCGTACGGGATGAGCGGCTGAACCTTCCCCTCGAGAACCCGGCCATCCTCTGGCTGAAATAATCCTCAGCTCCGCCAGAACGCCGGCGAAAGTACGATTACAACGCTCAGGATCTCAAGGCGCCCCATCAGCATGCCCACCGACAGCACCCATTTGGCAGCATCGGGCAGAGGCCCGAAGTTGCCTGCCGGACCAATAATGTCACCCAGCCCCGGCCCCACATTGGTCAGCGAGGTGAGGGCGCCTGACAGGGCTGTCACAAAATCCAGCTGCATTGCAGCCAGGGCCACTGTGATCAAGAGGAGGCAGAGCAGGAAAATAAAGGTATAGGCAATCATGGATGAGATGATCTCATCGCTCACTGCCCGACCATTATAGTTCCGGGTAAGCACGGCACGGGGGTGCAGGAGTCGCATCAACTGTTCCCGCAGAATGATCAGAGAAAGCTGGAACCGGAAAATCTTCATGCCGCCGGCGGTGGAACCGGAACAGCCGCCCACGAACATGAGGAAGAAGAACAGGACAAACGCCAGCGGGCCCCAGGCTGAATAATCCTCGGACGCATACCCCGTGGTGGTCACCACGGAGGTTACGTTAAACAGGGTGGCCGCGTAGTTGTGAATGGGGTCAAAGGGTACGGGTGACACCATCCAGCGATAGAGCGTCAGCAGCAGGGGCACGAAGAACAGGATTGCCAGGAACAGCCGAACCTGCTGGTCTCTGAACAGGACACCGTGCTGGCCGTGCATCTCGCGTACAAAAAGGAAAAAGGGCAGGCTGCCGATAATCATGAACAGCGTGGCTTCCATGAGGATCAGATCATTGAACTTGCCCATGGAAAGATCCGACGTGGAGAAGCCGCCGGTGGCAATGCTGGTGAGACCATGGTTAAAGGCATCGAAGAGCGTCATGCCGGAGAAGTAGTAGGTAACCACCGCTATGACCGAGAACACCAGATAAACCACAAGTAGGCCACGGCTGAGGGTTTTCATTCTCGGCAGCGCTTTATCCGTCCACTCGGAGGACTCTGTGGCGAACAAGCGCATACCACCGACGCGAAGAAACGGAAGCACCGCAACGAACATACCGATGATCCCGATGCCTCCGATCCATTGCAGAATCGATCGCCAGATCAGCAGATCCCGATCCATGTCGTCCAGGCCACTGAGGACGGTTGCGCCCGTGGTTGTGATACCCGACGTGCCTTCGAAGAAAGCGTCAGCGGCGGAAATTCCAAGGTCGCTGAGGTAGAAAGGAAGAGACGAAAAGAGCGCAATGATGAACCAGGACGATACCGTAAGCACAAACATGTAACGGGGCTTCAGATCCCGTGGTTTGCTGTAGGTAGCGGCCATCCCGAGGATTCCCAGGCCACAGACAATAGCGGCCGATTCCGCAAACGCCATGGCATTCGGCGTTTCGGAGCCCGCAAGCAAAATGACAGGCAGTGTCATGAAGATGCTCAAAAGCACGAACATGACGCTGACAATAAAAATAACGGGGTAGAGATTTCTCAATGGATGCTCGAGCCAGCTTATAGCGGGAGACGGCGTCAGAATACCTGTGGGTTGGGGCTTCCGCAAGGTAACACCCCGTGAATGCTGAAATTACCGGCGAATTAAATCGGTGTAAATAACACGTAAATGCGGATCTTTCTCATGGAAAATTTCGTGAGCCTGATGCAAGTTCAGCGATGTACACCGAATGATTCGGTTAAGGAGATACCAAGATGAAACACGCACGTTCGATTGCCGTTGTTTTTGCTACCGGCCTGGCTGCTGCAGGGACAACTTCTGCTCAGGACATGTACAAATCTGGCGTTGGCGGTCTTTACACAGGCCTGAACTACACCTTTGTGAATCTCGAAAGCGGTAACGCAGACGCCGATGTAGGCACCCTTTCTGCCAAGGTTGGTGCGATGGCGACGCCGTACCTGGGAATTGAAGCCCGGGGTGGTTTCGGAGTGGACGATGAGCGCATCGGCGGGGTCGACTATTCACTGGATAACTTCTTCGGAGGCTACGCCACGTTTAATCTGGCCAACGAATCGCCGATTACGCCGTACGCTATCCTCGGCTTTACCAGAGTCGAAATCGAGGCTTCGTCCGTCCTGGGAACAGCGACGGAGGACGAAACGGATGTGTCCTATGGCATCGGCATGAATATGGAGTTTGCGCCCAACCTGTCCGGCAACCTTGAATACATGCGTTACTATGAAGATGGTGATGCCGAAATCGATGGTCTGGGCGTCGGCATTCAATTCAATTTCTGAAACCAGGCCACCGGGGAGACTGTTTGAACCATCTGGCCCATGTATTTCTCGCGCCGGACTCACCCGAAGCAAGGGTGGGAAGCATCCTCGGTGACTTTACCCGGGGTGTCGATCTCTCGGCACTCCCGGATGCAGTGAAGCAGGGCGTTCGCCACCACCGCGCCGTTGACAGCTTCACCGACCAGCACCCCGACGTGCTGGCCAGCAAGCAGGTGTTCTCTACTCAACGGCGACGATTCGCCGGCGTTGCACTCGATATTCTCTACGATCATTTTTTGCTCAAGCACTGGAGCCGGTTCAGCGACATTGAACGTGAGGCCTTTATTGGCCGTATCTATGACGAACTTCAGAAAAAAGAACATCTGATGCCGGAAAAAATGGCCCGGGTGACCCGAAGGATGGTGTGGAACGACTGGTTCGGAGCCTACAAAGACCTCGAGAACATCGGCTACGCACTGGATCGGGTTGCAGGGCGCATACGCTTCAGGAACGAATTCGCCGGCATGATTACAGAAATTCGTGCAAACCATGAGGAGCTTGAGCACAGATTTTTATCGTTTTTCCCGGATTTACAGGTATTTGCAGGAGGTATTGAATGAGGTTTGTTAAGATGGCGTTGTTGGCTGCGGCACTGGTTTTGCCGTCTGCGATGGTGGTTTCCGCAGAGACCGATGCCAACAATAATCAGCAGCGACCGCCGGAAACCCTTGGCTATGTTGAATGGGTAGTCATGAAAGATACCAACCTGAGGCTGAAGGCGCGACTCGATACAGGCGCCAAAACGTCGTCTCTGCACGCGGTAAACATTGAGGGCTTTGAGCGCGACGGCGAGGAATGGGTCAGCTTCCAGATCCCGCTTGGTGACCATGAGGATCAACCTACACAAGGCGAGCTGGACCATGAAGATGTGATCCTCGAATTTGAAAGACCGGTTGAGCGAACCGTTTTGATCAAACGCAAAGGTGCGCCATCCCAAAAGCGCTACGTGGTGATGATGGATTTCTGCATTGCCGGAACCACACATACCACGCAGTTTTCACTGACAGACCGCGGCAAGTTTTCCTATCCGGCGCTGCTGGGGCGCCGATTTATGCGCGATGACAATATTCTTATTGATTCCGCGGACTCGTTTAAGGCCGAAAAGGAATGTGAATACATGACCCTGGAAGAGCTGGCAAAGAGCCACGTGGAGAATGTGGTTGAGGAAACCGACACGGATTCCTAGCCACAGGAACCCGGATTCTCATCCCAGTTCACCAGCTTTTCTTCCAATATTGCGGCCGCCGCCGAGGAACTGTGAGCTTCCAGGGCATTCTGGATGATCTCCCGGTAGCGACCGCTCTCACGCAGTTTTGCCAGGCCACGATCGAAAGCCCGCTTGAGTCGACCCGCCTCGGGATCATCCCGCGAAAACGGGAGATGATAGAGAGCACTCCTCAAGGGATGGGGATGGAATTCCAATCTGTCCCTGGCGGTCGGCCCGAGCTGTTCGGCGATCATTGCTTCACCAACCACCGGATCCATCGGAAACAGATCAATGCGCTCAAGCAGGAGCTTTCGAAAGTTGGCCAGATCGGAAGTGGTGACGTCGGCGTCTACCAGTCCACTCTCGATGGCACCGCTGAGCGTCTCCCCATAGCTGTAATCCTGGGTAAGCCCCACATTCATGCCCGCCAGATCTGACAGGGAATCCCAATCAAATGGCATCTCCCGGCGATGATAAAACACATACTGATAGGGCAGAATCGGCGCGGAATAGAGAAATTCGCGTTTCCGGTCGGCAGTGCATGACCAGACAGCCGAAGCCTGGTACTCCCGGGATTTGACCAAAGCAAGCGCCCGGGACCAGGGGAAAAACGAAAACTCCACCTGAATGTCCTCGGCGGCGAAAGCCTCACGGATAATCTGCGCCAGAAAGCCGCCACCCGGACGCTCCTCATCAATATATGGAGGCCAGTGGCCCGTGGTGATCCGAATAGTTTCCTGATCCGCCGCGGCATGAACGGCTGCCACAGAACAGAGCAATACGGAAACCAGAGACAACCGGAACCACTTCATTGGAAAACACCTGAGAGCCGGATGGGTGAGTTGGGCGTTTGGAGTGTAACGACTTTATGGGATTGAACTTGAGTGTGTCTATGCCGGATTTAACATAATATACATTATGCGCAGTATTCTTTGCTCAAAGGTCAATCATTCGGTTCAATTTGGACGACCACAGAAAGTGCTAAAGAATCACCACAACAAGTGCTAAATTTTCACAGGAAGTACTAAATTCGTCGTCCACTCGCCTATAGCTATGATTCTCTGGTGTTTTCGTGATTTCTTTCAGTAATACTTTTCGGATGTTCAAGACTGAGGATGCGTGGAGCCCCTTTGCGCTTGAATGGGGATCGCTCTATGGAATTACTGTGGTTACTTAGCGAGCCGTCTGAAAAAATAAGCGCCGGTTGGTAATGCCAAGTCTTATTCTCAAGCTCGTTGTAACGCTGACTCAATAAAATTATGGATGTGGAATGGCAAGGTCTGGACCTGAATATAATTTCGAATAGCATGCTTGTAAGCGAAGATCCGTCAGCTCTACTGTTTCAGACTTCTTCAAAATCGACCTCTGTACCTGATTGCCCGAGGTGTTGCTTCAACCTTGTGGCCTGACTCTTCGGAGCTGCAATCACTAGAAATTTTTGTGCCCTAGAAACAGCAACATACAATTTACGAGCTTCTTCGGACTTATTTCTCGGCTCTCCATTTTCTAAAAAGTCCAAAATCCCCTTCAACGTCTGAGCTGTGGTTACAACACAAACTGAAGGAAACTCCTTTCCTTTGACAGAATGAATCGTTTTTGCCTTAACATCTTTTTCTTGTGGCGTTCTCAATACTGAATCGAGTTCTGCGTTCCATCTCAATTTTTGTGAAATGGAAACCCCATCTTCGATCTCTATTTCACTCGATAGATAACTCTTTATATGACCATGCCAAGATCGGGCGTCCAGATGTATCCTCGGATTAAATTGTAAGCCTTCAAGTAAGCGAAGAATTCTTGGACGCCAAGAGATTTCGTCGATTTCTGATGCCTTAACGTATTCGTGATAGGAAATATCCGCGAGTTTACCTTCAAGCTCCAATACGATCTGGTGCACTTCTTGTAAAATTGCTTTCGATTCGTGAAAAGTCGTAGCTAAGCGGAAACCTACGACTGCCTCAGCGAGACAAACTACCTTGTCTCTTTTTTTAACTGGTTTTGAATTGCCTACGGCAGCATGAGCACTCGCTTTTGTTGCTGCGATGACTATACCGTAACGGGTCTCCATCCCCTTCTGCTGCAGGTGACTTACATATCTATCTCCAATTGAAGAAGGGACTGATTTGCCGCTGTAAGACAGAATTAAAACCGGTGTCTGATCCTCTCTCAAAGGGCCTAGGGGATTGCTGGATTGACCTCGTGTCGCTTTAGCCTGAAACTGAACCGTTGCTTTACACACGTTAGGCGATGAGCGGAAATTGCCGGTTAGTTGTTTGCGGTCAGAGACCGAGAATTCTTCGGAAAATTCAAGGAGGTGATCTGTAACTCCTCCGCGAAACCGGTATATGGCTTGGTGAGGGTCACACATAACCTTTAAAGGAATACCAAAAGACTTCAGCCAAGAAATAATCATCAGGTCATCTGGATTACAATCTTGTGCTTCATCAACGATTATTTCGCGGAATCTGCATTGCAGAGCAGCTCCGATTACGGGACCAGTTAACGAATCCTGAATTCGCTCTAACGCCTCTCGGCGAGCACTGTTATAGCTTAATAATGCTTGACTAGAATGTCGTTCCCTTATCCTCGCAGCAGTGGTCTCATAGGCTTTGATTATAGTGCTTTTTTTTTGAGCAATATTGAAACCTTGGCTTCCAGCGGCTGCACCTATGATCTCTCCAGCTGACGGACAGAAGCAAGAAAGTGGCAGCGGCTGGGCCTTTGGGAAAGGGGCAACCAGGACGTCGTCCAAATCAGGGATCAGGCTTGGCTGCTCCTGGCTGCCCTTCACTCCAAATGGCGCAACCAGGTGATGCCAAAGGAAGCTGTCGAAGGTTCCGATAAAGTCGGGGAATACAGGACTACGAATTAAACCTCCCGCGCGAAGGCGATGCTCAAGTTCGTGGACAGCAGCGTTAGTGAATGAAAGAAACGCGACACCGCGAGTATGATTGTCATTCTCTCGAAGCATGGACGCTCGTCCAATGAGAACGCGAGTCTTGCCCGCTCCTGGACAAGCCTCAACAAATGCAGAACCCTCATGGTTTACGATATCGTTTTGTTCGATGCTAAAGTCCAGCGTGTTCGTCATTCTGCTATAGCCTCAATCGCTTTGCGAAGGTATTCGGGCACGCAAAAGGTTTCAGCCGCCAATATTTCCTCTGATAAAACTTGGGCAAAATCCCCTTTGGGGGTGTCATC
The DNA here is from genome assembly GCF_913055835.1 of uncultured Marinobacter sp. GTDB lineage: Bacteria > Pseudomonadota > Gammaproteobacteria > Pseudomonadales > Oleiphilaceae > Marinobacter. Next base: position 437 of record NZ_CAJXKQ010000003.1, on the reverse strand, counting down.
AAATAGACTTTGAATTTCCTTGGCTTGTTCCCTGCCCTCTTTCCCCACAGCTTCCTCCCATTTCTTTTCGGACCTGGGATGGAAAGAGAGATAGACTTGTTTCAGAATGTCTTTATTTCCGGCCCTTACGAGTTCTGTTTCGAGCGAAAACGTATTTATTTGAACCTGCAAGGCCTCGCTCGCTCTCAGCTTAATTCCATGTTTTATAAGCGCCCATTTCCTCCTTAACCCAGGAGACGAAGAAAACTTTGATTTAGTAGTCTGCTGATCACCGTCCGTTAGGACGACAAGTCGATCCGCAATCCGCACGTTATTGTACGGCGTCAGAAGGATCTTTAAGTACGGTGTGAAATCTATCCCTGTAGTGGTTCAATGATTCCGGACACCAACGTAGGTGGTAATATCGCCACCATAAACGAGGTGTCTGATGACCAGAA